>NZ_JBITFF010000002.1:524134-643439 GCF_044455885.1 Streptomyces sp. NPDC051109
GGGCGGGGGGGGGGGGCGGCGGCGGGGGGGCGGGGGGCGGGGGGGGGCGCGGGGGCGCGGGGGGGGGGGGGGCGGGGGGGGGGGGGGGGGGGCGCGCGGCGCCCGCCCCCCCCCCCCCCCCCCACCGCCGTGCGGAACTATTCGACCGTGGCCCAGTCGAGCGTGCGTTCCACGGCCTTCTTCCAGCCCGCGTATCCCTCCTCGCGCCGTTCTTCGGACCACTCGGGTTGCCAGCGCTTGGACTCCTGCCAGTGCGTGCGCAGTTCGTCCGTGTCGCGCCAGAAGCCGGTGGCCAGTCCGGCGGCGTACGCGGCGCCGAGCGCGGTCGTCTCGGCGACGACGGGGCGGCTGACCGGTACGCCGAGGACGTCGGCCTGGATCTGCATGCACAGGTCGTTGGCGGTCACGCCGCCGTCCACCTTGAGGACGTCCAGGTGGACGCCCGAGTCCCGTTCCATGGCGTCCACCACGTCGCGGCTCTGGTAGCAGATGGCTTCCAGGGCGGCCCGCGCCAGGTGGCCGTTGTCGTGGTAGCGGGCGAGCCCGACGATCGCGCCGCGGGCGTCGGAGCGCCAGTACGGTGCGAAGAGGCCGGAGAAGGCAGGCACGAAGTAGATGCCTCCGCTGTCCTCGACGGTGAGGGCGAGGCGTTCGCTCTCCGCCGCATCCTTGATGATCTTGAGTTGGTCCCTCAGCCACTGGATGGCCGAGCCGGTGACCGCGATGGATCCCTCCAGCGCGTACACGGCCGGGCTGCCCGCGAACTGGTAGGCCACGGTGGTCAGGAGGCCGTGCTGGGAGCGGACCAGTTCGGTGCCGGTGTTGAGCACCAGGAAGTTGCCGGTGCCGTAGGTGTTCTTGGCCTCGCCGGGTGCGTAGCAGACCTGCCCGACGGTGGCCGCCTGCTGGTCGCCGAGGACTCCGGTGATGGGGATGGCCTCGCGCAGGGGGCGGGAGGTGCGGGTCCGTCCGAACGCCTCCGGGTGGGAGGACGGGTTGATGGTGGGGAGCATGGCCCGGGGAACGCCGAAGAATCCCAGGAGTTCGTCGTCCCAGTCGAGGGTCTCCAGGTCCATGAGCATGGTGCGGCTGGCGTTGGTCACGTCGGTGGCGTGGACGCCGCCGTCGGGTCCGCCGGTGAGGTTCCACAGCACCCAGCAGTCGGTGTTGCCGAAGAGCGCGTGGCCCTGCTCGGCCGCCTCGCGTACCCCGTCGACGTTCTCCAGGATCCACTGGATCTTGCCGCCGGAGAAGTAGGTGGCGGGTGGCAGGCCCGCCTTGCGGCGGATGACGTCGCCCTGGCCCGAGCGCTCCAGTGCCGCCGCGATGGAGTCGGTGCGGGTGTCCTGCCAGACGATGGCGTTGTAGTAGGGGCGACCGGTGCGCGGGTCCCATACGACCGTCGTCTCGCGCTGGTTGGTGATGCCGATGGCCGCCAGGTCGGCGGCGGACAGGTCGCCGTGCCGGAGCGCGTTCTGCATCACCGAGTTCGTGCGTTCCCAGATCTCCACGGGGTCGTGCTCGACCCAGCCCGAGCGGGGCAGGATCTGGGAGTGTTCCAACTGGTGCCTCGCCACCTCGTTGCCTGCGTGGTCGAAGATCATGAATCGGGTGCTGGTGGTCCCCTGGTCCACCGCGCCGACGAAGTCAGCCATGGCGTGCCGCCTCTCTAGGCGATTGGGCCGTACGGGCCGAGGTGCGGGGCGGGCCGTCTCGGGCCCGCCCTGGCGGTCCCGGTCCGGTCAGCTCTCGTCCGGGGCCGGGACCCGTCCCGCAGGCTCCGGCTCGGCGGTGGGCAGGAACCTGCCGATGAAGATCTTGTAGATGCACGCGCCCAGCACGCCGCCGATGAACGGGCCGATGATGGGCACCCAGAAGTAGAAGTTCCCGTACTGATCTCGCCACGCCCCGCCGTAGCCGGTGAGGAAGCTCGCCAGCCGGGGTCCGAAGTCACGGGCGGGGTTGATCGCGTATCCGGCGTTGGTGCCGAAGGCCATGCCGATGGCCACGACGATCAGGCCGACGATGAACGGGGCCAGGTTGGCGCCGGGGGGCGTGCCCAACAGGTCGGTGACCGCGAAGATCAGCAGGAGCAGGAGCGCCGTGCCGATGATCTGGTCCCGCAGGGCTCCCCACTCGGTGACCGGCAGGTTGGGGTTGCCGTTGGCCGGGAGCGTGGAGAAGACGCCCTGCGTCTTGATGGTGTGACCGGGGTCGGCCTTGGCCAGTGCCTCGGAGTAGTTCCACCGGATGATGAGGGCCGCGACGAAGGCGCCCGCCAGCTGGGCCACCATGTAGGGAGCCACCCTGCGCCAAGGGAAGCCCTTGAAGGCCGCCAGTGCGAGGGTGACCGCCGGATTGAGGTGGGCACCGCTGAGTCGTGCTGCGACGTAGACGCCCAGGGTCACACCGAGACCCCAGGCCCAGGCGATGCTGTCGTGGTTTCCGAGGCCGCCCGCGGGCTCCGTCAAGGCCCCGCCGGCGACCACCTGGGCCACCACACCACACCCGAAGAGAATGAGGATCATGGTGCCGGCAAATTCGGCGGATAGCTCGCCGACCAGCCCAGATCCCTTGAGGCGCTCAGTCATGGCTTCCGCTTCCCGCCGGCCCGAAGGGCCGGCTTCGACTGCCCCGAGTCCTCTGTAGCGACGGTGCGCCCGCGCTCGACGGGCCGCCGGTCCAGTATTGGGATCTTTCCCGTTGATCGCAGCTCGTAACTCTCCCGGGGCCGGGAACGGAAGTCTTGGCGGATGTGCCGTGCCCCGAAGAACGGCACACTGGGGTGTAGGGCGTGCAAGGTGAGCGGTGCGTGCGCTCCCGGGCGTGCCCGCCCGTCCGGGGCGGGCGGTGGAGTGCTTTTACCGCTCGTCCGCCGGTTGCATCCCGGAGGCACCTGATGAACATGCTGATCAACAGTCCGCAGACAGTGGTCGCCGACGCCCTGCGCGGGCTGGCCGCCGCCCATCCCGATCTGGACGTGGACGTGGAGGGGCGGGTCGTCGTACGGCGTGACGCGCGTGAGGGCGGGCGGGTCGGTCTGGTCTCCGGCGGCGGTTCCGGGCACGAACCCCTGCACGCCGGGTTCGTGGGCCCCGGGATGCTGTCCGCCGCCTGCCCGGGCGAGGTGTTCACTTCTCCCGTGCCGGACCAGATGCTGCGGGCTGCCAAGGCCGTCGCCTCCGGGCAGGGTGTCCTGTTCGTCGTCAAGAACTACACCGGGGACGTCCTCAACTTCGACATGGCCGCCGAGCTGGCCGAGGAGGACGGGATCCGGGTCGAGCGCGTCCTGGTCAACGACGACGTCGCGGTGACCGACAGCCTCTACACGGCCGGGAGGCGCGGCACGGGGGCCACCCTCTTCGTCGAGAAGATCGCCGGGGCGGCGGCCGAGGAGGGCGCGCCGCTGGAGCGGGTCGCCGCACTCGCGCGGCAGGTCAACGAGGCTTCCCGCAGCTTCGGCGTGGCACTGGGTGCCTGCACCACACCCGCCAAGGGCACACCCACCTTCGATCTGCCGGACGGCGAGTTGGAGCTGGGGATCGGCATCCACGGCGAGCCGGGCCGGGAGCGCCGCGCCATGATGACGGCGCGGGAGATCGCGGAGTTCTCGGTGGGGGCCGTGCTGGAGGACCTGGCCGCGGTGGCCCCGGCCGACGGTCCGGTCCTGGCCCTGGTCAACGGGATGGGCGCGACGCCGCTGCTGGAGCTCTACGGCTTCCACGCCGAGGTGGCGCACGTACTGGAGGCGAGGGGCGTGCCGGTGGCCCGGACGCTGGTGGGGAACTACGTCACCTCGCTGGACATGCCCGGCTGCTCGGTGACGCTGTGCCGGGCCGACGAGGAACTGCTGCGGCTGTGGGACGCGCCCGTGCAGACGGCGGCCCTGCGCTGGGGCCGTTGACACCGCAGGCCGGCCCGGGGCGCCGTCGGTCCCGTACGAGGACCGGCGGCGTCCACGCGGCCCCTGGAGCCGTCCGGCGCGGCCTCGACGTCGATCCGTCGCCGGAGTCCTGCGTGAACGGCCGGAGCGGGGGCAGGCGCGCCCGCAGACCGGCGCGCCGGGTTCCGGCGGACGGCGGGGCCCTTGTGCGGGTCCTTCGGCTTCCGCGGGGAAGCACGATCGAGTCGAGGAGCGAGTGGATGGCAGGCCAGGGGAGTGACGTCGTCGAGGTGATCCTCAAGGATCACCGCACCATGGAGGAGCTGTTCCGCCGCATGCGGAGCGTCGAGGCCGACCGCGCCGGAGCGCTGGCCGAGTTCTCGGCCCTGCTCATCGCGCACGGCGAGGCGGAGGAGGCCGAGGTCTACGGGGCGCTCAAACGCTTCAAGGGCGTCGACAACGAGGAAGTGGAGCACGGGGAGAAGGAGCACACCGAGGGCAACGAGGCGCTGCTGGCCCTGCTGGAAGTGGACGACGTCGGCTCCGACGAGTGGGACGCACGGTTGGAGGACCTGGTCAAGGCGGTGACCCACCACGTGGACGAGGAGGAGCGGACGATCCTCAACGGCGCCCGGGAGAGCGTCCCCGACGAGCGCAGGGCCGAGCTGGGATCCGCGTTCCTGAGGGCACGCGACGAGCTGCTGGCGTCCGGCTGCGGAAGCATCGAGAACGTACGCGCCGTCGTCGGCAGGTGAGGGCGGGCGGGGAGGTCGGAGGACCGGGGGCTCGTGTTCACGGAGGCGGAGTGCGACCGGCCGACGCGGTGCCGGGTTCGGCGGCCGCAATGGCCGCGAGGGCCGATCCCGGGTCCCGTTCGACCTCCAGGTCACCCAGGGTGACGACTCCGACGAGCTCGCCGTCCTCGGTCTGTACGGGCAGGCGCCTGAGTGCGTGGTGGCGCATGAGGTAGGCGGCCTGGTCGACGCCGTCGGCGGGGCCGACCGTGATCGGCTCGGGGCTGCAGATCGCCCGCACCGTCGTCTCGGCGGGGTCACGGCCCTCGGCCATGGCCCGTATGACCAGGTCCCGGTCGGTCAGGATGCCGCGCAGCCTGCCCCCCTCCAGGACCAGGACGTCCCCGATGTCCGCGTCCCGCATGACCCGGGCCGCCTCTGCCAGTGAGGTCAGCCCGTCGACGGTCACCGGCTTCTCGGTCATCACCTCGTGGACCCGTCGGGTCATGGCTCCTCCCACGGCTGGAAGCGGTTCCTGCCCGGCGCCTACCCAACCCGGCGCCGGGTACCCACCGCGCTGCCGCGGGACCGCGCCGCCCGCCGGAGCGGCGCACCTTCCGACCGCCGCGGAGCGGCACACGCGGCCCGTCCGTCGCGGCCCGTCGCGGCCCGTTCACCTCCCGGCCGGAGCCGGGCCGCCGCGGGCGGGCGCGTGGTCCCTCACAGGGAGGTGGTAGACGGCGAAGGCCCGGTCGATGACGGGCAGGGCGACGTTGCGGACTCGGATCCCGCCCGCCGTCATGCCGTGTTCGGTGCCGAGGTGGGCGTGGCCGTGGACGGCGAAGTCGGCGCCCTGCTCGTCCATGGCCTCGGCGAGCAGGTAGCTGCCGAGGAAGGGGTAGATCTCCCGGGGCTCGCCCGCCAGGGTGTCGGGTACGGGCGCGAAGTGCGTCAGAGCGATGCGCACCGCGCAGCCCGCTCGGCGCAGCTCGCCCAGCGCCCGCCCCAGTGACTCCGCGCAGTGGCGGCTGTAGCGGATGAACGCCTTCATCTCCGGTTCGCCGAACTCGCTGCCACTGCGTCCGGCGAAGCCTCCGCAGAATCCCTTGGTCCCCGCCACGCCCACCCGCGTACCGGCGAGGTCGAGGGCGATCCCCTCACCCTCCAGGACGTGCACGCCCGCCGCCCGCAGCTGCCGGGTCACGTCCTGCGCCTGGTCGCTCTGGTAGTCGTGGTTCCCGAGGACCGCGACGACGGGCACCGGCAGTCCCGCGACCTCCGCGGCCACCACCCGGGCCTCCTCGGGGGTGCCGTGCCGGGTGAGGTCGCCCGCCAGCAGCAGCACGTCCGCGCACGTACCGAGGGTGTCGAAGGCGGGTCGCAGCAGCCCCGCGCTGTCCGGACCGAGATGGACGTCCCCGACGGCCGCCACGCGGATCACGACAGTTCCTCGGCGTGATCGGGCAGGCCGGGGTGGCTCACGGTGAGGTCGTCGTACCAGTCCAGGCCCGCCAGCTCCTCCCCCGCGACGCGCAGGACGGCCGTCCGGCACTGCTCGTCGGGGACACGGCCCCGGACGACGGCACGGGCGCCGTGCGTTTCGACCCGTACGCCGAGTTCGGCGGTCTCCCCGCGGGCCAGCCGGTCTCGCAGGTGCTCGATGCGGTACTCGGTGATCTCGTCGGAGGTCACAGCCCTGCCTCCTTCTCGTCAGGAGCCCCGCTCTGATGGCGGTCGATGACCCGGAGCCTCACGAGCAGGTAGAGGAAGGCGTCCGGAAGCGGGGCGGCCCGGTGGTCCCGGTCGAGCCGGTCCCAGTCGATCTGTTCGCGCAGCATGCGGGCCATGGGCAGCAGTTCGCCGAAGTCGCAGTAGTGCTCGCAGAGCGCCGCGAGGCGGCTCTCCATGAGGTCGGTGGGCGCGAGGACCGGCATCCACACCGAGTCCACCGCCTTGACGCTCGCCCGTCCCAGCAGCTCCGTACTGACGGGACGTCTGGCCAGCTCGAAGATCAAGTCGATCTCCTCTCCGCCCGAGCGGCCCTTGACCAGCCAGTCCTCGGGGGCCCGCCGCATGTCGATGCCGCCGGCCTCCAGGGCTTTGATGGCCGTGTCGGCGTCCTCGGGCCGGATGCAGAAGTCCGTGTCGTGCTGGAAGCGGGCCGGCAGGCCGTGCGCGAAGGCGGCCACGCTGCCCGCCAGGGCGAAGGGCTTTCCCGTGCGCTTGAGCAGCGCCGCCACGTGCTTGGTGGTTTCGAGGATCGCCTGGGTGTGGTCCTTGGGCAGCGGAGCACCGGCCGGGGCCGCGGGGCTCAGGCTTTCGGGTGGGGGGAGTCCCCCAGGCGTCGGCGGGGCGGTCTCGGAGACCATGGCACCTCACTCGTGTCACACGAGACGAGTACATCCCTGATAGGTCATGTGGGGCCTCTTACCGGTCCTGGGCGCCCCAAACCCGGCTGCCGCGCCGCGGTGCCGCACGCAGCCGCCGGCTTCCTGCGCGCCGCGGGACCCGCACGCAGCCGCCGGCTTCCTGCGGTGATCCCGGCCGGCTCCTCCTGCCGCAGGGGTTCCGCGGCAGGAGGAGCCGAAGGGCACCCGTCAGGTGCGGTACGCGTAGTAGACCGCGTCCGGGTAGGACGCGACGATGCTCGCGAGCGACTTACGGTAGGTGTTGGTGGAGTGGTACGTGAGGTACGGCATTCCGGCGTTGCTGCGGTACGTCACCATCATGGAGTGGTCCTTGGACCCGTCCCTGTTGAAGTCCACCTGCACGATGTCACCGACGTCCGTCTGGTAGACGTCGGCCAGGTTGGCGGCCCGGTGGTTGGACAGCGTGAACCACGCCCACTCGTTCGCGCCGACCCAGGAGTCGGTCTGGCGGGTGCTGTCGTACGACCAGTTGCGGTAGTCCGTCGTGGGGCCCGGAACGGTCTTCCAGCCACCTGCCTTGAGGGCCTGGCTGATGAAGTTGGTGCAGTCGCCTCCCGCGCCGTTGAACTTGCGGTAGGCCGGGTTGTAGCTGCTCCAGTACTTCTCCGCGTACTTCGCCATGGCCGCGTAGTCGTACGCACCGCCGGTCTTCGCCTTGGGCTTGGCCGGGGCGGGGTACTTGGTGGACGCGGGCGTGCCGCCCGGATACTGGTTGCCGTCGTCCTTGGCGACGTTCGTCCTGGCCGCCACGGGCTCGTTGATCGCGACGGGGCCGTTGTCCTGGGACTTGATCGAGGCCAGCTCCCAGGCACCGCCCCGCTTGCTGGTGAAGGTCAGTTCGTAGCGCGTCCGGAAGTCGGTCGTGGCCGGCTCGTCTCCGCGCAGTTTCTTGTAGGTGAGCGTGGTGTCCTCGGCGACCTCGACGGTCGCCTTCCCGCCGGTGACCGTGGCCCGGTCCACGGCGACGTGGGTGGTGGCACCCGTGTAGGCCTCGCCGAGGGCCGCCAGGCGCGTCTTACGGGACTGCAGCGAGGAGATCGCGGCGTCCTCGTCCTTCTTCAGCTGGGCCGACATGCGCGTCTTCGCGGAGGACGGACCGGAATTGCGGTGTCCGGGCTGTTCCTCGACCAGAGCCAGGGTGCGCTGGGAGAGCACGTCGTCGGCCATGCGGGCGAAGGTGTCGACGGTCGCGCGGTCGGCTGCTTCGGGCCCGGAGCCCGCACTCGCGGAGTAGGCGAACAGCGTCGCGGACGACAGGGTCACGGTCAAGGCTGCGCCGACGGCAAGCCTGAACCTCTTTGGTATCACTGCTTTTCCCCTTGTCACCCGGTCCACACGGACCGGGGGACGGAATCTTCGCACAACCAGGCGGTTCCTTCAGCGCGTTCCGCTTCGTCGGCGGTCGCCTCCCAGGAGTCGTCTCAAACGCAGGGCGGCCCGCCTCCGGTTCACCTTCCGCCACCGGCTCCGTACGCCGCGGCCGGAAGCCGACGCCCACCGCGCCGGCCTCACAGCAAATGCCTCTAGGGTATGCGGGAAAGCACAGCAAGGGGGCATTCCCAGTGGGCAGGCAGGATACGTCCGCAAGAGGGCGATCGTGGGGCAGGCGGGCGGCTCCGGAGGGCGGCGGCGGAGCCCGGTCGGGCCGTCGCAGGAAGACCGGGACGCGCCGGAGGCCCCAGGCGGCGGCCGGCCGGCCAGTCGCCCTCGCGTCGGCCGCCGCTGCGGCGCGCACACGGCTGCGGCGCCTTCGACCCGCCTTCCCGAGACCGGGCCGCAGCGGCTGGCGGCGGTGGATACCCTCCTGGCGCCAGTGGCTGGGAGCCTGCCTGTTCGCGTTCACGGCCCTGGCGGGCTTCATCACGTACGCCTACGCGACCACGGACATACCCGAAGACCTCAACTCGTTCGCCACACAGCAGGACAACGTCTACTACTGGGCCGACGGCTCCACGATGGCCCGGACGGGATGGGTCAGCCGGCAGGAGATGCCGCTGGACAAGGTGCCTCCCAAGGTCCAGGGAGCCGTTCTCTCCGCCGAGAACGCGAGCTTCTACTCCGATCCCGGCGTGTCACCGTCCGGTGTCCTGCGCGCCCTGGGCGCCGCGGCGACGGGCGGCGAGACCCAGGGCGGGTCCACCATCACGCAGCAGTACGTGAAGAACGCCTACCTGAACCAGGACCGCACGCTCTCCCGGAAGTTCACCGAGCTCCTGCTCGCCGTGAAGCTGGACAACCAGAGGGACAAGAAGCAGATCCTCCAGGACTACCTCAACACCAGCTGGTTCGGGCGCGGGACCTACGGGATCCAGCGCGCGTCCCAGGCGTACTTCGGCAAGGACGTCTCCCAGCTCAATGCCAGCGAGGGCGCCTTCCTGGCCTCCCTCCTCAAGGGCGCCGGGCTGTACGACCCGGCCCTCGGCAAGGAGAACCACGAGCGGGCCGTCGAACGCTGGGCCTGGATCCTGGACCGCATGGTCGAGACCGGTCGGCTCTCCCGCGCCGAGCGCGCCACCTACACCACCTTCCCCGAGCCCTTGGGGGCCGCCATGCCCGGCACTCCGGGCGCGCAGACCGGGTACCTGGTCGAGCTGGCGAAGGCCTACGCGATCAAAGCGGGCCACATCACGGACTCCGACTTCGACCTCGGCGGCTACCAGATCTACACGACCTTCGACCGGGCCCGCATGACGGCCCTGACCTCTGCCGTCCAAAAGGCGCAGAAGGACTTCGACGCCGAGCGGCGCCCCGACACCGACAAACACGCGAAGATCGGGGCGGCGAGCGTCTCCCCCGACGGGCGGCTGCTCGCCGTGTACGGCGGCCCCGACTATCTGAAGCAGGGCTTCAACGAGTCGAACGCGACGACGATCCCGGTCGGCACGGCGTTCACGCCGATCGTCTACGCCGCCGCGCTCGACGAAGGGGTGCTGCGCTCACGCGGCAAGACCCGTACGCCCGTCTCCCCCTCCACCACGTACAACGGCGACGACCAGGTCACCGTGCAGACTCCCGAGGGGCCGTACTGGGACCGCAGCGGCAAGGTGGTGAAGGGCCGCAACGACGACGGCCGCAACTGGGGCCAGGTGACGTTGCGCCAGGCCGTCGCCGACTCCGTCAACACCCCCATGCTGCAACTCGGCCTCGACGTGGGCCTCGACGGGGTGCAGTCGTTCGCCCAGCGCGCGGGCCTGCTCGAATCGAGCCTGGGGCCACGGATTCCCACGTTCGCGCTCGGGGAGAACTCGACGCCCAGTGCGATCCGCATGGCCGGCGCCTACGAGACCTTCGCCGCCGGCGGCATGCACACCGACCCCTACTCGGTGCGCTCGGCCAGCCGCAACGGCGTTGCGGTGCCGCTCGATACGCCGCAGCCGACCCGGGCCGTGACGGCCAAGACCGCGCAGGCGGTGACGGACGCCTTGCGGGAGGCGGTCACCGAGGGTTCGGCGAAGACGGCGGACAAGGCGCACGCCGGGGCGGCGGGCAAGACCGGGACGACGGCCGCGAAAACGGCCGGCTGGTTCGTCGCGAGCACCGAGCAGGAGTCCACGGCCGTGGTGGT
The DNA here is from genome assembly GCF_044455885.1 of Streptomyces sp. NPDC051109. Classification (NCBI taxonomy): domain Bacteria; kingdom Bacillati; phylum Actinomycetota; class Actinomycetes; order Kitasatosporales; family Streptomycetaceae; genus Streptomyces; species Streptomyces sp. NPDC051109. The sequence goes on from NZ_JBITFF010000002.1 coordinate 534,746, forward strand.
CTACCGGATGTCGCTGACCGACCTGGTTCCGCTGCCGCTGACGGGACTCGGCGGCGACGCGCCGGGCACGCCCGGCAGCGAGCGGGCGGTGCGTCTGTGGAGCGACTACATCAAGGCGGTGAAGTAGGCCGGGCGGCGCACGCCGCCCGGCCCGGCGACCGCCGGGCTGCCCGTCTACTTGACGAGCGAAGCCCAGGCCGGTGCCTGCGCCGGGTCGAGCGTGCGCAGTTGGGCCAGGACCTTCGGGTCCTGCGCGTCGAGCCAGTCCGCCAGCTCCCGGAAGGACACGCAGCGGACGTCCTGGCGCGGGCAGACGTCCTTCATCACGTCCTCGACGGCCTTCATGTAGATGCCGCCGTTCCAGTCCTCGAAGTGGTTGCCGACGAACATGGGCGCCCGGCTGCCGTTGTAGACGCGGTTGAAGCCGTTCATGTACGAGGCCCGGGTCTGCGCCTGCCACGCCGCGAACTTCGCCGGGTCGCCCTGCGTGCTGTCGCCCGACTGGTTGAAGAGGAAGTTGAAGTCCATGGAGAGGACCTGCACCTCCTTGCCCTGCAGTGGCAACAGCTGCAGGGGGAAGTTCCAGATGCCGTCCTGCTTGGACGGCCACAGCTGGAAGTCACCGGCGGAACTCGCGTCGTAGCGCCAGCCGTACGGCTTGATCGCGGTCAGGAGGTTCTTCTGGCCCTCCAGGCAGGGCGCCCGGCCCCCGACCACTTCCCGGTCCGGGTCGAAGGGCAGCGGCGCCTCCTTGGTGAAACCGGTGTTGGTCTTCCAGTTCTTGATGAACGCATACGTCTGGTCGATCTCGCTCTTCCATTCGGCGGGGCTCCAGTCCTCGCCGCCCTTGGGCCCGCAGAAGTGCCCGTTGAAGTGCGATCCGATCTCGTCACCGTCGCCCCAGGCGCCGCGCAACTGCTCCAGGGTGCCCTTCACGTGTGGAACGGTCGGGTAGGAGATGGCGGCCGAACCCGGGCTGTGCTGCGGCGGCCGGTAGAGCGCCTTCTTGTTTTCCGGCAGCAGGTAGATGCCCGTGAGGAAGAAGGTCATGTGAGCCTTGTTCTCGCGGGCGACCTGGCGGAAGTGCGAGAAGAGGTGGTCGTCGCCCTCCAGCGCGCCGTCCCAGGAGAACACCACGAACTGCGGCGGCTTCTCCCCGGGTTTCAGCCGCTCGGGCTTGAGCTGGCCCGGCTGCGGCCCGGTGTAGGAGGTGGAGCCGTCCCCCAACACCTTGACCTTGCCGTCCCAGGCCTCCTCGGCCTTCTTCGCAGCGGCGGCCCCGTCGGCCGCGCCGCCCGGAGCCGCGAGCTTCGCATCGCCTTGGGCGGCCCCCGAGGGACCGCTCCTGGTGAAGGCGAACGCGGTGGCGGTGGCCCCGGCGATGGCGATCACGGCCACGCCCAGGCCCAGGCGTCTGCGGTTCTGCGCCTTCCTGCGTACTTTGCGGGTGCTCCGGGACTCCGTCCGGTCAGCCGGAGCGGTGTCTGTATCGGCCATCGCAGTCGTCCCCCTGAGATCCCCGCAGCCGGGCCGCGCGTGGATGGTTCATACGAATATAGAACTTGTCGGCACTCCTCCCACACTCAGGACTCCTCAACCCGTCGCTTCACAGCCAACTCACAGCCCCGGCCGCATCCGCCGCCATGGCCGTTCTGCGAGGTCGGCGCGTACGCGAACCGGACGAAGGTCCGGTGTCGGTCGTCCTGTCGGGCGGTCGGCACCGTGCCCGCGACATCAGGGGAGATGCCGGTGCTTGGAGCGGTGACGGATGCGGGCGCGGCGAGCACGCCGGCGGGTCCGCTGATCGGGCGGGACACCGAACTGGACCAGCACACCCGACTGTTGGCGGAAAGGCGTCGGACGAGCAAGATCGCGGTGATCGAGGGAACGGCCGGCATCGGCAAGACCCGGTTGCCGTGGGCGCTGGTCGAGCGGGCCGCGGCGGCGGGGCGCGAAGTGCTCGCACGTGAGTGAGGAGTTCCGCGCACCCGGATGGTTCGTCTCCTTCGGATCCTGCCGTTTGGGCCCGCGTCGTCAGGTGCCGTGCCCGCACGGACGGAAAGGCTGCCGATCCACTGGACGCGCCCCGGGTGCCTCGACAACACGGCGAGGTGCGGTGCCGGCCGGCTTGGTTGTGCCTGGAGCCCTCATACTCCAGCCGTAGTTCGTGATGATCCGTGGGGCAAAGTGGGCGCATGACTACGTACGAGACGATGTCGTTCCACCTTGAGACCGAGCGGCTGATAATGCGGCCTTGGGCCGAGTCGGACGCCGCTGAGTTCTGCGCCCTCCTCTCCGAACGCGGCAAGGGAACTCCCACGGTTGAGCACATCCGGACGTCCATCGCGGAGCTGCTCACCGCGACGGCGACTACGGGCATCGCCCTGTTGCCCATCCAGCGCCGTGACGAAGGCGACTTCATCGGCTACTGCGGGCTGATCATCGGCCGCTCCACCCTGGAGGAGCCTGAAATCGCGTATGAGCTGTTCCAGCGCGCGCATGGGCGGGGCTACGCCACCGAGGCGGCCGGCGCGGTGCTCGACGCCGCTATCGCGACCGGGCGGGAACGGCTCTGGTCGACCGTCGGTACATGGAACACACCGTCGCTCCGTGTCCTTGAGAAGCTCGGGTTCGAGCGGGATCACGTCTCCACGGAAGACAATGGTGAAGTGGTCTGGCTCACCCGCTCGTTGCCGTGACGCGGGGCCGGGCCCCGAGGCTTCACGGCTGGCGGCCGGCATCCATGTCCGTCGGGCGGCCCGGTCACCGCGCTGTTTCTCGGCTAGTAGTACTCCAGCTGTAGATCGATCTTGCTGGCGGGGTCGGTGCGGAGACGGGTGCGGCCACCGTTGATCATCGTGAGCTGTGTGGACTGACGATGAGACAGCGGCCGCAGGTCACAGCGGAGATCCCGGCCGGTGGCGGGAGGCGTTCGAGGTCGCCATGGGCCGGATCGCGGGACGGTTCGCCCTGTACGAACCCCGCCTGCGAGCGGGACGGCTGGTACGGGGCCTGCTGTCGGACCTGCCGCGCAAGAACTGCTGGACGATCGCGGAGTGGGCCGGGGAGACCAGCCCGCACGGCATGCAGCACCTGCTGTGCCGGGCCTCCTGGGACGCCGATACCGTCCGTGACGACGTCCGCGAATACGTCGTCGAGCACCTCCACGACGATGCCGCGGTGCCGGTCGTCTACGAGACCGGCGATGTGAAGAAGGGCACCCACACCGTCGGGGTCCAGCGCCAGTACACCGGCACGGCCGGACGGATCGAGAACTCCCGGGTCGCGGCCTACCTCGTCTACGCGGGCGCCCGGGGACACGCGCCGGTGGACCGGGAGCTGTACATCCCGCGCTCCTGGACATCCAACCCGGACCGCTGCCAGCAGCGCGGGCTGGTTCTGCGACTGGGCCGTCATCGACCTCACCGAACCGGCGCCACTGGCCACCCTGGTTGAGGTCGCCGGATCCAGGTGGCGGGTGGAAGAGACCTTCCAGACCGAGAAGGGGCTGGCCGGGCTCGAGGAGCACCAGGTCCGCCGCTACCCCTCCTGGACCCGCCGGGTCACCCTGGCCATGCTCGCCCACGCCTTCCTCGCCGTCGCCCGCGCAGACGAACACGCCCGCAACTCTGCCCCGGACGGGCTGGTCCCGCTGTCCTGCAACGAGATCCAGCGCCTGTTCATCACAACCGTCGTCCAGCCCCTCCACGACATGACCCACCGACTGAGCTGGTCCGACTGGCGACGCCGCCATCAGCAGCGCTCACGCACCCGCCATTGCCGGCGACAAGCGGGGAAGCCACGCCTCTCGGTCATCCCGTAGGACAACCCTCATTACAGCCAGCGCGCCACCGAGCGCGGAGTGCTGGTGGCGATCCTCGGTCCGCAGCCCGCCTGCCGGCCCGGGCCGCCGTGGCCCGCCCCCGCCCGCCGGTATCGGCACCCCGGCCCGGGCCCAGGCGTTGAACTCCCTGCCCGCCGACCAACCAAGCCTGCGCCGACCACGGCCGACACGACCAGGAGCTGGGTTCCCCGCCGCCGCGTGCCCGGCACAGCCGAGGTACACCCCCGCCCATCCGGGAGATACGTCAACTTTGTTGATTCCGAAGATGGTTGACGACCGCACGCATACGATCAACGGCATGACACCAGTGATCGCCCCGTTGCCGGGCGGTACACCCGCGCAGCTCGGAGGTCACCGGATCCTGGGGGTGCTCGGCGCCGGCGGCATGGGGACGGTCTACCTCGCCCGCCGCCGGGGGCGTCCGGTCGCCCTCAAGACCATCCGGCCCGAACTCTTCCGCGACGCGGACCTGCGCGAGCGGTTCACCCGCGAGGCCGCCGCCGCGGCGGCGGTCCGCAGCCCCTTCGTCGCCAACGTGCTCGGTTCCTCGACCGCCGAGCACGTGCCTTGGATGGCCGCCGAGTTCGTCCCCGGTGCGACCCTCGCCGCCGCCGTACTGCGGCACGGGCCCCTGCCCGCGGCCGCCGTGCGCGTCCTCGCCGGGGCGCTCGGCCGGGCCCTGACGGCCCTGGGCGCGGCCGGGGTCGTGCACCGCGATCTGAAGCCGTCGAACGTCATCCTCGGCGCCGACCGCCCCCGCGTCGTCGACTTCGGCATCGCCCGGGTGACCGGCGACGCCACCTTGACCGCGACCGGGCAGCGCCCCGGAACGCCCGGCTACATGTCGCCCGAACAGGTGGTGAAGGGCCCCCTCGGACCGCCGAGCGACGTCTTCTGCCTCGGCGCGCTGCTCGTCTTCGCGCTGACCGGCCGGCACGCCTTCTACGACGGAGACCCGGTCCGCTCGGACTTCCGCACCGCCTACGAGGCCCCCGACCTCACCGACGTTCCGGTCGAGCTGACGCCCGTGATCCGCGGCTGCCTCGAAAAGCAGCCGGAAGACCGGCCCGCCGCCGCGGAGGTGGCCGCGGAACTCGACCCGCAGGGCGCCGCCCTGCGCGCCGCCACCCGCTGGCTGCCACCCACGGTACTCGCCGACGCCGCCGAGGTCGCACGGGCCGCAGCCGCCCTGGGCGCCGGGCCGCGGCTGCCGACCCGGCGCAGGGTGCTCACCGGCGCCGGAGCCGCCGTACTTCTCGCGGCGACCGGTGCCACCGCCCTGCGCACCCTCCAGGAGGAAGACCGCTCCGGCCGCACCCCCGCCCCCCGCTGGAGCGGCCCGCCCGGCACGGTGCCGGGGCCCCTGTGGTCGTACGACGGCGCCGCGGCGCAGCCGGCCTTCGGGCCGGTCGACGTCGACGGCCGGGTGTGCTTCGCGGACGGCGGCGGCGAGCTCCTCCTCCACGATCCGGTCTCGGGCGAACGGCGCTGGCGCGGACCGGTGGTGCGCGACCTCGTCGGCGGCCGCCGACCCGTCGCCCTGGACCCGGACGGCGCCCTGCTGTTCCTGAACCCCGGCAGCGGTACGGTCCGCCACCGCGCGCGCGACGGCGTGACCGCGCTGCTCGCCGCCGACGAGGACCGGGTGTACGTCCTCGACGCCGACGGCCGCCTGGCCGCGCTCAAGCTGGCGGACGGCACGGTGCGCTGGCGCGTGCCCGCCCCCGTGTCGGGCGCGGTTCTCTCGGCAGCCGCCGGGTACGGGCGGCTGCTCCTGGCCTCCGCCGCCGGCGGGCTGGTGGCCCTGTCCGCCGCCGACGGCGGCCCCGTGTGGCGGCGGCCCGCCGGCACCGACGGCTCGCGGACGACCCTGTCCGCGAGCGGAGTGCTGCTTGGCGGGGCCGGAGACCGGACGCTGACCTGCCTGGACCGGGGGCGCGGCGAACAACTGTGGACCCTGCCCGCGGACGACAGCGCGGGCTTCGGCGTGCCCACGCCGGCCGGCGACCACGTGTACGTCGCCGACGGCCGCCAGCTCCGGAGCATCGACGTGAAGACCGGAGCCCCTGCCTGGACCGTGCCGGCCACAGAGGAACTGACCCAGGACCAGGCTCCGTTGGTGGCGGGATCCGGGATCTTCGCGCCGCTGCGGAAGTCCGAGCTCGGCATCCTCGTGGTGCACGGCGGGCGGGCAGCCGAACAGTACGTGTTCGCACCGGCCCCGGCCGGGGAGGTCCGGGCCGACGTTCCCTGGCGGGGAGTGGTCGCCGGAGGCAGCGTCATCTGGCAACGCGGCAGCGCGGTCCGCGCCCTGCCGGGCATGTGACCGGCCTCGGGCGGGGCCACGAGGTGAGGGGGGGAACGCATGGGGGGCGGACGTCTGGGGGAGGGCTTGCGCCCCGAGGACCCGCGGTCGGCCGGGCCGTACCGGCTGCTGGCCCGTTGGCCCGGCCCCCGGCCGGTGCCGCCGCGCAACGGGATGTACGTAGGCCGCGACCGGGACCACGGGCACGCCGTGGTGTGCCTGCTGCCCCCGGCCGCGTATGAGGCGGCCGAGGCGCTGCACCGTGGGCCCGTGCCGGGAGTGCCGCACGTACTGGACCTGCGGACCGAGACCGACCTCGCGTGGGTGGCCCTTGCGCACACCCCGTCCGTGTCCCTCTCCGACGTGGGGCGGCGGCCCGGCCCGACGTCCGGGGCACTGCCCCTGGAACAGTCGGTGCGGCTCGCCGCGGAGATCGCCGACACCCTGGCCGCCCTGCACGCCCGGGGCATCAGCTACGGCGCCGTGGCACCCGACGGCGTCTGGCTCACCACGGGCCGCCCGCTGCTGATGGCGCTGCACTCCTGCCGCATGCCGTCCACGCCGCCCCCTGAACCGGGCCGGAGGGAGGCACAGGGGCCGCGACCCGACGCAGGGCCCGGGCAGCCCGAACCGCAGAGCCGCGTGTCGACCGTGCCCGCCGCCTTCATGGCCCCGGAAGTGGCCGCGGGCCGGCCCTCCTCCACGGCCGCCGACGTGTACTCCCTGGCGGTGCTGCTGCTCCACACGGCCACCGGGCGGCTGCCTTTCGGGGACGGGCCGCCGCCCGTGCTGGCCTACCGCGCCCTCCACGACCGGCCGGAACTGGCTGATCTGCCAGGGGCTTTGGGCGAGGCGGTGGCCGCGGCGCTGGCCGCCTCCCCGACGGACCGCCCCACCGCCGCGGAGCTGTGCCAGGTGCTGGCCCCCGGCGGGCAGGACTCGGAGCGGACACCGGACCCGCTGCCCGGCCGGGTCGTCGCCGCACTGGCCGTACGCACGCAGGCGATCGCCGACCTGGAGATCGCCGATGCGGATGCGGACGGAGACGGAGACGGAAACGGAGACGGGCATGCGGGCGACCGGGCCCCGGCGGACGCCGGTGCCCACGAGTCCCCGCACCCCGCCACCCGGGCGGTTACGCCCCCGACCCCCGGCACGGCTCCGGCCCCGACCACCTCCGAAGCGGCCGCCCGGCCCACCCGCCGCCGAGTTCTGTCCGGCCTGCTGACCGGCGCGGCGGGGGCGGCCCTGGGAGTCTCCGGGACCCTCGCCTGGTCCGCCCTGACCCGCGAGGACAGCCGCACCGGGCCGTCCGCGGCGGGCGGCGGTTCCGGTACGAGCCCCCGCGTGCCCGGCATGCCGCCTGCCGCCCTGTGGCGCCTGGACGACCCGACGGCCCGCACCCGGCTCCTCCCGGTGAGCAGCGCCGACCATTGCCTGATGACGCGCGGCGACGTCCTGTACGGGCACGATCTGCGCACCGGCAAGGAGGTGTGGCAGTTGCCCGCCGGCGGCAGCACCCCACCCGTCCCAGTGCCCGGCGACCGGTTCCTGACGGCCACGCGCGAGGGGCTGTCGCTCTGCTCGATGCGGGATGGCCGTACCCAGTGGCTCCAGCGCAACGAGCAGCTCGCGAGGGTGCTCGCCGCCGACGGCGCCACCGCGTGGCTGCTCACGGGGGACGGGAGTCCGACGGGCGGGTACCTGCTGGCGGCGTTCGACCTGGACCAACGCAAGGAGCTATGGCGCACCCCGCTGCCGAGCGGATTCGGCAACGCGCAACTCGCCACCACCGTCGGCCCCGAGACGGTCGTCGTGGAGGTACAGGTACCCCAGCAGATGTTCCGAGATGTCACGGCCGTCCGAACCCTCGCGATCGCGGGCTTCGAGCGGAGCAGCGGACGCATGCTCTGGAACCGCTCCTACCCCGACGTGCACGCCGGCCCGGCCTCCGTGGTGGACCCGGCGGGCGGCGGACGGCTGTTCCTGCTCTCCGCCGGTCGCGCCCACGCCTACGACCTGAAGACCGGCACCCGGCTCTGGGAATCGCAGGCCCTGGTCGCCGGGACCAACGCCCCGCCCTTCTTCAGCGGCCACACCCTGTACCTGGCCGACGACGGCACGGGCCCCATCGTCGCCGTCGACCCGGACACCGGCCGGACGCTGTGGGAGCAGACGCTCACCGAGAACCTGGCGTGGAACATGCTCGGGAGCATGACCGCGAGCACCTCCGGACGCACCCTCTACCTCGCGACGCTGCACCAGGTCACGGCGACCGGCATCCCCTCGGGCAAACGGCTGTGGCAGACCGGGCTCGCAGGGGTGGAAGCGCGCGAACCGTTCCAACTCGCCGCGGTCCCCGGGGCCCTGCTCGTCGCCCGGCCGTCCGCCGTCGTCGCCCTCCCGGCGGACTGACCCCGGGTCCTCCCTCCACGCCCGCCGAAGCACGCACGTACAGGCACGCACGCACAGGTACGACCACACGCACAGGTACGACCGCCGCCCCGAAGGAGTCCACCGGTCATGTCCACGCTCCTGCCCCTGCTGCCCGACGATCCCGAGCGGCTCGGGGAGTACGTCCTCCTCGGCCGGCTCGGCGGCGGCGGCATGGGGACCGTCTTCCTGGCCCGCACCGCCGGTGGCCGCCTCGCCGCGGTCAAGACCGTCCGGTCCGACCTGCGCGACCAGCCCGGCTACCGCCAGCGGCTGACGCTGGAGGCCGAGGCCGCGCGTGTCCTGGGAGCGGAGCACACCGCGGCCTTCCTCGGCGCCGACCCCGACACGGCGCGGCCCTGGCTGGCCACGGCGTACCTCATCGGGCCCTCGCTGACCGAGGCGGTGACGGCCGGGGGGCCGCTGCCCGAACCGGTCGTCCGCGGACTCGGCTCCGCACTCGCCGCAGCCCTCGCCGCCCTGCACCGTGCCGGGCTCGTCCACCGGGACGTCAAGCCGTCGAACGTCCTGATCACCGCGCAGGGCCCGCGCCTCATCGACTTCGGGCTCGCCCAGGCCCCGGGCAGCCCCCGACTCACGGAGGCCGGGGGACTCGCGGGCACACCGGCGTACATGTCGCCGGAGCAGGCGCGCGGGGGACCGCCCGGCCCGGAAGGCGACGTGTTCGCCCTCGCGGCGGTCCTGGTGTTCGCCTCGACCGGACACGGCCCCTATGACGCCCGCGGCCGACAGAGCACCCTCGAACTGCTGCGGCACGGGGCCGACCCCGACCTGACGGGCCTGCCGGACGGACTGCGCGGGACGCTCACCGCCTGCCTGTCACCGGAGCCGGGCGACCGGCCCGCGCCCGGCCGACTGCGCGACGAGTGGGGGCCGTTCGACCCCGGGGAGTTCGCCGAGCTCCTGCCGCAGGCGCTCCTCGCCGACCTGTCCCGCCGGATCGGGGACGTCGCCACCGTGGCCCCTGCCCCGCTGCGCGCCCCCGCCCCGCGCCGCGCGCTCTCCCGCCGCACCCTGATCGCGGGCACGGCGGCCGCCGCGCTCACCGCCGCGGGCGGCGCCGCGGCACTCTGGGCCACGGGCAACCTCCCCGGCTCGGGCTCGGGCTCGGGCTCCGGTGGCCGTACTGCGGCGCCCGGCCCCGGGCGGTCCTCCCGCCCGCCCGGCACCCCCCCGGCCCCGCTGTGGTCGGTCCCGTCCCCGTTCTCAGCCGCCCCGGCCGTCGCGTCCGACGAGGTACTGATCCACACGAGCGACGTCCTGCGCGGCATTTCGACCGCCGACGGCCGGATCCTGTGGGAGACCCAGACCGCCAAGGTCGACGTGGCCGTGGCGGGCGACAAGCTCGTCGGCTCCGTCTTCGACGACGACGGCAACGCGAGCGCGGGATACCTGGACCCGCGCACCGGCCGGCTCGCCCCCGACGCGGCCAACCCGGCCGTCCTGGGCGATCTCGCCCAGACCACGCAGCTCCTGGCCGCGGATGCCGAATGCCTCTATTTCAAGGCGTACTTCAGATCCGGCGACCGGCAACAGCAGGAGCAGGCGTGGCTGCTCTCCTACGAACTGGGCGCCCGGAAACTGCGCTGGCGCACGCGCATCGAGGGCGCCGTCCTGGACTCGCTCGGCTCCCTCATGATGTCGTCGGTCATCTCCGGCGGCCGCATGATCTGCTCGGATCCCGCACGCGTCTTCGCCGTAGACCTGCGAGACGGCCGCGTGTTGTGGGCCCGCCGGGTCCGCACCGACCAGGAGGCCGCGTCGCCGAACCAGTCGGGAGGCATCAACCCTCCGGTCGCCTCGGACCGCCACGTCTTCGACTTCGAGGAGCGGATCACGGCGGTGGACCTGGTGACGGGAGAAGTGGCCTGGAAGCTGGAGCCGGAGGGCACGAAACTGCTGAGCGCGCCCGTCTGCGCGAACGGCGCCGTGTACGTCGCGGACGGGGCGCTCCAGGCGTTCGACGAGTCGACGGGGAAGAAGGTGTGGACCCACGACCCGGGCGCGTACGTCTCCATGCTGGCGGCTCCCGCCCCGTTCCGCGGGGAGCTCTACGCGGCGGTCGGCGGCGCCGGTCAGGCGGTCGTCGCCGTGGACGTCGCCGCCCGCCGCGTCGCGTGGACGCTGGCCGCGGGGGCCGTGAACATGCCCGACGGCCCGACGATGATCGTCCAGCGCGGCAACCGGCTCTACCCCCAGACCGTCGACCGCCTCGCGGCCGTACCGCTCGATTGAAAGCGGGGATCCGCGCGGTAGCGTGCCGCCGCCTCGCGGCACGCGGCACCCACCCGGGGTGTGCCGTGAAAGTGGCTACGTGTGGCCGGCCCGGACCGGAGTCACTCCTTGCTCAGCCGCACCGTGTCTCCCGTCCGTCCGCCCCCGAGGACGTCGATACGCACGCCGGTCGCGGGGTCTGTGAAGCTCTGGCCGGGTGCGTACGCGGCCAGGTCCAGCGCCGTACACCCGGTGGGCGGGGTCGTGGTCGGGTTCGCGTTCGTGATCCGCACCGGGCCTTCGCCGGTCCGGGCTGCGGAGTCGACCTTGTAGATGAGGACGCCGGTGGAGCAGGCGGCCGCGTCGTTGCCCTGGGCGCGGCGGGATTCCGCCACGTACGCCGTCGTCTCACCGGTCCGCAGCACGGCGATCTTCGTTCCGCCGGGCCGTTCCACCGGGGTCAGCCGTACGGTCCGACGACCGGACGAGGACAGGCAGGCGACCTGGTCGTCGCGGGTCCAACCGAGCTTCCAGGAATGCCAGCCGAGGTACTGCGGGGCGTGGCCGGCGATGTCGCCCATGACGTCCCAACCGCCCACGTACTGGTGGGTGGCTCCGGTGAACGAGTACAGGTCGGGCAGCCCGAAGGTATGGGCGGTCTCGTGGGCCGCGACCTTGTGACCCCAGCGCCACATGTCCTGTCCGAAGGTGACGGCCCATTTGAGGCGGGTTCCGTCGGCGGTGATTCCGGGTGTCGCCGGGTCGTACAGGTAGGTCGGTGAGAAGGGGATGGCGGTCGCCGTCCTGGCGGGGACGACGTACACCATGTCGTAGCGGGAGAAGTCCGCGTAGGGGTCGGCGGCCGTGATCGCGTCACGGAGGTACTTCTCGTGGGCCTCGAAGGTGAGGCCGCGCGCGAAGCCGTAGGAGGTGGACTCGGCGGGCATCCGGATCCAGCGGTGCAGTGGGGTGTTGTCCAGTCGCAGGCGACCGTAGCTCGCGCGTCCCATCCAGTCTGCGGCCGGGGCGAGGTGAGCGGCGTACGGCTCGGTGGAGTCGGTGGCCGGGGCGTCGGGGAAATCCACGTACAGCGTCAGGACGCGGCGGGTTCCGGTGGCGGGCTGGAACTGGGTCCGGTCGGTGTCGTGGCCCTCGTCCGTCCAGCCGGTCCGGCCGGGGAGGGCGCAGCCGGCGGCGGGGGGCGAGCCGGGGGCGGCGGCCGCGGTGGGGGCGGACAGGCAGGGGATGAGGGCGACGGCCGCGGCGAGCGACCGCAGGCGGTGGGGCGGGGTGGTCATGTCTCTCCCGTCGGGGGCAGGTTGAGGAGTACGAGGACAGGGCGCGGGAGGGAGCTGCGAGGGGGTCCTACGCGCGACCCGCGGTCAGGTCCATCAGGCGGGACAGCACGCGGCCGCCGGAGGCGGTGACGCCGTCGTGCTCCCATTCGTTGGTGACCCATACCCGGGTGGCACCGACCTCGCGCGCGGTGCGCAGGGAGAGCCCGGCGTCCACGTACATGTCGTCGTGGTAGACGAGTGCGGCGAGCGGGACCCGGTTGGCGGCGAGGCGGCGGGGGTCGTACAGCGCCGGCCAGTCGGGGCGTTCGGCGAGCAGATCGGCGGCGTCGGCGAAGGGGCGCAGGCCTTTGATCTCTCGGAACATCCAGGGGTAGATCATTTCTCCGGTGAGCAGGAGCGGGTCGGCGTCCTCGGCGAACTCGGGGAAGTCCGCCAGGGCCCTGGACGCCGCCCAGCCCGTCGGCCCCGCGCCCTGGCCGTACAGGCTCTCCTGCATGACGGCGAAGAGCGGGTTGTCGGTGAAGCCGGTCAGTGTCATCACCTGGTGCAGGAAGGTGTCGGTCGGCTTCGCGTCCTCGTCGAGGGATTCGTCGAGGAGCCAGTGGATCCGCTCGAAGCCGTCGCCCATACCGAGGGCGAGGCCGAGCGTGCGCAGGCGGTGGGGGGTGAGCCGGTCTCCGTCGGGCAGGCGCACATCGGTGGCGGCCAGGAGGCGGGCGAGCTCGCGCAGCCGGGCGGCGTCGTCGGGGTAGCGGGCGTAGAAGTCGAGGACGCGGTCCCGCACCCGGGGGTAGGTGCGGGCGTAGACCTCGTCGGCGGTGGCCGAGAGACCGGGCAGGCCGCCGGTCACGTAGCACGCCCGCAGGCCTTCGGGGGCCTGGCTGAGATAGGTGAGGGTGATGAAGCCGCCGTAACTCTGGCCGAGGGTCTCCCAGGGCTCGTCGCCGCACAGCTGCCGGCGGATCAGTTCGGCGTCCGCGACGATCGAGTCGGCGCGGAAGTGGCCGAGGTGGTCGGCCAGCCGGGCGGGTGAGTCGAAGCGGGAGGCCGCCCGGGCGGTGAGGGGGGCGGAGCGGCCGGTGCCGCGTTGATCGAGGAGGAGGACCCGGTGGGTCTTGAGGGCCTGGGGCAGCCAGCCGGGCGAACCGGACGACGGCCTAGGCGACTTGCCGCCGGGTCCGCCCTGCAGATAGAGCAGCCAGGGCAGTTGCCGACCTGCTCGGCGCGCATCGGTCACCTCGCGGGCGAAGATCCGGATGGTCGGACCGTGCGGGGCCGCGTGGTCCAGGGGAACGGTGAAGACGTGGTCGACGGTCGCGTACGCAGGGTTCATGGGTCCCTTTCGCGGCCGCATGGCGTCAGAGCCGCATAGTGACGTGTGACATTGCGCGACAGCATGGCGCGGCCAACAGCGGCTGTGGAGCCCCCCACTTACCCATAACTCCGCGCTATGGAGGCGCGACAATTGTGAGTGCCATTTCACATAACTATGTTATCGGTCACATTCCAGCCCCCTCAGGCTGCCCGACTGTTCACGGAGTGACCACTGATGAACAAGCGCACTCTCCACGCCATCGCCACCGCCCTGGCGGCGACCGTCGCACTCGGCATGGCCGGCTGTTCCAACGGCAGCCACTCCGGCGACAGTCGGCAGGACAAGGACGCGAGGAACCCCGCACTCGCCAACGCGGGGGCCACGGTCGGCGGCACTCCGCAGAAGGGCGGCACGCTGACCGTCCTGTCCAACCAGGACTTCGCCCACCTCGACCCGGCCCGCAACTGGGTGATCGGCGAGATGGACTTCGGCACCCGGCTGCTCTACCGCACGCTGGTGACGTACAAGGCGGAACCGGGCGCGAAGGGCGGAGAGCTGGTCCCCGACCTCGCCGAGGACCTCGGCGTCCCCTCCAACGGCGCCAAGACATGGACCTTCAAGCTCAAGAGGGGCCTCACCTACGAGGACGGCAGCCCGATCACCGCCCAGGACGTCAAGTACAACGTGGAGCGCTCCTTCTCCCCCGACCTGCCCGGCGGCCCGGACTACGCCGCCCGCTACCTGGCCGGCGCCGAGGGCTACCGGGGCCCCGCCCAGGGGCAGCACCTGGACTCGGTCAAGACCCCCGACGACCACACGATCGTCTTCGAACTCCGCAAGCCCTTCGCAGAGTTCCCCAACGCCACCGTCCTGCCCACCTTCGCCCCGGTGCCCAGGGCCCAGGACAAGGGCCCCCAATACGACAGCCGCCCGTTCTCCTCGGGCCCCTACAAGATCGAGTCCTACGACCGGGACAAGCGGCTGGTGCTGGTCCGCAACCCCCACTGGGACCCGGCGACGGACACCGTGCGCAAGGCGTACCCGGACAAGCTGGTCGTGGTGATGGGGCTGAGGGCCAACCAGATCGACGACCGGCTCATCGCTTCGGAGGGCGTGGACGCCTCTGCGGTCTCCTGGGGCAAACTGCGCCCCGAGAGCACCCCCAAGGTGCTCACCAAGACCGACGTCAAGGCGCGGCTGCTGGCCGAGTCCACCAACTGCACCGAGATGGTCCAGATGCACACGGGCCGCGCCCCCTTCGACAACGTCAAGGTCCGGCAGGCCGTGCTGTACGCCCTGGACCGCGAAGCGGTACTGACCGCCTCGGGCGGCCCGGCCCTCAACGACCCCGCCACCGCGCTCATGCCCGGCTCGCTCTTCGGCGGCACGCAGCCGGACACACTGGGGATCCCGGCCACGGGTGACGTGGAGAAGGCGAAGCAACTCCTGAAGGAGGCGGGCAAGCCGAACGGCTTCACGACCGCCATCACCGTCTCCAACGGGGACAAGGGGGTTGCCGAGGCGGTCCAGCAGTCCCTGGGCCGGGCGGGGATCAAGGTCACGATCGACGCCGTCGATCCGTCGGCCTTCTACGACACCATCGGTGACACCAAGAACCGCACCGACCTCGTCTACACCGGTTGGTGCCCCGACTACCCCTCCGGCTCCACCTTCCTGCCCTTCCTCTTCGACGGCCGCTACATCAAGGAGAAGGGGAACTCCGGCAATCACTCGCTCTTCCGCGACGAGGCGACGATGAAGCGGATGGACGAGATCGCGGGCATGACCGACGCCGCGCAGGCCAACGCGGCGTGGCGGCAGCTGGACGGGGAGATCCTCGCCAAGGCCCCGACGGCGCCCGCCGTCATCGAGCGCATGCCGCTGCTGCTCGGCACCAACATCGCCGGCGCCTTCGGCCACACGTCCTTCGGCGGCCAGCTCGACTACGGCACGATCGGGCTCAAGGACCCGGCGAAGAGCGGCAGCTGACCCCACCCCGCGCGGCGCCCCGGGCTCCTTGTCACGGAGCCGGGGGCACTGCCGCGTCCGTACCGCTCCTACGACTTCGTGATGCGTACGGTCTCGCCGTACCCGTCGGCGGCGAGCACGTCGATCCGTACCCCGGCCGCCCCGTCGGTGAAGGACTCGCCCGCCCAGAACGGGGCGTCGTCCAGCGGGCGGCAGCCGCCGGCGGGTGCGGCGGTCGGCTTGGCGTCCATCACCCTGACCGGCCCCTGGCCGGTCCGCACGGAGGTGTCGACCCGGTAGACCAGCGCACCGGTCGAGCAGGAGCCCGCGTCCGCCTGGACACCGCGCCTGGACTCGACGACGTACGCGGTCGTGGGTCCGGTTCGGATCACCGCCATCTTGGTACCGCTGCCGTACTCGACAGCCGTGAGGTACACGGTGTCGCTCCCCCTCGCGGCCCGGCACACGACCTGACTGTCCCCGGTCCAACCGAGCTTCCAGGAGTGCCAGGCGAAGAACTGCGACCCCCGGCCGCCGATCAGGCCCATCACGTCCCAGCCGCCGGCGAAGCGGTGGGCGTCGCTGCCCGCCTCGAAGGCGTACAGGTCGGGCAGTCCGAAGGTGTGCGCGGTCTCGTGGGCGGCCAGCTTGGCACCCCAGTACCACATGTCCTGGCCGAAGGTCACCGCCCAGTTGATGCGGCGGCCGTCGGCCACCACACCCGCCGTGCCCGGCTCGTACACGTACGTGGGTGTGAAGGAGATCGCCGCCGCGTTGCGCGTCGGCACGACGTACACCAGGTCGTACCCGGAGAAGTCCACATACGGATCGGCGGCCGCCACCGCGTCCTTGATGTACGCCTCGTGGGTCTCATGGGTCAGGCCGCGCGCGAAGCGGTAGTCGGTGGAGGCGCGGGGCATGCGGACCCACCGCTGGTGCTGGTCGATCGCGAGCCAGGTCCTGCCGTACGAGGCGTACCACAGCCAGTCAGCCCCTGGCGTGATCTGCGCCGAGTCCTCGCTCGGGGCCTCGGTGGCCCGCGCGTCAGGGAAGTCCACGAAGACCATGGCGACCCTGACCGTCCCGACGGGACGCCGGAACACGGAGTAGTCCGTCTCATGCCCCTCGTCCGTCCAGCCGGTGGTGCCGCGCAGGGCGCAGGCAGACGGGCCGTCCGCGGCGCCGGCGGGGGGCGCTCCCAGCAGGAAGAGCAGCAGTGCGGCGGCCAGGGCGGGCAACAGCACCCCGCGCAATGTCGTCAGCCGATGGATGAGTCTCACGAGCGAGCAACCTCCACATTAATGGTGTGTGACATTTCACATAAGCCTGACGGGATCCCACTCCTGTCCGAAAGCTGTCGCCGCTCCATAACATGCGCGGCATGGAACTGGAGGTACGGCACCTGCGGGTGGTGCGCGCGATCGCCGAGGCCGGCAGCCTTACCCGGGCCGCCGCCGCGCTGTCCATGACCCAGCCGGGCCTCAGCACGCAGTTGCGCCGCATCGAGTCGATGCTCGGCGGTGTCCTGTTCGACCGGCGGCGGGCCGGAGCCACGCCCACGGCCTTCGGTGAGCTGGTGCTGGCCCGGGCCCATGCCGTCCTGCCGGGTATCGACGCGCTCCTCGCCGACACGGCCCGCGCGGCCCGCCACTTGGCTTCCCCGAACCGCGTCCGCGTCGGATCGGTCGGCGCACCCCTGCTCGGCCACCTCATCCTGGCCGTACGGGGGTTGCGGCCCGAGGCCGAGGTGACATCACGGTGCCACTACTCCCCCGTCGCGCTCCTGGACGACCTCGCCGCCGGCCGCCTGGAGGCGGCGGTCCTCGGCGACCACCCCGAACAGGTCCTGCCGCCGCGCGACGGGGTGGTCCTCACCCCGCTGGTCACCGAACCGGTATTCGCCCTACTGCCCGCAACCCACCCGCGGGTAGGCCAGGAGGCCGTGTCCCTGGCCGAACTCGCCGATCACGACTGGGCGATGCCCCGGCCCGATGGCGACCGTACCCGCGAGTACTGGTCCTCCGTTTGCGCACTGACCGGCCGCCGCCCCTCCGCCCCCCACGAGGCCGAGGGGCGCCAGCTGATCGAACTGGTCCGTGCGGGCCTGGCCGTCAGCCTGTGCCAGGCCACCTTCTCGCAAACCCCCGGCGTCACCGTCCGCCCCCTCGCGGGAAACCCCCTCTGGTACCGCCATGTCCTGGCGTGGCACCGCGACGGCCCGCTGGCCGCTCACGGCGACGACATCCTGCGGACGGTGGCGGCCGGTTACCTGGAGACCTGCGCCGCCAGCCCGGTCTACGCTCACTGGCGCCGCCGCCACCCGGACCTGGCCCAGCCCTCCGCATGAACAGCAGCTCAGGCACCCCTTCGCCACCTGCCGGGCAGCTGTCGCCGCGGTCATCACCCGCGCGACAACGAGGGAGGGGGAGACTGGGCTTCGGTCCTGCGGCGCAGTGCGCGCTGACCTGCGTCCGCTGCTGGGGCGCTGCGCTCGGAGGGGACCCGGCCTCCTGGGGTCGGGTCAGCGGAGGGCCGCCGCCTGCCGACGGCGCACGTACACCACCGCACCGCCGATCGCCGCCAGCGCTGCGGCCGCGGTGGCGGAGATCGGCTGCCACGACGCCCCGGCCGCCGGTGTCCCGGACGCGGCAGCGACCTGTTCCGGCTGTTCCTCCACGAGGCCGGCGTACCCGCCGGCCAGGCCCTTGCGGTCGTACTCCGAGCCGGGCATCTTGTCGCCGTAGCGGCTGGTGACCAGCTTCTGGTAGGCGGCGAGGGTGACGCCGCGCTTTCCGCCGAGGCCGGTGGTCGCTTCCTCGTTGAGCGGCTCGACCATACCGTCGGCGGTGAGCCGGTACCAGGCGTGGATCTGCGGCTCGGTGAAGGTACGGGCCTGTGCGGTGCCGCGCTCGGCGAAGCCGACATCGGCGTCCCCGTCCCGGATGCCGGCCAGCTGCCAGCCCTCGGCACCGACGTTCTGCGGGCCGCTTCCCGTCGTGGCGGCAGCCCCCTTGGGTGCGAGCAGTACGGCGGCGTTCTTGCCGTCGGAGGCGGTCACCCGGGAGGCCAGGTAGGAGAGCCGGATGGCGGTCTGCGGGGTCGCCTGGGTCTTGCCGGTCACGAACTCGGGGCTGATCTCGAACATCGGCACCGGGTCCTTGAGAGCGAACCCGGGCGGCGCGGCGACCGCGGCGGGTGCGTTACCGGGGGTGCCGACGGTGCCGCCGTCCGCGCCGGTGCCGTGCTGCCGGGCCGAGACCAGGAAGCGGGAGACCGTGTCGCGGAGTTGGTCGCTGCGGACGGCCTGCTGGGCGGACGGGTAGCCCGCGATGCCGTCGCCGTCCGCAGCCTGTGCGGGAACGATTCCGCTCAGGGCCGCGGCGAGCGCGGCCGTGGCGAGGACGGCGGCCCGGACTGCCGTGTGTTTGGTGTGTCGGGTGGTCTGCATGGTCGATCTTCTCCTCAGCCCTGGATCCCGATGCGGGAGTGGGTCCA
Organism: Streptomyces sp. NPDC051109; assembly: GCF_044455885.1. NCBI lineage: Bacteria > Bacillati > Actinomycetota > Actinomycetes > Kitasatosporales > Streptomycetaceae > Streptomyces > Streptomyces sp. NPDC051109. The sequence continues at coordinate 553,639 of NZ_JBITFF010000002.1, forward strand.
CTGGAACGAGTTGTTGTTCACGTAAGTGGCGTGGTTCCACCAGGTGTAGGTCTGGGTGGTCTGCCACGGGTCCCCGACCGCGACCATGTTGGTGGCGCTGTCGTAGCCGTAGATGACGTTCATGTGACCCCCGCCGGTGCGCCAGCCGATCCGGACGGCGAACGGCCGGCCTGCGGCTATCTCGGCGACCGACTCGCTGAACGAGGCGTTGCGATACAGGCTGCGGCCGCTGTTGCCCAGCCCCAGCCTGGCCAGGCCGTTGGCCATGTCTTCCAGCGTCGCGGGCTGGTTGTTGCAGTCCACCCAGGAGCCCTGGGCGGCGAGTCGGCAGAACTGCTCCTGGCTGACGGAGCGGCCCCAGTGCTTGGCGATGGTCACGCCGGAGGCGTCCCAGCACCACTGGGTCCTGACCTGCTTCTGCATGTCGATGTTGAGCGTCTTCGCGGTCGTGGGGGTGGGTTTCGGGTTCGGCGTCGAACCGCAGACCGGCAGGGCCGTGGTGTTCTCCTTGATGAAGGCGTCAGCGATGTAGTACGAGCCGGTGTAGATCCACCGCGGGTTGTTCTCCACGGTGTCGCCGGTGGTCCGGCAGGACATCTGGATCCTGGCGCCTACCTTCGAGGAACCGTTCACCTGGGCCGAGAGGGACGGCTTGGCCCGGTGGTTGACGGTCGTGTAGTTGCCCTGCCCGCCGATGACGGTGCCGCTCACCACATCGGCTTGGGCGAGCGCACCGAAGCCGAACAGCAGACCGCCGGAGAGGGCGGCGGTGACCGTGGCTGTCAGCGCCTTCTTGCGGCGGGACGCGCGACGTTTGTGCATCATGCTCCTTGATCTGAAAATGCGGGAACTTGCCTGCCCGGCAGCCGGATCGTCCGGTCTGCGCTACAGATGCCGAGGGGCGCCGGGCTCGGCGGTGGCACCGGCAGGTGATGGCCAGCCAGCCCACTGGCCGCCACCACGGTGGTGCGGTGGAGGCGTGGTGCCGTGAGGGACCGGCCGACGGCCGCAGGGGAAGGTGACCGTGCGCCGGCGGTTGATCAGACGGTCGAAGGTCAGCCGACCTTCTGGTCCGTCCAGGCCTGCGTTGCGCGCCCGTCGGCGCGCTGGAGGCCGAGCGGCCGTGCGTCGTAGTGCGGGCGGTTGCTCACGTGGTCGGCGCGCAGTCCGCGGCCGTCACGCAGCGGATGTGTCGGATGCCGCCCGTCTCCTGGCGCGTCCTGAGGACGCCCGCTGACTTCGGCGGCGGACGGTGTGGGGACGTCCGCTGCTGCGTACGCCTGAGCGGCGGTCCCTGCCTGGGCCTTGTCGCCGAGCGCTGACACCGCGGCCCAAGCCATGGCGGTGGTGGAGAGCATCAACCGGCGGGGTGTGCGTCGGCGTTCACCTCTCTCTCGACGGTAGGCCGTCATGCGCACCTCAAATTCTGGGACGGAGGAGTGGGTGCACGGAAGCCTGCCAGACGGGCACCGTGGAGAATTCGGACAAACAGGAATGGGGTTCGAGATACCTGACTGTGACCTTGGTGACCAAATCTGATGATCTATCAAATTGCTTTGGACTAAGGCGAGTTGCATCTATAGACACGTAGAGGTCCAGGCCATTTCGGCGATGTCGTTATGCAATCGAGATAACCAGACGAGGTTGCTGACGGAAATTCAGTTAGTGATTCACCTAATTACTACCCGACGAATTTCCCCTGTTACGAGCGGTAAGGAATCCGTCGCTCCGCCCGAGGGTGACAACTCGGCGATGCGAAGGGCTTTGATGCGCGACGGTTCCAGCTGTCGGCGGTTCGCACGGCCTGGGGCCGAACTGACCCCCTATGCCCGGATGTTCGTCGCGTATCCTCTCGCTCTCACGCCCCCGGCACAGGTGATCGGCGTGAGCCGGGCCGCGTGTCACGGCCCCGGAGTCCTGGCTCGGGGACTGGTAGGCGCACATGTTCAGGCGCGCCCCGCGGCAGCTGGGACAGCCCGTCCACCGGGACGGCGGACGGGCCGTGAGGGCATCAGCCGGACAGGAGCACGTTGTTGATCGAAGGCCGAGCGCCCGATGGCTGACCAGCACGGCAGCCGGCACCATGGCGTCAGAATGCATCAAAACTGGCATTCTTGGCGGGGGGTGGGATCCCAGGCTGGCGAATGCCTATCAGGCAGTTCGACAGGCTGGGTGGGTGGGGCGCGCACACCCTTCGGGCGGAAAGTGTGGTGACGGGCACCATGGGCCGTTCACCTGGGCGTTCCTAGGGTGTGGCGACATCGGAACGTCCCCGCACTCGTCCGGAAGTGGTAACCATGGCCGCCTCTGCCACACCGTCAGCGCATCCCGGCAGCATCAGGAGAATCGTCGCCGCCAGCCTCATCGGGACCACCATCGAGTGGTACGACAACTCATCCGACCAGAGCTACGACCTGCGGTTTCCCTGGTCCTGAACCCTGAAATCCAGCACCGACCCAGCACGGGCCCCGACCCGCACAATCTGACTGCGCGGATCCCCCAACGGACGGAGAGACGGGCGGCACGCTCCGAGCTGAACGGGGTTCACTCACGGTGACTTCTATCCCCTTGCACCCAGTGACATCAGCCGCTGCCCGGACGGCATCGAGGTGGATTGATCGGGCGCCATCCTTGGCCTCTCGCCCTGCACTGCCGACGGTCTAAGAGCTGTCCGGTCGACCATGTGGCTCTTGCGCGGGTGGTGTGGGTGTCGGTGTCGCCCCCGGGCATGGACGTCGGCGTGCTCGCAGGAGCGGTCGTCGGTCAGCGTGGGCGGCTGGGCGGGTCGCCGCTGGGGCGGATGGTGCCAAAACATCCCCGTCCGTGGGACCCCTGCACCACAATCGGTGGTATGACTCTCAGAGGACGAGGCGGGTCGACACCGCAGGCTGCTCCGGCCGGGACGATATGAACCGACGGATCTTCATCAGCCACGGGGCGGGCCGAGACGCGTGTGTGCGGGTCGTTCTGGACAATATCGTGCCGCGCCTGCGCGCCAACGACTACGAGGTCTTCGTGGACGTAGAGGAACTACGTGTCGGCGACGAATGGAACCCCGTACTTTACGACGAGATGTACCGGTGCGACGCGGCCATCGTCCTACTCGGACCGGAAACTGTGGCGGACCCTCGGTGGGTGCGGCGCGAAGCCGATGTCCTGATCGGCCGCTTCAAGGTCGGTGGACTTGCCGCCGTCTTCCCCGGGATCGTCGGAAACGTGACCACGGCAGAGGCCCGCAAGCAGGGCTTCGACGCCTTGTTGTCGCTCCAGGCCTGCAAGCAGGCCCCCGGGGTCGACACACCCCCCGAACAGTCGGACCCGCTGCAGGTCGCTGACCGCATCGTGGCGGAATTCTCGCCCCTGGGCGCGAGATCCGGGGATCCGGGAGCCTGCCACTGGGCCGGCCGCGTCGCCCGGTATCTGGAGTCCGCCCGCCGTCGCAGCGACGGCAGCTTCCTCGACGCCGCGCGTCGGCTGGGCCTCTCCAAGGCGGAGCTGATGCACGTCAAGGCTCGCATCGGCGCCGAACTCTTCCTCTCGTACCGCATGCTGAGCGGCACCCTGTGTGAGGAATTGCCTTCGGCAGTAGATCTGTTGAAGCCCGCGCTGGGGCTCGACCAGCTGCGACAGCTGTCCGCCGAGGTCATGCCGAGCTGGGTCGATCACGAGGCGGCCCGGAGTTTCCTGCCCGCCCAGGCCGTCGCAGGGGCGGGAGATCCCGTCGCATGCTCGCCCTTACTCGTCTTCAATGCCTTCGACGAATGGACCGCGGATCAGTACGTCCGCCGCGCCCTGTGCAACGCACCCGACGCCTACAGCCTCGGCACGCTGGAACGCGGCCTGCCCGAGGACGACTCCTCGGCGGCGGAGGCACTCGAAGCGGCCTGCCGGGCCGCGCTGCGCCAGATCTTCAGGGTCCCGCCACGGATGCCCTTGGACTCCCGGACTGTTCGGGAAAGAGCCGGGTTCCTCAACTACCTGGTGCTGAACGGCGCCGACCACGACCTGGACGATGTCGCCGTCGTGGCCGCCTCCCTTCGTCGGGACTTCCACTGGCTGGTGGTCGTCGTCCTGACTGGCGGCATCGAACCCGGGTTCGGGTCCGGATGCGACGGGCCGGGCAGACTGCACGAAATTCTCGACACGGCCGTCGTCGTCCCCCCGATCACCATGGAGGCCGAGTCGGCCGCCTACCAGCTCATGAAGCGTATGAACGCCGTGGTCCAGGACTCCGGCACGCCCGTGATGTCCGAGGTGAGTTGATGTTCCCCCAGACCGCTACTCCCGCCGACATGCCGGACCGCCGCGACGGTCTGATCTACGTCATGCCCACCGATCTCCGACTGGCGGTCGACGTGGCACTGGCGACCGGCCGCCCGTTGCTCCTGCGCGGGGAGCCGGGTTCCGGAAAGTCCTCCCTCGCACCCTGGGTCGCCTTGGAACGCGGCTGGCGCTACTACGAGCACGTAGTGACTTCCCAGACCCGTGCCCGGGACCTGCTGTGGACCTTCGACGCCGTGCGGCGGCTGGCGGACGCCCAGGTACATCACCGCCCCCGGGGCGGTCGGGAGCTCCGGCACAGCGAGAACACCTACGTGCAGCCGGGTCCGTTGTGGTGGGCCTTCGCCCCACGGTCGGCCGCGCAGTTCGTACGCCGATCCGAGCGGCCGGGCACAGGCCGGGGCCATCGTCCTCCGGCAGGCGCGCGCCAGGCGCTCGCGGCGAACGCGGGGCGCTCTCCCGATCATGCCGTCGTACTGATCGACGAGATCGACAAAGCCGACCCGGATGTGCCGAACGGCCTGCTAGTGCCGCTGGCCTCCAACGGGTTCGTAGTAGCCGAGACCGGGACTGAGGTGTCAGTGGAAGCCTCCGAAAAGGTCTCCGAGGTACCGTTCTCCCGGCATCTGATCGTCATCACCACCAACGAGGAGAGAGAGCTGCCCCAGGCGTTCCTTCGACGCTGTGTCATCGCCCGGGTGCACCCCCCTGAGGATGTGCAGGAGCTGGTCAGGATCGCCCACGAGCATCTGACAGCGCGGCTACCGAAGGTGACCGCGGCCGATCTGGATCTCGCGGCGGCGCTGGCGCAGGAACTGCAAGGGGTCCGGCGGAATGCCTCGCGGGACGGAGTACGGCGTCCCAGCACGGCCGAGTATCTGGACGCCCTGTGGGCCTGCCACTCCCTCGAGATCACCGTGCACGACGAGCGCTGGCAGGCCCTGCGGGAGCTCACCCTGGTCAAGCCACAGCAGTGGAAGGACTGACCCGGCGTGGGGGCTACGACAGCCGGAGGACGCGGGCCAACTGCGGGCAGCCACGCCGGGATCTGGCTCGGCGACCTGGCCCGAGCGCTGGCGGGGCTGGGTGTGGATCCGGGCGACCACGACCGGGTGCGAGCCATCGCCGCACTGCTCGGGTTGCAGGGCTCTGTACCGGGACCGGATCCGGCAGCGGACCGACACGGGACGCCCATCTCGGACCCGGCACAGGGCAGCGGACCCGCCCCCGGAACCCCTTCGCGGACGACCCAGCAGGCGGACACCGCACCCGAAGGTCGGGCCCTACATAACTCCGGGGCTCCGCTGATGAGCGGTCAGCCCGCCCAGCTGACCATGCTCACTCCCCTGCTCGCGACGGGGAGGCATCATCCCGGGTGGAGCTTTCCGGCGCTCGCGGAACGGGCCGAGCACCCGGAGGAAGCCAGCCTGCCGCACCATCCCCTGCTGCCGCCCCACTCGGAGACGGCGACCTTGCAGACGGTACTGTCGCGAGTGGTGCCCGAGGGGGAGGTGGACACCCGGCGGCTGCTCGAAGAGATCGCCACCGGCCACCCCCTCCAGGACTTTCCCCGCCTGCCCGTGCGCACCCTGCGCTTCGGGACCCAGGTACTCGTCGATCTCGGCCCCGGCATGGAGCTCTTCGCCCGGGACCAGGCGGAACTGGTCGACCGCATCACGGCGATCGTGGGGAGGCACGCCACCGAGGTCCTCTACTTCGCCGAGTCACCCCTGCACCGGGCCGGGCCGGGAGCCGGCTGGACCTGGCGGCCGTACCGGCCCCCGGCCGCCGGAACCCGGGTCCTGGTCCTGAGCAACTTCGGCTGCCACCGGCCCGGGACCGGACTTCCCTCCGCGCTGTGGCACGAGTGGCAGGAGCTCACTGTGCTCCTTCGACGCAGCGGCTGCCTCCCCGCCGCGATGGTCCCGCTGCCCCCGAGTCGCTACCCGAACCGGCTCACCCCGCTCATGCCCGTGCTCAGCTGGGACCGGTGCACCACCACCGTCCACGCCGAAGCGAGTATGCCGTGACTTCTAGCGGTCCTTGGCTGCCAGGCCCGCCCGCCCGTGCACCGGAACCCGGTGACCTCCCGTCGCAGGCCCTGCGGCTGGCTGTGGCGGTGAGCACCGCGGTCCGGATCGAACCGGAACTCCTGCGCGTCGTGCGGGTCCGCGTGGAGCCGACCCTGGACGTCTCAGCGGAGGCCGACGTCTGGTACGGACCGTGGTCGCTCCACCACGGCGGCGCCTACATGGCGCTGCAGCCCACCCTGCTGCCACCGCTGCGCGAACTGCTCAGCACCAGGCTGTCCGTGAGCGGGCCGGAGGACCCGCTGCGCCGGATCGGAGATCTGATCGCGCAGACGCATCGGGGACTATCCCCGGTGCTCGCTCTCGAAGAACGCGTCACCTGGGCGGCTGTGCTCGCCGATGCCGGACTCGCCGACCTCGCCGTACACACCGTGGACGAACTGATGGAACCCGTCCTGCGCGCCGCGGTGGAGAATCATGCCCGGCACGCGGGACTGCGCCGCTGGTTCACCGGTGCGGGAGAGCGGCTGCCCGAACGGGTGCGCAGCAGCCGCAACGCCCTCCGGCTGGCCCAGGTCCTCGACATAGGCGGCATGCCGGGTGTCGGAGTCGGCAGGGGCGCCGCAGGACTTGCACCGGAGCCCCCTGGCCACCGCCCGCCGACGGTGCCGGAGACGACGGTCCTGGCAGTCCGTCACGACGGCGGCCACATCACGGTGGGAGATCCCGCCTGGCCCGCCACCGCCATCGAGGTGCCGAGCTCCCCGAATCTGATGATCGACGTATCGGACGACCCCACCCAGTGGGAGGCCGCCGAGCGGATCACCTTGCGCCGGGGCGCGACGAGATCCGTACCCGTCCAGCACGTGCCCGTGTATCTGCGGACCGAGGCAGGTGTCGTCTATGCACTCGGGGCACCTCACGATCACGCTGGAGCGGAATATGGCCTTCCGTTAGCCGACGCCGTGACGGGCCACCTGATCCGAGAGCAGGTGTGGAGGCTCTCGGATTCCGATGCCGCGGAGTACGGCGTCCGGCCGGCGCCAACCGACGATGCCTCGTCCAGTCCTCCCCCCTACCTTCCCCGGCAGGCGGACCGGGAACTGGCCGCGGCCGTCACCACCGACATCTACCCGGAGTCATCCCGGATCGTCCTGCTCGTCGGGGCACCCAAGAGCGGCCGTACCCGCACTCTGTGGGAGGGCATGATCCGCAACCTTCCCTCGCGGTGGGTGCTTCGGCCCCCCCGGGGACTCTCGGTCGCAGACCTGGCGGCCGTGCTGCGCGAGGAACCCCTGGCCTCGCCCGCCGTGCTGTGGCTTGACGACCTCGACACCCTTCTGGCGGGGGAATCGGGCGAGGAACTGGCCGATTCGCTAGGACAGTTCCTCGATGACCCGGCCATGCCGGAGGTACTCGTCCTGGCCACGGCGGGAACGGACCCCTTCAACCTGGGCTCTCATGCCCGGAGCCTGCTCGCCCGCGCGACGACCGTGCAACTGCCAGCTGCATTCACCCCGTACGAACTGGAGACCCTAGTTGGGCTACCGGCCCCAGCCGATCCGCGGATCACCGAGACCCTGGAGCACCACCGGCAAGGCCGGATCGCCCAGTACCTGGCGGGCTTGGACCGCTCGCCGGCCGAAGGGGTCGGGCCGCTCTGGTTGAGGTCACGCAAGCGGGTCCCGCTAACCGCCCCGCTGCCGAATCCCGGGCCGGTCACGGGGCGGAGCACCGAGGCGAGGGCGGTGCTGGCGGCCCTCACCCCGGTCGTTGGCGAGCGGACGTCACCCGTGGTCGCGGTCACCGGCCTGCCCGGCGTGGGCAAAACGACGCTGGTCCTATCGGTGGCGCAGCACGCGAGGGACCACGGACCCTACCGGGGCGGCGTCGTATTCCTCGCCCTGAACGGGAACACCCCCGGCCAGGAGCAGTCCTCGCCGGACCGGGTGCTGAACCGGCTGCTCCGCGCCCTAGGCACCCCGCTCGCCGAGATCCCCGCCGCTGCCGCGGAACAAGCCGAGCTCTACCGGATCATCCTGGCCGACCTGGTTGCGGCCGATCTACCTGTCCTAGTCGTCCTGGACGACGCGGCCTCCTGGGGTCAGGTCCAGCCACTCCTTCCCGGGGTGCCGGGCATCGGGGTCCTCCTCACCACCCGGTCGCGCAGCGCCGCGGGCACGGCCGAATGCTTCGATCTGGCCCTTCTAGCCCCTGAGGCATCCGTGGCGATGCTGGATGCGACGCTCCAGCAGCGCGGACCGGACCACCGGCTGCAGGACCAGCCCGCCGAGGCGCTCCAACTCGTCGAACTCTGCGGCCGTCTCCCGCTGGCGCTGACTCTACTGGCTGCTCGGCTGGCCAAGGCGCCGGCCCTGTCGCTCACCGAGGCGGTGGCGGAGCTGGCCCACTCCCAGGACCGGCTCGCGCGCCTCGACGCCGAGGAAGGCGGTGAACGGCCGCTGCGCAGCGCGCTGGAACTGTCCTGCGAACGTCTGACACGGCCCGAGGCGCGGGCGCTCCAGTGCCTGGCGACAGCCCCGGGAGTCGACATCTCCACACCGTCGGCGGTCCGCCTCTTCGACGTTACCCCACGTCAGGCCGCTGGCCTGCTGGCGGCGCTGGCCGACGCGCACCTCTTGGAGGCTGCTGACGGGGAACGCTGGCGCATGCACGACCTGATCAGGCTGTTCGCCCAAGAACGCGTGGCCGTCGCGTCATCGGGGGAGCTGAAGGACGCGACCTCTCGGCTTGCGACCTTCTACCTAGTACGCACGCGAGCGGCCACGGCCGCGCTGCGCAAGGAGGACCGGCGCTCCGCCGACCGTTGGCTGGCGCAGGAGCGCTCTAATCTGCTGGCGATGATCGATAGCGGTCCGGTGGACACCGCCGTGAACCTGGCTCTCGCACTGGTGGACTTCCTCACCGAGGAACGGCTCTTCGCAGATCTACTACACGTCAACGACCGGGTACTCGAGGTCGCGGCGACGCGGTCCGACGACCGCCTGCTCGCGACGGCCCTCACTAACCGCGGAGCGGCACTGACCCATCTCCGACGGTTCGACGAAGCCGTTTCGGCTTTCGAGCGGGCCCATGACATCCACCGTGCAAAGGGAGACGCCTACGCGGACGCCCTCGTGCTCAACAACCTCGGAGCCGCCCTGCTGGAGACCGGACGGACACAGGAGGCGACCGAAGCGCTGGCGACCGCCGTCGAGCAGTACGCCGCATTGGGCTACGGCATGGAGCGTGCCGAGGTGCTGGATAACCTCGGCACGGCGCTGCTGCGGGCAGGTCGAGCCATCGAGGCCCTGGACTCCTTCGAGCAGGCGCTCGCCCTGGTGTCGGGGGCCGGCCGTCCTCGGGACGAGGCCCGACAGCTCACCAACCTCGCCGGAGCCCTACGGGTGGTCGGCAGGCTGGATGATGCCGTCAACGTACTGGAGCGTGCTGCGGACCTCTACTCACAGTCCGGAGCACACCACGGCCGGGCCCAGGCGCGAAACAACCTCGGCAATGTGCTGCGGCAGCTGCACCGTTCGACGGAGGCGGTCGCATGCCTGACCGAGGCCGTCACTCTCTTCTCCGAGCTGAGCGACGGGTACGGCGAGGGACAGGCGCTCAACAATCTGGGGGCGGCCCTCTTGGAGGTGCACCAGGTGGCGGAAGCCGTCGACGCGCTGCTCCAAGCCGCCCGGATCCACGCTGAACGCGGCGACCGGAGCGGCGAGGCGCAGGCACTGAACAATCTCGGCCTCGCGTTGTTCGAGGCGGGCCGGTTCGAGGAAGCCCTCGAACACCTCCTGCGGTCCCGGACCATCTACCACGACCTGCACGACCACCCCAGTGAGGCACAGGCACTCAACAATGCGGGTAACGCCCTACGTAGGCTCGGCCGCCACGCCGAGGCTGTCTCCCGGTTGTCGGAAGCGATCGTCCTGTTGGAGGCCTTGGGTGACACCGCAGACTTGCTGGTGGCCCGGGACAACCTGGGCATGGCCCAGTGGGAGCGCGGGCAGCCGGACCTCGCGGCGGAGACTTTCCGCGCGAATCTGCTGGAGTACGAGGCGATCGGTGACCACCGGGGCCAGGCACAAGGGTTCAACAATTTGGGCAGCGCGCTCGTGCAGCAGAACCGGTACCAGGAGGCCGTAAATGCGCTCAGGGCCGCTGCCGAACTGCTGGAGGCGCTCGGGGACCGCGGTGCCTGGGCGCACACCGCCGGCAATCTCGGCCTGGCGCTGGAGTTCACGGGCAGGCGCCAAGAAGCTCTTGAATGGCTGACCATGAGCGCGGATGCCTTTGGCGAGTTGGGCGACATCGCTGGACGCAGCCACGCCCTGTACAACCTCGGGAGCGCGCAGCGCCGGGTTGGCCGTGACGCCGCGTCGAAGCAGACCCTCCGTGAGGCGGCCCGGCTGTCCCGGCTCCTCGGCAGGAGCGAGCCGCCGCTGGAGACCTACTGACTCCCGCCCATAGGTCCATCGGGGAGCGGGGCGTTGAAGACGTTCATCCCGTGGATGTCCCCGCCCTGGATCACTGCGCCGTGGAACGTCGAGCCCGAGATCGTGTTGGTCACCCTGCCGACCCGGCCGCCCTCGTCCTCGGCGATATCACCCCACCTCTCCAGTGCGGCGCCGAACGCGGCTTCCTGGGCGGCCCTCTGGACGAGGGCCGTGATCAGAGCCCGGGCCAATTGCGGATCGGCCGGTGACTCCTCGAAAGCGGCCAGCTCGGGCTCGGCGGACTCGCCCGGGGCCGGACGCCGAACCAACCCTCGCAACGCCGCCCAGAGCGATCCGTGCGCCGCGTCGGTGGCAATCCGGATCAGCATCTCCGGCCGGATGAGGATCGGGTCCATCTCCCGACGGCCTCCCTCCCGCATCGAATCCGTGGTGCTCTCCTGGGTACACCGTACCGGCAGCACGGCCCGAACCCGCCGGGTCACGGCGCCTGTGGCATGACCGGAGCAGATGGCGCACCGGCGGCACCCGGAGCCGTGAGCTCCGGCATCTGTGGTGGCGCGGGGGCCGCCCCCCCACGCAGCCGCTCGTAGACGAGATCAAAGGTGAAACCCGCACTGAAGCCAAGCGGGATCGCGAAGAAGAGCAGCCTGCGGACATCCAACTGGTCGAAGAGGGCTGGAACCGCCAGGAGTTGAGAGGCGAAGTAGAGCAGTACGGTCACCAGGCCCGCCCCGAGGCCCCTAATTCCGGCCTTGACCCAGGCGGCCTGGGTCTCGAAAGAATTACGGATCATCGCCCCCGCGACCGATGCGAACAGCGGCGCTGTCGTCAGAGAGGTCAGGGCACGGGCGTCAGCCCGGCCCGGCCCACCGGCAAGGACAAGGGCAGCGAGAGCCGCGACCGCGCACAGGACGGCGGCCGCCAGTCCGGCGCCCGTCCGGCGGGCCGACGACCGGTCAGCCCGTGCCCGAATGTCGGCGGCCTCCACTTGCCGGGTCCGCTGCCGCATCAGGCTGGCAGTCAGCCGAGCCGCGTTGTCGCGGGACCAATCCCGGCCCAGGAGCGCGACGTCCTCGTCGTCCGCGTGGTTGCGCACCTTGTCGAGGTTGATCCATACCTCCCTGGCGCCCCCTCCGAAGGCGGCTACCGGCAGCACCGGAATGCCCTGCGCCATGGCGATGATGCCAGCCACCCGGGTTGACTGCCCGCCGCCCACCATCAGCACCCCGTCACAATTCAGCAGGGTTCGGTAATAGGCGACTTCCCACTCGCCGCTCGTGTCCCGGTAGATGTCAAGGTTGACAGAACTGCTTTCTGGCAGCGCGAAGGAGACCTCCCGGTGGCGCGGTGGGTACGCGGCCACCCTGCCGGGGTTCTGCGAGTCAGTCCCTTCGGCATAGCCGTGCACCACATCGGCCTCGATGTAGGTGGACTTGCTGGAGAAGACCGCGAGGTCGCATCCGGCCCGGGCCAATTCCCGCCCGAGTTCCCGGCAGGCGGCGCGTGCCTGGTCGACCGCTCGCAGCGGAGGGTTGAAGACGCGCGCTTCGTCGACACTGCCGACGACTGCTATCAGTGGACGTACACGCTGCGACAAGACCATGGACGACCTTATCCCGGCGATCAAGATCACCTCAGTCTGATCGGTGTTCGGTGTCGGGCGCGGCAGGCGAGCAAGCCGCTACCCCGTGCTCAGCTGGAACGAGATGGACCGGAGCGTGCTTCGCGGGCTTCGCCGGGACCGTTGCCAACGCAGCCCATGACGGCGTGCGGATGGGGTGCGGGAAGCCGTCGAAGGCGGCCTGGACTTTTTCGGTGAGGGTGAGCACGTCGACCTGGGCTCGGCTCCATGAGGGGCAGGAGACGGTTTCGAGGCCGGGTTCACGCAGTCCGAGGGAGGTGAACATTTGCTGGGCCGCCTTGACCTATTCGACGTGATCGGCGGTGAGGGAGACCTGGATCGCGTCCCCCGATGCCCTTGCTGAGGAGCGGGGTGAAGGCGACATCGGATTTGATGCTGCCTTGGAGTGCGGGTCCGGCCTCGGTGACGCCGAGTGAAGGGTAGCCGCATTGGGAGGCACGTAGGCGGTAAGGGACGTCGGCGGGTCGTGGTGCTTGACGCTGATCTTGATGTCGGTGAAGCCGTGTTCCTCGAACCGTGGGCTTTCCCTCAGTGCTGATTCGACGATGACTTCGGAAGCTGTTTTTCCGTATTTGACGAGGAGGCGTTGGTCGAGGGAGCCCGCCTTGACGCCGATCTCTCGGGTTTTGTCGTCGAAGCGTTTGATGTAGTCGGGGATGGCGCGGACGGCGGCGCAGCCGGCATCGATCGCCCGGAAGCCGTACTTGGGCTGGAAGTGGATGTCGGCGATCACCGGCATCTGGGACTTGCGGGCGATGACGGACAGGGCCTCGGTATCGTCCTGGGAGGGGACGGCGATACCCACGATCTGGCAGCCGGCTGCGGTCAGCGCGGCGATCTGCTGGAGGGTGGCGTCGACGCTGCCCCCCTGCAGCTCCGGTGCGCCGCCACACACGGCAAATCTGCATTGGCGATGTCCCACTTGGCGGCGGCGCACCGGACTCCGTGAGGTCGCCTGCATCGCCGATCAGCTGCTGGACGGCCTGGTTGATGAGGCGTGCGGGCGCCGCTACGGTCGGCCTGTTCACCGGAACCGGCAGGAAGGCGAGCGGCCAGCCCCCGCGTCCAGGCCCTGCGGCACATCGTGGTGCAGAGCTCCGTGGCGTCGTAGGCCGTCTTGTGGGCGATGCCGCGACGGGCGATCTTCGGCGTGATGCCGCGACGTCGCAGGTCGCGGCGATACTTCTCGTAGTCGTAGCCGCGGTCGGCGAACAGCCTGCGGGGCCGTCGACGGGGTCTGCCGCGCAGGCCCCGGATCGGTGAGATCGTGTCCAGCAGCGGCAGGAGCTGGGTGATGTCGTGCCGGTTCCCGCGCCTCGGCCTTCTCCAACTCGCCTGCAGCATGATCCGCCTGCGAAAGCTCCGAACCTCATTCTGAAACGATCAGTGACCTTCTTCGAGTTGGCCACCGATCGGGTGATGGGCCCTGAAGCGCAACGAGCGAGGTCCCCGAGCTGTTGCTCGAGATGCCTGACGTCTCAATCACGTTGCTCGGGTGCCTCCTTGGTCATCCATCCTGCCGCACTCGCCCTGCCGCATGTGCTCGTGGAGTGGGTCACCCTGCTGATTGTCACCCGTGAGGGCGACCAACGCTGCAAGCTCCGTCCATCTCAGCGCGCGATGGTGGCACTGGTGTACCTGCGCGAACACACCAGTCTGGCGAAGATCGCCGGGTTCGGGATCAGCGAGTCCACCGCCCACGCCTACACCCGCGCGGTCGTCGACCTGCTCGCCGAACGTGCACCGGGCCTGCTGAAGACGCTGCGTGAGCACGATCCCGACTTCGTCCTGCTCGACGGCACCCTCGCCGAGTGCGACCGCGTCGGCGACGGCCGGGCCGACTACTCCCACAAACACCGGCGCCACGGCGTGAACGTGCAGGTCGTCACCGACCCTGGCGGCCGGCTGCTGTGGCTCTCGCCCGCCTTGCCAGGCCGCACCCACGACCTGACCGCCGCCCGTACCCACCAGATCATCAGGATCTGCGAGTGCCAGGGCGTTCCCATCCTGGCCAATCTCGCCTACCAAGGCGCCGGCCCGTGGCTGACCACCGGCATCAAACGCAAGCCCCTGCAAGAACTCACCCCCACCGAAAAGACCCTCAACCAGGCACTGGCCGCCGCGCGAGCCCTCGTCGAACGCGGCGTCGCAAGGCTGAAGTCCTGGCGAATCTTCCGCAAGTCCCGATGCAACCCAACCGCATGACGTCAATCGCCAAGGCCATCCTCACCCTGGAGCGGCAGCGCTGAAGAAGCTCAGTAAGTAGAAGACCGGACCCAGGTGTAACCGAGCTCCGGCAGATGCACACCTAGAGGCCCCTCTCGATCGAAGCCGCGATGGCGCGAAGGCGCTTCGCCGCCGATCGCGCGTCACCGATCCGATAGGTCGCATAGCGCGGATCCTGCACGTCCTCAATGCTGCGCACGATGTCCAGATCGAGGCGGTCGAACAGCCTGAACGTTTCCAGCAGTTCGTCGATGTTCGGCGCCAACGGTGACCCGCGCTCGATCAGCGAGACATCGCGTGCCGAAACGGCCTCCTCCGTCTCCGACTCGGTCTTGAGTCGGGAGATGACGAGGGACAGGATGTCGAGCTCGCGCTGCCGCGTGTCGATGAGCCCCGCGAGCCTGGACAGCCCGTCCGGCGCCTCGAACAGCATCCCGACGTCCGCCGGCCGTAAGCCGAGGGCCTCAGCGGAGCTGACGACCTGGCCCAACTCGTCGGCGGTGATGAGCGCCCACTGCTTCCGCTTGGCCATGTTCTTGATCGTGTCGCCACTGAAGGCGGGGCCGATGATAGCGACGTACTCCGCGGAGCGCTTCTCCTTGTGCATGTCGATTGCCACGTCGCTCACGTTGCTGTGCGTGACCCGACCGGATGACGTCGACTTTCCGTCCACGATCGCGGTCCGCAACGACCCGTTGCCGTCGTACCACTGCACGAGGATGTCAGTGTCACCGGAACCGCTGATGGGCTGGGCGTGGAAGCCCATGTGCCTGAACGCGCTCTCGATGTGCACCTCGAACGCCGCACCGGATGCCGCGCCATCGGCGCCCGGGTCGACGGAGCTGCGCGTCAGCGATTCCACGAAGAGCGAGAGCTTGTCCGGTTCGCACGGCGCGCCCGACGTTGTTTGCGCCAGGCCCGGCGACAGCTCCAGCTCCGCGGCGGCCTCCGGCAGGTGCGGTTCGACGAGGGGGAGTGTCTCGATGAGACGCAGCCCGGTTGCCGTGGCCTGGACCGACGACCAAGACGTCTCGATGAGCAGGCCCGATTCGACCATGAAGGCCGTGAGCCACCGCACCTTGTCCTTGTTCAAGCCGTACGTGATGCCTTCCCGGTACACGTCGTTCCTCGGAACATTGGCCTTCGCCGCACGGATCAGCTCGCCGACGAACTTCATGTTCGCGTGAAGGATCCTGATGAAGTCGATGTCCGATCCCGACCGCAGCCACGCTTTGGCAGCCGGCGTTGCCGTGAACACCCCGCGGCGGACCTCCAGAAGTAGCCCGGCGGCCCGCATAAACGGCAGCATGCTGTCGACGCTGCTGCGCTTCAGGCCGAACCGGTCCGCGATGAAGCCCAGCAGTGCGTCCTTCTCCATCTGGTCCTCTGCGGCCGCGATGCACGTCCGCAGGTTCTCGATCTTGTTGGGGTCCTCCTTCGGGCTCGGAACCCAGATGTTGTAGGTGTTCCTGGCCTCCTGGGCGCCGTCGGTCGCGGCTAGGTGCGCGAGGAGTGCGGCGATCTCCTCCGGAGTTTCGGGAATCTCGACTGCTTCGCCCGAGTCGTGCATGGCCAGAGCCGAAGGCGTCACGACGTCCCAGGTGGCGAAGAGCGACCGTCCTTCAGCGGTCGCGCCCTGCTTCCGCTCTCCCAGCCATTCGGCCAGCCCCAGGACTTCGAGCCAGGTCATTCGGAGACGCGTGTTGTTGACGCTCGTCCAGTCGAGGTTGTACGACTCGACCAACTCGGCACTGGCCTCTTCGACCGTCAGCGGCTCGCGCACGAGGAGCCCGAGCACCTCGGCGAACAGCCGGATCCGCTCGGCCATTAACGAGGCGAGACGTGAACGCGACTCGTCCGCGAGCAGTTCGGAGCCCTCGGGAGTCAGTTGAAGAACTCCTTTTCGAATCTGGATCAACCCCATCGGACGCAGCGCGTACGAGTAGCGCCGCCAGGACCTCGACGACTCCACACTCGACAGCTGCGGCTGCGCATCGAGGTCCGTGGCCTCACCATCGCCGATCCGGCGAACGAGCTCGAGGGTGAGCGGGAACATCTCGTCTTTCCCGCACTGGAGGTTCGGTACGGATGACGCCTGCTGCATCCACCTGCTGCGCTGTGCCCCGAGAGCGGGCGCGCCCGGGGCGGTGGCCGGTTGGCTGGTCGCGCTGAAGAGGTTCAGAGTCATTCTGGAGTGGCCGTTCCGTTCATATCACTGTCGGGTGATTCGGCAGAGGCGCCTGCCATGCGCGCACGTTACTGCCCACCACCGACAGGCAAGACCCAACTCCCAATCCGCAAAAGTGAACTGATCGATCAACAGTTGATCGGGATCGAATGCGTCACAGCCTGGCGCCACTGCCTGCCGGGCAACCGCCCACATGAGGGAGAAAAGAAGGGGGGCGAACTCCCCGGCCCGAGCCCCGTGGACCGGGGCTTGCCGCGAAGCCATCGCCGCAGTCGGGGATAGTCGCAGACCTTGTCGGCGTGGAGGCGTTGGGGCTTGAAGCGGCGTCCTCGATGGGGGTCGGTCGCGCCTCGTTGGGCGATGGGCCGGATCAACCAGCATCATCGGCTCGATCCAAGCCCCACCTTGCGCCAGTGATTACCATTTGGACAAACACATCCGGTCAACCGAACAACCGATCAACACACCAAAGAGACAAATCCTAGCTAGGGGGGTCCTGCCGATCACGCCGGGCGAGCCGAAGGGCGGTGGGCAACCCGGGGCCCGGAACGGGGACGCGGCCCAGGACTTCGTGCTCGTGCTCGGAGACCTCACCGAGCAGTCCGCCGGCGAGCGGTAGGGCTTCGGGGACGGCTGCCCTGTCCCCCCACGCGTCACCGGGGCGAAAGCCGGCCAAGGCGGGGTGCCCGGCCCACCACGCGGCATCGTGGTACTCGCCCTCCCTGGCGTGGTCGAGAACGAGGCAGTAGGCGGCGCGCCCGTCGTCGGCACCCGCCGTCAGCTGCCACCAGAACCGCCCTCCGTCCGCATGGCCGAGCAGATGGAGCAGACAGGCGAACACGAAGGGGCTCTCCTCGTCTACAGGCCCTGCCTCGATCAGTCGGCCGAGATGGTCACCGGCATCCTCGCCGACGGACAGGGTGCAGATCGCATCGAGATCGAGGCGTGCCCGCTCCTCGTCGACCGGGCGGCCTGCCCAGGGGTCCGGCCACTGCCCCTCCTGCGGTGCACCCCCGCCAGCGGGGGCCGGGGCCGTGGTACCGTACCGGATCCCGGCGGGGTGGCGGGCGACCGCCCGGCGGGCACTGTGCCGCCGCAGCAGGCGGCCCTTGGCCGCCGAGACGTCGTACTGGGCGTACCGGTCCGTGACCTCCGCCCGGAGGAGGAAGTCGTCCACCGACCGCACCTGCCGGCCGTCCCGCATGATCATGTCCTTCCGTTTCCGTCAGGTGGGAGCGCCACCCCGCGCGCCCGGCTGCCGCCGGGTCCGCGCACGGCTCCCTTCACCCATAGCGTCCGGCGGGCCCGAAGTGTGCAGCCGGGAAACGAGTTCTTTACCGACCGTCATTCGCCGGGACCCCGAGCAGCGCGGCCAGGCGCCGGCGCGCCATGCGCAGGAGGGAGCGGACCGAGGCCTCCTCGATGCCCATGATCCCGGCCGCCTCCCGATGGCTCAGATCCAGCACGTAGTGCAGGACGACCGCGTCCCGTTGTCGCTCGCTGAGCCGCCGCACCGCGGAGTAGAGCTGGATCGTGTCCGTGAGCGCCTCGTACGGGTCACGGTCGGGGATCGCCAGGGCCGCCTCGAAGGCCGCGATGTCCGTGGGCTGGGGTGCGCGCTTGCGCCGACGCTGCTGGTCGACAATCTGGTGCTTGAGGATCGTCCAGGCGTACGCCTCGAGCCGGATCATTTTGAGCACTCTCGGCCAGTCGTCCATGATCGAGGCGAACGTCTTGTCGACCGCGTCCTCGGCCTCGCAGTCGGGTCACGCGCCGCCACGCGATCGAGCGGGCCGCGGTCCGCTCGCACTTCCAGCTCGTCGCCTGGACCGAGCTGCCCATCTACTACGTCTTCGACAACCCCGACGTACTGACTCCGTACGACGCTCTCACCGCGGGGCAGGCCGTCCCGCACTCGCTCTCAGGATCGGGAGCGCCGTACCTGCTGGTGCCCACGACAGAGTGCCGCACCTTCGGCCTGCGGAACCGCCCCGTCGCGCGCGACGCTGCTTGAGGTCTGAGCCGCACCGAGACCTGCCGGTCGGTACAACACGCTGCACTGAGTGAGGTCACGCCCCCGCCCCCCTACGGCCCAGGTATCTCGACACCCAGCCCGCCTGACGAACCGTCATCAAAGTCAGCATTGGGTCACCATTGGTCCTGGCAGAGCTGACCCCAGCTGGTCATACATGGGAAGCGCCTGGACCCCGGCGGGGCCTCCCGTGAGCGCCCGGGTCCTGCCCGTCGGCGATCAGTGGCAAATGTCCGGGTTCAACGCTGCGTAGTCAGCACCGATCCAGCACGGGAGTCAGCACCGTGGGGTCAATGCCTGCCAAATGGGGACATTCTTGATGGGCTGGGTTTTGGGGTCGTGGTGGTCTCAGGGGAGCGTCTTGGTGGTGGGGTGGGGCATGCGCACATGTGGCGGGGTTGAAGTGTGGTGACGGGCTACATGTGCCGTTGACCTGGGCGTTCCTATGGTGTGGCGACACGCACACGTCCCCTCCCCCCTTCCGGAAGTGGTACTCATGGCCGCCTCTGTCCCGTCCTCAGCCAGTCCTGGGAACATCAAGAGAATCGTCGCCGCCAGCCTCATCGGGACCACCATCGAGTGGTACGACTTCTTCCTCTACGGCACCGCCGCCGCGCTGGTGTTCAACAAGCTGTTCTTTCCGACCAGTGATCCGCTGACCGGGACTCTCATCGCGTTCATCACCTACGCCATCGGGTTCCTGGCCCGGCCGCTCGGCGGGGTGGTGTTCGGCCACTTCGGGGACAAGGTCGGGCGCAAGAAGCTGCTGGTGCTCAGCCTGCTCATGATGGGCGGGGCGACCTTCGCCATGGGACTGCTGCCCACGTACGCGACCATCGGCGTCGGGGCTCCCGTGCTGCTCACCGTCCTGCGGCTGGTGCAAGGCTTCGCCCTCGGCGGGGAGTGGGGCGGGGCGGTGCTGATCGTCTCCGAGCACGGCGGGGCCGAGCACCGGGGGTTCTGGGCCTCCTGGCCGCAGTCCGGGGCGCCTGGCGGGAATCTGCTGGCCACCGGGGTGCTCGCCCTGCTGGCCGGCGTGCAGTCCGACGCGGCGTTCCTCGCCTGGGGCTGGCGCGTGCCCTTCCTGCTCTCCGGTGTCCTGGTGATCGTCGGACTGTGGATCCGCCTGTCCGTCTCCGAGTCCCCGGTGTTCCTCGCCGCGCAGGCCGCCCGGCAGGGGCGCAAGGACGAGGCACCCGTGGTCCAGGTGTTCCGCCGCAGCCTGCGCCAGGTGCTGACCGCCATCGGCACGCGGTTCGGTGAGAACATCTCCTACTACGTCCTGACCTCCTTTCTGCTCGTCTACGTCACCGTGCACTTGGGGCTGCCCAAGAGCACCGCGCTGAACGCCGTCCTCATCGGCTCGGCCGTCCACTTCGTCACCATCCCGGCCTGGGGCGCGCTCTCGGACCGGATCGGACGGCGCCCGGTGACGCTGATCGGGTCGGCCGGCATGGCCGTGTGGGCGTTCGCGTTCTTCGCACTGGTGGACTCGGAGTCCTTCACCGTCATCACCGTCGCCGTCACCGCAGGACTGCTCCTGCACGGCGCGATGTACGGGCCCCAAGCGGCCTTCATCTCCGAGATGTTCGACACCGACGTCCGCTACTCCGGCGCCTCGATGGGCTCGCAGCTCGCCTCGATCGCCGCCGGGGCGCTCGCTCCGCTCATCGCCGTGGAACTCCTCAAGGACTACGGCTCCTCCGTACCCGTCTCCCTCTATCTCTGCGCGGCCGCCGTGGTGACCACCCTGACGGTCGCCCTCGCCCGCGAGACCCGCGGGCGTGATCTGGCCCGCGCCGGCACCGGGCCCGCCTCCGGCGAGCGGGCGGCTCCCCTGCCGGCCGCCGCCGACCCCGCCTGATCCGGGCCCTGCGGCCACGGGAGAATGCCGTCATGACCTCCGCGAGGGAATCCGCCGTGCTCGAACTGCTCGAACTGCTGCGCCGCGGCGCGCCGGTCGAGCAGTTCACCCGGCCCGCCGCGAACGCCCGCACCGCCGGGGCGGGCCCCGCCGAGCAGGCCCTCGTGGACGAGGCCACCCGGGTGGCGCTGGACATCCGGCGTACGCTCGACCAGCACCGGCGGCGCGAGGCCGAGCTCACGGCCCTGTTCGACACGGCGGGCGACCTCGCCGCCCTGCGCGACCTCGACGCGGTACTGCGGGCCATCGTCCACCGGGCCCGCATGCTGCTGGGCACCGACGTCGCGTACCTGACCCTCAACGACCCGCTGGCCGGCGACACGTTCATGCGTGTCACCGACGGCTCGGTGTCGGCCGCCTTCCAGCAGCTGCGGCTCGGCATGGGCGAAGGGCTCGGCGGTCTGGTCGCCCAGACCGCCCGCCCGTACGCCAGCGCCGACTACCGCACCGACGACCGCTTCCGGCACACGGACGCCATCGACAACGGGGTCCGCGAGGAGGGTCTGCGCGGCATCCTCGGCGTCCCGCTGCGCGTCGGGACCCGCGTGATCGGGGTGCTGTACGCCGCCGACCGCGCGGTCCGCGACTTCGCGCCCGACGCGGTCGCGCTGCTCTCCTCCCTCGCCGACCACGCCGCCGTGGCCATCGACAGCGCCCGGCTGCTCGAAGAGACCCGTACCGCCCTGGTGGAACTCGGGGTCGCCACCGAGACCGCCCGCGCCCAGAGCGAGGCGGTGCGGCTCGCCGCCGAGACCCACGACCGCCTCACCCGGCTCGTGCTGCGCGGCGGCGACGTGGCCGACGTCGCCCGGGAGGTCGCCGCCCTGCTGGGAGGCAGCCTGGTCGTGCACGACGCCGACGGCGCCGAGCTCGCACGCGTCGGCACGGACCCGGCAGGTGCGTCCACGCGCCCGCCGGGCCCCCCGGCCCGCGCGCTCGCCGCGTCGCGCTCCGGCGGGCGGGCCGTCGCGGTGGACGGCATGTGGGTCTGCGCGGTGCTGGCCGGGCCGGAGCTCCTGGGCAGCATCACCCTCGGCGGGCGCGGCGACGACCTGCCCGACACCGAACGACGGTTGTTCGAGCGGACCGGCCTGGTGACGGCCCTGCTGCTCCTGCTGCGGCGGTCCATCGCCCACGCCGAGGACCGGGTCCGCGGCGAACTGCTCGGCGACCTGCTGGCTCCGGCGGCTCCCGGCCGGGTCCGCGACACCGGCAGCCAGACGATCCGGGCCCGCAAGCTCGGGGTCGACCTCGCCCGCCCGCACGCCCTCGTGGTGCTGCACTGCGAGGCCGCGCTGCGGTCGCGGCTGGCGGCCGAGGCCGCCCGGCACGCACGCGCCCGCGACGGCCTGGCCGGACTGCACGAGGGCCGCGTCGTCCTCCTCGCCCCGACCGACACCCCGGGCCCGCTCGCCCGGTCGCTCGCCGCCGAGCTGGGCCAGGCCCTGGGCACCCCGGTCACCGCGGGCTCCGCCGGGCCCGCCGCCGGCCCGGAGGGCCTGCCGTCCGTGTACGCCGAGGCGCTGCGCTGCCTGGAGGCCCTGCACGCCCTCGGCCACACCGGCGGCGGGGCCGGCCTGCCCGACCTGGGGTTCCTCGGGGTGCTGCTCGGTGACGGGGCGGACGTGGGCGCGTACGTCGAGCGGGTGCTGGGGCCGGTCATCGCGTACGACGCGCAGCGCGGGACGGAACTGGTCCGCACCCTGGAGGCGTACTTCGCGCACGGCTCCAGCCTGGCCCGCACCAAGGACGCCCTCCACGTGCACGTCAACACCGTGGTGCAGCGCCTCGACCGGGTCCGGCAGGTGCTGGGCGAGGACTGGAACACCCCGGCCGGGGCCCTGGAGATCCAACTGGCCCTGCGGATCCGGCGGGTGGCGGCGGTCCGGCCCCGGCCGACGCCGCCCGCCCCCGTACCGCCCTCCTCCGCGGACCGCTATCCGACGTCGCGGTGAGAGGCCCACGCCCCGACGGTGAAGTCCTGTCCCCGGCGTCGTACTTCGACCGCCCCCGCGCCGCCGAAGTGGGCGGGTACGAGCAACTCGGAACAGTCGGCGGCGCGTTCGAGGATGCGGCGGCGGCTGGCGGCGGCCTGCGCCGGGTCCAGGCAGAAGCAGCTGTTGCAGGCGGGTTCCAGGATCTGCACCGGGCTGTGCAGCAGATCGCCCACGAAGACGGCCCGGTCGGTGCCGGAGGCCAGCCGCAGCACGGAGGATCCGGGGGTGTGCCCGGGTGCGGACTCCAGGGTGAGGTGCTCGTCGATGCGGTGGGCGCCGTCCCACAGCACGACCTGTCCGGTGCGGTGGACGGGAGCGATGCTGTCCTCGTAGATCAGCCGGTCGTCCTCCCGGGCGCCGCCGCCGTAGGCGTTGGCCGGCCCGAAGTGGTGGTCGTCCGCTGCCGGGACGAGGTACTGGGCGTTGGGGAAGGCGGGCACCCAGCCGTCGTCCTGCGCGACGGTGTTCCAGCCGACGTGGTCGCCGTGGACGTGGGTGTTGACGACGACGTCCACGTCCTCCGGCCGGACTCCGGCCGCCCGCTCCAGCTCCCCGAGGAAATCGCCCTCACGGTGGTGGAAGAGCGCCGAGCCCGGCCGCTCGCGCCCGTTGCCCACGCCCGTGTCGACCAGGACGGTCTTGCCGGCGCTGCGCAGGACCCAGGTCTGGAGTGCGAGGACCGCCCGGTCGCCGTCGACCTCCCAGTGGTCCGGTGACAGCCACTCCTCGTTCTCCTTCCACACCTCGGCACCGACATCCGGTACGAGGCTGCGCGGGGGCCCGAACGGTCCCTGCCACTCGATGACCCGGGTGACCTCGACATCGCCCAGCACGATGCTCTGCCTGCTCTGAGCGTGCTGGCCGTGCTGGCCGTGCTGGCCGTTCCCCCTGTTCTGCCTGCTGTTGACGTCCTGCCTGCCCTGCTCGTATTCGCTGCTCATGACGCCGAGCCTACGAAGGGCAGTTGAGCCTCTCAATGCCTGCCCGGCTCATGTGAATACGCAGTCGTCTCACCCTCGACACCTGCGAGTACCCTGGCTTCATGGATGTGGTGAGCGACGCCATCGCGGCCGTCCGGATCGGCCGGCCTTCCTCCGACCGGGTCAGCGTGAGCGGGAGTTGGTGCGCGCGGTTCGCCCCCTACGACGGCGCCGGCTTCCACGTGGTGCTGGAGGGCAGCTGCTGGCTGCTGCCCGACGGGGGCGGCCCGCCGATTTCCCTCGCCGCCGGAGACGCGGTGCTGCTGCCGCACGGTACGGGACACGTGATCGCCGACTCCCCCGTCGACGCGGCGGCTGCGGCGCGGGCCGTGCCGTTCGAGCTACCGCGCGGGGCAGCGGTGCCGGACGCGACCGAGGCTCCCGGGGCGCCCGCCCCCGGCGGG
Source organism: Streptomyces sp. NPDC051109 (assembly GCF_044455885.1). Classification (NCBI taxonomy): domain Bacteria; kingdom Bacillati; phylum Actinomycetota; class Actinomycetes; order Kitasatosporales; family Streptomycetaceae; genus Streptomyces; species Streptomyces sp. NPDC051109. Next base: position 577,809 of record NZ_JBITFF010000002.1, read on the forward strand.
GTGGAGATGCTGTGCGGCAAGTACCGGCTCGACCGCAGCCGCGTCCATCCGCTGATGCTGGAGCTGCCGAAGGTGGTCCACCTGCCGAACCGGATCGGATCACACCCCGAACTGCGGTGGGCGATAGCCCTGTTGGGAGGTGAGCTGGGCCAGCAGCGGCCGGGGGCCTGCTTGGCGGTGCCCAGCCTGCTCGATCTCCTGCTCGTCTACATGGTCCGCTCGTGGATGGCCGAGGGCTCGGGCGGGGCCTGGTCGGCCGTGCTGGGCGATCCCGTCGCGGCGGCCGCCCTGCGGGCGCTGCACTCGGATCCGGCCGCGCCGTGGACCAACGAGCGGCTCGCGGCCGAGGCGGGCGTCTCCCGGGCCACGCTGGCACGCCGGTTCACCGCGCTGGTCGGCCGCCCGCCGATGGCGTATCTGACGTGGTGGCGGCTGACGTACGCCGCAACCCTGCTCCGGGACACCCCGGACCCGCTGGCCTCGATCGCGCGCCGGGTCGGGTACGGCACGCCGTACGCCTTCTCGCACGCCTTCGGCAGGGAGTTCGGGACGACGCCGGGCCGCTACCGGGCCGGGGAGGCGAAGGCCTCGTGAACAGCACGACGCCCGCCGGCGGCGCAGGCGTTGATCCGCCTCCGCCGCCGGCGGGCGTCTTGTGGATCAGGCCGGATCAGCGGCGGACCGGGCACTGCTTCCACGAGAAGTGGTAGACGGAGCTGATGCTGCCGTCCGTGGAGTCCACGGTCATGTAGCTCGTCTTGCTCGTGTCGGAGGTCCCGACCTCCGCGCGCAGCTCGGTGTTGATGTTGAAGTTGCGCTGTTCGCCGCAGGGGGCGAAGACGAGGGCCTCGATGCCGGTGGTGTCGGTCACCTGCCAGTTGTCGTCGAGCGCCCCATGGAACTGATGGGTCCGGTTGGCGGTCTGACTCATGCCCTGGAAGTAGTAGCTGGCCTTCTGGGTGCCGGTCGCTCCCGGCTCCAGCCTTCCGTAGCCCCGGTAGTCGACGTGGGACACCGCGTACGTGTAGCCCTGCGGGACGTGCACGAGGAGGGAGAGGAGGCAGTTCTTGCGGCCTTCGGTGGTGGCGACGCCCCCGCCGGCCGCGGCCAGGTACTCGCTGTAGGTGACGGTGAAGGCCGAGTTGTCGGGAGACACGGCGACGGTGGCGCTGCCGGGGCGGCAGCCCGAGCCGTTGACCGAGGCGACGTCGACGGCCACCGGGCCCGGGGGCGCGGCGGCGGCTGCGGCGGTGGCCCCGGCCGACGGGGAGAGCGTGACGAGGCATCCGGTCACGGCGGCGGCGGTCAGTGCGGCGCGAGCCTTGCGGGTGGTGCGAGATGGCTTGATCACGTCGCCATGGATAGCCGCCGCGGGCGGCCATGGAGCGCCGCCGGATACGCCGTCTCACCCGGTCGGACGGGACGGTTCACCGGAGAAACGATTCAGCACGGCCGGCCCGACGGCCGAATGGCCCACACGGCGCACCTTCACCCACCCCACCCGCGTCATTCCATACGAAAAGCGGCATTTTTCATATGATGGGCATCCCGCCGACGGAGGAGAGCCCATGCCCGGCCTGCCCGGCCTGACCGGTCCGCTCGTACGGCGGTCCGCCGTACTGTCCGCATGCGTGGCCGTGGCCGCCGCCCTCGCACCCCTCACCGCGCCCGCCCCGCCCGCCTTCGCCGCGGCGGTCCCCGGGCACGAATCCCCGCCTGGGCACCATCGGACCGGCGACGCCGGCGCCCGGGCCGGCCACGTCGAGTCCGACCGCGTCGAGGCCGGCCCCGCCGAAGCCGACCCCGCCGAGGCGGCCGTCATCGGCGAGGAACACGCCCGGGCGCACGCGCAGCGGCGGAGCGCGGTCAAGGGCCCCAAGGAATACCCCCAGGCGAAGCGCACCGAGAGCCTCGCGGCCCTCAAGGCCTCGCAGCGGCTGACCAACGCCCTTTTCCCCGCAGCGCAGTTCGGGCGCTTCACGGAGTTCTTCCCCTCCCCCGACTTCGGCGTCCACACCGCGCTGCTGCCCACCGGGAAGGTACTGCTCTTCTCCTTCGAGCGCGTGGAGACCAACCCCACCAAGGAGACCGGCCCCACCGACCGGATCGGCCCGACGAACGCCGGCCGCGCCTTCCTGTGGGACCCGGCCAAGGGCACGGGGGCACGGGCGTTCAAGAAGGTGGAGCCCCCGACGGTCCTGATGCCCGACGGTACGTACACACCTCGCCCGGCCCCGTTCTTCTGCGCGGGGCACGCGTTCCTGCCCAACGGCATGGTCGGGGTCTTCGGCGGCAACACCGGCGGCAAGGGCGGCAGCGGCGCCAAGCTGTCCTTCGTGTTCGACCCGTGGACCGAGACCTGGTTCCGCAACCGGGACATGTCCGTCGGCCGCTGGTACCCCTCGGTCGTGACGGGGGCGGACGGGCGCCAGATCATCATGTCCGGCCAGTCCGAGCGGGGTACGGGCACGCCCACCCCGGTCGTGGAGCGCTTCCCCGCGCTGCGCCATCCCGTGCCCTGGCGGACGTACGACATCCCGGTCGGCCTGGCGGCGGAGCGGCTCCGGGCGGACGCCCCGTTCCGCAACGACTATCCGCACCTCTTCTCACTGCGCGACGGCATGATCTACGGACTCGGCCGCGACGCCGATCAGCAGTGGCTCTTCGACCCGGTCAAGGAGACCCGCACCGATCTGCCGCGGCGGCCCGCCGACTTCCGGGGCTACGGATCGGCCGTGCCGCTGCCGGCCGGGTACCGCGGCCCGGACTCCGTGCTGGTGCTCGGCGGCGATCCGCACGACCCCAACACCTACCGGCTGTCCGGAGGCCGGTGGACCACCGAGGAGCCGCGGGCCTTCGGCCGCACGCAGGACGACACGGCGATCCTGCCGGACGGCACGCTGCTCACGGTCAACGGCGCCCTGGACACCCGGGATTACGGGCACGGGCCGTTCAACCCGCAGGCCGACCTCTCGTACCGGCAGATCGAACTGCGGGACGCCCGGGGCCACTGGAAGCTCGGTCCGGCGCAGCGACTGCCCCGCGGCTACCACTCGAACGCCCTGGTGCTGCCGGACGGCCGGATCATGGTGACCGGCGACGAGCTCCAGCAGATCGCCAACGATCCCGACATCCGGGACGAGATGGACGGCAGCATCGAGCTGTACGAGCCCGCGTACCTGCACCAGGGCGGCAGCCGACCGGCCCTGGACCGGGTTCCCGGGGCCGAGTTGGGCTACGGAGCCGGGTTCGAGGTCCGCAGCTCCACGGCCGCCCAGGTCACCCGCGCCGTGCTCCTGGCTCCGACGACCGTCACGCACGCGGTGAACACCAGTCAGCGCCACCTGGAGCTCCCGATCACCGGCGTTCACGGTACCGCGATCGGGCTGCGGACACCGCCGAGCGCGGCGGACGCCCCGCCCGGCTACTACATGCTGTTCCTCCTCGACGCGAGGGGGGTGCCGAGCACGGCGCAGTGGGTCAAGCTCGGCGGCCGCCGGTAGGCCCCTCGTGTTTCAAGGCGCGGGCGGGGGCTCGACCCTCGCCAGCCACGCGGTGAGGAGCACCTCCAGTTCGGCGGCCTGCTGCGCGGTCAGACCTTCGAGCAGGCTCCGCTCGTTCTCCATGTGCTCGGTGAACGCCCGGTCGATCAGCTCGCGCCCCGCCGGGGTGAGCGCGACCACGCGCCCGCGGCCGTCGGCGGCCGAACGGCGGCGCGCGACGAGGCCGTCCCGTTCGAGGCGGTCGATGCGCTTGGTCATCGCGCCCGTCGTGACCATGGTGTGCACCGCCAGTTCGCCGGGGGCGCGCTCGTACGGCGCCCCCGCGCGGCGCAGGGCGGCCAGTACGTCGAACTCCCCCTCGCTCAGGCCGTAGCGGCGGTAGACGAGGCAGAGCCGGTCCGTCAGGAGCAGCCCGAGCCGGTGCAGCCGCCCGATCACTCCCTGGGGGGCCACGTCGACGTCCGGGCGCTCGCGGGCCCACTCGGCCTGGATGCGTGCGACGTGGTCGGCGGGCACCCCTGCCTGCGGCCCCGCCTGCGGTACGTACGGTTCGTCCTTCACCCGACCAGTATAGCTTCCACGGAAGGTATTATAGCTTCCATGGAAGCTATAATCCGAGGGTCGCTGGTCACGGCGGTCGCACCGATCGCATGGGGTACGAACTACTACGTCACCCGGGAGTTCCTGCCCGCCGGCCAGCCGCTGTACGGCGCGGCCCTCCGGGCCCTGCCCGCGGGCCTGCTGCTCCTGGCCGTCTGCCGGAAGACGCCCCGCGCGTCCTGGTGGTGGAAGTCCCCGCTGCTCGGCTTCCTCAACATGAGCGCGTTCTTCGCCCTGGTCTACGTCGCCGCGCAGCGGCTGCCGACCAGCGCGGCCTCGACCGTCATGGCGATCGCGCCGCTGGCGATGATGCTCTTCGCCTGGGCGCTGATCTCCGAGCGGCCGGGGTCGCGCCAACTGACCGGCGCCGGCCTCGGCGTGGCCGGGGTGTCGCTGATGCTGCTCACCGGGGCCGCCCCGATGGACGCCGTCGGCGTACTGGCCTCCGTGGCCGCGATGGCGGTGTCCTCGTTCGGCTACGTCCTGGCCAAGCGGTGGAGCGCGGAGGTGGACGTCCTCGCGTCGACGGCGTGGCAGCTGCTGGGCGGCGGGCTCCTGCTCCTGCCGTTCGCCGTCGCGGTGGAGGGATCGCCGCCGGCTCTCGACGCTTCCGAGCTGCTCGGTTTCGCCTACGTCACGGTCGTCGCGACGGCGGTGGCCTTCGCCGCGTGGTTCGCGGGGCTGCGCCGGCTTCCGGCCGCGACGGTCGGCCTGCTCGGACTGCTGAACCCGGTCACGGGCGTGCTGTTGGGCACGGCGATCGCCGGGGAAACGCTCAACCTCCGACAGATCTGCGGACTCCTGCTGACCCTGACGGGCATCCTGCTCGGGCGGAGGGGAGGATTCCTCACCGCTCGTGACGGGAGGAATTCGGCAGGTAGTAATTAGGTGAATCCCTGACTGAATTACCGTCAATAAGGGTTCAGCCCATATCTCGATTTGATAACGAGATCCTCGAAATGGCCTGGACCATTAAGGGCCTACGCGCGTAACTGGCCTACCGCTTAAGCGAATTGATGGTTCATCAAATCTGATCAGCAGGTAACAGCCTGATATCTCGGGTCCCATTCCCGTTTGTCCGAATTCTCCACCGCGCCGGTCTGGCAGGCTTCCGCGCACCCACTCCTCCGACCAAGGATTTGAGGTGCGCATGACTAGACATCGCAGGAAGCAGCGCGAACACCGGCGCAAACCGCGCCGGTTGATACTCTTCAGCGCCGCCATGGCCACGGCGGCGCTGATAGCGGGCGGCATCGCCTATTCGGGGCTCGGCGACGACGCCCAGGCGGGGACGCCCGCACTGGCCGACGCGGCCGCGGACTCCCTCACACCGGCCGCCGCACCGGCCCGTGACGCGGAGCCGGCGCCCATCGTGGGCGAGCCCGCCAACGAGACCGCCAAGGGCATGGTCTTCGACGGCCTCAAGGCCGCACCGAAGGGCGACCGTTGCGTCGGCGTCTACCGCACGGAGGCCGGGCTCTGCACGCACGGCCCCGACGCCCCGCCCAAGGACGTGGACATCAAGGCCGATGTGGCCCCCGTCGTGAAGACGAAGGCCCCGGCCGCCGACCCGGCGAAGCCCGAGGCCGGCGAAGCGGCCGCGGCAGCCGAAGGCAGCGGGCGTCCTCAGGACGCGCCCGCCGCCGACGCCCAGTCCGCCAAGTCCGCCCCCGCCTCGGCGCCCTCGCCCGCCGCGGCCGGCGGCAGCGGCCAGGCCGTCGCGGCCGGTCCGGCCGGCCAGACCGTCCAGTGCGACGGCGACGGCAGCAGCGGCAACCGCGTCCAGGTCGTGTATGTCCACGGCTCCGACCGCGACCGCTACTCCGAGTACCTCGCCTCGTTCCGCAAGTGGGCGGCCGACGCCGACCTCATCTACTCGACGAGCGCCCAGGAGACCGGCGGCATCCGCCACATCCGCTTCGTCACGGCCGCGGACTGCACGCCGACGGTGCTCAACATCGAGCTCCCGGCCTCCGCGCTCTCCGAGTTCAGCGCGACCAACAACGCGCTCGCCGGCAAGGGCCTCGACCGCCGCGACCGCAAGTACATGATCTTCGCGGACACCCAGGTCTACTGCGGCATCGGCACCTTCGCGGGCGACGAGCGACCCGGCCAGGACAACCAGAGCAACTTCGGTCCCTCGTACGGCCGTACGGACTCCGGCTGCTGGGGCGGCCACACCGCGGCGCACGAACTCGGCCACAACCTCGGCGCGGTGAACAACAGCGCCCCCAACACCAGCCGCGGCGCCCACTGCACGGACGAGTGGGACGTCATGTGCTACTCGGACACCCCGTACTACCCGCAGATGCGCAACGTGTGCACCAACCAGGCGGCCGAGAACATCCTGGACTGCAACCACGACGACTACTTCCACACCAACCCCAAGGCGGGCAGCTACCTCGCCACGCACTGGAACATCGCGAACAACCAGTTCCTGATGCGGGCCAACGGCGCGAACCCCGACCCGAACCCCGACCCGAACCCCAAGCCCACGCCGAGCCCCACGAACAAGCCGACCCCGACGCCGACCAAGAAGCCCACGGGCGGCCCGAAGGCGACGGCGGCCCAGATCCAGTCCAACTCGGTCGTGGTGAGCTGGCCCAAGGTCGACGGCGCCGCGTGGTACCAGGTACTGCTGAACGGCAAGCACCTGACCTGGGTCCAGTCCCAGGCCCTGCGCATCTACAACCTCCAGCCCGGTACGGAGTACAAGGTCGCGATCTCGGTCCGCGACACCTCCGGCCGTGACACCGGAGCCGGCCCGACCACCACCTTCCGTACGACGGGTGCGGGCGGCGGCACCACCACGCCCGGTGCCCGCTACACCCTCGGCAACGGCAGCACCGGCATGGCCGCCGAGCTGTGGGGCGGCCGCAGCGCCGACGGCACGGTGCTCGTCGGCGGCCGCTCCAACGGCTACGCCCAGCAGCAGTGGCTCTTCGACGACGCGGGCGGCGGACTCGTCCGCATCAAGTCCGCCGTCTCCGGCAAGTGCCTGCAGGCGGGTGGCGCCCCGGCCGCCGGCATGTGGATCGCGCAGCAGCCCTGCGGCGGCAACTCCGCGCAGCAGTGGAAGCTGTCGTCCCGCGGCGGCGGTGTGACCGTCACCGATGCGAGCGGCGGATACGCCCTGACCGTGAGCAGCCGCCCGTACTACGGCTCCTGGCTGCTCGACCTCCAGCGTGCGGACGGCCGCGCGTCCCAGGTGTGGACGGTCCAGAAGGTCGGCTGACCCTCCGGATCCGATCCTGCCTCCCGCCGGTGGGCGGCCGCCCCGCGCGGCCGCCCACCGGCCCCCTCATCTCCCGCACCGCGGCTCACTCCCGCAGCGCAGTACCTCGCATCCCACCGCACCAGGAGCACCCAACGATGCGTACACGCCCCGCCTTCCCGGTCCGCAGCGGACTCGGCTTCCTGTTCCTGTTCCTCGCCCAGGCCCTGGCCCTGGCCGTACCCACCGCGGCCCACGCGCACGGCGACACCGTCAAGGTCGTGGTCACCGGGCAGCGGGAAGGCCATGTCACCACCGAGATCACTTGGGAGAACGACGGCGACGCCATCGAGGAGGCGGTCGCCGCCACGGTGAACTCGACCAGCCCCGACGGCTCCCGCACGATGGGCCCCTGGCGCCTGGTCCGCGACGCCGGGACGCGCACCGGCTGGAGCACGGCCGAGGTGCTGCCGCCCGGCACCTGGAAGGTGAGCGTCGACGTGGGGTTCCCGTCCCTCGGGCACGGCGAGAAGGAGATCGCCGTCCCGGTGGTCGATCCGGCGCCGTCCGCGGCGACCCCGAGCGCGGCCGCACCTTCCGCCTCGGCCGGCTCCTCCGCCCCGTCCGCCCCCGCCGACCCGTCCGCCGCACCGGCGTCCTCCGCGTCGGCTTCCCCGGCGCCGGCTCCGGCCGACGAGGGCAAGGACCGTACCGTGTGGTGGACCACTGCGGGGGTGGCCGTGATCGCCCTGGCCGGCGCCGCCGCCGGCATCCTGCTGCGCCGCGCGCGGGCCCGCAGGCGCTGACGGCGCGGACGGCGCGGACGGCGCGCAGGGACGGTGGCCGAAGCCGGCTGTTCGACCTGACAGCCGAACGGGACCGCGTTGACAGTGGAATTCGCCGTACCGTTCATTCGGCGCATGCACCTCACCACCGCCGCCGCCGTACGCTCCACCCTCCGCGTCGTCCGCCCTTTCCACACCTTCGAGGGCGAGGGCTTCCCCGTACGCCGCCCCTTCCCGCAGCCGGACCTCCCCTTGGTCGACCCGTTCCTGATGGTCGACCAGGTGGGGCCCCACGTGCTCGGGCCGGGCGAGGCCAAGGGCACACCCCCGCACCCGCACCGCGGATTCGAGACCATCCAGTACGTCATCGAAGGCGCGATGGAGGACATCGACTCCGCGGGGCACCGGCGGGTCGTGAACCCCGGTGAGGTGCAGTGGCTCACGGCCGGGTCGGGGCTCGTCCACCTCGCCCGCCCCACCCCGGAACTGCTCGCCGACGGCGGTGCGCAGCACCTGCTCCAGATCTGGGTGAACCTGCCGGCCCGGCTCAAGGCGACGCCGCCGCGGGTCCAGTACGGCCGCGCCCCCGGTGACATCCCCCGGGTGCTCACCGAGGACGGCGGCGCCGAGCTCACGGTGATCTCGGGCAGCACCCACGGCGTCCGGGGACCGTTCGCGACCCACACTCCGGTGCTCGTCGTACACGCCCGCCTCGCGGCCGGCGGCCGCGCCGGGTTCACCGTGCCGACCGGGCACAACGCCATGCTGTACGTGCTGTCCGGGACGGCCGCCACCCCCGATGCCCGTCTCCCCGACGGCCACCTGGCCATCCTCGGCCGGGACGCGGAGCGGTTCACGGTCGAGGCCCCGGAGGAGGCGGCCGAGGTGCTGGTGCTGGCCGGCGAGCCGCTCGGCGAGCCCGTGGCCCGCACCGGCCCGTTCGTCATGAACACCGCCGCCGAGATACGCCAGGCGCAAATGGACTACCAGCACGGCCTGATGGGACACATCGACGTCTGAGACCGCGTCCGGACCACGTGCTGCAGGGACCACGTGCGGCAGGGACGACGTGCGGCAGGGACCACGTGCGGCAGTGCCGCCCCGGCCGGGGCGGCACCCATCACGACCGCCGGATCAGGGCTGCCGGCACTGGCCCGAGCGCGGGCCCTCCACCGTGGTGCCGCTCAGCTGCGGGGCCGGGACGTTCCCCTCGCAGTGCAGCGGGCCGACGATCGTCGTGGCCGAGACCTCGACCCCTCCGGTGTTGGCGGTCAGACTCACCGGGTTCCGTACGGTATTGCCCGCGCAGCCCGCGGTGGGATCGTTCGAGCCGATCAGCACGGAGCCGCCGGTCCGGCCGATGGTGACCGGGCCGGTGAGCTTCGAGCCGCAGATCGCGACGGCGAGCGCGCCGTCGCTGGAAAGGGGGCCGGTGATCTCGGCTCCGGTCACGGCCAGCGCACCGCCGGAGCGGACCGTCACCGGGCCGGTCTGGCTGCCGCCCGGTGCGATGCAGACCGATTCGCCGCCGGCCACGGTCAGCGGGCCCCGGTGGGCGGTCGTGATGCACGGGCGGCTGAATCCGACGGTGACCTCGGTGGCTTCCGCCGTGGCGCTCGCCTCGTTCGCCGGGTCGCCGCCGTAGGTGGCGGTCAGCGGGTGCGCGCCGGGGCGCAGCGCGCTGGTCCGGAACTCGGCGCGGCCACCGGTCAGCGGTACCGTCGCCAGCTGCTTCGTCCCGTCGGAGAACGTGACCGTGCCGCCCGGGGTTCCCGCGGCGGGGTTCGTCGAGCCCACGGCCGCGGTGAGCGTGACCGCGCGGCCGAACAGCGGGGTCGCCGCGTCCGCGGTGAGCGAGAGCGTCGTCCCGTACTACCGGAAGGAGACGACCGCCTTGCCGTTGCCGTGGTTCACGCCCCGCAGGAGGGAGACGTCGGTCGCGGAGGACGCTGCGAAGCTGCTGCCTCCGCCGCCTCCCGCGCCGTACAGGTTGCCGGGGTTCCCGCCGCCGGAGCCGCCCGCGCCGCCGAAGTAGCCGCCGCCACCCCCACCGCCGCCGTTGCCGCCGCGGCCGCCGTTGCCGCCCGGGCCGCCGCTGCCGGGGTTGGGCAGGCCGGTGTTGGGGTCGATGTCGCTGCCGGGCGCGCCCGGGCCGCCCTGGGCGGAGTTGGGGCTGCCGGCGCCGTGGGCGCGCTGGGTACCGCCGCCGCCGGCGACCCCGGATCCCTCGGGGCCGCCGCCCTGGCCGCCGTCTTCCGCCTCGGGGCCGCCGCCGTTGCCGCCGTGCAGCAGGGGGCCGCCGTTGCCGGCTCCCCCGCCGCCGCCCGCGACCAGGATGCGGTCGGCCGGGCCGGAGGCGCCGACGCGTACGTCGGAGCCTCCGCCGCCGGATCCGCCGCCGCCGTGCGCGCCGCCGCCGCCGGCGCCGTGGCCGGTGCCCCCGGGGCGGGCGTACTCGCCGTGCCGGGAGGTGCCGGAGCTGCCGGCCGCGCCCAGGGTGATCCGGAGGCTCTGCCCGGCGCTCACGGCGAGGGTGGCACGGGTCTCGCCGCCGAGGCCGCCGGGGGATCCGTCGTTCGGGGGGTTCGGCAGGACGGAACCGGCCGCGCTGCCGCCCTCGGCGCCGAACAGGTCGACGCGGATCGAGCCGACTCCGTCCGGCACGGTGAAGGTGTCCGTACCGGAGTCGGCGTACGTGCAGGTGGGCGGCGAGGCGGTGAAGACCCCGCCGGAGCCGCAGGGCGAGGGCGCGGGCGGGGGCGGGGCCGCCGGGTCCGCGGCGGCGAAGGGGACGAGGACGGCGGCGAGCAGGCCGGTCGCGCCGAGCACGATCGCCGTCTTCGATGACGTGCGCGTACGGGGGAAGGCGCGCGGGCTGGCGCCGCGGATGGAGCGGGGGTTCATGGAAGGGACGCTGCCTCTCCGGGCCCGTTGGGGCGACCGAGCTGGGATGGTGTGACCGGCAGACGGGGGGGGACATGGTGCCTGCCCGCCCGCCGGTCAAGGTCATTGCCGTTGCCTGCCTGCCTGCCTGCCTGCTTGCTTGCTTGCTTGCTTGCTGCAGGGGCAGGCGGCCGGTCAGACGCCGTCGTCGGCGCAGAGGGCCCACACGTCGGAGGACGTGCCCGGCGAGCTGGCGGCCCCGGTGTGGGTGGAGGCCGTCCAGTAGGACGCGGTGGTCGTCCCGTCGCTGACGGGGGTGCCGCCGGAGTCGCTGGGGTAGCTGCCGTTGAGGTGGTCCCCGACGGAGCCCGGACCGGTGAAGTCGGTGGTGGTCACGCTGCCACCGCTGATGGCGGCGCCCCCGCTGACCAGCTTTCCGTCGTTGCCGCCGCAGCCCACCGTGACCGTCTGGCCGGCGGTCGCCGAGGTCGGGCCGCTCACCTCGCCGAAGCGCACCTTCACCGTGGTGCCGCTGATGTTGATGTTGTTGCCGCTGCAGATGGCGTGGGTGTACGTGGTGTTGTCGCTGTTGCCACCGCCGCCGTTCCAGCCGACCGCCGCCCAGGAGTCGGGGTTGGTCTCGCCGTCGGCGGCCGCCTTCCGGCCGAAGTCGTGCCCGGCGTCGTTGAACGTCGGGAAGCCGGCGATCGGCTTGAGGCTGCCGACGCTCGCCGGGGTGATCCGCGCTCCGCCGCCGAGCAGGCGGGTGTTGGCCGGACACGTCGCGACGACCAGGCCCACCGTTCCGCTCGTGGTGGGCCCGGCGGTCTTGTTCATGACCACCTGGGTGTGGTTGATCAGGTTGCTCGTGAAGCACATCGCGTACGGGGTGCTGGAGAACGAGGCGTTGACCGCTCCGCCGCTGCCGCCGATGCCGAGCCAGTGCGTCACGTCGGTGCCGACGACCCCGGTCGTGCCGAGGTACTCGGTGCTGCCGTCGGGACTCGGCGAGGTGCCGTTGGTCTTGTTGCCGTTGGACGTCGTGCCGGTGCCGATGGCCTGGTTGATCCCGCCTCCGGAGATCAGGCCGCTGCTGCAGTCCGCGTGGGTGGAGATCTCGGAGAAGGCCGACCCGGGCCCGGCGGTGGCCCCGGGGGTCTTCACGGTGACGCTCACGGTGTTCGCGTAGGCGGTGCCCGGCACGGCCAGCGCCAGTGCGGCGCCCAGGACCAGTGCCTTGGCTGCGGCATGACGCCGCGGAAGTCCCGTGTTCACTTGTGTTCTCCCCATCTGATAAGCGATGAAGGGCGGCATGGCCCGGCATCCGGCGGCTGGGAACCGGACTTCGCGGAGGTGCTGTGCGCACGACGGCCGCGCCCCGGGGTGACGGGGGCGCCGACATCGCCGGTGCGGAAGTGCCACGGCATCACAACTGCTGTCCGCCTGGCGGATGTACGCCGCTCAGAGGCAGATCAGGGCGTGCGGATCGGCCATATCGCCACCCCGTCTCGGAGTCGCGCATGCGGACTCTAACAGGCTGCATGCCCGGCATCTACCCATGTGTTTCGGTGAACGAACTGGCAGATGCGGAGGGGTGAAGTGCACGCCGGGGCGGGCTCCGATGTGACTTACCGGTAGCTCCGGGCCGCCCGCGGAAATCCCGGTGCGCCGGCGGTTCACGGCTGCCTACCCTGCCGGGATGAGTTCTCGCACCTTCCGGATCACCGTCCGCGGCTCCTTCGACGGCCTCACCCCCGCACAGCGCGCGGAGCTGCTCGCCGCCGCGCCGGAGCACGACATCATGCACTCGGCGTACACACCCGAGGGCCACCTCTCGTACGACATCGCCGTCGGCCCTTTCTTCACCTTCCGCTTCCTCGACTCCGGCGAGACGGAGGAGGACATCCTCGACGCGACGGCCCGCGCCGAGCTCGCCGCCGAGAGCCGGCTCACCGAGCGCGGTTACGGTTTCAAGCGCCTCACGTCCCGCGCGCAGGACCTCTCCCTCGCCCCGCTGAGCAAGCGCCAGCGCCAGGCGGCCGCACGCGGCGAAGCCTGAGCCCTCGGCTCGGCGTCCCCCGCGCGACCTGCGACAATCGCCCTTTCGAAATGACCGGGGGGACGGCACCGCATGGACGGAGTCGGGAACACGAAGCGGCTGCGGCGGATGGTGGGCGTCCTCATGGGCGCCGCCGCGCTGATGGCGGGGACGGCAGGTTGCGGTGGATCCGGGAAGGCGGCCGGGGCAGACCGGGCGGGCGCGCCGGCCGACGGCGCCGTGGCGAGCCCGGGCGGCACGCCGGGGCCGGGCCCCGAGCGGCTCAAGGCGCTGCTCGTCGCGGAGGGGGAGAAGTTCGGGCCGTACGAGGTAGGTGAGCCCCTCCTCGACGAGCCCATGAGCGAGGACTACGAGGCCCGCCCGGCGCAGTGCCGGCCGCTGACCAGCCTCGGCAAGGCGGGGCATACGGCCCAGGCCTTCGCCAAGGCGAGTGTGCCCGACGAGTGGCAGGCGATCGACACGGAGATCCTGCTGCGCTCGTACCGGGACGCCGGGGCCGCGGCCGCCGCCGTGAAATCCCTGGCGGACGCGGGCGGCCGGTGCGCCGGCGGCTACACGGAGGACCGCGCGCTCGTCGAGGCGAAGGTGCTCAAGGTGGAGCCGGTCCGGGCGCCGGCGCTGGGTGACGAGGCACGCGCGTACCGCATCGTGACGCAGGACGTGAAGGACCCGGGGATCGCTCTGTACAAGTACCTCACGGTGGTCCGCTCCGGGTCCGTCACGCTGGCGTTCCGGTCGGACGTCATGGACACCAAGGACTTCGGCGGGGTGCCGCAGGAGATCGTCACCGGGCAGTGGGACAAGTTCGCGAAGGGGAGCGCGGCCTCCGCCTCCTAGAGGGTGATCTCCTCGCCCCGCGGGCTCAGTCCCGCGGGCTCAGTCCCGCGGGCTCAGTCCTTGATCCCGGGGAAGCCGTAGTTGTGGATGGGGAACGCCTCGGGGCGGCCGCCCGTGCTCTGCCAGCCCTGGGCTTCCACGACGGGCATCATTTTCTCCGCGAACACGTTCGCGTGCAGCTCGCTCTCCCACACGTCGTAGACGTCCAGGCCCTCGGGGCTCACGACGCAGACGTGCGAGAGGCAGCCGTCGAACATCCCGGGCATCGACAGGAGCTCCGCGTGGAGGGCGTCGTACTGCTCCGCCGTGATGCCCGGGACGGTGGCGTGCATCAGGATCGCCATGGCAGGTCACTCCTCGCGTCCGGGGCCAGGCCCTCCCCCGCCGCCCGGTGGCGGCCCCTGTCCACGGGGACAGGACAGCACGCAAACGAGGGGACGGCATCCGCGAACGGTGCCGTCCCCTCGAAGGGCCAGGTCAGACGGTCTGGGCCGGCTCCGGCTCCGCCACCTTGGCCGGGGCCTCGGCGGGCGTGCCCGACTCGACGGTGCGCGGCCCGTGCGCTCCGCGCAGGCCGATCCAGCTGATCACCGCGACGAGGGCGAAGGCGACGGCCCCGATCCCGAAGGTGAGGGTGAACCCGGATTCCGCGGGCAGGGCCGGGACGCCGGCGGGCAGGTGCTCGATGGTCTTCGACGCCAGGATCGTGGTGACGATGGCGCTGCCGATCGCGCTGCCGGTGGAGCGGGAGATCGAGTTGATGCCGTTGGCTATGCCGCTCTGGTGGTGCGGGACGCTCGCCATGATGACGGCGGGCATGGCCGCGTATCCGAAGCTGACGGCCGCGCCGACGACCAGGCCGGCGCCGATCACAGAGAAGCTGTGGCCGTGGTCGAGTGCGAGCCAGCCGAAGCCGACGGCGCCGAGCCCGGCGGCGAGGCCGAGGGCCACGCGCGGGCCGCGGTGGCGGACCAGCTGGCCGCCGATGGGCGAGGCGAGCAGGGAGACGATCGCGCCGGGCAGCAGGAACTGTACGGAGGCGCGCAGGATGGAGGCGTCGAAGCCGTAGCCGGTGAGCTTCTCCGGCATCTGGACCAGGTACGAGACGCCCAGGAAGTTCGCGAACATGCCGAAGCCGACGAGGATGCCGGCCAGGTTGGCCATGAGCACCGGGCGGTGGACGAACATCCGCATGTCCACGAGCGGCTCGCTGACCTTGAGCTCGGTGAAGACCCACACGGCGGTCATGACGGCGGCGCCGGCGAAGCTGCCCAGCGTACGGCCGGAGGTCCAGCCCCACTCGTGGCCCTGCGAGATGGGCAGCAGGAGCAGCAGGAGCGTGATGCCGAGGGTCAGTGCGCCGAGGAAGTCGGTCCGGCCACCGGTCTTGTGCCGGGTCGCGGGGACCAGGAAGGCGACGGCGAGCAGGGCGAGGGTGGCGAACCCGGTCGCCATCCAGAACGCGTTGCGGTAGTCGGCGTCAGGGCCGGAGGTGAGCAGGCCGGTGGCGACGAGCGCGAGGCCGCTGCCGAAGGCGAGGGTGCCGCTGACCAGTGCCATCGCGCCGGGGAGCTTCTGCGGGCGGACTTCCTCGCGCAGCACCGACAGGGCGAGCGGGAAGATCGCGGTGGCGGCGCCCTGCAGGACGCGGCCCAGGATCAGCAGCGGGAGCGAGGTCGCGACGGCGGCGATGACGGAGCCGACGACCATGACGCCGAGCACGGCCACCAGCGTGGGCTTCTTGCCGTGCTGGTCGCCGAAGCGGCCGAGCAGCGGGGTGAAGACGGCTGCGGACAGCAGGGTGGCGGTGGTCACCCAGCTCACGTTGGCGGTCGAGGTGCCCAGGTCGGTGCGGATGAGGCCCAGGATCGGAACCGGCAGGGTCTGCATCATCGACACGACCATGGCGGCAAGGCTCAGGGCGAAGACGATGACCGTCTCGTTCCTGTTCTTGGCCTCGGCGGGGGTGGGGGCGGCGGTGCTCATGGCTGGCAGGACCTTCTTAGTGCTTCAGATCGCAGATGTTTGATGTCATCAAGTAACTCCGTAGACGGTAGACGTCAATAGTTAAGGTGGTCAAGTAAACAATTGACAATGTCAACCACCTGAGTACGCTCGACGGCATGAGCGCCACCACCCCTCCCGCCCCCACCAAGCTCGAACTCCTTGAGCTGCTCGCCGCCATCGGAACCGCCCAGTGGCGCGATTTCGCGGCCGCGGCCGCGAACTACGGCCTCACCTCCACCCAGGCCCGGGTCCTCGCCCAGCTCAAAGGCCCGCTCCCGATGCGCGGCCTGGCCACGCTCCTGGTCTGTGACGCATCGAACGTCACCGGGATCGTGGACCGCCTGGAGGCCCGCGAGCTGGTGCGCCGCGAGGCCGACCCCGCCGACCGCCGCGTGAAGAACGTGGTGGCGACGGACGCCGGGCGCGAGATCATCCGGCGGGTGCGCGAGGAGATGCAGGCGACGCACGGCGCGCTGGACACCCTCGACGCGACCGAGAGCGCGACGCTCTACGCCCTGCTGGAGCGGCTGCGCCCGACCATGGAGAAGGACGCGTAGGCAAGGACGACGCGCAAGAACGCCTCGCACCGGGAGGCGGCGCCGTCAGGCCCCGCGCAGCGCCGCGGCCGCCTGCTCGGGCGCGATGTCGTTGATGAACTGGCCCATCCCGGACTCGGTCCCGGCCAGGTACTTGAGCTTGTCGGCTGCCCGCCGGGTGGTGAACAGCTCCAGGTGGAGCGCGTACAGCTCGCGGCCGGTCCGTACGGGGGCCTGGTGCCAGGCCGAGATGTACGGGGCGGGCGCCGGGAAGAGCCGGTCGAAGCGGCCGAGCAGGTCGAGGTGGAGGACGGCCAGCTCGGCCAGCTCGGGCCCGCTCAGCGCGGGCAGGTCGGGGACGCGCCGGTGCGGGTAGAGGTGCACCTCGTACGGCCAGCGCGCGGCCTCCGGCACGAAGGCGCTCCAGTACTCCCCCGCGACCACCACCCTGCGCCCGTCGGCCAGTGCCTCGTCGCGGACCTCGTCGAAGAGGTTGCGGCCGGTGGCCCGGTGGTGGCGGGAGACCGTGTCCAGCGTGCGCCGGGTGCGCGGGGTGAGGACGGGCAGGGCGTAGACCTGGCCGTGCGGGTGGGTGAGCGTGACCCCGATCTCGGGGCCCCGGTTCTCGAAGCAGTACACCTGCTCCACACCCGGGAGTGCGGCGAGCTCGGTGGTGCGGTCGGCCAGGGCCGCGAGCACCGTACGGGCCTGGGCCGGGCCGAGATCGGCGTACGAGGCCTGGTGGTCGGGACTGAAGCAGACGACCTCGCAGCGGCCCCCGCCCGGTCCGGACAGGGCGGGGAAGCGGTTCTCGAAGACGGCGACCTGGTAGTCGGGGGCCGGGATCTCGGTGGGGCGGCCCGGCGTCGACGGGCAGAGCGGGCACTGGTCGGCGGGCGGCAGGTGGGTGCGGCCCTGGCGGTGCGAGGCGATCACCACCCACTCGTCGAGCAGCCGGTCGTGGCGCCGCTCGGAGCGCGTCGCGATGGGCGGCAGGCCGCGGGGGTCCGCATGGTCCGCATGGTCGCGGCGGTGGGCCCGGTCGCGTACGAGACCTCCCGCGACGGCCTCGTCGTAGTAGATGAGCGCCCGCCCGTCGGACAGGGTCGTACGCGTCTTCCTCACCACGGGCGCTCCTGCGCGGGACCCGAAGGACCGGTGGCCAGCAACACCTCGCCGACCCGCTCGGTGACCGCCGCGGCCTCCTCCGCGGGAACGGAGTCGGTGACCAGTACGTCGACCTCCTCCAGGGCGGCGAAGGTGGTGAGCCCCACGGTCGCCCACTTGGTGCGGTCGGCGAGGAGCGCGGTCCGCCGCGCGGAGCGCAGGAACACCCGGTTGGTCTCCGCCTCGGCGAGGTTCGGCGTGGTCAGCCCGGTGGCGGTGCCCAGGCCGTGGCAGCCGAGGAACAGCAGGTCGACGTGGAGGGACCGGATGGCCTGGTCGGCGATGGGCCCGACGAGCGCGTCGGAGGGGGTGCGGATCCCGCCGGTGAGGATGACCGTCAGGGTGCTGCCGGCGCTGCCCGTCCGGCGGGCGGCCTCGAAGACCTCTGCGGTGCGCACCGAGTTGGTGACCACCGTGAGATCGGCGACCTCCGTGAGCTCGCGGGCCAGCGCGTGGGTGGTGGTCCCGGCGGACAGGGCGATGGCCGAGCCCGGTGCGACGAGGGCGGCGGCCGCCTTCGCGATGGCCTGCTTCGCCGCCGTCTCCCATTCCGACTTGGCCTCGAAGCCGGGCTCGTGGCTGCTGGCCTCGTCGCCGAGCACGGCGCCGCCGTGCACCTTGCGCAACAGGCCTTCGCGGGCGAGCACGTCCAGATCGCGGCGGACGGTCATGTCGGAGACGTTCAGGGCGCGGGTCAGCTCGTTCACCCGCACCCCGCCGCGCCGGCGGACCTCGTCGAGGATGCGGGCGCGGCGCTGATGGGCCAGCAGGCTGCCGGGATCGGCCATGCGGCGGTTCCTCTCCTGGGGCACCGGTGTCCCCGGTCAACCGAAGCATCCTGACGGATCGAACAGAAGTCAACAGATTTCAACAAAGCCGCAGTTGGGGGCTGTGTCGGGCTCACGGCCGCCGATGCGGGCGGCGGCGGGCGGCGGATTGGCGCAGTCCACTCTCTTGACATGTCCCTGCGGTGGCAGTGTGATGTGGGCCTTCCCGTTGGAGTCCGTTCGTTCCTGAGGACTTCTGCGGGAACCGACGTACCGGACCTACGCGTCAGGCCGCATTTCCGCACACGCTCTCCCGGAATTCCGGGCCCCACTCCCACCCCAGGAGCCGTCTGTGCACTCGTTACGAAGCGCCGTCGCCCGCCGTCTGACGGCGGTCCTCACGGCACTGCCGTTACTGGCCCCGGCGGCCGGGGCCGCCGCACTGGCCGGTACGGCGGTGCTCGCCGGGGCCGCGCCGGCCGCCGCCGTCTCCGACGGCCAGGCGCTCACCCCGCCGATGGGGTTCAACAACTGGAACTCCACCCACTGCCGGGCCGAGTTCAACGAGGCGATGGTCAAGGGCATCGCCGACCTCTTCGTCGCCAAGGGCCTGAAGGCCGCCGGCTACCAGTACGTCAACCTCGACGACTGCTGGGCCCTGCCGAACCGCGACGCCTCGGGCCGCCTGGTGGCCGACCCCGTCCGCTTCCCCGGCGGGATCAAGGCCCTCGCGGACTACGTGCACGCCAAGGGCCTGAAGTTCGGCATCTACACCAGCGCTGGCACCAAGACCTGTGACACGGCGGGCTTCCCCGGCGGTCTGGGCCACGAGCAGCAGGACGCCGACCTCTTCGCCTCCTTCGGTGTCGACTACCTCAAGTACGACAACTGCAACAACTTGGGCGTGGACGCGAAGAAGCGGTACACGGACATGGCTGCCGCCCTGAAGAGGACCGGCCGTCCCATCGTCTTCTCGGTCTGCGAGTGGGGCCAGAACCAGCCGTGGACCTGGGCTTCGAGCGTCGGCCATCTGTGGCGCACCACCGGGGACATCGGCGACAGCTGGTCCTCGATGATCGGGATCGCGCACCAGAACCAGCCGCTCGCGCCGTACGCCGGCCCCGGCCAGTGGAACGACCCGGACATGCTGGAGGTCGGCAACGGCGGGATGACCGCCACCGAGTACCGCACCCACTTCACCCTCTGGTCGATGATGTCGGCGCCGCTGCTGATCGGCAGCGACCTGCGCAAGGCGACGGCCGAGACCTTCGACATCCTCTCCAACCCCGATGTCATCGCCCTGGACCAGGACGCCCTCGGCAAGCAGGGCACGGTGGTCTCCAACTCCGGCGGCTTGGTGGTGATGGCCAAGGAACTCGCGAACGGCGACCGGGCGCTCTCACTGACCAACGAGACCGGTTCCACCGCCACGATCTCCGCCCGGACGGACGCCCTCGGCATAGGCAACCGCGCCCCGTACGCACTCAAGGAGCTGTGGACGAAGGCCGCCTCGACCAACACCAGCGGCACCATCAGCGCATCGGTCGCCCCGCACGCCACCGTCGTCTACCGGATCACCCCGGGGCCGGCGCCGATTCCGCCGGCCGGCACCTCCCACCTGTCGGACCTGCCCTGGACGGGCGTGAACAGCGGCTGGGGCCCGGCGGAGAAGGACCTGAGCAACGGGGAGCAGGCTGCCGGGGACGGCAGGACCCTGACCGTGGGCGGCGCCACGTACGCCAAGGGCCTGGGCGTCCACGCGTCCAGCACCCTGACCTACCACCTCGGGGGCAGGTGCACCGCCCTGACGGTGGACGTCGGCGTCGACGACGAGAGTTGGCGCACCGGAGCGGTCGCCTTCCAGATCTACCGCGACACCACCAAGGTCGCCGACAGCGGGGTCGTCACCACGGCGGACGCGGCCCGCAAGCTCACCGCCGATCTGACCGGCGGGCAGACGCTGCGGCTCGTCGTCACCGACGGCGGCAACGGCATCGACTACGACCACGCGGACTGGGCCGCGCCCCGGCTCACCTGCAACTGAGGTGCGGACTTGCCGGCTTGCCGACCCGTCGGCTCGCCGGCTCACCGATCCGCCGCTCCGCCGATCCACCGACCCGGCCCGATGAGGGAGCACTCGCACATGTCCATGATCCGGTTTCGCCGCGGCGCCGCCCTGACCGGCGCCCTCGCCCTGGCGCTCACCCTGGGGGCCTGCTCCTCCGGCAAGCCCTCCTCCTCCCCCGGTACGGGAACGGCGACGGGCAGCGGCAAGAAGGCGGACGGCCCGATATCCATCGCCTACCTCCAGAAGCAGGGCGACCAGGAGTACTTCGTCTCCGAGGCCGCGGGCGCCAAGAAGAAGGCCGAGGAGCTGGGCGTCAAACTCACCGTGGTCAACCTCGGCAACGACGCCTCGAAGACCATCACCGAGGTCAAGTCCGCGATCGCGCAGAAGAACTCGGGCATCGTCATCGTCGTGCCGGAGTCGGCGGTCGGGCCGCAGGTCGCCGCCGAGGCCAAGAAGGCGGGGATCCCGCTGCTCACCTCCGACGACCAGGTGTGCGTCAGCGGCCCCAAGCCCGCGGCCTGCGACAGGGCCGACCTGGTGGCGCGCGTGGGCTTCTCGGGGGCCCAGATGGGCGGCGAGGTCGGCAAGCGGGCCGCGGCCGAATTCGCGAAGTCGGGCTGGAGCCCCGCGGACACCCGGATCGTCTACGCCTGGAAGCAGGACACCACCGTCTGCACCGACCGGATCAACGGGGCCAAGGCCGCCTGGAAGGAGGCCGGCGCCCCCGAGGTGCAGACGGTCGAGCTCGGGACGGACAACACCCCGGCGGGCGCACAGGCCAAGGTCGAGGCGACCGTGACCGCCAACCAGGGCGTCCGGCACTGGGTGGTCATGGGTTGCAACGACGAGAACGTCTCCGGCGGGGTCAAGGGCCTGAACAACGCGGGTGTCAAGGGCGCGGACATCGTGGGTGTCGGCCTCGGCGCCTATCTGGCCTGCAAGGACTGGCAGGCGGGTGCCGACAACGGGATGAAGGCGGCGCTCTACATCCCCGGCGACGAGGTCGGCAAGCTGGCCGTGCAGGCGATGTACGACAAGCTCAAGAACGGTACGGAGTTCGCCCCCGAGGCCTTCGCTCCGACCAGGATGGTCGACGCGGGCACCTGGCGGGACGCCGGATTCGGCTGCAAGTGATGGCGCCCGCCCCCGTGACGGCGCCCGGGCTGCGGGTGGCCGGCGTCGCCAAGAGCTTCGCCGGGCTCCCGGCCCTGCGCGGCATCAGCCTCGACTTCCCGGCCGGTTCGGTCACCGCGCTGATGGGCGAGAACGGCGCCGGGAAGTCCACCCTGTTGAAGATCGTCTGCGGTGATCAGCCGGCCGATTCCGGAACGGTCCACGTCGACGGCTCCGAGGTGCGGTTGCGCTCCCCCGCCGACGCGCGGGCGGCCGGCATCCGGCTCATCCCCCAGGAGCCGGAGATCGTCCCGCACCTCACGGTCGCCGAGAACGTCTACCTCGGCGCCCTGCCCACCCGGGGCGGCCGCCGCTTCGACCGGGCGGCGCTGCGGCGCCGGCTCCGGGAGGACCTGGTCCGGATCGGCTTCGGACACGTCCTCGACGCGGACACCCCGGGCGTCCGCCTCACCCCGGCCCAGCGCCAACTCGTGGAAATCCTCCGGGCGTTGACGGGCGATGCGAGGGTGTTGGCCTTCGACGAACCCACCTCCTCCCTCTCCGAGCACGAGGTGGAGGCCCTGTTCGCGCTGATCCGCCGACTGCGCGAGCAGGGGCTCGCCGTCATCTACGTGTCCCACCGCATGCGGGAGATCTTCCGGCTGGCCGACCGGGTGGCGGTCCTGCGCGACGGGGCGCTGGTCGGCGTCAAGGACGCCGGGACCACGGACGAGGGAGACATCGTACGGATGATGGTCGGCCGGGACCTGTCCTCGGCGTTCACCCGGCCGCACGTGGCCGGCGGCCAAGTCGTCCTGGACGTACGCGACGTGACCACCGACGACGTGCGCGGGATCAGCTTCCGGGTCCGGGCGGGCGAGGTGGTGGCCCTGGCCGGGCTGGTCGGCGCCGGGCGCTCCGAGCTGGCCCGGGCGCTGATCGGCGACCTGCCGCTGCGCGGCGGAACGGTTTCGGTGCTGGGCGGGGAACTGCGACTGCGCCGGCCCTCCGACGCGATCCGCGCGGGCATCGGCCTCGCCCCGGAGGAGCGCAAGGCGCAGGCGCTGTTCCTCGACCGTTCGGTCCGCGACAACATCGCGCTGGCCGTTCTGGACCGGCTGAGCCGCCTTCGGTTCGTACGCCGGGCGGCGGAGAGGGACCTCGCCCGGGAGTACACCGGCCGGCTGCACGTGCGCACGCCGTCGGTGGAACGGGAGGTGCGCACGCTCTCGGGCGGCAACCAGCAGAAGGTGGTGCTCGCGCGCTGGCTGGCCCGCAGGCCCAAGGTCCTGATCCTCGACGAGCCGACCCGGGGCATCGACGTCGGCGCGAAGGCCGAGATCTACCGGATCGTGGCGGACCTCGCCGAGGCCGGGGTGGCGCTGCTGGTCATCTCCTCCGAGCTGCCGGAGGTGCTGGGGCTGGCCGACCGGGTGCTGGTGATGCAGGGCGGCCGGATCACCGGAGAGCTCGACCGGTCCGAGGCCACCGAAGAGGCCGTCCTCGCCTTGGCGATGGCCGACGACCTGACCACGACGGAGACGGACGACGGAGGAACCCAGTGAACGCGAACCCGGCCGGCCCAGCGAAAACGGCGGACGCGCCGAACACGGCCGACGCGGCGAACACGCCGAACACGGCGGACGCGGCGGACGCGGCGAACACGCCGAACACGGCGACCGAGCGGACCGGGCAGCGGCTCGGTTCGCTCCTCGGCTCCGTCGGCGGCCAGAACCTCAGCCTGACCGGCGCCCTGGTGCTGGTGCTGGCCCTGTTCGGCTGGCTCAACCCGGCCTATCTGACCTGGGCCAACATCAAGGTCATCGGCGACGCGGTGACCATCTCCGGACTGCTCGCCCTCGTCCAGACCGTAGTGATCATCTGCGGGGCACTGGACATCTCCGTGGGCTCGCAGGTCGGCGTGGCCTCGGTGGTCTCCGCCATGGTCTTCACCTCCACCGGCGGGAACGCCCTGCTCGGTATCGCCGCCGCGCTCGCGGCAGGCCTGCTCGCCGGGCTCCTCAACGGCGCGGTCATCGTCTTCGGCCGGGTCAACCCGGTGATCGCGACACTGGCCACCCTCGCCGCGTACAAGGGGGTCGCCCAGCTGCTGTCGAAGGGCGCGGCGCAGGGGTACGTCAGCAACGACGACGTCTTCGTCTTCCTCGCGAACGGCGCGATCGCGGGAATACCGGTGTTGCTGTGGGTGCTCGCCGCGGTGACGCTCGCCGTCCACCTGCTGCTGAAGTCGACGGACATCGGCCGCAACATCTACGCCATCGGCGGCAACGACACCGCCGCCCGGCTGGCCGGGATCCACATCAACAAGTACCTGATGGCCGTCTACGGCCTGGCCGGGGTGGTCGCCGCGGTCGCCGGTGTCCTGCTGACCGCCCGGACCGGCTTCGGCCACCCCGTCTCCGGCAGCGAGGGCCTCGAACTGAAGGCGATCACGGCCGCCGCCCTCGGCGGCTGCCTGCTGGCGGGCGGGAAGGGCGGGGTGGGCGGCACCCTGCTGGCGATCACCCTGCTCGGGGCGCTGGACAACGGCCTGACCGTGCAGGGCGTCAACCCGTTCTGGCAGAACGTCGCCCAAGGAGCCCTGCTCGTGGTGGCCGTGGTGATCCAGAAGCGGCGGGCCGGGGAGCGGGCGGTGGGACTGCCCACCTGACGGGCGGAGTTCACCGGTTGAAGGGCGGGCCGCGCATGTGCGCGGCCCGCCCTTCAACCGGTGAACTCCCCATGGCCGTGGACCCGTTGATGGTTCCACGTCTTGACGCCCGTGGGCGCCGGGAGCACAGTGGCCAGCGGCGCCGCCTGAGAGCGCTCTCAAGCAGCGGTCCGCCTCCCCCCAAGAGAGGGCACACCCATGCGTCTCCCCACCCCTAGAAAGCGGCCGTCCGTCCGGCGGGCCGTCATCGCCGCGTTCGGCACGATGGCCGTGGCCGCGGCGGCCGCCGCCGTGGTCACCCTGCCTGCCAACGCCGTCGCTCCCCCGGCCCCGGCGGGCTGGTCCCAGGTGTTCCTGGACGACTTCGACGGGGCCGCGGGCTCCGGTGTCAACACCGCCGACTGGCAGTACACCACCGGCACGAGCTATCCCGGCGGCCCGGCCAACTTCGGTACGGGCGAGGTCGAGACGATGACCGCGAGCACCGCGAACGTCTCCCTCGACGGGGCCGGGAACCTGCGGATCACCCCGCGCCGGGACGCCGCCGGCAACTGGACCTCCGGCCGCATCGAGAGCCGGCGCTCCGACTTCCAGCCCCCGGCGGGCGGCAAGCTGCGCACCGAGGCCCGGATCCAGATGCCGAACGTCACGGGTGCGGCGGCGAAGGGCTACTGGCCCGCCTTCTGGATGCTCGGCGCGCCCTACCGCGGCAACTGGTGGAACTGGCCCGGCATCGGCGAGATCGACATCATGGAGAACGTCCAGGGCATCAACAACGAGTGGGCCACGGTGCACTGCGGTACGAGCCCGGGCGGCCCCTGCAACGAGACCTCCGGCATCGGCGGCCAGCGCGTCTGCACCGGCACCACCTGCCAGGGCGGGTTCCACACGTACGCGGTGGAGTGGGACCGGTCCACCGCCGTGGAGGAGATGCGCTTCTACCTGGACGGGGTCGTCTTCCACACCGTGCGCGCGAACCAGGTGGACGCCGCCACCTGGACCAATGCCACGAACCACGGCTACTTCATCATCCTGAACGTCGCCATGGGAGGCGGCTTCCCGGACGCCTTCGGCGGAGGGCCCGACGCGGGCACCCAGCCCGGCCACCCGATGGTCGTCGACTACGTGTCCGTACTCCGCTCGACCGGCGGTTCGACCCCGCCGACCACGCCTCCCACCACGCCCCCGACGACTCCGCCGTCCGGCAACCGAGACGCTTACGGCACCATCGAGGCCGAGTCGTACGACGGCCAGGGCGGGCTGGCCACGGAGACCACCACCGACACCGGCGGCGGCCGGAACCTGAGCGCGATCGCCAACGGGGACTGGGCCCTGTACAAGGGCGTCGACTTCGGCCCCACCGCCGCCCGGCAGTTCCTCGGGCGGGTCGCGAGCGGGGCGGCCGGCGGGGTCAGCGGACTCGTCGAGGTCCGGCTGGACAGCCGTACCGGCCCGCCGATCGGCAGCTTCTCGGTCGCGAACACCGGCGGCTGGCAGAGCTGGAGGACCGTCCCGGCCAACATCAGCGCCGTCACCGGCACGCACGACGTCTACCTGACCTTCACCAGCGGCCAGGGCGCCGACTACGTGAACGTCAACTGGTTCGGCTTCGGCCACTGACCGGCAGGATCCAGGAGTCGCCGATGAACACGCGCAGAGCGCTCCCGGCGAGCGTGCCGGCCCTGCCGGCCGCGCTGCTCGCCCTGGGGGCGGCGGCCTTGCCCTGGGCCCCGGCCCGGGCCGCCGCAGGCATCGCGCAGGGCGGGCCGGGCAGCTTCCCGATCACCTTCCAGAACAACACCCGCGGCACCTACACCGACGCACAGGTCTTCGTCACGGTCCTCGGCCAGGTGACCCCGGGCCGGTGGTCGTACATGAAGCCCGACGGCACCATGGCCCGCATCAACCACCTCGACGCCACCGCGCCCGGCCGCCTGTCCAAGAACGGCGTCGACTACCCCGACATGTCGTTCACGCTGGCCCAGGTGGGCGGCACGGTGCCCTCCCCGGCATCGATCCGCGGGGGCCGGATATACGTCTCCCTCGGCTCCCCCGTCTACTTCCCGGTCTCCCCCGACGACCAGGGCTGGGGCGGCCCCGACCTGCGCAATCCCCGTGACCCGAACACCGACGTGTACTACGACTGGTACGAGTACACGTACGTGCGGGGCCAGGTCGCCTTCGGCGGGAACACCACCCAGGTCGACCAGTTCGGCTTCCCGATGACCTCGCGGCTGCGCCAGACCTCCAGCGGCTACGACACCACCCGGGGCATCGACCGGACCCGCGCCGAGGTCATGCAGCAGTACGCGGCCTCCGTCGGGGCCGCCTTCAAGCCGCTGCAGAACGGCCACCGGATCGTGGCCCCGCACTCCTCGGAGCTCTTCCTCGCCGGCGGCGCGCAGCAGAACCACCTCACCGCCGCCATCGACCAGGCCTGGGCCTACTACACCACCCACCCGTTCACGCTGACGCGGCACGGCGAGACCTTCTCGGGGCGGGTCTCCGGCTCCACGCTCACCTTCGGCAAGAACGGCGCGGGCCCCTTCACCCTCCGCAAGCCCACCTCGCCGGACGTCATGGCCTGCGCCGGCGCACTGGCCTCCGGCAACGACACCGAGAAGCAGCTGGGCGCGGAGTTCTGCGCCGCCTTCAACCGGGGCGTCGCCCTCGACACCGCCTCCTGGTACACGCCGTCCGCGTACTACCGGGGGGCGGCGAAGAACGACTACGCCGCCTTCTTCCACACCGTCGCCGTGAACGGGCGGGCCTACGGCTTCCCCTACGACGACGTCAACGACCAGTCCTCCGTCCAGATCCTCGGCAACGCGGAGCCGCCGACCGGGCTGACCCTCGGCATCGGCTGGTAACCGCCGCCCGGACCGCCGGGAGCGCTCTCAACCTCCCGGCGGTACGGGTTACCCTGCTGTCCGTCCCGCCAACGGCCCCGGACCCGCAGGAGGAGCGCCCGTGCCCGAACAGCTTCCCGGTCACCGCCCCACGCTGGAGGCCGTGGCGGAGCGCGCCGGGGTGTCCCGTGCGACCGCGTCGCGCGTCGTCAACGGCGGGGAGGGCGTCCGCACGCATCTGGTGGAGAAGGTCCGCGAGGCCGTACGGGAGCTCGGGTACGTGCCGAACCCGGCGGCCCGCACCCTGGTCACGCGGCGCACCGGGGCCGTCGCCGTGATCATCGCCGAGCCGGAGATCCGGATATTCTCCGACCCCTTCTTCTCCCGCCAGATCCGCGGCATCAGCAAGGAACTGACGGCGCACGACACACAGTTGGTGCTGCTGCTGGTGGAGGACCGGGGGGACTACGACCGCATCGAGCGCTACCTGGCCGGCGGCCACGTCGACGGGGCGCTCGCCTTCTCGCTGCACACCGACGACCCGCTACCCGCGATCACCCGCCGCGTCGGCATGCCCACGGTGTACGGCGGCCGGCCGGGCTGGACCGCCGGTTCCGCGGGGCACGGCGGTGTCGCGTACGTGGACGCGGACAACCGCGGAGGCGCCCGCGAGGCCGTACGGTACCTGCTGGACCAGGGCCGGCGGCGGATCGCGCACATCGCCGGCCCGCTGGACCAGACCTCGGCGGTGGACCGGCTCGACGGATACCGGGACGTACTGCTCGACGCCGATCCCGCGCTGATCGCGGAGGGGGACTTCACCGCGGCGGGCGGGGCCGAGGCGATGGCCGGGCTGCTGGACCGCCGCCCGGACCTCGACGCCGTGTTCGCGGCGAACGACCTGATGGCGACGGGCGCCCTGCGGGTGCTGCGGGAGCGCGGACTGGCCGTCCCCGGGGACGTGGCGCTGGTCGGCTTCGACGATGCCGAGTTGGTGGCGGAGGCCGCCGATCCGCCGCTGACGACCGTGCGCCAGGACATCGAGGGCATGGGGCGCCTGATGGCGCAGCTGCTGCTGCGCACTCTGAACAAGGCCCGGGGCGACCGAGCCGTGCCCGCCTCGGTGGTCACCCCGACGGCGCTGGTCCGGCGGGACTCCGCCTGAAGCGCGCAGGCGTTCGGAGCGTACGGCGGGACGGCGTGAACTCGCCGTGCGGCGCGGGTGATTGTGGACGAAAGCACTCCGTTGCGCGTACGACTCTTGACGGGGCCCGGGCTGCGGGTGCACGCTCCAGTCGCGTTCTGAGAGCGCTCTCAAGACCGGCGCACCCGCACCCCCGCACCCTGCCCGTCCAGGCCAAGGAGGCCGCCCCATGTCGATCCCCCGAACCGTCCAGAGAACCGCGGTCCGCCTCGGCGCCGTCGCGCTCACCGGAGTGGTCCTGGCAGCCTGCGGATCCGGTTCGGGCGGCGGCTCCTCCGACGCCGCGGGTGGCGACATCACGCTCACCCTCGACCTGTTCGGCGCGTTCGGCTACCAGGAGGCCGGGCTCTACACCGAGTACGAGCGGCTCCACCCCGGCATCAAGATCAAGCAGACCGACACCGAGGACGAGCAGGACTACTGGAAGTCCCTCCAGACCCGCCTCGCGGGCGGCGGCGGACTGGCCGACGTCCAGGCCGTCGAGGTCGGCCGCATCGCCTCGGTCGCCCAGCAGCAGGCGGGCAAGTTCGTGGACCTGAACCAGTACGGGGCCGGCGCGCTGAAGGAGGAGTTCGCCCCCGCCAAGTGGTCCGCCGCGACGACCAAGGACGGCAAGGTGCTCGGCCTGGGCACGGACGTCGGCCCCGAGGCCATGTGCTACCGCAGCGACCTGTTCCGGGCCGCCGGCCTGCCGACCGACCGTACCGAACTCGCGGCGCGGTGGGCGACTTGGGACGGCTACCTCGAACTGGGCCGCCAGTACAAGGAGAAGGCGCCCGCGGGCAGCGCCTGGATCGACAGCGTGGGCAGCCTGAACGCGATCATGGTCGGGCAGGAGAAGGAGCGCTACTACGACGCCTCGGGCACCCTGATCTACGAGAACAGCCCCGCCGTGAAGACCGCCTGGGACGCCTCGGTCAAGGCCGCGGGCGAAGGGCTCAGCGCCAAGCTGGACCAGTGGTCGCCGCCGTGGAACCAGGCCTTCGCCTCGGGGACCTTCGCCACCCTGCCCTGTCCCGCCTGGATGCTCGGCTACATCAAGGGCCAGGCCGGGGACGCGGGCAAGGGCAAGTGGGACGTCGCGAAACTGCCCGGCGGCGCGGGCAACTGGGGCGGTTCGTACCTGGCGGTCCCGACCGCGGCCGCCCACAAGAAGGAGGCGTACGAGCTGATCAAGTGGCTCACCGCGCCCGAGCAGCAGACCAAGGTCTTCCGCGGGCAGGGCAACTTCCCGTCCGCCACCAAGTCGATCGGCCAGATAGCCGACGCCAAGGACCCGTACTTCTCGGACGCGCCGATCGGCAAGATCTTCGGCGACGCCGCCGAGCAGGCCCCCGTCCAGGTGCTCGGCCTGCACGACAAGGACATCGCCGACCAGATCAACAACGCGCTCAGCGAGGTGGAGCGCAAGGGCACGGCGCCCGAGACGGCTTGGTCGAACGCGAAGAAGGCCGTCAAGAATGCCCTCGGCTGAGCCGCTGGCACCGCCGACACGGCCGGCGCCCCTCACCGTCCCGGTGCCGCCGGCGCCGGCGCCCCGGCGCCGCGCCCGGCCGGCCCCGCTGTCCCCGTACGCCTTCCTCGCCCCCTTCTTCACCCTGTTCGCCGCGTTCGGGATCTTCCCGCTGCTCTACACGGCGTACGTCTCCCTCTACCGCGCCGAACTCCAGACCCCCGGCGAGCTGGAGTGGCGCGGGCTCGGCAACTACACGGCCCTGTTCACCGACCCGTTCTTCTGGACGGCGCTGCGCAACACCTTCACCATCGGCGTGCTGTCCACCGTTCCCCAGCTGCTGACGGCGCTGGTCCTGGCCCACCTGCTCAACTACCGGCTCCGCGGCCGTACGTTCTTCCGCACCGCCCTGCTGCTGCCGTACGCCACCTCGGTCGCCGCCGCCTCACTGATCTTCGCGCAGCTCTTCGGGCACGATTTCGGTCTCGTCAACCGCCTGTTGGACCTGATGGGCATCCACCCGGTCGACTGGCAGAACGGTACGGCGGCCTCCCAGATCGCCGTCTCGTCCATCGTCGTCTGGCGCTGGACCGGCTACAACGCGCTCATCTACCTGGCCGGCATGCAGACGATCCCGGCCGAGCTGTACGAGGCGGCCGAGGTCGACGGGGCCTCCCGCCGGCGGCAGTTCCTCCACGTGACCCTGCCCGGACTGCGCCCCACGATCGTCTTCACCTCGGTCGTCTCGACGATCGGCGCCACCCAGCTGTTCGGCGAACCGCTCCTGTTCGAGGGTTCGGTGTCCGGCGGCATCTCGCACCAGTACCAGACCCTCGGGCTGTACATGTACGAGCAGGGCTGGGGCTTCTTCCATCTGGGCCGGGCGGCGGCCATCGCCTGGGTGATGTTCCTGCTGATCGTGATGGTGGTCGGGGCCAACGCCTGGGCCGTGCGCCGCCGTTCCCGCAAGGAGGCCGGCCGATGAGCGCGAGCGTATCCGCCCGGCGCGGCGGCAGGCTCACGTACGCGGTCCTGATCTGCGCGGTGCTCGTCTCGGCCTTCCCGCTGTACTGGACCCTCGTCGCAGCCAGCCGTACCAATGCCGAACTGGCGCGGCCCGTACCGGCCCTGCTGCCCGGTCCGCGGCTCCTGGACAACCTCCGGGCCGTCCTGGACGAGGCGGCCATCGGCAAGGCCCTGCTCAACTCGCTCATCGTCTCGGGGGCGATCACCGTCGGCACGGTGCTCTGCTCCACCCTGGCCGGGTTCGCCTTCGCCAAGCTGCGCTTCCGCGGCCGCGGGGCGCTGCTCGGCGCCGTCGTCGCCTCGATGATGATCCCCCCGCAGCTCGGGGTGATCCCGCTCTTCATGCTGATCGTCGAGCTGCACTGGGTGAACCAGCTCCAGGCCGTCATCCTGCCCGGGCTCGTCTCGGCCTTCGGGGTGTTCTTCATGCGGCAGTTCCTGGTGCAGTCGCTGCCGGACGAGCTGATCGAGGCGGCCCGGGTGGACGGGGCCTCGCACGCCCGGATCTTCTGGTCGATCGTCGTGCCGATCGCCCGCCCGGCCATGGCCGTCCTGGGGCTGCTGACCTTCATGACCGCCTGGAACGACTTCTTCTGGCCGATCGTCGCGCTGTCCTCGCAGGAGCCGACCGTCCAGGTCGCGCTGCGCCAGCTGGGCGGCGGCTACGTCCACGACCAGTCCGTGATCATGGCGGGCACCCTGCTCGGCACCCTGCCCGTGCTGCTGGTCTTCGGACTGCTCGGCCGCCAGATCGTCGGCGGCATCATGCAGGGCGCGGTCAAGGGCTGACGCAGCAGCCCTCCGGCCCTCCCCTCACCCTGTTTGGAGCCCTTTCATGACCACGCTCGACGCGTCCCCCCTCGCACAGACGGGGCTCGCCTTCCCGGCCGGCTTCCGCTGGGGCACGGCCACCGCCGCGTACCAGATCGAGGGCGCGGCCGCCCTGCACGGCCGGACGCCGTCCATCTGGGACACCTTCAGCCACACCCCCGGCAAGGTCCTCCACGGCGACACCGGGGACACGGCCGCCGACCACTACCACCGCATGGCCCAGGACGTGGCCCTGCTGAAGCGGCTCGGTGTGAGCGACTACCGCTTCTCGGTGGCCTGGCCCAGGGTCCGGCCCACGGGCGGGGGGCCCGCCTCCCAGCGCGGCCTGGACTTCTACCGGCGCCTCGTCGACGCGCTGCTGGACGCCGGGATCCGGCCGGTGGCCACCCTCTACCACTGGGACCTGCCGCAGGAGCTCGAAGACCTGGGCGGATGGCCCGTGCGGGAGACCGCCGAGCGGTTCGCCGAGTACGCGGGGATCGCGGCCGGGGCGCTCGGCGACCGGGTGGCCGCATGGACGACCCTCAACGAGCCCTGGTGCTCGGCGTTCCTCGGCTACGGCTCGGGGGTGCACGCGCCGGGCCGCACCGAGCCGGAGGCCGCGCTGCGGGCCGCGCACCACCTCAACCTCGCCCACGGCCTCGGCACGGCGGCGCTGCGCGCGGTCCTCCCGCGCACGGCCGAGGTCTCGCTGACGCTGAACCTGCACGTGGTGCGGCCGCTGACGCGCTCCGCCGGCGATCTGGACGCGGTGCGCCGGATCGACGCCGTGGGGAACAGGATCTTCCTCGACCCGGTCTTCCACGGGCGGCTGCCGGAGGACCTGGTCCGCGACACCGCCGGGGTGACGGACTGGTCATTCGTCCGGGACGGCGATCTGGCGGCGGCGGCCGCCCCGATCGACTGGCTGGGCATCAACTACTACGCGCCCACGGTGGTCGCGGCCGCCGACCCCGCCGAAGGCCTCGCGGACGAGGGGCCCTTGCCGTGGGTGGGCGCCGAGGAGCACGTACGCCTCCTGCCCGCGCCGGGGCCGCGGACGGCCATGGACTGGCCGGTGGACGCGGGCGGCCTGCACGAGCTGCTGGTGCGGCTGCGCGACGAACTGCCGGGCGTGCCGCTGCTGATCACGGAGAACGGCGCGGCGTACGCGGACTACGCCGACCCGGAGGGCGACGTGCACGATCCGGACCGGATCGGCTATCTGCACGGGCATCTGGCCGCGGTGCACCGGGCGATCGCGGACGGCGCGGACGTGCGCGGGTACTTCGTGTGGTCGCTGCTGGACAACTTCGAGTGGGCGTACGGCTACAGCAAGCGGTTCGGCCTGGTCCACGTGGACTTCGCGACCCAGCGGCGCACGCCGAAGGACAGCGCCCGCTGGTACGCCGGCGTCATCGCCCGGAACGGGCTGCCAGCCTGACCACCGCCGCCCGGCCCCGGGTGCGCAGGCTCCAGGCGCCGGCGCCGGAGATGCGGACCGCGTCGTACGGGCCGAGGACGACGGGCCCGGACGCGGTCCCGGGCCCTGTGCCGGCCTCGAATCCCGTTCCGGCCGCGAGCTCCGCCGGGCCGCCGAGCGCGGCCACCAGCAGGGTCTCCCCCGGCTCGGTGGCGAGCGCGAGGGCGCCCCGTACGACCGCGGTCTGCGCCCGCACCCGGTCCCGGCGGTACATCACGTTGAAGTTCACGACGGGCCCGTCGAGGAGCCGGCAGTCGGTGGGCGCGTCGCCGGGGAAGTCCTGCGGCGCGTAGCGCTCGTCGACGGTGCGGCGGGCGCCGGCCACCGTGAGGTCCATGCCGGCGCCCTCGGCCAGGGTCAGCGTGCGGTCGACGCCGGGGAAGCCCGAGAACGGCCCGTCGGCGGCCACCTCCGCGAGGCTGATCCGCCACCCGAAGTCGGCCAGTCCGGCGCCCTCGGGCCAGGCCGCGATCTCGCGGGTCACCCCGCCGCCGTTCTTCCAGGCGACCGCCGCGCGGTCGCCCGCGCGCAGGATCCGGATCTCGTGGCCGCCGGCCATGGCGCTGTTCCTTCCGTCGGGTACGCACCGCCCTGCGCGGGGCGGTGCGTACCCGGGCGGTCGTTGCCGAGCCTATCCATCCCGCGCCCTACGCCACCGAGAGGTCGTCCCCGTACACGGCGCCCTGCCCGTACCAGCCGTGCAGGTAGACGGTGACCGTGCCGGAGGCGCCGGTCGTGAAGGGGACGGTCAGCTTCGACCAGCCGGGCGAGCTGGTCCACGTACTGGCGCTCGCACCGCCGCGGACGCCGAGGTAGGCGTAGCTGCCCTGCACCCAGCCGGCCAGTGTGTACCCCGTGTTCGGGGCGAGGGCCAGGGTCTGGGCGCACTCCCCCGTCTGCGAGGAGGTGGGTGCGGTCTTCAGCGCGTACGAGCCCCCGTGCGCCGGGGTGCCCACCACCGAACCGCCGCCCTCGCAGGTCCAGGGGGTGAGCGCGCCGCTTTCGAAGCCGCCGTTGACCAGTGCACCGCTCCCACCGCCCGGGCCGGTGACCGTGAGGGTGAAGGAGGCGGTGTGCGTGAGTGCGCCGGCGGTGCCGGTCACGGTGATCGGGTACGTCCCCGGGGCGGCCGAGGCGGAGGCGGCGACCGTGAGGCGGGCCGAGCCGCCGGCCGTGACCGAGGCCGGGTCGACGGAGGCCGTGACGCCGGCGGGTGCGCCGGACGCCGCCAGCGCGACGGTGCGCGCGGTGCCGGAGACGACGGCCGTGTTCACCGTGGCGGACGTGGAGCCGCCGGGCGCGACGGAGGCCGAGCCGGGCGCGACGGCGAGCGAGAAGTCGTCGGCGACGGGACCGCCGCCGGTGAACGGCGCGAAGGTGTGGCTGAAGTACCAGGGGTCCTGGACGATGCCCGAGCACGAGTCGGAGCCGCCGGTGCCCGGGCAGCCGCCGTTGTCGCGCTGGAGCGCCCAGAAGGACAGCGTGTTGATGCCCGTGCGCACCGCCCAGTCGCGGACGGCGGTCGCGTCGGCGGTGGTGAAGGTCTCGGCGGGGCCGTAGTCGTCGATGCCCGGCATCTCGGTGACGCCGACCATGCCCCAGAGCTGGGCGGGGGTCTTGGCCGGGTACAGGCCGGCGAGCTGGTCGTGGAGCCCGGTGGCGGCGGTCTGGGTGTCGGTCGCCATGGGGTGGGTGGCGCCGTCGTAGTAGTCGAAGGTCATCAGGTTCACGACGTCCACGTGCGCGCCCGCCGCCTTGGCGCTCTTGAGGACCGCGAGTCCGCTGTTCGCGAGGCCGCTCGTCGTGGTGGGCAGGGTGTACGAGACCTGCAGCGGGCGGCCGTTCGCCGCCGCCCAGTCCTGGACCTTCTTGATCGCCTGGTTGCGCCGGTCGATGCCCGCCTTGTCGGTCAGCGAGTTGTCCTCGATGTCCATGTCGAGCCGGGAGACCTCGTAGGTGGTGATCACCTTCTCGTACGCTGCGGCGATCGCGTCCACGTCGGTGCAGCTGTCGGCGATCTCGGTGCCGCCGTTGTCGGCCGCGTAGCCGCCGAAGGAGGGGATCACGTCGCCGCCGCGCGAGCGGATGGTGGTGAAGTCGGCGCCGAAGACGGAGGCGGAGACGGGCGTTCCCTTGTCGCCGTTCCAGTACGGGGTGCAGGAGCCCTTGGCCTCGGTCTGCAAGAACGCCATGGTCAGGTATTTCGCACCGGACTTCTGGGCGAGGTCGGCGGGACTGTCGGAGGCGTACGCCTCGAAGTACGGGGCGAAGACGTGCGACGGCAGGGGGGTCGCGGCGTGGGCGGCGCCGCCGGTGCCGAGGACGAGGCCGGCGGACGCGAGGACCGTGGTCAGCGCCGCGGATAAGGCATGGAGGGGCCTGGGACGTCTCATCGATGCTCCCGGTGGGGCGTGAGCGAACGGGCGGACGCCTCATGATTGGTCTGGACCAAGTGGGGGTCAAGGGTCCGGACCCCTCCGGTTGCCGCGCCGGGCAACGCGAGTTACACGAGGCGCCGGGTGGTGAGGGGCAGTGAGACGTGCCCGGGGTGTTCGAAGTCGGCGGCGCTGCCCTCGGCGGCGTCCGCGTCGATCGCGTAGACCATCAGCGGGCTGCTGCCGGTGGGGCCCGTGGCGGTGGCGCGCAGCCGGTAGCGGTCGGTGCGGACGGCGTCGAGGGCGAGGGCGGTGCCGCCCGCGTAGAGGTGGGCCGGTTTGGCGTCGGTGGCGATGCGCAGGTCCACGGCGCGCCAGGCGCCGGTGGCCGGGTCGCGGCGCTCCAGGGCGAAGGGGGCGGACGGGCCGGGCAGGTCCCCGGGTTCGCCGGTCAGGGGCTCCATCTGGAAGGCGACGAGCAGGTGACGGTAGGCCTGGGAGCTGCCGTTGCGGACGGTGACCGTGAACTCCTGGGCGGGGCCGCCGCGGACCAGGTGCAGCGCGCCGCCGGGGGCGGCGGCGGTCAGGGACAGCCGTGTCGCGGGGGCCGGGGGCGCCGCCGGTGCCTTCGCGGGCGCGGCCGGGGACGTGGCGGCGGCGGTGGCGGTCGGGTCCGGTGTCGGCGTGGGCGCCGGTGCGGAGGAGGCCGGGGTGGCCGGTGCGGTCGCCGCCGGGGACTCGGAGCCGGAGGGCGAGGGGCTCGCCGACCGGGCGGCGGCGGCCGGGCGGTCCGGGTGGCCGGAGCAGGCCGTCAGGACGGCCGGGAGCGCCGCCAGTACCGCCGAGGCGATCAGCAGACGGGGTCTGACGTGCATGGTGGGCCCTCCTACGGCTCCCGTGAGGGCAGGACCGTAGCAAGCCCGGGCCCCCGTACGGAGGGGCGGTTGATGACGCTTCGGTATCGGTTCCCCGCCGGGGGTGCGGAGCCCGGCGTCGGGCGGAGGCGGTCCGGCGCCGGCGGGGCCGCACCCGGGGCCGGCGCGGGAGGTTCCGCACTCCCGCGCCCGCCGGGGACGGTCAGCCCTTGAAGGCCGCCTGGCGGACCGGCGAGGCCTCGGCGAGGGCCTTCACGACCGCGTCGGTCCCCGCCCGGAGCCCGTACACGGGGGTGCCCGGCTGCTGGCGCCAGGAGTCTTCGATACCGCCCGCGTCGACGGTGTCGAAGCCGAGCTCGTCGATGAGCGCCCGGACGGTCCGCTTCGCCGCCGCGTCGTCGCCGGCCACCGGGAGGGCCACGCGGTCCGGGGCCCCGGCCGGTCGGTGCAGGCTCAGGATGTCCTCGGCGTACGTCCCGTTGAAGGCCTTGACCACGGGGTGTCCGAGGTGGCGCTGGCTCCAGCCGCTCTCGGTCAGGCCCTCGTCCTCGATCTCGGCGATGCGGCCGTCGCGTTGCTGCGGGTAGTAGTTGCCGGTCTCGATGAGGACGAAGTCCTTCGCCGCTTCGTCGAAGAGGCCGGCGGGCAGGTTCGCCACGTTCTTCAGGGGGACGGTGACCACGACGACCTCGGCGCCCCGCGCCGCCTCCGCGACGGTGACGGGCGTGGCTCCGGTCTCCTTCGCGAGTTCGGCCAGGGTCTCGGGGCCGCGCGAGTTCGCCACGGACACCTCGTGTCCGAGGGCGGTGAGGCGGCGGGTGAGATTGCCGCCGATGTTGCCTGCGCCGATGATGCCGATCTTCATGAGCCCTCCAGTGCGTGCAGGGTGGTCGGGTGCTGCGTGGAGTCCGAACCACCGGGCGCCGCCGCGCATTCCGCGTCGGGCCCTCCTGTCCCACGGATCCCCCGTACGAGTGACCGGTTCACGGCCGTATGAAATCAGCCGGGGAACTCCGGCGGAGCGTGACCGGAAATCGACTTCGATTGCCGCGCGATGAGATCCGTACGGCCAATTCGTTCACACGTGAACATTCTCGCCAACCTGCGGCGACTTCACGGGACTCCAGGGCGACGGCAAGAAAGGGAATCGCCCTGCGGCCGAAACAAGCCGTACACCACTCGACTTTCACAAGATCCCTTATGTAGTATTTAATTCATTCGTCGCCCCGCCAGGGGCGGCGAGCAGGCGCGGCCGACCACCGCCCCTGTCCTGCTCGTTCGCGAATACGCGACCCGACACGAGGGACCAGTATGCGGTTCCGGCTTTTGGGGCCGCCGAGTATGGCCCACGGCCCGGAAACCGTAGTTCTCGGGCCATCCCAGGCGACCAGTCCTCTCGCCGCTCTTCTTCCGCATCCCGGGGTCGTCGTTTCGACCACCTGTCCGGCGATTTCGGTGCGGGAGGAACCGCCGGCCACCGCGCGCGCCGCGTTACAGACGGGCGTCCTGAGGTTGCGCAGGTTATTCACGGAGTACGACCTGTCCACGACCACCGTCGAGGGCGTGCACGGCGGATACCGGACGCACCACGACACCGAGACCCTCGGTCCCATCCTCCTCCGCGCCCTGACCTCACGGCAGGCGGAAGCCCTCGCCGAGTACCGCACGGTTCGGGAGCGGCTGCGCGACGAGCCCGCGCGGCCGGCCGGGCCCTCGGCGGACAGCGGCTGGCGCGGGGTGCCCAGGACGGGCTCCGGGCGCCCGGGCGTGGCGCCCGTGCCCGGGTCCCCGGGGCGCGAGGGCGACCGCGGGACCATCGCCGCCAGGCCGGCCTCAGCCGGCTCCCCGTCCTCGACGACGCGGCCGGCGCCGGGCAGGTGCTGCCGCCACGCGCCGGACTTCGCGCCCGCCGTGCGTACGGCGCTGCCTGCGGGGGTGCGGGCCCCGCGGGCGGCGGCGCTGAACTGCCTGGGTTCGCCCCGATAGGCGGCTGTAGGCCATCGGCGTCGCATTCAGGCCATTTCGCACCTTCCGAGAACCGTCCGCAGCGGCGGCGGCGTCGATGGGTTCAGTGCAGCCGAACGCAGCGCGCACCGCACTGAACCGCACCGCACCGCACTGGCACGTATTCAGCACTGCGAAAGGTCCGAACGATGTTCAAGTCTCCGGCCAAGCGCACCGCCTCCCTCGCCCTCGCGGCCACCGCCGCGACGGCCGCACTCACCCTCGCCCTCGTCACCAGCGCCTCCGCGACCGCCGGCTCGGGTACGCCGCAGGACGGCCGGGCGGCCGCCGCGGCACCGCCCGTTTCCGGCGGCCCGGAGAGCGCGTTCTCCCGGATCGCCACCTTCTACGGTGCGTACATCGACGCGGTGTACGACGGGGACGGCACGCTCGCGAAGCAGCTGCGGTTCTCCTACCTCTCGGCGCCGCTCCAGCGCGAGCTGGCGAAGTGGGAGGAGACCAACCACGCGGACGGCGTCCTGCGCGCCCAGAACGTGCCGCTGGAATGGAAGGTCGCCTACGTCGACAGCGGCATGGGCAAGACCAACGCCACCGTCACCCTGACCTGGAGCGGCAGCGACACCACCCGGCTCCACGTCCAGGCCGACCTGAAGACCCGGAAGATCCTCTCGATCAAGGACTGACACCGCAGTCCGGACATGCGGGTGGGGGCCGCCGCCGGCGGCCCCCACCCGGTCGAGTACGCGCGGCGGTTACGCGCCGCTCGCCTTCAGCATGTCCTCGCGCTCGACGATCTTCACGCGCTCGCGGCCCTCGGGCTCGCCCAGCGCCTTCTCGGCCGCGTCGAGCGCGTACCAGCCCTCCCACGTCGTGAAGCGGACGTTCCGCTCGGCCAGGAAGGCCTCCACGGCCTCCGGCTCGGGCGCGGCGGGCGTCCGCAGGCGGCCGCCCGCGTGGTCCGCCAGGAGGTTCGCGACCGTCTCGTTCGCGTCGCCCTTGGTGTGGCCGATGAGGCCGATCGGACCGCGCCGGATCCAGCCCGTGACGTACGTGGACTGCAGGTGCGCGCCGGCTTCGATCACACGGCCGCCCTCGTCCGGGACGGTGCCGCTGTCGACGTCCCACGGCAGCTTGGGCAGTTCGTCGGAGAGGTAGCCCACGGCGCGGTAGACGGACTGGACGTCCCAGTCGGTGAACCGGCCGGTGCCCTTGACGTTGCCCGTGCCGTCGAGCTCGGTGCGCTCGGTGCGCAGGCCGACGACCTTGCCGTCCTCGCCGAGGATCTCGGCGGGCGACTCGAAGAAATGCAGGAAGAGCTTGTGCGGGCGCGGGCCGATGTCGCGGATCGCCCAGTTCTCCAGGGTCTTGGCGACCATGTCCGCCTGCTTGTTGGAGCGGCGGGTGGCGATCGAGCCCTCGTCGTAGTCGATGTCCTCGGGGTTGACGATGACCTCGATGTTGGGCGAGTGGTCGAGCTCGCGCAGCTCCATCGGGCTGAACTTGGCCTGCGCCGGGCCGCGGCGGCCGAAGACGTGCACCTCCAGCGCCTTGTTGGCCTTGAGCCCGTCGTACACGTTCGCCGGGATCTCGGTCGGCAGCAGCTCGTCGGCGGTCTTCGCGAGGATGCGCGCGACGTCGAGGGCGACGTTGCCGACACCGAGCACGGCGACCTTCTCGGCCTCCAGCGGCCAGGTGCGCGGGACGTCGGGGTGGCCGTCGTACCACGAGACGAAGTCGGCGGCGCCGTAGGACCCGTCAAGCTCGACGCCGGGTATGGCGAGCGCGCGGTCGGCCGTCGCGCCGGTGGAGAAGACCACGGCGTCGTAGAAGGAGTGGAGTTCGTCGAGGCTGATGTCGTTCGGGTAGTCCACGTTGCCGAACAGGCGGACCTGCGGCTTGTCGAGCACCTGGTGGAGGGCGGTGATGATGCCCTTGATCCGCGGGTGGTCGGGGGCGACGCCGTAACGGATCAGGCCGAAGGGGGCGGGCATCCGCTCGAAGAGGTCGATGGAGACACCCGGCTCGGCGGCCGCCTCGGACTTCAGCAGCGCGTCGGCGGCGTAGATTCCGGCGGGGCCGGCACCGACGATCGCTACCCGGAGAGGGCGAGGCATGACTGGTTCCCTTCGACCGAAAAACACTGGATCAAGGGAACCCTAAACTAAGGGAACCCTAAGCCAGCACCCG
Source organism: Streptomyces sp. NPDC051109 (assembly GCF_044455885.1). Lineage (NCBI taxonomy): Bacteria > Bacillati > Actinomycetota > Actinomycetes > Kitasatosporales > Streptomycetaceae > Streptomyces > Streptomyces sp. NPDC051109. The sequence goes on from NZ_JBITFF010000002.1 coordinate 618,249, forward strand.
CCCCCCGCTTATAACCCTATAAACAGAGCTTATGGCTTTCCCAAGACATCCTTGGGGGTGCCGGTCACACTGGAACCGGGGCCACTCAGGAGGTACCGCATGGATCCGGTCGCGGCACTGGAGCGGATCGCCTACCTGCTGGAGCGCGGGCAGGCACCCACCTACCGGGTGCAGGCCTTCCGCAAAGCGGCGGCCGCCCTCGTACGGATGGGCGAGCGCGAGGTGCGGGAACGGGTCGATGCGGGCACCCTCGAAGCGGTCAGGGGCATCGGGCCGAAAACCGCCCAGGTGGTGCGGGAGGCGGTCGGCGGGTCGATCCCCGCGTACCTGCAGACCCTGGAGGACGAGGTCGCCGCGCATCCCGACGGGCCGCCGGCCGACCCCGCCGCCCTCGCGCTGCGTGCGGCCCTGCGCGGGGACTGCCATCTGCACTCCGAGTGGTCCGACGGCGGAAGCCCGATCGAGGCGATGGGCCGGGCGGCGGCCGCACTGGGCCACGAGTGGGCCGTACTCACCGACCACTCGCCGAGCCTGACCGTCGCCCGGGGGCTCTCGCCGGAGCGGCTGCGCGAGCAGCTGGACGTGGTGGCGCAGCTCAACGAGGAGTGGGCGCCCTTCCGGCTGCTCACCGGCATCGAGTGCGACATCCTGCTCGACGGCTCCCTGGACCAGGAGCCGGAGCTGCTGGACCGCCTCGACCTCGTCGTCGGGTCCGTCCATTCGAAGCTGCGGATGGAGTCGCCCGCGATGACGCGCCGGCTGCTGGCCGCCGTACGCAACCCCCTGATGGACGTCCTGGGCCACTGCACGGGACGGCTGGTGACGGGGCGCACCCGCCCCGAGTCGCAGTTCGACGCCGAGGCGGTCTTCGCCGCCTGCGCGGAGTCCGGGACCGCCGTGGAGATCAACAGCCGGCCCGAGCGGCTGGACCCGCCGCGCCGGCTGCTGCGACTGGCCGTGGAGTCCGGGACGCTGTTCGCGATCGACACGGACGCGCACGCCCCCGGCCAGCTGGACTGGCAGCCGACCGGCTGCGAACGGGCCGTGGAGTGCGGGGTGCCGACCGAGCGGGTCGTGAACACCTGGCCGCGGGAGCAGTTGCTGGAGTGGACCCGGACCCGCCGCCCGCCGGCGCCGGCCGCCGCGGCCTGAGCCGACGCCGCCGTCGGGCGCCCGGGGCCGCGGCGGAGGCCGCCGCCTCAGCGGAGTCCGGTCAGGTCGGCCCCGCGGACCACCAGGAGGACGACGTCGGCCGCGGCGACCGCCATCGTCGCGAGGAACGGGATCCGGCTCCGGCCGGTCGGCCGTCCGGCCCCCAGGAGTACCGCCGACGCCGTCGCCGCGAGCAGCCCCCAGCCGTACGGCGGCACCGGCCCCGGCGGCCCGGCGACCAGCGCCACGGCCGAGCCGAGGACCAGGAGCCCGCCGACGGCCGCCGCGCGCCGCGCGCCGATCCGGTGCGGCAGCCCCGACACGCCCGTGGCCAGGTCGTCGTCGATGTCGGGCAGCACGTTGGCGAAGTGCGCGCCCGCGCCCAGCAGGGCCGCGGCGGCCGTCAGCCACCAAGGCGGCCACGGCGCACCGGGCAGGCCGAGGGTCACGAACGCGGGGAGCAGTCCGAAGGCGAGGGCGTACGGGAGCCACGAGACGGCGGTGTTCTTCAGCCGCAGGTTGTAGGCCCAGGCGGCGGCCACCGCGCACAGGTGCGCGGATCCGGCGAGCCATCCGGCGGCCAGCGACAGCGGAACGCACAGCAGCAGGGCCGTGAGCGCCGCGGCCGTCACCGCGGCGGGCCGTACGGCGCCGCGGACCAGGGGTTTGTCGCGGCGGCCGGTCGCCAGGTCCCGGCACAGGTCCACCCGGTCGTTGCACCAGCCCACGGACAACTGGCCCGCGGCCACCGCGGCCACGGTGAACGCGGCCCCGGGCAGGCTTCGCCCCACGGCGGCGGCCAGGGCGGCGGCGAGGAGCGTCACGGCGGCCGCGGGCACCGGATGGCAGGCCTTGAGGAGGCCGGACACTTCCGGCCGCGGCGGGGCGGGCGCCGCGGCCCCGGCGGGCATGGACAGGGCTGCGTCCGGGGTTTCGGCTCTGGCGCGGGGCACGCCGTCACGCTATGCCGCGCCGCGCCCGATATGCCGCATTCATCGCGAAGTGTCAGTTGTTCCTTATGTTGAGGCAATGACGCGTGTCCTGGCCGTGAGCAGTGTCTTCCCGCCCCACCGCTATCGGCAGTCCGAAATCGCGACGGCGCTCGCCCGCTTCCTTCCTCCGGGGGCCGACACCGCCCTCCTGCACCGCCTGCACGCCGCGGTGGGCGTCGAGTCCCGCCACCTCTCCCTGCCGCTGGAGCGCTACGGTCCGTCGAACGACTTCGGCCGTACGAACGCCCTCTTCCTGGAGAGCGCCGAGGAGCTCGGCGCCCGCGCCCTCGAAGCCGCCCTCGCCGCGGCCCACCTGAAGGCGCACGAGGTGGACCTGATCATGTCCACCACGGTCACCGGGCTCGCGACGCCCTCGCTGGAGGCCCGCATCGCCGGCCGGGCCGGTCTGCGCCCCGACGTGAAGCGGCTGCCGCTCTTCGGCCTGGGCTGCGCGGCGGGCGCCGCCGGACTGGGCCACCTCCACGACCATCTGACGGGCCGTCCCGACCACGCGGCCCTGCTGCTGTCCACCGAGCTCTGCTCGCTCACGCTCCAGCCCTCGGACACCTCGGTGGCGAACCTGGTGGCCGGCGCCCTGTTCGGCGACGGGGCCGGGGCCCTGCTCGCGGTGGGCCGCGGCCATCCGCTGCACGGCACGAGACCGGGGCCGTCGGTGGTGGCCGCCCGCAGCCGCCTCTACCCCGGCACCGAGGGGCTCCTCGGCTGGGACATCGGCCACTGGGGCTTCCGGATGGTGCTGGGCCGGGAACTGCCCGCCCTGGTCAGACTGCACGTGGCCGAGGAGGTCGAGACCTTCCTCGCCCGGCACGACCTCAAGCCGCCTGACGTCGACGCGTGGATCGTCCACCCCGGCGGCCCGAAGGTCCTCGACGCGCTGGCGGACGCGCTGGCGCTGCCGGACTCCGCCTTCGCGGCGAGCCGGCGCTCGCTCGCGGACGCGGGCAACCTGTCCTCGGCGTCGGTCCTGCACATCCTGAACACGATCCAGGCCTCCGGGCCCCCCGCACCGGGCTCCGTCGGGCTGATGATCGCCTTCGGACCCGGCTTCGCCTCCGAACTCGTCCTCCTGCGCTGGTGACCCCATGTCTGCTTTGACGTTGACCCCTTCCATGGAGCCGTACCTGCTCTTCATCGGCCTCGTCGCGGCCGAGCGGCTCGCCGAACTCGCCACGGCCCGCCGCAACACGCGCTGGAGCCTGTCCCGCGGCGCCACCGAACACGGTCGCGGCCACTACCCGGCCATGGTCGCCCTGCACACCGCGCTGCTCCTGGGCTGCGTGGTGGAGCCCCTCGTCGCCGACCGCCCGTTCCTGCCCGCACTGGGCTGGCCGGCCCTCGCCCTCGCGCTGGCCGCCCAGGGCCTGCGCTGGTGGTGCATCGCCACCCTCGGCCCGCACTGGAACACCCGGGTCCTGGTCGTCCCGGGGCTGCCTCTGGTGGCGGCGGGCCCGTACCGGCTGCTGCGCCACCCGAACTACGCGGCCGTCGTCGTCGAGGGCGCGGCGCTGCCGCTCGTGCACACCGCCTGGGTGACGGCCGCCGCGTTCACCCTGCTGAACCTGCTGCTGCTCGGCGTACGCATCCGCTGCGAGGAGGACGCCCTGGCGCATGCCGCGCCCGTCTACCGCAGCGCCGTACCGGCGGAGGGCCGGGCCCGGTGATCGACCTGCTCGTCGCGGGCGGCGGCCCGGCCGGGCTGGCCACGGCCATCCACGGGGCGCTGGCCGGCATGGAGGTCGTGGTCCTGGAGCCGCGCCCCACCCCGATCGACAAGGCCTGCGGCGAGGGCCTGATGCCGGGTGCCGTACGCGGCCTCCGGGAGCTCGGCGTCCGCGTGCCGGGCCACCCCTTCCACGGCATCCGCTACCTGGACGGGGTGAGCGGCCTGCACGCGGAAGGGCGGTTCCGCACCGGGCCGGGTCTCGGCACCCGCCGGACCGTCCTGCAGGCCGCGCTGGCCGAGCGGGCCGAGCGGCTGGGCGTCCGGGTGCTCGCCCGGCGCGTCGGCGAGGTACGCCAGGACGAGGACCGGGTCGGTGCGGCCGGTCTGACGGCCCGCCACCTCGTCGCGGCCGACGGCCTGCACTCCCCCGTCCGGCGCGGGCTGGGCCTGGCGGCGCCTCCCTCCCGCGGCCGGCCGCCGCGCTACGGCCTGCGCCGCCACTACGCCGTGGAGCCCTGGAGCGACCTGGTCGAGGTCCACTGGTCGGCGCACTGCGAGGCGTACGTGACCCCGCTGGGGCCCGACCGGGTCGGCGTGGCGGTCCTGACCGGCGAGCGCGCCCCCTTCGACGTACTGCTGGCGCGGTTCCCGCTGCTGTGCGAGCGGCTGGCCGGCTCCACCGGTTCGGCGGTGCGCGGTGCCGGGCCGCTGCGCCAGCGGGCCCGGGTACGGGTCGCGGGGCGGGTGCTGTTCGTGGGGGACGCCGCGGGATACGTGGACGCGCTGACCGGCGAGGGGCTGACGCTGGCCGTGACGGCGGCGGGTGAACTCGTGCGCTGCGTGCGGGAGGGCCGGCCGCAGGCGTACGAGCGGGCCTGGCTGGAGCTGTCGCGCAGCTACCGCACGCTGACCGCGTCCTTGCTCTGGGCACGCCAACAGCCGCGCCTCGCGGGGCGGATCGTCCCGTTGGCGGCCCGGCTGCCCCGGGTGTTCACGCACGGGGTCAACCTGCTCGCGTAGGCGGGGTCGGGCATGCCGCGGGGGCGGGACCGGCACGTGCCGCCGATCCCGCCCCCATCGCTCGGTCAGCCGCCGGCGCCCGCCCGGGGGCGGGGCGACCGGTTGCCGAGCGCCAGGCCCGCCAGGAGCGCGACGGCCGCGGCGCAGAGCACCGCCGTGACGCCCGCCCAGGCCTGGGAGGCGCTCACCGCACCCTCCAGCGGGTCGAAGGCCGCGAGTCCGCCGACCACGTGCAGGGCGACGACCGCAACGGCGGCCACGGCAGCGGCCCGCCACGCTCCGGCGGTGTCGCGCACCGCGATCAGCGCGCCGAGACCGAGGCACAGCACGGCGGCGAGGAGCGGAAGGAAGGCAACCGGGGTCTGGGAAGGCAGCGCCGTCACGTCACTCGGCAGGTGCAGGACGCCGCAGACCAGCAGGGCCGCCGCCACGGGCCAGCGCAGCAGGTGGCGCAGCGGGCCGGAGGGGGCGGCTGCTGCGGCCCGCCTGCCGTACGGGCCGCGCCCGTACGTGCGGCGGTACTCCGCGAGCGACTCGTACCGCTCGTCCTCGTAGGGGTCGTCGAAGGGCTCTTCCTCCGGCGGCTCGGGCCGTCGCGCGTACCGCTGCCCCTCCCGTGCCGGTGGTGGTTCGGCGGGAACGGCAGGGACGGCGGGCGGCCGGGCGGGCCGGCCCGCGTGCGGCGTCAGGGCCGGGTGCACGGAGGGGACGGCGGGGACGGCGGGGACAGCCGGGACGGCCGGGAGGGCGGGCTGCGGGGACCGGACGGCCGGGCCGGGCTCCGGGGACCGGACGGCCGGGCCGGGCTCCGGGGACCCGACGGCCGGGCCGGGCTCCGGGGACCCGACGGCCGGGTCGGGCTCCGGGGACCCGACGGCCGGGCCGCGGTGCACGGGCTCGGGGCTCCGAGGGGTCGGGCCGGGATCCGGGTGCGGCTCGCGGCCCTCGTCCGTCCCGAGGATGCCGGCCAGCAGGGCCACGTCCTGGACGGGTCGCCCGACGGCGGCCGCCCGCAGCGTCTGGTGGCCGTGGCCGGTGCTCTGGCCGGCCTCCTCAAGGAGGCTCACCAATTCGGCCACTTCCTCAAGGGGCCGGCAGGTGCCTGCCGTCTCCAACAGGGTGCGTATGGGCTCGGCACTCGTCGGGGCAGCCGGGGTCGCCCGGGTCTTCGCGCCGGCGGGTTCGGGGGCGGAATCGGGGTCGGGGAGCTCGCGGGGGCCGTCGTCCTGCGTCGCCGCGAGCGTGATGGGGTCGTCCATGGAAAGCTCCGTTCGCCGACGCGCGGGTCTACACATCGCACGCCGGTCAACGTGCGTCATGGGAAGCGCACGCTCGGTCACCATTCACCGCCACCCGGCCCCGCTGCGCCATTCGGGGCGGGCAAACGGGGGAGCCGCCCTTCCCGGCCGGCCGGTCACCAGGGGGAGGGTTCGAGATGCGCCCGCGCGGCGCTGCTGGTTCGCTGAATCCGGCCTCCTTACCCCCCCCACACCCGAGGAGTGGTCATGAGCGCAGGCGAAGCCCGCGGCCGGGTCCGGCAGTTGCGCGAGAAGGCGCAGGAGCTGAACACGGCTGCCGAACGCTCCACCGATCCGGAAGAGCGCCGAAGGCTCCAGGAGAAGGCCCGCCGACTCCAGGAGCAGAGCGAGAAGGAAGACAGGATCGACGACCGGGGCATGGATCCCATGTAGCCCCGCCCCGGTTCACCCATCGGCCGGTCGCCACGGGGCACCGGCCGATGGCGTACCTCAGGTGACATGACGCCACGTCAGGAGGCGGTACATGAAGGCTACGGAGGCACTGGCCGATGCGTACGGGCGCATCCACGCGGTGGTGCACGAAGTGGTCGAGGGGCTCTCGGCCGAGGAGTTGAACGCACGGATCGACCCGAAGGCGAACTCGATCGCCTGGCTGGTGTGGCACCTGACCCGGGTGCAGGACGACCACATGGCGGACGCGTCGGGCCTGGAGCAGGTCTGGACGGAGCAGGAATGGTTCACCCGCTTCGCCCTGCCGCTGCCCGCCGAGGCCACCGGTTACGGGCACACGGCCAAACAGGTCGGCACGGTCCTGGTCGAGTCGGACGAGCTGCTGCTCGGCTACTTCGACGCCGTCCACGAGCGGACCACCGACTTCGTCCGGGGGCTCTCCGCCGCCGATCTGGACCGCGTCGTCGACACGGGCTGGGACCCGCCGGTCACCTTGGGGGTGCGGCTGGTGAGCATCCTCTCCGACGACCTCCAGCACGCCGGCCAGGCCGCCTACGTACGCGGCGTCGTACAGCGCGGATAGCGCCGTTCGGGGGACGGATGAGGACGGAGACGGACGCCGAAGGGCCGTCGATGGCATCCCGTGCCCGCCGCGTACGACGCTGGAGCGCCGTGTGGTGCGCCCTGCTCATGGTCGCCACCGGGGCCGGACCTGCATCCGAGGCGTCCGCGCCGGACGCGGCCCCGGAAGACCGGCCCGTCGGGAAGGCCGACCGGGGGCCGGTACGGGGCACGGCGCACGGCACGTACCGGACCTTCGAGGGAATCCCTACGCAGCGCCGCCGACCGGACCGCTGCGCTGGCGGCTTCCGCAGCCCGCGGCGCGCCGGGCCCGCGTACGCGACGCCGGGGCGCCGGGGGCGCGCTGCGTGCAGCTGCCGGCGATGGGGCCGGGCGGGCCAGAGCGGCTCCGAGGACTGCCTGCACCTGAACGTCACCATGCCGACGCCGTCGTCACGACAGCAGGCGGCGCTGCGCGGGGTGCGGTCCAACGCCGCCCGCTTCGGCGGCGACCCGTCCGACGTCGGCGAGTCGGCGGGCGGGCTCAGCGTCTGCGCGCACCTGACCTCTCCGGCCTCGGCCGCCCTGCTCCAGCGGGTGCCCGAGCAGCGCACCGTCGCGGACGGGGTCACGTCGGCGGCCGGCCTCGGCTGCGACCGGCCGGAGCCGGGCGTGTACTCGACTGCCCGCCCGGGAAGGACGCGGCGACGCTCGCGACGCCCGGAGCTGATGATGCGGTTCTCGCTCGACTCCTACGGCAACCGCAACCGCGTGCTGCCCGAGGAACCCCGGCGGGCCCTGGAGGGCGGCCGCTTCCACCGGGTGCCGGTGATCGAGGGCGTCAACCAGGACGAGGTGCGGATCTTCCTCGCCCAGGGCCTGGCGGCGCACCCCATCCGCGACACGGGGCGATTACCGGGCCCGCGTGGGGCAGTCCTTCGGCGCCGCGGCCGTCCCGGCCGTCGAGGCGCGGTACCCGGCGGCGGCGGAGGCCGACCCCGGCGCTCGCCTCCGCCGCCTTCCTCTCCGACGCCTCGTTCATCTGCCCGGCGTTGCGGGACGGCCGGGCGACGGCCCGGTACGTGCCGGTGTACGCGTACCGGTTCAGCGACCGGGACGCGCCGAACTTCGCCTCACCGGCCTGCCGGAGGTGCCGGGTTTCCCCTACGGCGCCTCGCACTGCTTAGAACTGCCCTACCTGTTCACGATGGGTGCCGCCGCCCCGACGGCTCCGCAGCGCGCGCTGTCGGAGCCACGGTTCGGCCCGGCCGATTCCGTACTGTCGCCGGCGCCGGGCCCGGGCGGGACCCACCCGGTCGACGGCCCGGCGGAACACCACTGCGCGTTCTGGAACGCCCTGGGGGTGTGAGCCATCACCATGCCGAGGTGGCCACGACGTCCCCGTTGGCGGTCCGGACGGACAGGGTGCCGTGGTCCTGGTACACCTGCTGCCTCCAGGACACGAACACGTCCGCCACCCGACGGCCGTCCTCCGCGAGGCCCTTGCCCACGGATCGGGTCGCGAAGATCACGACCGCCTCCCCGGAATCCCGCCCCTTGCGGACCCGGGCCTCGCTGACGGCTCGTTCGGGCAGGAACTTGTCGGCGCTGGTGCGCCGCTGGGCGTAGTAGGCGTTGAAGTCCCGCGTCATGTCGAACCACCCGGCCCCGCCACAGGGCCCGGCGCCGTTGGTGACGTCCCCATCGGTCGGCGGCCCGGCATACCCGCCGCTCTCCTGATCGGTCGGCGGCCCGGCGTAACTCCCCGTCTCCTGATCAGTGGGCGGCCCGGCGTAACTCCCCGTCTCCTCATCGGTGGGCGGCCCGGCGTAACTGCTGCCCGTCTCCTCATCGGTCGGCGGCCCCGCGTAGCCGCCGCCCGTCTCCTCCTCCGTCGGCGGATCGGGCGTACCCGTACCGCCGCCCCCCGTCGTGCGGTCGAGGCCGCAGGTCTCCTGCACCGGCGCTGCCGGGGCCGGAGGGGCGGCGGCCTCCCCTCCGGCGTGCCGCGTGCCGCATGCCGCCAACACGGCGCACATGAGCCCCACCACCGCCGCTCTCACGGCCGGCCCGGACCGGGCCACAGCTGTCCTCGTCACAGTCACGATCGTCCCCCCTTGCCCATGAAGAGGGGATCACACCGTCCGCGGTTCCACATGGGGGGCTACGGTGGCGCCATGACCAGCCCGGTCCAGCGCCCCCTCCTCTTCCTCGACGTCGACGGACCACTCATCCCGTTCGGGGCCTGCGCCCACGAGCTGCCGAACGGCTACCCGGCGTACGGGACGCAGTCCGACGCGAACCCCCTCCTCGCCAGGCTCGATCCCGCCCTCGGGCCCCGCCTCCTGGCACTGCCGTGCGACGTGGTCTGGGCCACGACCTGGATGGCCGACGCGAACACGTGGGTCGCGCCCCGGCTCGGCCTGCCGGAGCTGCCGGTGGTGTCCTGGCCGGACCCGTCCGAGCAGGACGACCGCGATCGGATCCACTGGAAGACCCGCGCGCTGGTCGACCACGCCGCCGGCCGCCCGTTCGCCTGGGTGGACGACGAGGTCACCCCCGCCGACCGCACTTGGGTCCGCGCACACCACCCGGCCCCGGCCCTGCTCCACCGCGTGGACGCCCGCTTCGGCCTCACCGTGGCAGACTTCACCACGCTCGCCGCATGGCTGCGCGGCCACCCGCTCCCCCAGGAGTCCACCGCATGACGCCGGTCCCCGCCCTGCCCCCGCAGGCCGCCTGGCACGATACGGGCACGCGCGTCTTCTGCCGAGCGGCCCGGGCCGACGGACGCTGGTGGGTCCTGCGGCTCAACGACTTTCCCGAGCATCCCCTCCACACCTTGTTCATCGACGCGCAGGTCGTGGGCGACATCGACGACGTCCCGGATACCTGGCGCCTGCGGCCGGGCGCAGCGCTGCCCGCCCTCACCGCGTCGGAACGTGCCGAGGTGCTCGCCCTCATGTCAGGCCTCGGGCCCTACGGAGCCGAGCTCGGCGCCCCGTGCACGGGCGACTGGTGCACCTGCACGCTCCTCACCGACGAGTACGCCGCCCGGCTCGACCGGAAGGCGTGACGGGGGACCACCGCTCCACTTCGGTGAACCCCAGTCGGGCCGCGAGGCGCATCGAGCGGGCGTTGGCGGTCTGGGTGCGGAGCACGACCGGCTCGCCGGGAAGCGCGTCGGCGAACCGGTCGAGCGCCGCCGCGCACGCCTCGACGGCGTATCCCCGTCCGCACGCCTCCGGCAGGAACATGTGGCCGAGCTCGGCTCCACCCGCACCGGGCCGGAGGTGCCCCGGACGCTCCGCGTCGCGCCGATCGGGCGCGACCGTGCCGATCATCGCTCCGTCGAGATCGATCACGAAGAGGCCGGGGCGCCGCCCGGGCACCTCGGGCACCGCGCGTTCGAGCGCATCACGAGGCCGAGGGCCACCGAGGTGGGTGCCCACCTCCGGCGACGCGAACAGCTCGATGAACGCCGCACGGTCCCGGGCCTCGGACTCGGGGAGCACGAGCCGTCCGGTCTCCGTCGGCGCAGGAGGCCAGGCGACGGGCCCGAGTCCGGTCATGGCGCCAGCCCGTCGAACGCAGGTGAGAGCGGGCGGGGCGCCGGATGGCCCCGGCGGGGCATCCAACGCGCGACGCGTCACGAGCGGTCACGGAGACACCTCCTGGCTCCAGGACCAGGACGCGGCCACCAGGGAGCGTTCTGCCGCGGCCAGGTGGGTGGCGGTGGCCAGCCAGGCTTGGGCGTAGGCGTCGGGTGAGGGGTTTGCCAGGCGGCCGAAGGGGTCGCGGGGCCGGTGGTCCGCCTCGGCGGCGAGGGCGGCGGCCAGCTCGGCGGCCGCGGTGAAGCCCGCCCGGCGAAGGGGGCCGTACGCGGCGCGGGGCTCGGCGCCGCGGGCCGTCTCGGCGACGGCGCGGCGGCCGCCCGCGACCCCGCTTTCGAGCAGTCGGCGCACCCGCCACAGCGGTGAGTCGGCCAGGACGTCGGGGCCTTCGGTGGCGGACGGCGCAGCCGCCGCGCCGGGCGGGAAGTGGCTGCCCTGGAGCACGTCGTAGCCGAGGTCCGCGCGGCCCAGCCATTCCTCGGGCAGGCGCAGCGTGTACTGCGCGCCGGGGACCGGCCCGACGGCCAGCGGGCGCAGCGTCGCGGCGCGGTCCAGGTCGGGGCGTCCCAGGACACGGAGCAGCAGCCCCGGATGGGCGGCGATACGGCGCAGGTTGGCCGTGTGCGGCAGCTCCGGATGGGGGTGGGCGGCGCGCAGCCGCAGCAGGGGCGCGCCCGCTCGTACCTCGCGGACCAGGAGGTCCTCGCCGGCCGCCCCGACGACCGCGATCTCGCAGCCGATCAGGGCGGGCCCGGCTCCGTCCGGGTCGGCGTCCCGGTCGGCGAGCTGGGCGGCCACGGCCTCGGCGGCCGGGCGGGCGAACAGCGCGGCGGCCGGCTCCTCGGTCCACGGGACTCCGCGCAGCGGGGTCGCCCGGACCCCGCGTCCGGCACCGAGGCGGCCGTCGGCGGAGACCGTGGCCCCGGCGATACGGAGTCCCCCGCGGGCGAGTCCGGCGTGGTCGAGGGCGGCTCCGCCGAGCGCCACGGAGGCCGATCCGGCGCCGCGGGCGCGGGCCAGGCCGCCGGGGCGGACGTCGGAGACGGAGTGGCGCGAGCCGTCCGAGGCGAGCACATGGGTGACCACTCCCCCGTACCCGGTGGCCGACAGGACCGGCTCCCGGCACAAGCCGTACACCCGCAGGCTGCCGCCCGGCCGGTAGGCGCGGCGGGCGGCACCGGTGAGCGCCGCGCCCGCGGTACCGGACGCCAGAAGTGCGGCGGTGTGGAGGAGTTCGCGGAAGGCTGCGGTGAGGTCGGCGAGCCGGTGGCCGCCGCTGCGCTCCCGGGCCGCGCGCAGGCCCCGTACGACCCGCAGGGCGGCGGCCTCGGCCCGGGGCAGCCCGGCGAGGCGCGCGGTGTGGGCGGCCCGCAGCAGCTCGGCCTGGACCACCGCGCCGCCCGCCGTGGCACCGGCGGCGAGTGCCTCGGCGGCGGCCCGCCAGAGCGCGGCGGCCGCGACGAGCTGGGCTGCGGTGAGGGCTTCGGGAGCCGGCTCGGGGGCGGGCTCGGAGGCGGGTTCGGGAGCGGGTTCGGAGGCGGGTTCGGCGCCGTCCGAAGAGGCCCCGGACCCGGCATCGGACGCCGACGCCGGGTCCGGAGCGGGATCGCCGTCGAGGACGGGATCGGGGCCGGGATGGGACAGCGGCGGTCGGGCCGCGTCGGCCAGGGGCGCCGCGCCCAGCACCGCCGCCCGGTGCAGGCAGCGCGGGGCCAACAGGCAGGTGCAGGTGGCCTGGTCCGCCGCGGTGACCGTACCGCTCGGGCCCGGCCGCAGGGTGACGAGCGCGTCTTCCCCGAAGCGGACGGTCACGCCCCCGTCGTCCCCGAACGCCGCGCCCGCGGCGCAGCCCTCGATGGCGGCGTCGAGCTTCTTGCGCAGCCGGGCGGTGAGGTCCTCGACGGCCTCGGCGAGGACCTCGGGGGCCACGGGAGGCAGCTGCAGGGGGCCGGTGTTCAACGCGGTACTCGACTGGATACTCGACTCACTGCTCAACGGGATTCTCCACGGAGGCGGTCGCCCACCCAGCGGGCGAGGGCGAGCGGGCTGAGGGCGGCCACCGGCATGCCGGCCGCGACGAGCCGGCGGGCCACCGGGACCGAGTACCGGGGCGCGCCGGCGTCGTCGAGCGCGGCGCAGCCCAGCAGATGGGCTCCGGACGCGGCCAGCGCGCGGACTTCCCCGAGGAGTCCGCCGATCGGCGCGCCCTCCTCGAAGTCACTGACCACGACGACCAGCGTGCGGCTCGGCACGGTGATCAGGGAGCGGGCGTGGGCCAGGCCCGCCGCGATGTGCGTACCGCCCCCTACGCGGACCTCCAGCAGCAGCGAGAGCGGGTCCTCGACCCGGTCGGTGAGGTCGACGACCTGGGTCGAGAAGGCCAGGAAGTGGGTGGACAGGGTCGGCACACCGCCGAGTACCGCGGCCGTGAGGGCCGACCAGATGACCGAGGCCTCCATGGAGCCGGATACGTCGACGACCAGGATCAGCCGCCAGTCCGCCTCCCGACCGGCCCGGGTGCTGAACACGGGCCGTTCCGGGACGACGACCACCCGGCCGTCTCCGAGGCGGCGGGTGTGCGCGAGGTTGGCGCGCAGGGTCCGGGCCAGGTCGAGCCTGCCGCCGGGGCGGCGGGTGGGGCGCGGGGTGGCGAGGCCGGAGAGCGCCGGGCGCAGCCGGGTGGCGAGCTGCTTGGCGAGCTCGTCGACCAGCCGCCTGACCAGGGGGCGCAGCCGGGCGAGTTGGGCCTCCGGCATGCCACCGGCCAGCGACAGCACGGAACTCAGCAGTTCCACCGAGGGGCGGACGGCCGCCGGATCGAGCTGGCTCAGTACGTCGGCGCGGCCGGCGTCGGCCGCGTCGGCGAGCACCTCCTCGCGTACGTCGGCGCCGAAGAGCGCTTCGAGCTCCTGCGACCATTCGCGGGCCGTCGGGTAGGAGGCCTCCTGGCCGCCGCCGTTGCCCCGGCCGCCTTCGAGGTCGGCGGAGCCCTCGCCGCGGCCGTTGCCGTACAGCTCGTCGAGGGCGCGGGCGTAGCGCCGGGCGCCGGCCGGGAGCAGGTCGCGCCGGCGGCCGAGCAGCAGGCGCCAGCGGTCGGCGGGGGCCAGCCGGTGGTCGCCGCGCAGGGGCGCGGGTACGGGCGTGCCGGAGGGTTCGGACGGTACGGGTGCCCCCGGCTCGGCACCGGCACCGGGTCCGGGTCCGGGTCCGGGAGCAGCGGTGCCCCCGGTCGGCAGCCCGTCGAGGGCCTTGAGCGCGGCGGCGCCGGCGGCGTCCGCGGCGGCCCACAGGGCGAGCAGCGCGGGTGGCGCGTCGAGCGACAGGTCGAGGCGGTCGCCGAGCCGCTCGGTGACGGTGTCCAGCAGCCGGTCCCGGGCGGCCGGGGCGACTCCGTCGAACCCGCCGCGCAACGCCGGGAGCCGGTCCAGGAACTCCTGGTCGGCGAGAGCGTCGATGCGGTCCAGGACCGGGGTGAGGGCGGCCGCGGAGGACTGGAGCAGCGGTCCGGCGGCGGCCAGGACGCCGCCGAGGCGGCGGGCGAGGGAGCGCCGGCCGTCGGGGGTGCCGGCGCCGTCGATCCACCCGGCGGCCCGGTCGCCGAGGCCGGCGGCCGGGTCCAGGTCGAGGAGGACCCGTACGGCCAGTGCCGCGCCCTGCATCAACGGGGAGGCTGTGGCGGCCAGTTCCGCGAGGGCGGCGTCCATCCGCAGGCCCAGGTGCAGGGCGGCGGCCCGGTCGGCGAGGGCGACGAGCGCGCGCGCGTCGGCGGGGTCCTCGCTGCCGGCGAGGCCGGGCAGGGACCGTACGGCGGCTTCGAGCAGCCGGCCGGTGAGCGCGGAAGCGGCGGCGCGGGGGCCGTCGGGGGTACCGGGGAAGTGTCCGCGGGCGAGCCCCTCCAAGAGGTCCAGCGACTCCAGGAGTTCGGGCAGGGTCGCGGTCTGCGGGAGGGTCTCGGCGGCCTCCTCCAGCCGTACGCCCACCAGCTCGGGCAGGTCGCACCGCGCGGCGGCGGCCAGGCCGGTGAGGATCTGGGCCGGTGTCGGGCCGCCCTCGGCGGCGGCCCGCCGGGCGGTGTCGCGCAGCGTCCCGGCGGCGGCCTGGGCGGCGGTGACCCCGCGGACGCCGGCCAGGTCGAGGCGGGCCGGGACGGACGGGGTCCAGGTCAGCCGCCACTTGGTGCCGAGGGCGGTGCCGTCGCCCGTGGCGGCCACGTCGAGGGGTTCCCCGTACGCGGCCCCGCAGACGGCCAGCCGCTGGAGCAGGACCTCGCGGCGGCGGTCGAGCGGGGAGCGGAGCGGGTCGAGGCGTACCTCGCGGGGGGCGGGGTCCTCGGGGCCGGGCAGCCACAGCTCCGCCAGCTCGGCCTCGACGGAGGGGCCGAGTCCGGAGCGCGGGGCGTGCGGGGTGATCCGGCCGCGGCCGGTGCCGACGAGCACTGCCTCCAGGGCCCGGGCCAACGCCCGGCCCCGGCCGAGGAGTTCACCTTGGCCGAGCACGGTGGTGACGGCTTCGAGGAGCTCGCCCCGGCCGGGTGCCGGCAGCCCGCGCAGAACGGCCAGGTCGCAGGCGAGCCGCAACGTCTCGGCGGCCTCGCCGGTCCCGGCGGTGTGCCCGGCGCGGCGCAGCTCCCGGCAGATGCCGGTGACGGCGACGGAGGCGGCGTCACGCACCCGCACGGCATCCCCGCCGGCCCGCAGCACTTCCTGCTGCCACAGCGGGTCCCGGATCCCTGCGGGGTATCCGGAGCGGGAGTCCAGCAGATCGAACGAGTAGGGCACGAGGGAAGTCACCGCCCCGCCGCCCTCCTCCCCTCCCCCGGTCCCGGCGGCGGAGCCGAGCGCCCGCGCGGCCGTGGAGGCCCCGGCGGACTCGGTCGCCGTGCCGGCGGGCTGCGCAGCGGCGGCGCCGAGGAGCGCCGGGGCGTGGAAGGCGCCGATGAGGGCTGCGACCCTGCGGCCGCCGGACGCGGCGGCGTTGACGACCGCGCGCATGTGGGCCTCGCGGGCGAGGTCGGTCGCGGGGACCGGGCCGTCCTGGCGCAGGGCCCAGCCCACGCCCAGGGCGGCCCGCCGGACGGCTTCCGGCGTACATCCGGGGGCCAGTACCTCCACGGCCCGGTCCCACAGGTCGTCGCCGTCGCGCCCGGTGCCGGATGCGGTCAGCGCCTCCGCGTACGAGCGGCGATCCCTCGGCGCCGCTTCCTCGGACCGGGCGGTCCAGCCGGGGTCGGCCAGGGGGAGGTCGCAGCAGCGGACCTCCACCCCGTGCGCACGCGCCCAGCGGATCGCCGCCAGCTCCGGGGAGAAGTCGGCGAACGGGTAGAACGCCGTCCCGCCCTCCCGGCCCGTGCCCGCCAGGGCGACCGGGGCGAGGGTCTCGGGGTCCGCCAAGTGCTCCAGCCACGGCTGGAAGTCGGTCGGCAGCTCGATGCACACCACTTCCGCCTGCGCGGCGTCCAGCAACGCCGGCACCACCGCCGCCAGCGCGGGGCTGTGGTGCCGTACGCCCAGCAGGTACGGCGCCCGCGAGGCGGCGAGCCCGTCCACCGAGGCCCGCGGATCGGCGCCCGCCGTGGCGATCGCGGGGTCGGCGAGGCCGCCGGAGGCCGTCATCGGAGGTTCCCGCGGAGGTCCCACAGGCGGCGCCACATCGCCGAGCCGTCTTCGGCGCGGCGGCGCACCGGGCCGTCCCAGTAGCCCAGCAGGCGGCCGTGGTCGGCCGGGTCGTCCTTGCGGACCACGCCGAGCAGGTGCCCCGGCAGCAGGTCCAGTACGTCGCCGCCCGGCAGGTACGCCGCGGCCACGCCCAGCGAGGCCGCCACCTGGACGGCCTCGGCCGTGGACATGACCGTACCGGGCCGTTCCACGTCCCAGCCCTCGGCCGAGCGCCCCGAGCGCAGGTCCCGGAAGACCGTGACCAGCGCGTCCAGCACCGCGTCGTCCACTCCGAACGCCGCGCCCGCTCGCTGCACCGCGGCCACCGCCTGGCGGCGGATCAGCGTGGCCTCGGCGTCCGCGTCCGCGATCGGCGCCACGGTCTCGAAGTTGAAGCGCCGCTTGAGGGCGGCGGACATCTCGGAGACCCCGCGGTCGCGCAGGTTGGCGGTGGCGATGACCGTGAACCCGGGGGCCGCGGAGACCACCGCGTCCTCGGTGGCCGTCAGTTCGGGCACGCTCACCCGCCGGTCGGACAGGATCGACACCAGTGCGTCCTGCACCTCGGGCAGGCAGCGGGTGATCTCCTCGACCCGCACCACCCGCCCGGTCCGCATGGCGGAGAGCACCGGGGAGTCGACGAGCGCCTGGGAGGTGGGGCCCTGGGCGAGCAGCAGGGCGTAGTTCCAGCCGTAGCGGAAGGCGTCCTCCGTCGTACCGGCCGTGCCCTGAACGGTGAGGGCGCTGGTGCCGCAGACGGCGGCGGCCAGCAGCTCGGACAGCATCGACTTCGCGGTGCCGGGCTCGCCGGTGAGCAGCAGGCCGCGTTCCCCGGCGAGCGTGACGACGCAGCGCTCGACCAGGGCGCGTTCGCCGACGAACTTCGGGGCGATCGCCAGCTTGGCCGGGAGCCCGGCGGGGCGGCGGCCCGGCAGGGCCAGTTCCGTGCCCTCGCTGCCGCACACGAAGGTGACGACGGCGCGCGGGGTGAGCGCCCAGCCGGGCGGGCGGGGGCCGGTGTCCTGGGCGGCGAGGAAGGCGAGTTCGGCGGCGTACCGCTCTTCGGCGGGCAGCGACTGCCGGGCAGGGGTCTGAACGGGTGTGTCGGTCAGGGTCATGACGTGCTGTGTCCTTCGGAAGGTACGGGCGTACGGGCGTACGGGGTACGGGGGATGCCGGCCGGCGCGGCGCACCCACCACGAGGGGGGAGGGAGCGCCGCGCCACGGCCGGTGCCGGCGTCAGCGGCGGCGTGCGCGGGTGCGCTTGACCTTCAGGGCCTCGAAGCGCGGTACGTCGCCCTCGCGGACCCGCTGCCAGGCCCGCCGGTAGAGGTCCGCGGCCGGCTCGTCCGGCACCAGCACCCCCAGCACCGGCCGGCCGCCCGGGGCCAGCCCGTACATCGGCAGCTTCCACTGCTCCACCGGCAGCACCGGCGAGGACATCTCCGCCCAGCCGCCCGGCAGGAACAGCGAGCGGCCGGCCCGGGTCCGGGAGGCCGTCACCACCAGCTCGGTGGCGGCCAGTTCGGCGCGGGCGGTCTTCAGCCGGGCCGGCTTCCAGCCGGTCCAGCGGGCCACGTTGCGGTCGGTGGGGTCGGGCATGGCGAGCAGCGCCAGGTACACGGCGGCCGCGTCCGCGCCCAGGCCGTACGCCTCTCGGACCTCCGCCACCAGCTCGGGCACCGAGCGGGCCGGGTCCTGCGGCCACCACGTGCCGTCCTTGTCGACGGTCCCTGCCGCCGGCGCGCCGGGATCCGCCAGGAGAGCCGCGAACCGCGCGTCGTGGACGGCCCGCAGCGCCGTCTCCACCGACGACGGCTGCTGGTCCTCGCCGCGCAGCGCCGGCAGGTACGGGTCGGAGCCGGTCGAGTCGAGCAGGGCCGTCCGCAGGGCGGGCTTGGGCCGGTCGTCGTGGGTGGCCATGACGACCGCGCCGTACCGCTCGTAGCCCTCGCCCGTCTCGGTGGGCGTCCCCGCGGCCTTGCGGAAGTCGGG
The DNA here is from genome assembly GCF_044455885.1 of Streptomyces sp. NPDC051109. Lineage (NCBI taxonomy): Bacteria > Bacillati > Actinomycetota > Actinomycetes > Kitasatosporales > Streptomycetaceae > Streptomyces > Streptomyces sp. NPDC051109. The sequence goes on from NZ_JBITFF010000002.1 coordinate 636,630, forward strand.
CAGGCTGGTGAAGTGGCCGATGCTGAGCATCAGTTCGGGCGCGGCGAGCCGCTGGCGCACGGCGGTCAGGGCGGGCGGCAGCGCGGCCCGCAGGGGGTCCCCGGCGGGCAGCCGGTGGGCCATCCAGGCCGTCAGGGTCAGCGCTCCGGTCAGGACGGTCGAGGTGAAGGGCTCGTCGGCCGGCTCGCGGGGCTCGACGTGGTCCCCCTTGACCTCCCAGGCGACGTCGACGCTCAAGGAGCGCGACTGCGCCGGGCCGAGGATCCCGGCCAGCGCCCGGTGCGTGGACCAGCCGGTGCTCGCGGCGCGCGTGGCCTCGGCGAGCAGCCACTCGGGCACGGGCGTACGGCGTCCCACGCGGCGGTTCCACTCCTGCGCGGCGGCGGCCACGTCCGGCCCGTCCGTCCACAGCCGCGCCGGGTCGGCGGGCAGCAGCGCGCCGACGACCGCGCGCCGCACTTCGGCGTCGAGGCCCTTCAGCTCGGTCCGGGCGTGCTTCGCGTCGGCCGCCTTGACGCCCAGGGCGGTGCGCAGTTCGGCCGGCAGGAAGTGGTGCTCGTAGCTGTCGATGTTCGGCAGGCCGGCCAGCAGCAGTCGCGCGAGCGTGCCGGAGACTCCGGTGAGGCGGGCGAACTCCTCGGCGGCTTCGGGCAGGAACGGCGCCGCCCCGCGCTCGGCGGCCTCGGCCAGGAAGGCCGCCAGCCAGCCGGGGCCGCGCTCCCGGTCGCCGAGCGGGGCGTCGCCGCGCACGGTGTAGGGGCCGGGCACGGCAAAGCGGCCGGCGGGGTCGTACAGCAGTGCCCCGAACTCGTGGCCGTCGGACGCGGACGCGCTGTGCTCGGTGAGGCCGAGGACGGCTCCGCCGCCCAGCGGGAGCAGGCTGCGGTGCGAGGTGTTGCGCTCGATGCCGTCAGGGGTGCGCAGATGGCGCTGGTCGAGGTGGACCAGGACCCGGCGCCAGCGGTCGGCGGAGCCCTCGGCGGAGGCCAGCCCGAGCGCGTCCACCCGGCCGAGCACCGTGCACAGGGCGGCCCGCTGCTCGTCGGTGGTCCCGACGGCGACGGCCCGGTACGCGATGGCCGCGGGCCGGTCGAGCAGCGGCGTGAACGGAAGGGCGGAGTACGGCAGGGCGGGCACGTCGAAGTGGAGCCGTCCGGGCACCGCGGCGGCGTCGGTGTCGGCGGCCGCCCGGGCCAGCCCGTCCAGGTAGCGGTACGCCGCGTCGGTCTGGGCGCCCCAGCGGTAGTACCCGGTGCCGACGAGCCCGTGCAGCGCGTCGGCGATCAGTTCGTCGGTGGGGCCTTCGGGCTGCCCGTCCGCCGCGGCACCCGAGTCGGGGTCCAGTCGGGCGGCGACCGCGTCCAGCGCCTCCTGCTGGGCGAGGGCGAAGCGCAGCACCTCGACGATGCCCCCGATCAGCTGCGGGGCGGTGACCTGCGGCAGCGCGGCACGCACCAGGTCGGGCAGGTCGGTGGCCGCCTCGGCGGCGCCGGCAGCCTTGAGCAGGGCGCCGACCGCTGCGCCGTCCGCGGCGCGCAGGGCGGCCGAGCCCTCCAGGTCGCGCGGGCGCAGCGCGTACCAGAAGGGAAGCGGAGGGAGTTCGACGCTGCCGGTGGCGAAGGCGGCGGTGCGGTGGTCGCCGCGCGACTGGGCGGTGACCACGCCGTCCGGGTCGCTGATGCTGAGCTCGCGCCAGCGGTGGGTCAGGGCGCGCGGCCGCTCGTCGCCGGGGAAGGTGAGTGCGGCGACGGGCATCTCGGCGCCCTCGGGAACGCTGACGCTGCGGCCGCCGGTGTCGGAGGCCTCCCAGCCCCGGCCGGCGACGCGTACGACGCGCCAGCCGAGCAGGCCGTCCACGGGCGCGCCGAGGACCGAGCCCTCGACGGTGGGCGCGGGCCGCAGCCAGCAGGACTGGGCGGGCACCCTGTTGCCGTCCCCGGGGTGGGCGCGCAGGGCGTCGGCGAGGAAGCCGGGCGCCGAGAGCCGGCCGAGGGCTCCGCCGGCGGGGTCGTATTCGCGCCAGCCGCCGGCGTGGTCCTGGTCCTGGCGCTGCCACACCCAGTACGAGGTCCCGTCCGACAGCAGCCGGCGCTCGGCCGGCAGTTTGGTGTCTCCGGCGTGCAGGACCCCGCCGCCGGTAGTGCGGCCGCCGCCGGGCAGGGGCAGGCTGATGTCCTCGGAGCGCAGGTTCCAGTAGCCGCCGTCGGCGTCGACGGTGAAGACGTTGCCGGGGTCGGTGTGCCAGTAGCCCTCGATGCCCCCGCTGCCGTAGTGGGCCCAGAAGACGAGCAGTTCGCCGTCGACGTAGTGGAATCCGTACCGGCGCGCGTTGCTGCTCGCCGCCCGCAGGTCGTGGGTGAGCACGGTGGAGTCGGCGTCGATGACGCGGACCTGGGCGGAGTTGGCGACGATCAGGTGGGGCCAGGCCTCGACGACGGTCAGCCCGTGCCGGCCCTGGCCGCCGGGCGCCATCTCGGCGACCGCCTTCTCCCAGGCGGGCCAGGAGAGTTCCTCGAAGAGGCCGGTGCGCAGGGTGCGGGCGAGGGTCTCGCCGAGATCGGCGGAGGCGGCGAGGGCCACCTCCTCCCGGGCGAGTTCGAGTGCCTCGGCAGGCAGCCAGGTCAGCCGCCGGATGGCGTCCGGCAGCCCGGGCAGGCCCGCGGCGGTGGAGGCGCCGGCCACCTCGTGCATCCACTCGGTGAGCATCGGGCGGCCGCCGGGCGAGGCGGCGAGCAGCCGTATGACCTCCACGGCGTGGGCATCGCCGCCCAGACCGTACGCGGCGCGCCGGAACGCGGGCCGGAAGCGCTCGTCGGCGGCGAGGGAGAGCAGGTCCCGCCGCTGGTCGGAGCGTGCCCAGTCGGCCAGGTTCAGCTGGTCGTGGCGCCGGCGCGACCCGGAGTCGGGCTCGGGGTCGGTGACCGGGATGTCCAGGGAGAGCAGCAGGTCCAGCAGGTCGGCGTCCTCGACGCCCACCTTCAGCCCCGCCTCGCGGCCGGGCTCGGCGAGTTCGGCGCGCAGCCGGTCGGCCGCGCGGCCGACGAGGTCGAGCAGGGCGGGCAGCGTGGGGCGCGAGCCCCAGCCTGTGTGCCGGGCGGCGTGGAAGCGCTCCAGCCAGCCGGCGGCCCCGTCGGAGCAGCGCTGCTCGGCGGGCAGGTCGGCGCGGACCAGCCCGGCGGTGGCGCCGGACTCCTCCAGCAGGCCGAGCCACAGCGCGGGGAGTTCGCCGTCCCCGCCGCCGGGCGGCATCAGGCCGAGCAGGGTGCCCCGTACGGACGGCACCCGGCGGGCCAGCGCGACCAGCGCGGTGCGGTGCGCCTTCCACCAGCCGTACGCGGCCCGCAGCGTGGCCGGCAGCGGCAGCAGCTCTGCGAGGTAGTCCTGTTCGGCCTCGGTACCGATCAGGCCGGCGGCGCGGGCGAGGCGGCGCAGCTCGGTCGCGGCCTGCGCGGAGGGCGGCAGTCCGCCCGCGGTGCGCCGGACGCACAGCCGGCGGAAGCGCTCGTGGGCCTCGGCGGGGCTGACGCGGGCGGACAGCTCCTTGGCGTAGCCGGTGAGCACCTTCACCGGGAGGGCTCCGACCAGGGCGAATTCGAGGAACACGCCGTCGAGGCGGTCCTCGTCGACGGCCAGGCCGTGCTGGGCCTCGCTGGTCCGGGCGCGGCCGAACAGCTGGGCGGCGTACGTGGTGTTCTCGACGGCGAGGAAGATGCGGGCGGCCTGCTCGTAGAAGACGGGCAGGAAGTGCGGGACGGCGGCGCCGAGCCGGCCGGCCAGTTCGTGGCAGGCGTCGAGGGCCGCCTTGGGCTTGGTCTTGGCCGTACGGGCGAGCCGGTCCAGCTCGGGGACCACGGCGAGGGCGTGGTGTCCGTCCTCCGGGTGGTGGACGAGGACCCATTCGGGGAAGCCGAGGGCCTGGCGCTGGCCGAGGCCGACCACGGGCGGCGCGCCCTCGGCCTCGTCGAGCACGAGTCCCAGGAACCCGGCGGCGAGGTCCTCGGCCGGACCCAGTTCGGCGGCGGCGAGCCGGACGACGACGCGCTCGTCGGGGAGGGCGGGGTGGCGGTAGGAGCGTGCGGTCAGGTCGACCGCCGAGGGGCCCGCGCCCTCGGTGCCGTTCGGCAGCACGGCGCCGGCCTTGAGCAGCAGTTCGGCCTCGTGCACGGCAGCGGCGGCGTTCGCGCCGGTCCCGCCGGATTCCGTTGCAGTGGTGGTGGTGCTCATCGCGCGTCCCCCCCCTCTTCGATCTTGCGCCCGGCGTACAGCGCCGCGGCCATCCGCATTCCCTCGGACCAGGCGACCGGCCCGACCTCCGTCAGGCGCACCGCCCGTCCGTTCTCGTCGTGCCAGCTCAGGGCGCCGGTGCTCGTCTCGTCCTCGTAGTACGGTTCGCCGATCCAGACCGCGGCCTCCGTGCCCCGGCCGGTGTCGCGGACCTTGCAGGTCGCGTAGCCGCCGGAGACCCGGTAGCCGAGGCCCGTCGCCCGCGCGGCCAGGCCGAACCGGCTGGCGAAGACCCCGCCCGCGTAGTCCCGTACCTCCGTGGCGGTGGCGGCCAGCCCCTCGGGCTTCTGCCAGGTGGGCCGGTGGATCTGCTCGACGCGCTGCACGATGCCGAGTTCGGCCGCGAAGTCCCGTACGTCGTCCAGGTCGGGCAGCAGCACCGGGTGCGGCAGGGTCACCGTGCGCGGGGACAGCCGTACGGTCTCGCCATCGAGGTTGACCACCTTCAGCTCGCCGGACGCGGTGGCGTCCCGCAGGAAGCCCACCTCGTCCGGGTCCTCGCCGACGACGGCCATGTCGCGCAGCGCGCTCTGCCAGGCCTCGTCCGGCCAGACCCGGGCGAGCAGCGCCGTCGGCACGGGCAGCGAGGAGACCATCCAGGTGTCCACCTGGGCGATGCAGGCGGCCTCGTGCCGATCCAGCCATTCGGCGAGCCGGCGCAGCCGGTCCACCTCGGGATGGTCGCGCAGGGCCTTGGGCAGCGTCTTCAACTGCCGTCCCGCCGAGCGGCCGGTGGCGGATCGCGCCGCCACCTTCCCTTCCACCAGGGCGATCTCGTACCCCTCGCCCGCCGCCAGCCATGCCATCAGTACGTGCCCCTCCGCCTGCCCGATCCCGGATGCGCGCAGCGTCGACCAGGGGGACGAAGCCCCCCTGAGCTGCGGTATGTCGGGAGACTAGCGAGAGCCACTGACAACGCCCGCCGAGGGGGCCCGCTCGGCGCCCGGCTCGGCGGCGCGCCCGGAGGCCCGCTCGACGGCGGCGGGTCCGCGGCGGCTTGGTGGTCCGGTTGAATGTCCGGTTCTGGGTAGTCTCTCGGGGACAGCGTGCGTGCGGGACCGGCTCGGGGTGGGTTCATGGGACGTCAGATACGGGTCCGGGGTGCGGTCCTGGCGGCGACGGTGCTGCTGGCCGTGGCCGGATGCTCGGGCACCGGCACCGGCACCGCGCCGGGCAAGGACGCGAAGCCCTCGGCGGCCGGTACGCCGTCCTCCGCCCCCGGCGGCGCAGGCGCCCAACCGGCCTCGGGGGACGTGCTTCCCGGCATGGTCGGCGTCGAGGCGGCCCGTACCCGGCTGGCCGCGCTCAAGGTCGCCCCGCCCGGGACCATGGCCGGGTACAGCCGGGCCAAGTTCACCCACTGGGCCGAGCAGGGCGACAAGTGCGACACCCGCGAGGTCGTGCTCAAGCGGGACGGCAAGGACGTCGTCCAGGACGCCGAGTGCAAGGCCGTCTCCGGCACCTGGAAGAGCCTGTACGACGGGGCCGTGGTCACCGAGGCGTCGAAGATGGACATCGACCACATCGTGCCGCTCGCCGAGGGCTGGCGCTCGGGCGCGGCCGGCTGGGACGCCGCGCGGCGCAAGGCCTTCGCGAACGACCTGACCCACCCTCAGCTGCTGTCGGTGACGGCGGCCACGAACCGCTCGAAGGGCGACCAGAGCCCCGACCTGTGGCAGCCGCCGGACAAGGCGAGCTGGTGCCAGTACGGGCGGGCCTGGACCACCGTGAAATCCACGTACGGACTGACCGTGACCGAACCGGAGAAGAAGATGCTCGGGACGATGCTGGACAGCTGCGCGGCATGACCGGACGACAGCACATGGCCGGACGGCAGCAGTGGTGCGACGAGGTCCTCGCCGGACCGGGCGGGGCGATGACGGACGAGGTCGGGGTCATCACGGGCCCGCTGACCCTGCGCACGACGGCGCTGCCGGACGGCGGGACGGCCCGGATCGAGGTCCAGTACAAGGACGCGGAGGAGTGGTACACGCTGACCGGCAGCCCGGTCCCCCACCACGGCGACCCTGCGGCCGTCCACGCCGCCGCCCTCGCCGCGGTCCGCGGGGGACACGCCGCCGAAGCCCCGGTCCTGCCCCCGGGCCCGGCCCCGGCCTGACCCGCCGCGGCAGGCGCGGCCGGTGATCAGCGTCATGGTCCCCATGACACCGGTATCCACACCGGCACCGGTCACGGCCATGGGCCTCACCGGCTTCACGGAGCGCGAGCAGGGGGTCTGGACCGACGCGAGGGGCCCCGTCGCCTCGGTCCACCTCGAAGAGGTGGGACGCGGAGTTCCCCGAGGGCCCGCTCACGCTGGTCCGCGGCGCGTCGCGGCGCGTCGCCCCGACGGCGGCCTTGGACGAGCGTTTCAAGGCCCTCCCGCCGTTCGGCCCGCCGGCCGCCCCGCGGCGCCGCGGGTTCCGCCGGCCCTAGGTGTTCTGTCCAGGGAGGTTGTGGACGGGTGATGTAGGTCTCCGCTGAGGGATCTTGAAATGGGTGAGGGCCTTCTGGCCTGGTGTGGAT
>NZ_JBITFF010000003.1:0-570181 GCF_044455885.1 Streptomyces sp. NPDC051109
TGTCTCCTCAAGCGTCTTGACGATCACCCGCTCGACATCCGCATCGGTGATCTTTCGTGGGACGCCTGGACGCGGGTCGTCGCACAAGCCGTCCATTCCCCGCTCGATGAAGCGGCGCCGCCAGGTGCGGACCGTGTCCGGAGTGATCCGCAGCCGACGGGAGACCTCCATGATCGAGTGGCCTTCGGCGCACTCCAGCACGATCCGCGACCGCTGGGCCAGAGCCTGGGCCGTCGTCCGGCGACGCACCCAGCCCTCCAGCACGGCCCGCTGGGCATCGGTCACCGACAACGGCGGAATCTTCGGACCCGGACGACTCATACCCAACCAACGATGAATCTTCGACTCAGGTCACTAGACCCCCGCGATGATCTCCGCGGCAGCGGCGCCGCAAACGCGGGAGGCTCCGTGCGTCGCGATGTGCAGGGCTCCGCGGGGGGTGGCCCGGGGGACGCCCATCTCCACCACCACCGTGTCCGGGCGGGCTGCGATCAGGGTGTCCAGGGCCTGCGCCATCCACGGGTGGCGGTGCTCGTCGCGGACCACGGCGACCACCGTACGGCTGCCCGCCGCCGCGAGGACGGCCGCCGCCTCGGCGCCCTCCGCGTAGACGCCCGAGTCGGTGCCCGGTACCAGCGCGGCCAGTTCCGCGGCCACGCCCCACGGGGTCTCGTCGCCCACCGCGATGTTCGCGACGGGTGCGAGCGTGGCGACGTACAGGGGGTTCACCACCGGCGCCGCGGTGCCCGTCACGGCCACCGCGCGGCGGGCCGCCGCCAGGCCGATGCCGGGCGCGCTCCCCTCCTGCGGCGCGCCCGGCGCGGCGGCGGCCCGGGCCTGCCGGGTCCATGAGGCCAGCGCCCGTACCCGGGCGGCGGCGTCGGCGAGCCGCTCCGCCGGGAGCGCGCCCTCCCGCACGGCCGCCACCAGGGCGTCGCGCAGCCGCAGCACGGTGGCCTCGTCCGCGAGCCCGCCGCCGACGCAGATCGCGTCGGCGCCGGCCGCGATGGCGAGGACCGAGCCGCGCTCGATGCCGTACGTGCCGGCGATGGCGTTCATCTCCATGCCGTCGGTGACGATCAGGCCCTCGTAGCCGAGCTCCTTGCGCAGCAGCCCGGTCAGGATCTGCGGGCTGAGGGTGGCGGGGCGGGTCGGGTCCAGGGCGGGCACCAGGATGTGGGCGCTCATCACGGCCTTGGTGCCGGCCTCGATGGCCGCCTTGAACGGGACCAGTTCGCGGGCCACCAGCGTGTCCAGGTCCACGTCGATGCGCGGCAGGGCGTGGTGGGAGTCGACGTTGGTGTCGCCGTGGCCCGGGAAGTGCTTGGTGCACGCGGCGACGCCGGCGGCCTGGAGGCCCTCGACGTACGCGGCGGTGTGCCGGGCGGCGAGGTGGGTGTCCGCGCCGAAGGAACGGACGCCGATCACCGGGTTGTCCGGGTTGGAATTGACGTCGGCGGACGGCGCCCAGTTGAGGTTGACCCCGCACTCGGCGAGGCGGCGGCCCAGCTCGCGGGCGACGTCCCGGGTGAGGCCGGTGTCGTCGACGGCGCCGAGGGCCAGGTTGCCGGGGAAGGAGGATCCGCCCCGGACCTCCAGGCGGGTCACGTCGCCGCCCTCCTCGTCGATGGCGACGAGGACGTCTTCGCGCTCGGCGCGCAGCTGCGCGGTGAGCGCGGCGAGCTGCTCGGGCGAGGCGATGTTGCGGCCGAACAAGCCGACGGCGGTGAGCCCTTCGCCGACCCGGCGGAGCAGCCAGGCGGGGGCGGTGGTGCCCTCGAAGCCGGGCTGGAGGACCGCGAGGGCGTCGCGGGTCAGCTCATCGTTCGCATCGGACGCGGTGATGCCGTGCGCAAGGACGGTCATGGTGGCGTTATCCCTTCACCGCGCCGGCGGTCATGCCGCCGACGGCCTTGCGCTGGAGGAAGACGAAGATCACCAGGACCGGGACCGCGAACAGCGAGGACGCGGCCATGGTGGCGCCCCAGTCGTTGCCGAAGGCGGTCTGGAACTGGGTCAGCCACAGGGGCAGGGTCTGGGCGGTCTTGTCCTTGTTGAGGATGAGGACCATCGCGAACTCGTTCCAGGCGGTGATGAAGCCGAAGAGCGAGGTGGACATCAGACCGGGGGCGAGCAGCGGGAAGATCACTTTTCGGAAGGCCTGGCCGCGGGTGCAGCCGTCGATCTGGGCGGCCTCCTCGAGCGTCACCGGGACGGCGGCGATGAAGCCGCGCACGGTCCAGATGGTGAAGGGCAGGACCATCACGAAGTAGATCGCGGTGAGCAGCGGGAGGCTGTTCAGCATCTCGGCGTCGCGGGCGATCATGTACATCGCGATGACCATGACCTCCCAGGGGGCCATCTGCGCCATCATCACGCCGAGTACGAGGCCCTTGCGGCCCTTGAACTTCATACGGGCGATGGCGAAGCTCGCGGCGAGGGCCACGACCAGGGCCAGGGCGACGGCGCCGACGGTGACGAGCAGGCTGTTCGTCACGTACGTCCAGAACAGCTCGACACCGGTGGCCTTGGTGAAGTTGTCCAGCGTCGGGGTGAAGACGAAGACGGGGTCCTTGGAGAGGATCTGCCCGGACGGTTTGAGGGCCGAGGAGAACATCCAGTAGACCGGGAAGACGAAGACCACGGCCACGACGAGCGCGCCCAGGTTCTTCGCCACCGTTGCGGGCCGCAGCGGGCGGCGCTTGCGCAGCTGCTGCGCGGGCTTCGGGGCGGTGGTGGTGCTCACTGCTCCTCCTCCTGCTTCAGGATCAGGCGGAAGTAGAAGGACATGACGATCACGAGCATCACGATCGTCAGGACGGAGATCGCTGCCGCGAGCGCGTAGTGGCCCTGGCTCTGGCCCTCGACGAAGGCGAAGACGGGCAGGGTCTCGGAGGCGCGGTCGGGGCCGCCGCGGTTCATCGCGTACACCTGGGTGAAGGCCTTGAAGACCCAGATCACCTCAAGGAACGTGGTGACGGTGAAGAACGGCTTGAGGTTCGGGAAGACGACCTGCCAGAACGTCTGCCAGCCGTTCGCGCCGTCCATCCGCGCGGCCTCGTAGAGCTCGCCGCTGACGGTGGTCAGGCCGGCGTACATGTTGAGGGCGACGAAGGGGACGGAGCCCCAGACCACCAGGACCGTGACGATCACCAGGGTGGAGAGGCCTGACTCGAACCAGTTGTGCTGCTCGTAGCCGGAGAAGCCGAGCGTGCGCATGACCCAGTTCATGACGCCGAACTGCTCGTCGAACAGCCACTGGAAGACGGTGACGGACGCGACGATCGGCATGGCCCAGGCCATCACCAGGGCCATCGACAGGACCAGTCGCATCCCCTTGCCGAGGCGGTTCAGCAGGATGCCGACGAGGCTGCCGATCAGCATGATCAGTGCGACGTTGGCCGCGGTGAAGGCGAAGGTGCGTACGACGACGGTCCAGAAGTGCGCGTCGCCCAGCAGCTGGGTGTAGTTCCCCACCCCGTTGAAGGGTGCCTTCCGCTGGATGAACTCGATCTTGTCGACCTTCTGGAACGACAGGATCACGTTCTTGACCAGCGGGTACAGCAGCAGCGTGGCCAGGCTGAGGACCGCGGGCCCGATCAGGAGGTACGGCAGCCAGCCCGCGGGAAGCGGCTTTCTGCCCCGGCGCGGAGCCGACGGAGCGGCCCCCTTCGTGGTGGGCGGCGTCTGCTGCCCACCGGCGGACTTCGGTGGTGCGTCCTGTGGAGCGGTCACCGCTCCCTGGGAGTGCACGGTCATGTCTTGGTTACCTCGGCTGCGGTCGGGCGTCGCACAGGTCGGTCAATGCGCGACCGGGGGTGCGGCGGGCGCGTGGGCGCCGGCCGCACCCCCGGTGCTACGTGCTACTTGTTGATGCGGCTCGCGATTTCCTTGTCCGCGTCCGCACCCGCCTTGGCGGCGTCCTCACCCTTCAGGACCTTGGTCATGAACTCCTTGAGCGGGTTGGGCTCGGTCTCTACGTTCGCCCAGCCCGGGGTGACCGGCGTGATGCGGCCGTTGACGCCGCCCTTGCCCATGGCCTCGGCGAAGGAGCCCGCGGCGGGGGTGAAGTTCGCGGCGGCCTGGTTCGGGAGCAGCGCGCCCTTGGTCTCGGCGGCGTACTTCGTCATCTGGTCCTTGCCGGCGGCCAGCGCCAGCCACTCCTTGGCGAGCTCCTTGTTCTTGGAGCGCTCGGCGACGGCGAGGTTCGAGCCGCCGAGGAAGACGGTGCCGGGCTTGTCGGCGGTCTTGCCCGGGATCGGGAAGTACCCGAAGTCGGCTTCCTTGCCCGCGTCCTTGAGTGCCTTCTCCGCACCGCCGGCCTCCCAGCCGAGACCGATCCAGGAGGCGACGCCGCCCTTGGGAACGACGTCGGTGGACTGCTGCGGGGTGGCCTCGTCCTTGTCCTTGGGGGCGGTGGAGTACGCCTGGAGCTTCTTGTAGAACTCCATCGCGGACGCGGCCTGGGGGGTGCCGAGGCCGCCCTTCCACTTGTCGCCGTCCTTGACGGCGAGGTCGCCGCCCTCGTCCCAGATGAACCCGGCGAGGACGTACCAGCTCTGGCCCGGGAGGTAGATGGGCTGCGAGGCGGGGTCGGCGGCCTTCAACTTGTCGAGGCCGGCGATCCACTCGTCGCGGGTGGTCGGCGGGGTGACCCCGGCCTTGGCGAAGGCCTTCTTGTCGTACACGACGACGCGGTTGGCCGCGTACCAGGGGGCGGAGTAGAGCTTGCCGTCGTACTCGGCCGAGGCGAGCATGCTCTTCTGCCAGGCGTCGGAGCCGAGCTTGGCCTTGTCCTTGGTCAGGTCGGCGAGGCCGCCGGTGACCGCGTAGCCGGCGGTCTGGGTGTTGCCGAGCTCAAGGACGTCCGGCGGGGTGTTCTCGGAGAGGGCGGTGGTGACCTTCTCCTGGATGCCCTTCCACTGCTGCTCTTCGACCTTGACCGTGACACCCGGGTGCTTGGCCGAGAACTCCGCGTTGACCGCGTCGATCCAGGCCTTGGGCGCGGAGCCGTCCATCACCCAGACAGTGATCTCCTTGGCGCCGCCCGCGTCGGTCTTCCCCTTGTCGTCGCCGCCGTTGCCGCACGCCGCGACACCGACCATCATGCCCGCGACACTGACCGCCGCGATGAGCTTGCGCTTCACGCCACCCTCCTCAGGGATGCTGCCTGCAACTTCCCTCGCCCGCCGCGGTGACATGCACCAAGTACTGCCCGTGGGGCCGGGATCTGATCCATATTGGTTTAGACCAGCAACCGGAGCTTGGCCTAGACCTTTAGGGGTGTCAAGGGTCTAATGAGCGGGTGATCGGTCCGTTACCGGACCGACACCTGGGGGAGGGAGGAGGCCTGTCCTCCCACCCGTGTCACGATGTGACCGCACATATCGGAGGAGCCGGTGACGGCAGTGAAACTGGAGTCGGGAAGGCGGGCGGCGATGTCCACCGAAGGGGCGACCACCGAGCCGGAAGGCGGGGCAGCCACTCGCACGGCGCGGGTGCCCAAGTACTACCGACTCAAGCGGCACTTGCTCGACATGACCGAGACGCTGCCCCCGGGCACGCCGGTACCGCCGGAGCGCACGCTCGCGACCGAATTCGACACCTCCCGGACCACCGTGCGCCAGGCACTCCAGGAGCTCGTCGTCGAGGGCCGACTGGAGCGCATTCAGGGCAAAGGCACCTTTGTCGCGAAACCGAAGGTCTCCCAGCCGCTCCAACTGTCCTCGTACACGGAGGACATGCGGGCCCAAGGGCTGGAGCCCACCTCCCAACTCCTCGACATCGGCTACGTGACGGCCGACGACACCCTGGCCGGACTGCTCAAGATCGCCACGGGCGGCCGGGTGCTGCGCATCGAGCGGCTGCGCCTCGCGAGCGGCGAGCCGATGGCCATCGAGACCACCCACCTCTCGGCCAAGCGCTTCCCGGCACTGCGCCGGTCGCTGGCCAAGTACACCTCCCTCTACACCGCCCTGGCCGAGGTGTACGACGTACGGCTCGCGGAGGCCGAGGAGACGATCGAGACCTCCCTGGCAACCCCGCGCGAGGCGGGGCTGCTGGGCACCGACGTCGGCCTGCCGATGCTGATGCTCTCCCGCCACTCGCTCGACGCCGACGGCGAACCCGTCGAGTGGGTGCGGTCGGTGTACCGCGGCGATCGTTACAAGTTCGTGGCGCGACTCCAGCGCCCCGCCGTCTGATTCGTAGTTGACTCTCGTTCCGCTATACGGACGGGGGCTTACGTTCACCGGGCGGGCCCCCGTAGATTCCCTGCGCTTACGCAGATGATCAACGAGGGGACGAGGATCATGCCGGAACCGGAAGCAACAGGTACGGAACGGAACGCGGCGAGTCCGGGCACGGAGGCGGACTCGCCTTCCGCATCAGGGAGCTCGGGAGGCATGAACCCGAAGTCCGTCGCCGCCTGGGTGCTCGTCGCCCTCGTCGGGGCCCTCGGCTGGGGCATCCTCGCCCTCTCCCGCGGCGAGGAGATCTCGGCCGCCTGGCTGCTCGCCGCAGCGCTGGGCTCGTACGCCATCGGCTACCGCTTCTACGCGCGCTTCATCGCCGACCGGGTCCTGAAGACCGACAAGACGCGGGCCACCCCCGCCGAACGCCTTGACAACGGTGTCGACTTCCACCCGACCGACCGCCGCGTGCTGTTCGGCCACCACTTCGCCGCCGTCGCCGGCGCCGGCCCGCTGGTCGGCCCCGTGCTCGCCGCGCAGATGGGCTACCTGCCGGGCACCATCTGGATCGTCGCAGGCGTCATCTTCGCGGGCGCCGTCCAGGACATGGTCACCCTCTTCTTCTCCACCCGCCGCGACGGGCGCTCGCTCGGACAGATGGCCCGGGACGAGATCGGCCCGGTCGGCGGAGCCGCCGCACTGGTCGCCGTGTTCGCCATCATGATCATCCTGCTGGCCGTGCTCGCCCTGGTCATCGTCAACGCGCTGGCGCACTCCCCCTGGGGCGTCTTCTCCATCGGCATGACCATCCCGATCGCCCTCTTCATGGGCTTCTACCTGCGCGTGCTGCGCCCCGGCCGGGTCACCGAGATCTCCGTCATCGGCGTCGCGCTGCTGCTGCTCGCCATCGTCGCGGGCGGCTGGGTCGCCGACTCCTCGCTGGCGAGCACCTTCACGCTGGAAAAGGAGACGCTGGTCCTGTGGATGGTGGCCTACGGGTTCATCGCCTCGGTGCTGCCGGTGTGGATGCTCCTCGCCCCCCGCGACTACCTCTCCACCTTCATGAAGGTCGGCACCATCGCACTGCTCGCCGTGGGCGTGGTCGTGGCGATGCCGACGCTGAAGATGCCCGCGGTCACCGACTTCGCCGCCCGCGGGGACGGTCCGGTGTTCGCCGGGTCGATGTTCCCGTTCGTCTTCATCACCATCGCCTGCGGGGCCCTGTCCGGCTTCCACGCACTGGTCTCCTCGGGCACCACCCCGAAGATGATCCAGAAGGAGACCCAGGTCCGGGTCATCGGCTACGGCGCGATGCTCACCGAGTCCTTCGTCGCCGTCATGGCGATCATCGCGGCCTGCATCATCGAGCCCGGCCTGTTCTTCGCGGTCAACTCCCCCGCCGGTGTCATCGGGACCACGGTCGAGACCGCCTCGCAGGCCGTGACGAACTTCGGCTTCGCCATCTCGCCCGAGTTCCTCGCGCAGGCCGCGAAGGACGTCGAGGAGGCCAGCCTGCTGTCCCGTACGGGCGGGGCGCCGACGTTCGCACTCGGAATGTCGGAGATCTTCTCCTCCGTGGTCGGCGGCGCCGGGATGAAGGCGTTCTGGTACCACTTCGCGATCATGTTCGAGGCCCTGTTCATCCTGACCACCCTCGACGCGGGCACCCGGGTCGGCCGGTTCATGCTCCAGGACACCCTCGGCAACGTGCACAAGTCCTTCAAGGACGTGAGCTGGAAGCCGGGCGTGTGGCTGGCCAGCGCCGTGGTCGTGGGCGGCTGGGGCTACTTCCTGTGGGTCGGCATCAAGGACCCGCTCGGCGGCATCAACCAGCTGTTCCCGCTGTTCGGGATCGCGAACCAGCTGCTGGCGGCGGTGGCCCTGGCCGTGTGCACCACGCTGCTGGTCAAGTCCGGGCGGCTGAAGTGGGCCTGGGTGACCGGCGTCCCACTGGCCTGGGACGTGGCCGTCACCCTGACCGCGAGCTGGCAGAAGGTGTTCTCGGACGACGTGAAGGTCGGCTTCTTCGCGCAGCGCGACAAGTACCAGACCGGGATCGACGCCGGGAAGGTCCTGCCGCCCGCGAAGAACATGGGTGAGATGCACACGATCGTCACGAACGCCACGGTCGACGGCGTGCTGTCGGCGCTGTTCGCGATCCTGATCGTCATCGTGCTGCTGGACGCGGCGCGGACCTGCCTCAAGGCCGTCGCCGACCCCGAGGCAGTCCGGCTGTCCGAGGTCCCGTGGTCGGAGTCGAAGATCATCGCCCCGGCCGGGCTCATCGCCACCCCCGAGGAGCGGGCGGAGCTCGCCGCCGCCGGCCTGGACTCGGGCGGCGGCCGCGTGAAGGAGCCGGTGGCGTGAGCGGGGTCCGCGCGGCGCTGGCGAAGGCGCGGTTCTTCGTACGGGAGTTCTCGGGCGAGGCCGCGTACGACCGTTACGTCGCGCACGCCCGCGCGCACGACCCAGCGGCCGAGGTCCTGACCCGCCGCGCCTTCGAACGCGCCCGCACGGACTCGCGCGAGGCGGACCCCCGCGAGGGCTTCCGCTGCTGCTGACCGCATGCGAAGGGCCCCGCCGATCGTCGGCAGGGCCCTTCGCGTTGCGCGGGGGTCAGCGCACCCAGTCCTTGAGGGGCTCGGTGTGGAGAGTGATGCCGACGGGGTCGGGAAGCGCGATGTCCGTGCCGTACGGCACGATGTGGACGCTCTCGTACCGTCGGCCGTTGGGCTGACTGTAGACGGAGATCTCACACTTGGCCCGGTCGATCAACAGGTAGACCGGGATACTCGTCTCCGCGTAGGCGCGGGGCTTCTCGACATGGTCCCGCCGGTGGGTGTCCGAATCCCACGAGGTCACCTCGACAGCCATGAGGATCGGGGCGGGGTCGACCCAGTCGCCCTGGCCGACGAAGGCATCCGGATCCGCCAGCACCGCGTCGGGAATGGCCCGCCCCTCCCGGTACTCCTGTGCCTTGATCCCCTGCCCCGGATGCAGGAACAACTCGGGCCGCGACTGCATGCAGATCTTGAGCAGCCACTGAATGATCCGCCCGTGATCGCCGTCCGGCGTGGCCTTGCTCCTGATTGCCCCGTCGATGAACTCCAGCCGTGTCCCCTCCCGCTCGCGGGCGGCCATGCGCGCCACGGCTTCGAAGTCCTCGGTCAGCATGTGGGGCCGGTCTGTCATCACGGTCATGCCTCGCTCGCCTTCCTCGACGGTGCCGCCTCCGACGATAGCGCCGGGCACCGACAGCAGTCCCGCACACTCGATCCATGGACATCGTGATCAGAGAAGCGCTGGCGGCGGAGTACGGGACGCTCGGGGAGATCACCGCGCAGGCGTACCTCGGGGACGGGCTGCTCACCTTCGGCGAGGACGACCCGTACCTCACGCGGCTGCGGGACGTGGCCGGGCGGGCGCGCGACGGGGTGATACTCGTCGCCGCCGCGAGCGACGGACGGCTCCTCGGCGGCGTGGCGTTCGCCGCGCCCGGGAGCCCGCTGTGCGACATCGCCGTGGCCGGCGAGGCCGAGTTCCGGATGCTGGCCGTCGCCCGGGAGGGCCGCGGGCGGGGCGCCGGGGAGGCGCTCGTACGGGCCTGCATGGAGCGGGCGAGGGCCATCGAGGGCGTACGGCGCCTCGTTCTGTCCACCACGGACGACATGGTCGGAGCCCACCGGATCTACGAACGGCTCGGCTTCGTGCGCACGCCCGAACGGGACTGGGAGCCCGTTCCCGACCTCCCTCTGCTCACGTACGGTCTCGAACTGTAGCCACGCCGACACAACATCTAGGGGGTCGCGCAGGAAGCGGCCCCCACATGTATGCTCGTGCTCGCTGTCGTCGCAGGGGAATCCGGTGCGAATCCGGAACTGTCCCGCAACGGTATGAAGTACACCCATTGGTGTCACCGCAAGTCCGACGACCTGCCGACAGTGCGCCCGGCTCGACCGAACCGGGTGCCGATACGTCCGGGCCTCGCGGTTGGGCCGGTGGACGCCGCGCGGTGCTGCCCTGCCATGCCCGCACGCGCCCGCTCGCTCCGACGCCGCAGGTGTCCCGGAGCCGAGCGAGGGAGAGCTCCCCCCGTGACCATCGCGCCTTCCGCACCGCGCGCCGAGTCCGACCCGTCCGACACCGGAATCGAGACCGGGGGACCTGGGGCCGCACTGCTGCGTACCCTCACCGAGCTGACGGCCGACCTCCCCGACACCGACCCGGGCCGGGTCGCCGCCGCCGCGCTCCGCGGGCGCAGCGCCGCCGCCGACGAGGCCGAGCTGCGCGCCCTGGCCACGGAGGCCGCCGCCGGCCTGATCTCCGAGGACCCGGCGTACTCCCGGCTCGCCGCCCGGCTGTTGACGCTGGCGGTCGCCGAGGAAGCCGCGGGCCAAGGGGCCACCTCCTTCTCCTCCTCGGTCGCCGTCGGCCACCGCGAGGGCCTGATCGCCGACCGCACCGCCGAGTTCGTGGCGCTGCACGCGAGCCGTCTGGACGCGCTGGTCGAGCACACGCTCGCCGAGGGCGCCGACGACCGCTTCGGCTTCTTCGGCCTGCGCACCCTGCACAGCCGCTACCTGCTGCGCCACCCGATCACCCGCCAGGTCATCGAGACCCCGCAGCACTTCATGCTGCGCGTGGCGTGCGGCCTCGCCGAGAACGACACGGTCCAGGCCGTCGAGGAAGTGGCCTCGCTCTACCGGCTGATGAGCCGCCTCGACTACCTGCCGTCCTCCCCCACGCTCTTCAACTCCGGCACCCGGCACCCGCAGATGTCCTCCTGCTACCTGCTGGACTCCCCGCTGGACGAGCTCGACTCGATCTACGACCGCTACCACCAGGTCGCGCGCCTGTCGAAGCACGCCGGCGGCATCGGCCTCTCGTACTCGCGCATCCGCGCCCGCGGTTCGCTGATCCGCGGTACGAACGGCCACTCCAACGGCATCGTGCCGTTCCTGAAGACCCTCGACGCCTCCGTCGCCGCCGTGAACCAGGGCGGCCGCCGCAAGGGCGCCGCCGCCGTGTACCTGGAGACCTGGCACGCGGACATCGAGGAGTTCCTGGAGCTCCGCGACAACACCGGTGAGGACCAGCGCCGTACGCACAACCTGAACCTGGCGCACTGGGTGCCGGACGAGTTCATGCGCCGCGTCAACGCGGACGCCGACTGGTCGCTGTTCTCCCCGGCCGACGTGCCCGAGCTGGTCGACCTGTGGGGCGACGCGTTCGACGCCGCCTACCGCAAGGCCGAGGCGGCGGGCCTCGCCCGCAAGACCATGCCCGCCCGCGACCTGTACGGCCGGATGATGCGCACCCTCGCGCAGACCGGCCAGGGCTGGATGACCTTCAAGGACGCCTCCAACCGCACGGCGAACCAGACCGCCGAGCCGGGTACGGTCGTCCACTCCTCCAACCTCTGCACCGAGATCATCGAGGTCACCAACGACGGCGAGACGGCCGTCTGCAACCTCGGCTCGGTCAACATGGGCGCGTTCGTCATCGACACGGCGGACGGTCGCGACATCGACTGGGAGCGCCTGGACGAGACCGTCCGCACCGCGGTCACCTTCCTCGACCGCGTCGTGGACATCAACTTCTACCCGACCGAGCAGGCGGGCCGCTCCAACTCCCGCTGGCGGCCGGTAGGCCTGGGCGCGATGGGCCTCCAGGACGTCTTCTTCAAGATGAAGATGCCCTTCGACTCCCCCGAGGCGAAGGCCCTGTCCACCAAGCTCTCCGAGCGCATCATGCTGGCCGCGTACGAGGCCTCCTGCGACCTCGCCGAGCGCAGCGGACCGCTCCCGGCCTGGGAGCAGACCCGCACCGCCCGCGGCGTCCTGCACCCCGACCACTTCGACGTGGAGCTGAACTGGCCCGAGCGCTGGGACGCCCTGCGCGCCCGGATCGCGAAGTCCGGCATGCGCAACTCCCTGCTCCTCGCCATCGCCCCGACCGCGACGATCGCCTCCATCGCCGGCGTGTACGAGTGCATCGAGCCGCAGGTCTCCAACCTCTTCAAGCGCGAGACGCTGAGCGGTGAGTTCCTCCAGGTCAACGCCTACCTCGTGGAGGAGCTGAAGAAGCTCGGCGTGTGGGACGCGCAGACCCGTGAGGCGCTGCGCGAGGCCAGCGGCTCCGTCCAGGGCTTCGGCTGGATCCCGGCCGAGGTGCGCGAGCTGTACCGCACGGCGTGGGAGATCCCGCAGCGCGGTCTGATCGACATGGCGGCGGCCCGTACGCCGTTCCTCGACCAGGCGCAGTCGCTGAACCTGTTCCTGGAGACGCCCACCATCGGCAAGCTGTCGTCGATGTACGCGTACGCCTGGAAGCAGGGCCTGAAGACGACGTACTACCTGCGTTCCCGCCCGGCGACGAAGATCGCCCGCGCCGCGCAGGCGGCCACCCCCGTCGCACTGCCCCAGGCGGTCGCCGACGCCGAGGCGCTGGCCTGCTCCCTTGAGAACCCCGAGTCCTGCGAGGCCTGCCAGTAATGAGCTCCACCGACAAGAACCTCCTGGACCCGGGCTTCGAGCTCACGCTCCGCCCCATGCGCTACCCGGACTTCTACGAGCGCTACCGGGACGCGATCAAGAACACCTGGACCGTCGAGGAGGTCGACCTCCACTCGGACGTCGCCGACCTCGCGAAGCTGACGCCCGCCGAGCAGCACATGATCGGCCGCCTGGTCGCGTTCTTCGCGACGGGCGACTCGATCGTCTCGAACAACCTGGTGCTGACGCTCTACAAGCACATCAACTCCCCGGAGGCGCGCCTCTACCTGTCGCGCCAGCTGTTCGAGGAGGCCGTGCACGTCCAGTTCTACCTGACGCTGCTCGACACCTACCTGCCCGACCCGGACGACCGCGCGGCCGCCTTCGACGCCGTCGAGGAGATCCCGTCGATCCGCGAGAAGGCGCAGTTCTGCTTCAAGTGGATGGACTCGGTCGAGAAGATCGACCGGCTGGAGACGCAGGCCGACCGCCGCCGCTTCCTGCTGAACCTGATCTGCTTCGCCGCGTGCATCGAGGGCCTGTTCTTCTACGGCGCCTTCGCGTACGTGTACTGGTTCCGCTCGCGCGGCCTGCTGCACGGTCTGGCCACCGGCACCAACTGGGTGTTCCGCGACGAGACCATGCACATGAACTTCGCGTTCGAGGTCGTGGACACGGTCCGCAAGGAGGAGCCGGAGCTCTTCGACGACGCCCTCCAGCAGCAGGTCACCGACATGCTGAAGGAGGCCGTGGAGGCGGAGCTGCAGTTCGGCCGCGACCTGTGCGGTGACGGCCTGCCGGGCATGAACACCGAGTCGATGCGCGAGTACCTGGAGTGCGTCGCGGACGAGCGCCTGGTCCGCCTCGGCTTCCCGCCGGTGTACGGCTCGCAGAACCCGTTCTCCTTCATGGAGCTGCAGGGCGTCCAGGAGCTGACGAACTTCTTCGAGCGCCGCCCGTCGGCCTACCAGGTCGCGGTCGAGGGCACCGTCGACCTGGACGAGGACTTCTGAGCCGGAGGGCCAAAGGCAACGGGAGGGGCCCCGCACCGGATCTCCGGTGCGGGGCCCCTCCCGTTGCCTGCGACTACGCGTTCGGGACGGTCTCGTAGCGCGGGGTGCCCTCTTCCATCTGGCGGAGGGCGTCCTTGCGGTCCCGCTTCGAGAGGCGGTCGATGTACAGGTACCCGTACAGGTGGTCCGTCTCGTGCTGGAGGCAGCGCGCGAAGTAGCCCGTGCCGCGCACCTTGATCGGGTTGCCCTGCGCGTCCTGGCCGGTCACCTCGGCGTAGTCCGGGCGGGCCAGCGAGGCGTACGCGGTCGGCACCGACAGGCAGCCCTCGTTGGAGTCGTCCAGCACGCGGGAGCCGGCCGGCAGCTCCACCAGCTTCGGGTTGACCACGACCCCGGTGTGGCGCACGCCGTCGTCGTCCGGGCAGTCGTAGACGAAGACCTTGGCGTCCACGCCGATCTGGTTCGCGGCCAGGCCCACGCCCTCGGCGGCCTTCTGGCTGGCGAACATGTCGTCGATCAGCTGCGCCAGTTCGTCGCCGAACTCGGTGACGTCCTTGCACTCACGGTGCAGGACGGGGTTGCCGACCACCGTGATCGGGCGGGCGGTGCCGCGCTCGCGGTGGGCGAGCTCGCGCGCCTCACAGTCCTCGGTGTCCACGACGTACCCGTCGTTGACGTTCTCGACGACCTCGTTCTCCTGCTGCGCCATCTCCGCCGTACGCCTTCCGTAAGTCCACCCGTTCACAATGTGCCGGTACAGCCTACGGTGCCGGGTCAGCAGACCTCTTCGAGATCCCGCCATTCACGGGTGTCCGGGCTGTCCGCGACCCAGCCGTCGAGCAGTCCGCGCACCAGGCCGGCCGGCGCCGCGATCCCGCATTCGCGCTCCGGCACCCACAGCGGGCCGGAACCGTTCGTACGGTGGCCCAGCGGGCCGGGGTGCCCCGGTTCGCTGTGGTCGTGCGGGTCCAGCTGCTCCCCGTCGCCCTCGCCGCTCGGCATCACGCTCTCCGAGCAGGTCCGGCACAGCAGCCGCACCGAGGACGACCAGTCCTCGGCGGCGAAGCCCGCGTCCGAGGCCAGCTGCTCCAACGCGTCACGGTCCTCCTCGGTGGCCGCCTCCAGCAGCACCACCCAGGTCGGCACCGGCGAGGGCGCCCACAGCTCGATCTCGTCGAAGACCGGGTACGCGGGGCCGGCCGCGGTGACCCGCTCGCCGTGCGGGACCCCGTCGTGCAGGACGACCTCGCCCCAGCGCCGCCCCGAGGAGGGCAGCGGGATCGACAGGACCTCCATGCGGGCCGGGTCCAGCCGGCGGCCCCAGACCACCTCGGCCTCCCCCTCGGGGGACAGCCGCACGGCGGCGCTGCCGAGCTCCATGCCGACCGGTTCGCCGCTGCCCTTCGCGGGGTGGATGCCCGAGCCGTGCGGGTCCCCGGGCACCTTCAGCCCGTACGCCTGCCAGGCCCGGCGGGCCAGCGGCCAGTCCTGCAGCGCGGTCGCGGCGATCCCGACGTTCCACCAGTCCGGGGCGCCGGTCTCGCGGTCCAGCAGGGCCACGGCGCGCAGCCCGGCGGCCCGTGCCTGCTCCCAGTCGTGCCGGAACTTGTGCAGCAGGGCGAGGTTGAACCAGGACTCGGACAGCCAGGGCTCCAGGTCCGCGGCTCTGGTCAGCAGCGCACCCGCGTCCTCGTACCGCCCGTCGCCGATCAGCGTGAACGCGCGGTCGGTGGCCTGCCGCCACGAGGCGGAGGGCCGATGCCGTACCTTCCCGAAGATCCTCACGATTCCCGCCTGCCGGTCCAACGGTGCAGCCTTGCGGACACCCTCACGGACACTCCTACTGGCATCCAACCATGCCCACTCGGACGGCCGCTCATTACCCATGGGTTACCCAGGTGGGGCGGGAACAACTCTGTCACGTCCGTCCCTGGCCAGAACCCTTGCGAGACACTCCACGACCTCCGGCTGGTAGTCGCGCCCCGTACCCAGCCGCAGCTGCTCCAGGGCCACGAGGGGGCCGCCCGGGTGACGGGTCCCGCCGAGCAGGTCGTCGTACGCGTTGACCGCCCGTACGATGCGCGCCGCGACCGGCTGCTCCCGGTACGGGTCGGCCTGCCGCTCCACGATGACGGCCACCTCGGCGGGCACCCCGGTCTGCCTGGCCACGTCCCCGCCGAGCGCGGCGATCCGGCGGGCCTCGGCGGCGGGCAGCCCGGCGGTGGCCCCGGCCCGTACCGGGTCGACGAGGGAGAGCTGGCCGATGTCGTGCATGAGGGCGGCGTACTCCAGCACCGTGAGCTCCCGCTCCGAAAGGCCCAGCTCCCGGCCGACGGCGCAGCTCAGGGCGGCGACCCGGCGGGAGTGCCCCGGTCGGGTGTACCCGGCGATCTCGGTGGCCCGGGCCAGGGAGGTGATGGTCTGGCGGTAGGTGGTGCGGATCGCGCTGATCCGGTGGAAGGACAGCTGGGTCAGCAGCAGGGGTACGCAGAAGACGGGCAGGGCCCACAGGCCGGCGACGGCCACGCCGAGGGCCATGACGACCCCGGTGGCGCAGATCGCCGAGCCGATGCCGAGCTGGGCGCGCAGCTCGTCGCGCAGCAGGGGCCCGTACGGCCAGCCCGTGCGGGCGCAGACCTGGACGGCGGCGAGGACGGCGTCGCACAGGGCGGTGAGGCCGAGCAGGAGGAGCAGGAAGAGGACGAGGTACGGGCCCTGCGCGATCCCGTGCTCCAGCCGGCCGGAATTGTAGAGCGGCTGGAAGCAGACGGCGGCGAAGGCGACGGTGAGGACCCGTCGGGCCAGGTGGTCGGCGCCGGGAGCGCGGCCGCGGGCGATGTGGGGGACGAGCCCGGCCAGCGCCGCGGCGGCGACGACCGTGACGATCTGGAGCACCCCGTGGTGGGTGGGCTCGGCGGCGTCCGGGCCGAGCAGGGCGTACGCGAGGGCGCCGGCGAAGGCCAGCGGCGCGGGCCGGCGGTCTTCGGCCGCGTCCGGGGCGGCTGCCGGCGGGGCCCAGGCATCCCGGGTACCCCAGGTGTCACCGGGGTCCCGGGGGCCTCGCGTCTCCCGCCCGTCCCGGCTGTCGCGGCAGGCGAGCTCGCCGCAGGCGATCAGGGCGCCGAAGGCCAGGGCCGTGCCGGGCTCGACGACGCCGTTCCACAGGGTGTGCCCGAGCCCGGCCAGGGTGAGCACCACGGCGGCCCCGCGCACCCCGCTGACGACCGCGCCCCCGAGCGCCGCGCCCCCCACGCCCCGCCCCCTCACGCCCCGCCTCCGCCGTCCGGTTCCCGCCCGTTCCCCGGGTCCGCGGTCCGTACGCGCGGCCGGGCGCCCTGCGCCGGGAGCCCGGACAGCGCGGGACCGCCCGGGTCCGGGGCCGCGGCGTCGGGCGCCGCCGGCCGGCCGGGGGCGGTACCAGGGATCACCTGGAGGTCGTCCTCGTCCGCCGTGACCACCGGGTGCCAGCCGTCCCGGCCGATCGCCTCGACCAGCGCGTGCACCATCACCGGGTCGAAGTGGGCCCCGGCGCACCGCTCCAGCTCGGCCAGGGCCACCGGCACCGGCCGGGCCCGGCTGTACGAGCGGGTCGAGGTCATCGCGTCGAAGGCGTCGGCCACCGCCACCACCCGGGCCGGCACCGGGATCTGCTCCCCGGTCAGCCCGTACGGGTATCCGGAGCCGTCGACCCGCTCGTGGTGGTGCAGGATCGCGGACCGGGCCTCGCCCAGGAAGCCGATGCCGCGGACCATCTCGTGCCCGTACTCGGGATGCAGCTCGATGACCCGCCGCTCCTCCGGGGTCAGGGGGCCGTCCTTGCGCAGCAGCCGGGTCGGGACGCCGAGCTTGCCGACGTCGTGCAGGATCCCGGCGATGCGGACGACTTCGAGCCGGTCCCCGTCCATGCCCAGCTCGCGGGCGATCATCGCGGAGGCCTGGCCGACGCGCTCGCCGTGGCCGCGCGTGTAGCGGTCCTTGAGCTCGACGGCCTGGACGAGCGCCCGGATCGTGGCCTGGTGGGCGGCCCGTTCGCGGTGGTACTGGGCGAAGACCCAGCAGGAGATGTACATCGGCAGCAGGACGAGCAGCGCGGCCGGGAGCCCGTACGGGCTGCGCCACAGGACGGCCATCATCAGCCCGGCGAGGCCGTGCACGCAGTGCGGGACGAGGGAGCGGGTGAGCAGCCCGCGCCAGGCCGTGCGCACGGGCCGGCGCTCGGCGGCGGCCAGCACGCCCCCGTCGAGGGCGGCCAGTACGAGGCAGAAGGCGGCGGCCGCGGCCGCCGCGGGCAGCAGCGCGTACGGGAAGTCGGCGAGCCGGCCGGCCGAGGGAGCGCCGCCCAGCAGCCCGAACGTCCGCCCCGCCGCCCAGGCGGCGACGGCCTGCTGCGCCGCGTGCCACACGCGCCGGACCGGGGCGGGCCGCCGGACCACCCGCTGGGCGAAGGCGCCGGGCAGCGCGACGAGCGCGGCGGCGCCCGGGGGCAGCAGGAAGACGGCGGCGAGCAGCACGGGGAAGAGCGAACCGCTGCCCTCGGGGACGGGGACCCGGTTGCCCGGCAGCGGGCAGATCCTGACCAGTTCGCAGCCGAGATAGAGGAGGGCGAGCAGCGCCACGGCGGGCCACGGGGTGCCCGAGCGGGTGAAGGCCGCAGCGGTGCAGGCGAAGGCCGCGAGGACGGCGCCGAGGATGACGGCCCACAGGAGGCGGGGACGCGCCGCCGGCGGAAGTACCCGCATGGCGCTCTCCTCCCCTGTGCCGTGCACACCGTTTGGGGAGAATAAGTGGGCCCCCTCGCACAGGGGGCCACATTTTCGTATTGCGCCGTACGGGCACCCCCGGATTAGCACCTTCGAGTGAACGAATCGGCTTCCAGGGGCGATTGTTCGATCAGCCGGTGGCGGGGTCCGCGGTCACATCATGATCGGGAACGGCCTGGCCGGAACGGATCAGCTCGATCCGTCCCATGACCTTCGAGCGCAGGTCGGTCGGGACGTCGTCCGAACCGCAGCAGCGCTTCACCAGCTTCTTGACGGCTTGTTCGAGGCCGTACTTCTCCAGGCAGGGATTGCATTCGCCGAAGTGCGTCTCGAACTTCGTGCAATCGCTGTCCGGCATCTCGTGGTCCAGGAACTCGTACAGGTGGTCCAGGACCTCAGAGCAATCCGTCTCGTGCGGCTCTCCGCAGCTCATGAGCCCGAGCCTTTCAGGTCGTTCGACTCTCCCGCGCCGGCGGGGACCAGCCCGCGCTCACGGGCGTAGTCCTCCAGCATTCCGCGGAGTTGACGGCGGCCACGGTGCAGTCGCGACATGACCGTACCGATGGGTGTACCCATGATGTCCGCGATCTCCTTGTACGCAAAGCCCTCTACGTCGGCAAGATAGACCGCGATGCGGAACTCCTCCGGAATGGCCTGGAGCGCTTCCTTCACATCCGAATCGGGCAGGTGGTCGAGCGCCTGCGATTCGGCGGAACGAAGCCCCGTCGACATGTGCGACTCGGCGCGCGCCAGCTGCCAGTCCTCGATCTCCTCCGCCGCGCTGCGCTGCGGTTCACGCTGCTTCTTGCGGTAGGAGTTGATGAACGTGTTGGTCAGAATGCGGTAGAGCCATGCCTTGAGGTTGGTGCCCTCGCGGAACTGGTGGAAGGACGCGTATGCCTTCGCATACGTCTCCTGGACCAGGTCCTCGGCGTCGGCCGGATTGCGCGTCATGCGCAGCGCGGCCGAGTACATCTGGTCGAGGTAGCCGAGGGCGTCCCTCTCGAAGCGCGCGTTGCGCTCCGCGGTCGTCTCCTCCGCGTGGCCTTCGTCGGTCCCAGCGACAGGACCCACCTCCTCCGACTGCGTGACGGCTCCGAAAGCGGACCCGCTCGAATCGGAGAATAGTCGACCATCCCGGCCCTCCGCCGCCTGAAGCGGGCGGCGCTTGGGCGCGGGCAGGACCGTCCAGTCCAGGCCTGCCGCCTGCGGACGGTGCTGGCTGATGACCTGGGTCATGCGGTCCCTCTCCTCCGACTGATCCCGTGCTTTCTGACATTCCGCACAACAGAAGGGTCGGGCCGCGCATTCCCCGGCGGAGGCCGGTTCCACGGCCTCTGTCAGGTGTGCGCCCGCGGTGTGATATGGATCACCGCGGGGCCGTCAGAGGGGGAGCCGGGCGAGCCATGCCGCGACGCCCCCGGTGATCACCGCGAGGGCCTCGTCCTGGGTGAGGTCCGCCTTCTTCGGCACGGCGAAGCCGTGGTCGGCGTGCGGGACCTCCACCAGTTCGTACGGCGTCGGCGCGGTCGGCGGCGGGAACTCCTCGGGCCGCCCGAAGGGGTCCCGTCCGCCCTGGACCACCAGGGCGGGCCGCCCTGCGCCGGTCAGCTCCCCGGCCCGGGACTTCTCGGGCCGGCCCGGGGGGTGCAGCGGGAAGGCCAGGGCCAGCACCGCGGCCGCCCCCAGCTCGGCGGCGGTCCGGCAGGCCACCCGGGCCCCGGCGCTGCGGCCGCCCGCCACCACCGGCAGTCCGGGCTCCGCCAGCGCGGGCCACAGCCCCCGCCAGCCCTCGTCCAGCACCTTGGGCGCGGCGGCCACCTTCTTCCCGGCGACCCGCCACGGCTGCTCGACCAGCGCCACGGTGACCCCGTGGGCGGGCAGGGCGGCGGCCAGGGCCACGAGGTCGCGGGCCTCGATGCCGCCGCCGGCGCCGTGGCTGACGGCCAGCACGAGGCGGGCGGCCGTACGGGCGGGGACGGGATGCCAGGTGATGCGGGCCTCGCCCGCAGGGGTGTCGACGCTCTCGGTGCGCGTGCGCGTGGTCATGGCACCCATCCTGCCCGGGACCGGCCCGGAAGCCTGCCCGGGACCGGCCCGGAAGCCTGCCCGGGACCGGCCTAGAAGCCTGCCCGGGACCGGCCTAGAAGAGCGTGGCCTCCTCCGGCGCGGCCAGCTCGTGGAGCAGCTCCGGCCCGTTGTTGCGCACGTTGCTGACGGCCGTGGACACCGGGTAGGCGCGCATCAGGCCGCCCGGCGGCGGCGCGAGCAGCGCCTGGAGTTCGCCGGTGTCGGTCCGGGCCGGGTCCAGCCAGGCGTCCCAGCGGTCCGGGGTCAGCATCAGCGGCATCCGGGGGTGGATCTCGGCGAGCGAGGCCGGCCCCTCGGCGGGCGCCACGCCCAGCGGCCCGGTCTCGGCCTCCGCGGTGATCACCGAGCAGGTGGCCCACCAGGCCTGCGGGTGGTCGCCGGGGAGCGTCGGATCGCGCCAGAACTCGTACACCCCCGCCATGGCGAAGACGGAGCCGTCGGCGGGGAGCACGAAGTAGGGCTGCTTGCGGGCCCGCTTCTTCTTGCCCTCGACCTCCAGCTGCCGCTCGTCGTGGGCGGTGACCCACTCGTAGTAGCCGTCGGCGGGGACGATGCAGCGGCGCTGCGCGAAGGGGCGGCGGAAGGAGGGCTTCTCGGCCACGGTCTCGGAGCGGGCGTTGATCATCCGGGCGGCGCCGTCGGGGTTCTTGGCCCAGGAGGGGACGAGCCCCCACCTCACCGTGCGCAGCTGACGAACCGGACGCGGGTCCGCAGCGTCTTTCACGGGACGGTCGAGGACGACGTGGACCTCCTTCGTCGGCGCGACGTTCCAGTCGGGGGCCAGGGTCTCCTCGGGCTCCCACTTCTCGATGCCGAAGGCCTCCACCAGGTCCTCCGGCCGACGACTCGCTGCATACCGTCCGCACATGGCTGCCAGACTGCCATCCCGCCCGCCCACCACCGCAAGGAGTCCGCCACTCCATGAACAGCTCCACGGACAGCACCGAGACCGCCGGCCTGTGGGACCGGCTCACGGGTATACAGACCCCGCCGGCACTGTGGCTGGTGATCGTGACGGGCGTGGTGGCCCTGGCCGCCGTGGGACCGCGTCCGCTGTGGCGGCTGTCCCGCAACGCCGTGACCATCGCCCACGAGGGCGGCCACGGGCTGCTGGCGCTGCTGACCGGACGTCGCCTCGACGGGATCCGGCTGCACTCGGACACCAGCGGGGTCACCGTCAGCCGCGGCAAGCCGACCGGGCTCGGGATGATCCTGACCGCCGCGGCCGGGTACACGGCGCCCTCGCTGCTCGGGCTCGGCGGGGCAGCGCTGCTGTCGGCCCACCGGATCACCCTGCTGCTGTGGGCGGCGACCGCCCTGCTGCTCGCGATGCTGGTGATGATCCGGAACGCGTACGGCGCCCTGACGGTGGTGCTGTCGGGCGCCGCGTTCGTCCTGGTCTCCTGGCTCGCCCCGGCCGAGGTCCAGGCGGTCTTCGCGTACCTGGTGGTGTGGTTCCTCCTGCTGGGCGGGGTGCGGCCGGTCTTCGAGCTGGGGGCCAAGCGCCGGCACGGCGGGGCGCCCGATTCCGACGCGGACCAGCTGGGGCGGCTCACGCACGTCCACCCGGTGGCCTGGCTGCTCCTCTTCCACGCCGTCGCGCTGTGCTCGCTGATCGGCGGCGGGCGCTGGCTCCTCGGCCTCTGAGCCGGCCTGCGCGGCCGACCGCCGGATCCGAGCTCCGCTTCCGACCGCCGCGTCCAACCTCCGAGACCAGCGTGCGATCAAGATCTGGGGCCGGGGCGAGCCACTAAAGTGGGGGCCATGACCGAGACCCCCGCGCTCCACGACCTCTGGCCCGCTCCGCTCGCCGACGGCACCGTCCACGCCACCGTCACCGTGCCCGGGTCGAAGTCGGTCACCAACCGCGCCCTCGTGCTCGCTGCGCTCGCCGCCGAGCCGGGCTGGGTGCGCCGCCCGCTGCGCTCGCGCGACTCCCAGCTGATGTCGGACGCCCTGCGCGCGCTCGGCGTCGGCATCGAGGAGACCGCCTCCTCCAGCTCCGGCGACGGCTCCGGCGGCGAGGCCTGGCGGGTCATCCCGGCCGCGCTGCACGGCCCGGCCACCGTCGACGTCGGCAACGCGGGCACGGTCATGCGCTTCCTGCCGCCCGTCGCGACCCTGGCCGCCGGCGACATCCGCTTCGACGGCGACCCGCGCTCCTACGAGCGCCCGCTCGGCCAGGTCATCAACGCCCTGCGCACCCTCGGCGCCCGGATCGACGACGACGGCCGGGGCGCCCTGCCGCTGACCGTCCAGGGCGGCGGCGCCCTGGAGGGCGGCGTCGTCGAGATCGACGCCTCCAACTCCTCGCAGTTCGTCTCGGCGCTGCTGCTGTCGGGCCCGCGCTTCAACCAGGGCGTCGAGGTCCGGCACACCGGCACCACCCTGCCGTCGATGCCGCACATCCGGATGACGGTGGAGATGCTGCGCGCGGCGGGCGCCCAGGTCGACACCCCCGAGGCGGGCGGCGAGCCGAACGTGTGGCGGGTCGCGCCGAGCGCGCTGCTGGGCCGCGACGTGGTCGTGGAGCCGGACCTGTCGAACGCGCAGCCGTTCCTGGCTGCGGCCCTGATCACCGGCGGTACGGTCACCATCCCGGACTGGCCGCGCCGCACCACGCAGCCCGGCGACGAGCTGCGCCGGATCTTCACGGAGATGGGCGGCTCCTGCGAGCTGACCGACGCGGGCCTGGTCTTCACGGGCAGCGGCAAGATCCACGGCATCGACGTGGACCTGGGCGAGGTCGGCGAGCTCACCCCCGGCATCGCGGCCGTCGCCGCGCTGGCCGACTCCCCCTCCACCCTGCGCGGGGTGGCGCACCTGCGGCTGCACGAGACGGACCGGCTGGCGGCGCTGACCGCGGAGATCAACGGGCTCGGCGGCGAGGTCACGGAGACCGCCGACGGCCTGCACATCCGCCCGCGCCCGCTGCACGGCGGCGTGTTCCACACCTACGACGACCACCGGATGGCCACCGCGGGCGCGGTGATCGGCCTGGCGGTGGAGGGCGTGCAGATCGAGAACGTGGCGACGACCGCGAAGACCCTGCCGGACTTCCCGAAGATGTGGGCTCGAATGCTCTCGGGAGCGGGAGCGTAGGGGCCGTCATGCGCAGGTACGGCAAGCACACCGACGAGGACGACATCCGCCAGCGGCCCAACCCCAAGGGCAACCGGCCCCGGACCACCATCCGGCCCAAGCACGAGGACGCGGCCGGGGGCTTCGTCCTGACCGTGGACCGCGGCCGGCTGACCTGCCTGGTCGACGGCCGCACCATCCACGCGATGAAGGCCCGCGAGCTGGGCCGCAAGGCAGCGGTGGTCGGCGACCGGGTCTGGATCGTCGGCGATCTGACCGGCAAGAAGGACACCCTCGCGCGGATCGTGCGGATCGAGGAGCGCAAGTCCGTCCTGCGGCGCACCGCCGACGACGACGACCCGTACGAGCGGGTGGTCGTCGCCAACGCGGACCAGCTGGCGATCGTCACGGCGCTGGCCGACCCGGAGCCGCGGCCCCGGATGATCGACCGCTGCCTGGTGGCCGCGTACGACGCCGGGCTGGAGCCGCTGCTGGTCCTCACGAAGTCGGACCTGACCTCCGCGGACAAGATCCTGGAGATCTACTCCACGTTCGGTCTGAACTACGTGGTGACCAACCGCGAGGAGCTGGCGACCGGCGACGCCGCCGACCGGGTGCGCGAGCGCCTGAACGGCCGGATCACCGCCTTCGTCGGCCACTCGGGCGTCGGCAAGACCACCCTGGTCAACTCGCTGGTCGCCGAGGGCCGCCAGCGCGCCACCGGGCACGTCAACGCGGTGACGGGCCGCGGCCGGCACACCACCACCTCGGCGCTCGCGCTGCCGCTGCCCGACGGCGACGGCTGGGTCATCGACACCCCGGGCGTGCGCTCCTTCGGCCTGCACCACGTGGACCCGTCCCGGGTGATCCTGGCCTTCCCCGACCTCGTTCCCGGCACGGAGGAGTGCCCGCGGGCCTGCAGCCACGACGAGCAGGACTGCGCGCTCGACAAGTGGGTGGAGGACGGCCACGCGGATCCGGCCCGCCTGTACTCGCTGCGGCGGCTCCTGGAGACCCGCGAGCGCCGCGAAGGAGACTGATCGTCCGGCGGGGTTTGCCGCGCACCAGGGCTGGTAAATGCATAATCGCACCACGTGATACGACGTCACCTGACGCGGGGAGGCATTCGCCATGGCCTGGCTGCTGGTGGTCGTCGCCGGAATCCTGGAGACCGGTTTCGCGGTGTGCCTCAAGCTGTCGCACGGGTTCACCCGGCTGTGGCCGACCATCGCCTTCGCCGCCTTCGCCCTCGGCAGCTTCGGGCTGCTGACCCTGGCGCTGAAGAAGCTCGACGTGGGCCCGGCCTACGCGGTGTGGACGGGCATCGGGGCCGCCGGAACGGCCATCTACGGCATGGTCTTCCTCGGCGACCTCGTGTCGACCCTCAAACTCGTCTCGATCTCGCTGGTCATCCTGGGCGTCATCGGCCTCCAGCTGTCCGGTTCGGCTCACTGAGCAGGCGCAGCAGCCGCATCAGCTCCCCCAGCCCCGGCTCCTCGCCCGGCGCTATCACGTACGAGAGCGCGAGGCGCACGGCGAGTTCGCAGCGCTGCGCCCCCTCCCCCGGGCTGAGCGTGGCGGAGGCCCGGTCGCGGACGGCCCGGGCGAGCTCCCCCGGCCCGGGGGCGGGCACTCCGGGCCGCACCCCCTGCCCGGGCGGCGTGGGTAAGTTCCCGTCCCAGCACCCCGTCAGCAGCGCCCGTACGAGGGGACGCGCGCGGGCCGCCCGTACGGTCCACTCCGCGACCGAGGCGAGGCGCTCGGCGGTGGCGGCCGGGGAGCGGAGGACCCGGTCCACCCCTTCGAGGTACCAGTCGGCCTCGCGCCGCACCAGGGCCCTGCCCAGGCCCGCCTTGCCGCCGAACTCGTTGTAGAGGGTCTGCCGGGACACCCCGGCGGTGGCGGCCACGTCGACCATCCGCACGGACGGCCACGGGCGCGCCAAGAGCGCCGCTCCCGCCGCTTCCAGCAAGGACTCCCGGGCTGCCGGCATGCGCGCCTCCCCGCTCGACTTCCCCCGCTCCGATTCCCCGCTCGGCTTCCCGCCAGAGTTGACGGACCGACAGATCCTGTCAAGGGCGCCCGGAGGTCGCACCGTGGACGCCGTTCGCCGGGTCGGGGCGGTCCCGATACTGTTCGAGCATGCCCGAGTATGACGATGACCTCCGCCTCGCCCTTGAGCTCGCCGACGCGGCGGACGCCGCCACGATGCAGCGGTTCCGCGCCCTCGACCTGAAGGTCGAGACGAAGCCGGACATGACCCCGGTGAGCGAGGCGGACAAGGCCGCCGAGGAGATCGTCCGGGCCGGGATCGAGGCCGCGCGACCCGCCGACGCCATCCTGGGCGAGGAGTACGGGCTCAAGGGCAGCGGCCCGCGCCGCTGGGTCGTGGACCCGATCGACGGCACGAAGAACTACGTGCGCGGCGTCCCCGTCTGGGCGACGCTGATCTCGCTGATGGAGGAGGGCCCCGACGGGGTCTTCCGGCCGGTGGTCGGCGTGGTCTCGGCGCCGGCGCTGGGCCGCCGCTGGTGGGCGGCGCAGGGCGGGGGCGCGTACGCCGGCGGTGCGCTGGGCGCTGCGCCCGTTCCGCTCGGGGTCTCGAAGGTGGGCGCCCTCGGCGACGCCTCGTTCGCGTACTCCTCGCTGAGCGGCTGGGAGGAGCAGGGCCGGCTCCCCGGGTTCCTGGACCTGACCAGGCAGTGCTGGCGCACCCGCGGCTACGGCGACTTCTGGCCGTACATGATGGTCGCGGAGGGCTCGCTGGACCTGTGCGCCGAGCCGGAGCTGAACCTGTGGGACATGGCGGCCATCGCGGTCGTCGTCCAGGAGGCGGGCGGCCGGTTCACGAGCCTGGACGGCGTGGAGGGCGTACACGGCGGGAACGCGGCCGCCTCGAACGGGCTGTTGCACGAGGAGATGCTGGGGTATCTGCGCCCGCGCGACTGAGCCGTCCGGGGACTGCACCCGGACGACCGGGTGCGCCCTCTTGATGACCCTGCGTACGCATGGGAATCTGAGACTCCTCCGCTTGTGCGCTTGTGAAGACCTTCTCTAAGTGCGCGGAGGACACTCCTCAGGAGGTGGCTCCCTTCATGCTCGTCCGCGACGCCATGAGCACCGTGATCCTCACCCTCGGACCCGCCCACACCCTCCGGCAGGCGGCCTGCCTGATGTCCGGCCGCCGGGTCGGCGCAGCCGTCGTCCTCGATCCCGACCACAGCGGCATCGGCATCCTGACCGAACGCGACATCCTCAACTCCATCGGCGCGGGCCACGATCCCGACCGGGAGTCCGTGGGCGCGCACACCACCAACAACGTGGTGTTCTGCACCCCGCAGGCCACCGTCCAGGAGGCCGCCGAGGCGATGGTCCGCGGCGGCTTCCGCCATCTGATCGTGCTGGAGCACGGCGGCCCCGTCGGCATCGTGTCCGTACGCGACGTGATCCGCTGCTGGGTTCCGGCGCGGCGCAGCACCGTACCGGCGTAAAGCCGGAGGGCCGGACCCCGGGGGGTCCGGCCCTTCAACTCTCGGCGAGCGGATCCGTCAGCCGCGAAGGGCCTGGACCGCGGCCTCCAGCCGCTTGCCGAAGTCACCGTCCGCCTGGCGGAAGTTGTTGATCGCGCGCTCGACGATGTCGTCACGGGAGACCTTGGCGATGAAGCCGGACAGGTTCTCGATCAGACGGGCCTGCTCGTCCTCGGACATCAGCCGGTAGAGGTCGCCCGCCTGGACGAAGTCGCTGTCCTCGGAGTGGACCGGGGCGGCGTGGTTGCCCGTGCCGCCGGTGACCGCGGTGGACTGCCACAGCGGGCGGTCCGTCTGGAACGGGCCGCCGAAGCTGTTCGGCTCGTAGTTCTTCGCGCCCTTGTGGCGGCCGTCGTACAGAAAGCCGTCACGGGAGTTGGTGCGCGCCTCGGTGGCGTGCGGGCGGTTCACCGGCAGGTGGTCGGCGTTGATGCCGACGCGGTAGCGGTGGGCGTCGCCGTACGCGAAGAGGCGGCCCTGGAGCATCTTATCCGGGGACGGGCCGATGCCGGGCACGAAGTGCGCCGGGGAGAAGATCGACTGCTCGACCTCGGCGAAGACGTTCTCCGGGTTGCGGTTGAGCTCCAGCTTGCCGATCTCGATCGGCGGGTAGTCCGCGTGCGGCCACACCTTGGTGAGGTCGAAGGGGTTGAAGCGGTACTCGGCGGCCTCGGCCGCGGGCATGATCTGGACCTGCACGGTCCAGGTCGGGAAGTCGCCGCGCTCGATGGACTCGCGCAGGTCGCGCTGGTGGGAGTCGGGGTCCTCGCCGGCCAGCCGGTTGGCCTCGGCCTGGGTGAGGTTCTTGATGCCCTGGTCGGTCTTGAAGTGGTACTTGACCCAGAAGACCTCGCCGGCCTCGTTGTTCCACTGGAAGGTGTGCGAGCCGAAGCCGTCCATGTGGCGGTACGAGGCCGGGATGCCGCGGTCGCCGAACAGCCAGGTCACCTGGTGGGTGGACTCGGGCGACAGGCTCCAGAAGTCCCAGACGTTGTCCGCCTCCTGCGAGCCCGTGTAGGGGTCGCGCTTCTGGGTGTGGATGAAGTCGGGGAACTTGATGGCGTCCTTGATGAAGAACACCGGGGTGTTGTTGCCGACGAGGTCGTAGTTGCCCTCTTCGGTGTAGAACTTCAGCGCCCAGCCGCGGGGGTCGCGCACCGCGTCGGCCGCACCGAGGTTGCCCGCGACGGTGGAGAAGCGCAGGAACGTTTCGGTCTGCTTGCCGACCTCGGACAGGAACTTCGCCCGGGTCCACTGCGAGACGTCACGGGTGAGGGTGAAGGTGCCGTACGCACCCGCACCGCGGGCGTGCACCACGCGCTCCGGTATGCGCTCGCGGTTGAAGTGGGCCAGCTTCTCCAGCAGCAGCTGGTCCTGGACCAGCACGGGGCCTCCGACGCCGGCCGTCTCGCTGTTCTGGTTGTCGGCGACCGGAGCCCCGGCCTCCGTGGTGAGCGGTCCCTGCGTCACGTGCGCCTCCTGCGTCATTCCTGCCATGCCTGTGCCTGTCCTTGGCCCTTGTCGTATTCGATCCTACGATGGACTTTGTCTAAGTCAAGCAAGGTTCCAAGTCCACACAGGTTCGGGAGTTACACCGAATCGCTCGCTGTTAGGCTGGTGTACATGAGTGACCTGCTGGAACGACTTCGCGGACGCGGATGGCGCATGACCGCACAGCGGCGCGTCGTGGCCGAGGTGCTCGACGGTGACCACGTTCACCTGACGGCCGACGAGGTGCACGCGCGCGCGGTGGACAAGCTGCCGGAGATCTCGCGCGCCACCGTCTACAACACCCTGGGCGAGCTGGTGTCCCTCGGCGAGGTCCTGGAGGTCGCCACGGACCGCCGGGCCAAGCGGTACGACCCGAACGCCCACAAGCCCCACCAGCACCTGGTGTGCGCCCAGTGCGGCGCGATCCGGGACGTGCACCCGGCGGGCAACCCGCTGGCCGACCTGCCCGACGCGGAGCGGTTCGGCTTCGTGGTGTCGGCGGTCGAGGTGACGTACCGCGGGCTGTGCCCGGCCTGCGCGGGGGCGTGACGAACGGGGCAGGACAAGCAAGAGGGGCCCGGGGGCGACGCTCCCGGGCCCCTTCTGTGCGTCCGGTTCGGGCCGTTCACGGCTTGAAAGGACGCAAAACGACCGAAGGCCCGGATCCAAGGGATCCGGGCCTTCGGCCTTCAGTAGCGGGGACAGGATTTGAACCTGCGACCTCTGGGTTATGAGCCCAGCGAGCTACCGAGCTGCTCCACCCCGCGTCGGTAAACACGACTTTACGCGAGGCCCCCCGACAGATGCAAATCGCTTAACGTTCCGGCTCGGGGGAGCCGCACCCTCAGGCCGAGAGCTCCTCCGCCAGGGCCTCTCGGAGCCGGGCCGCCCGCTCGGAGACCTCCGCCGGGCCCAGCTCCATGGCCCGGACGCACCACTTCTGCCCCTCCGCCAGGTCCCCGTGCCGCGCGGCCAGCAGCCCCAGCCGCAGCGCCGCACGGCCGTGGCCGGCCACGGCGGCCCGGGTCCACCACAGCGCGGCCTCCGGCTCGTTCCCCTCGCGCGCCAGCAGCAGCCCGAGGTTGAACGCCCCGTTCCGGGAGCCGGCCTCGGCCGCCTCCCGGTACCACCGCGCGGCGACGGCAAGATCGCCCCGCGCCGCGGCCAGCATCCCGACCCGCACCTGCGCGCGCCGGTGCCCCAGCTCCGCGGCGCGCTCGTACCACTCCTCGCTCTCGGTCTTCGGGGCACCGCCCACCGGCTCGCCCAGCGCCACCGGCTCCGGCGGCGGAGCCAGCGATTCCAGCAGCGCGGCCAGCCGGAACGCCGCCTCCGCGCTCCCGCCGCCCGCCGCGCAGCGCAGGTGCTTCTCGGCCGCCCGGTCCTCGCCGTCGCGGACCAGCGCGATGCCGACCTGGAGCGCCGCATCGGTGTGGCCCGCCGACGCGGCCCGCTCGTACCACTTCAGCGCCGTCCGGTCCTCGTCCCGGCTCGCGAACAGGATCCCGAGGTTGAACGCGGCGTCGACGCTGCCCGCCTCGGCCGCCTTCGAAAACCACGGCTCGGCACCGGCCGCGTCACCGACCTGGAGCAGCATGATCGCGAGGGCGTTGGCGGCCTCCCGGTGGCCGGCGTAGGCCGCCCGCCGGTACCACTGCTCGGCCTGCGCGGTCCGCTCCTGTGCGGCGCACAGCAAAGCAAGGTTGTACGCCCCGTTCTGGTCACCCGCGTCCATGGCGGTCCGGTACCACTTCTCCGCGGTCTGGGTCTCGCCCCGCGCGGCGTGCAGGGCGCCCAGCGCGTTGGCGGCGTTGCCGTCGCCGTCCTGCGCGGCCCGGTTCCACCACGCGACGGCGCTCTCCTCGTCGCCGGCGTCGCGCAGCAGGAAGCCGAGCGCGCACGCCGCCCGTGCCTCGCCCTGCTTGGCGGAGGTCAGGTACCAGCGCCCGGCCTCCTTGAGCTCCCCGCGCGCCTCCAGGAGGGCGCCCAGGTGCAGGGCGGCGCGCCGGTGCCCGCGCGCGGCGGCCTGCCGGTACCACTGCTCGGCCTCGGCGGGGTCGCCCTTGCGCAGGTGCCGGGCCAGGCGGTACGCGGCCTCGCGGTGCCCCTGCTCGGCGGCCTGGCGCAGCCAGCGCTCGACGCCCTTGTCGCCACGGTGCTCCAGCAGGTCGGCGAGCCCGTACGCGCCCAGGGCATGGCCGGATTCCGCCGCCTGGCGCAGCCAGTACTCGGCGGCCGGCTCGTCCCCGCGCTCGCGGAAGTGGCGGCCCAGGGCGTGCGCGGCCGGGGCGGATCCGGCCACGGCGGCGACCCGCCACCAGCCGGCGGCCTCCTCCGGGTAGCCGCGCTGGAGCAGCAGGACCCCGAGGTTGTTCGCGGCGGCGCGGTCCCCCTCCGCGGTGGCGCCGCGCAGGTAGGGCTCGGCGCCGGCCAGGTCGCCGCGGCGCAGCAGCAGCGCCCCGAGCACGCTCATCGCGCCCGGGTCCCCCCGGTCGGCCGCGACCCGGTGCCGTGCTTCCAGCTCCGTGTCGCTCGCCGGGTCGGTCTCGGCGAACATTTCTTCCGCGAAATCCGCATCGGTCAGTGCGGTCTGCGCGTTAACGACCGGAGCCTCCTCGTTGGCCTCTGCGCCCGATTCGACTTCCGCCCTCACAAACCGCCCTGTCTCCAGCAGAGTTGACCTGTCCCCCATAAATCCCATCGTCGCATCACCTGCTACCCGCGTACACCTGGTATGTCGCAGCCTGTGAGGTCACTACAGCGTTTTGTCGACATGCCCACAGAGAGATAAGTCAAACACGCTCCCACCCCAACTCACCCGTCTCAGCTACCTCATGACCCTCGCGTGTCCTCCTGGACATGACGAAGGACCTGATGAACCCGGACATGACGAAGGCCCGGATCCCATGGATCCGGGCCTTCATCTTCAGTAGCGGGGACAGGATTTGAACCTGCGACCTCTGGGTTATGAGCCCAGCGAGCTACCGAGCTGCTCCACCCCGCGTCGGTGAAACCACAGTATCACGACGCGGGACTGAGCCATTACCGGTTACCCGCCGGGCGGCGGGGTCGCCGGCTTCGCCTCCGCGTCGATCGCCCGCTGCAGCGCCGCCTTGATGTCGTCCTGCGCCTTGCCGAAGGCCGCCCAGTCGCCGGCCTGGCGGGCCTTCTCGGCCGCCTCGACCGCCTTCCTGGCGTCGTCCAGCGCGGCCTTGACCGTGGGGTTCTGGGAGGCCGGGGGCGTGGTGGTGCCCTCGCCCGGCGGGGTCACCGGAGTCGTCGGCACCGTCGGCGCCTCCGCCCCGAAGACCACGTTCAGCGCCTTCTCCAGGCTGTCCTCGAACGCCGTCTGGTTCCCGTACGTCACCAGCACCTTGCGCAGCAGCGGGTACTTCAGCCCCGAACTGCGCACGTACACCGGCTCCACGTACAGCATCCCGCCGTCGAGCGGCACCGCGAGCAGGTTGCCGTACTCGACCTCGGAGTCCCCGCCGCGCAGCAGCCTGATCGACTCGGCGATCTTCGGCTCCGACTGGAACTTGCTCTGCACCTGCTTGGGTCCGTCGACCGGCTTGCTGGTCGGCAGCTTCAGGATTCTGATCTTGCCGTAGTCCGAGGTGCCCGGATCGGCGTTGACCGCCATGAAGGCGCTCAGGTTGTCCCGCTCGTTCGGCGTGAACGTCGTCGTGAGCGAGAAGACCTGGTCCTTCTCCTTCTGCCCCGGCATCTTCATCGACAGGTAGTACGGCGGGACCGCCGTACCGGCCTTGGTCGTCGGGTCGTCCGGGACGGCCCAGGCCTCGCTGCCGCTGAGGAAGGTCTGCGGATCGGTCACGTGGTACCGGGTGAGCAGCTCGCGCTGGACCTTGAAGAGGTCCTGCGGGTAGCGCAGGTGGTCCATGAGCGGCTTGGAGATGTCGCTCTTGGGCTTGACCGTTCCCGGGAACGCCTTCATCCAGGTCTTGAGGACCGGGTCCTCGGTGTCCCACTGGTACAGGTTGACCGTGCCGTCGTAGGCGTCGACCGTGGCCTTGACCGAGTTGCGGATGTAGTTGACCTGGTTCTCCTGCGCCACCACGGCGCGCTGGCTGTTGGTGAGGGAGTCCGCGGTGCTCTGGCCCAGCGTGGTGCGCGAGGCGTACGGGTAGCCGTTCGTCGTCGTGTACGCGTCCACGATCCACTTGATCCGGCCGTCCACGACCGCCGGGTAGGGGGCGCCGTCGATGGTCAGCCACGGGGCGACGGCCTCGACGCGCTCCTTGGGCGTGCGGTGGTAGAGGATCCGCGAGCCGTCGCCGATGGCGCCGGAGTAGAGGATCTGCGGCTCGCTGAACGCCAGCGCGTACGCGGCCCGGTTGACCGGGCTGTCGAGGTTGACGCCGGAGTCGCCCTTGTAGCTCGTCTCCTTCTCGCCCTTGTCGTCCGAGTAGTCGAGCTCCTTCTGCGGACCGCCGACGATCGAGTACTGCTTCGTCTGCTCGCCGTAGTAGATGCGCTGCTCGAAGTCCGTGCCGAACATCCCCTTGGAGGGCAGGTCGGACTGCGTGAAGTCGGGGGCGCCGTCCTTGACGGTGGTGCCCTTGGCCGCGACCACGCCGTAGCCGTGCGTGTACTTGAAGTGGTCGTTGATCCAGTTGTTCTTCGGGATGCCGCCGATGTTCAGCTCGCGCAGCCCGATGACCGTGTCCTGGCCGCTGTACCGGTCCACGGCGAGCGTGGACGGGAAGGCGTAGTAGCCCTTGACCTGCTGGAGCTGCTGGAAGGCCGGGGAGACGATGTTCGGGTCGAGGAGCCGGACGCTGGCGGTGGTGTTCGCCGCCTCGCGCAGCTTGGTCTTGTCCTCGGTCTGCGGGACTCCCGGATAGTCCTTGACGTCCGCCTGGTCGATCCCGTAGGCGTCGCGCGTGGCCTTGATGTTCTTCTCGACGTACGGCGATTCCTTGGCCTGCTCGTTCGGCTGGACCTGGAACTTCTGCACGATCGCCGGGTACAGCCCGCCGATCAGGATCGCCGAGAGCACCATCAGGCCGAAGCCGATGACCGGCAGCTGCCAGGTGCGGCGCCACAGCGTCGCGAAGAACAGCACGGCACAGATGGCGGCGATCGCGACGAGGATCGTCTTCGCCGGCAGGTAGGCGTTCGCGTCGACGTAGCGCAGGCCGGTCCAGTTGTCCGCGGCCTTGAAGTCGCTGGACTTCACGGCGAGGCCGTACCGGTCGAGCCAGTACGCGACCGCCTTGAGCGTCACGAAGAGGCCGAGCAGCACCGACAGGTGCCCGGTCGCGGCGGCGGTGGCCCGCGCGCCCGGGCTCGTCACGCGCAGTCCGCCGTACAGGTAGTGGACGACGACCGCGGCGATCACCGACAGCACGACCGCGGCGAAGCCGAAGCCGAGCAGGAAGCGGTACCAGGGCAGGTCGAAGGTGTAGAACGACACGTCAAGGTGGAACTGGGGGTCCTTCTGCCCGAAGGGCACCCCGTTCACGTACATCAGCCAGGTCTTCCACTGGCCCGCCGCCGAGGCACCCGCGATCATGCCGACGAGCGCCGCGATGCCGAGGAGCAGCCACCTCTTGTAGGGGGCGACGCTCATCCGGTAGCGGTCGAGGCTCTGCTGCTCCATCGACATCGCGGACAGCGGCGGCCGCAGCCGGTACGCCAGCCAGATGTTCAGCCCGACGGCACCCGCCATCAGCAGGCCGAAGACGGCGAAGAGGCCGATCTTGGTCCACAGGGTGGTGGTGAAGACCGTGGAGTACTTCACGGAGCGGAACCAGAGCCAGTCCGTCCAGAAGCCCGCGAACATGATGAACGCCATGGCCAGGACGGCCAGTACGCCCAAGGTCATCAGAAGAGTGCGGGCGCGCCGGGAGGGGCGGCCGACTCTCATCCGTGGCCCGGAGGGGCCTCCGCCGCGGTCCGGCATCTGGAAAGCCAAGGTGCGCACCTCGAAAGTCGCTGAGTCTCGTTGCGGGACATTTCAAAAGCTGGGCCCCCGATGGTAGGGCCCACTCTTGCAACTTACTGAGGCTTTAGTCAGTTCCCGGTATCGGGTGGAAAGGAGGCAGGATGTTGTCCATGTCCAACCTTTCCCCTTCCCCGGGCGGCACGCCGATGGCCGCCACCCCCCTGACGCGTGCCGTCCTGGAGATCGACGAGTACGCCTCCTCCCTAGGCTGGGACAAGCCCGCCCGGCTCTTCGCGCTCGTCGACACCGCCAAGCTGCGCAAGTCGGAGCCGCGGCTGGCGAGCCAGCTCGGCCTCGACCAGGACGACGCGGGCAAGAGCCAGCTGACCCCGATCGAGCAGGACGAGGTGCCGAAGGGCACGCCGCTGGACAAGTTCCTGGGAACCATCGCCTGGCCCCCGTCGATCGTGGGCTGCGCGCTGACGGTGGAGCGGCTGATGCTGCCGCCGTCCGCGGAGGCCTCCGTACCGGAGGGGCTCAACGACAAGCAGCTCGCCAAGTGGGTCGCGGCGCACCCGGACCGTCAGGAGGTGCGCCTCACCGTGGGCGTGCTGCGCGACGGGTCGCGGGAGTCCGCGGTGCGGCTGCGCGAGAAGGACTCGTCGACCGAGGTGCTGACCGGCGCGAGCCTGGTGCCGGGGCTGGCCGAGGCGCTGGCCGCGACCTTCCTGGACTGAGCGGGACGGGGAGCCGGCAGGGGTCGGCACGGGTCACGGGTCAGGGCTTGCCGCACTGCGGCAGTCCGGCCGTGTCCCCCTTGCTGATCTTCTCCAGCGCCTTCGTGGCGTCGTCGATGGTGGAGACCTTCACCAGGGTCAGGCCGTCGGGGACGTGCTCGGAGGCCGAGCCGCAGTTCTCGGCGGGCGTCAGGAAGTATTCGGCGCCGGCCTGGCGGGCGCCGATCGTCTTCATCTGGATGCCGCCGATGGGGCCGACCTTGCCCGCGTCGTCTATGGTGCCGGTGCCCGCGACGAACTTGCCGCCGGTCAGATCGCCGGGGGTGAGCTTGTCCACGATGCCGAGGGCGAACATCAGGCCCGCGCTCGGGCCGCCGACGTCGGCCAGCTTGATGTCGATCGTGAACGGGAAGGTGTGGTCGGTGCCCGCCCGGATGCCGACGATGGCGTGCCCGTCGCCCTCCGCCTTGGCGGTGGTGATCACGACCTTGGACGAGCCGGTGGGCTCGCGGTGCTCCTTCTCCGCCTGGGCCGCATCGGCGGCGGGCACGAT
This sequence comes from Streptomyces sp. NPDC051109, assembly GCF_044455885.1. Classification (NCBI taxonomy): domain Bacteria; kingdom Bacillati; phylum Actinomycetota; class Actinomycetes; order Kitasatosporales; family Streptomycetaceae; genus Streptomyces; species Streptomyces sp. NPDC051109. The sequence continues at coordinate 35,850 of NZ_JBITFF010000003.1, forward strand.
GGTGAACTCGACCGGCTCGCCGGCCTTGCGCTTGGTGACGAGCTTGGCCACGTCCTCGGGGGCGCCCACCGGGCTGCCGTCCACCGCCCTGATCACGTCTCCCGCGTGCAGCTTGCCCTCGGCGGGGCTGCCCTTGACGACGGTGGCGACCACGACGCGGGTGGTGACGCCCGGGGTGCCCAGCTGCTTGAGGGCGGCCACCTTGGCGCTCTCCTGCGACTGGCTGAACTCCTCCGCGTTCTCCTGCGTGGACTGCTCCTCCGTCTTCCCGTCCGGGTAGAGGTTCTCGTGCGGGAGGACGATGTTGTCGTCGGACAGCCAGCCGTAGACCGCTTCCAGCAGGTTCATGTCGTAGTCCGCGCCGGTGACGCGGACCGTCGTCATGTTGAGGTGCCCGCTGGTCGGGTACGTCTTGTGGTCCGCGATGCTGATGACGGGCTCGCCGCGCGAATCGCCGAGCGTGTTCACCGTGGGGCCCGGGCTCATTTCCGAGTACGGGACCTTGATGAACACCCCTGCGCAGAGCAGCGCGAACAGCATGAGGGTGGAGGCGAGCATCGTCGCAGTGCGGCGTGGCATGGATCGACAGTACGTGACGGCCCTGACGGGCGGCCGCCGGGGCCGGTCCGTACGGGAACCGTACGCCGAACTCTCAGCGGATTCTCAGAGCGCTCAGGGGGCCTCGCCCGGGACGCGTCACACCGCGTCGGAACCGGAATGGGCCGCTGCCTTCGCCCTGGTCTGATCGGCCTTGTCCATGGCTTCACGGAACCTCGCGTATCCCGCGAGTTCGGATATGTCTCCTTGCGTGCGGTCGCGAGCCGCCCAGCTGCCCCATATCGCCGCTCCGATGGCGGCGAACAGCGGAATCAGCAACCACGCCAATGACGCCATGGACGTGCCTCCCTGCCCCGAAAGTACGTGTCGTTGGTGGCTTCAACGCTCGTGCCCGGGAGGGGGTTACGCAAATCGAGGGCGTGTTGCGCGGCCGAACGGGTGGGACAGTACCCGCTCGCCGCAACCGCCCCGCGCGCGGGGGTCCCGACGCGCCTCAGCAGGCGCCGACCCACTCCTCCGTACCGTCGGAGAACGTCTGGTGCTTCCAGATCGGGACCTCGTGCTTCAGGTCGTCGATCAGCATCCGGCAGGCCTCGAAGGCCTCGCCGCGGTGCGGGCAGGACACCGCCACGATCACCGCGAGGTCTCCGACGGACAGGTCGCCGATGCGGTGGACCGCGGCCAGGGCGCGGACCGGGTACTTGGCGACCACCTGCTCGGCGATGCGCCGCATCTCGGCCTCGGCCGTCGGGTGGCAGGAGTATCCCAGCCCGTCGACGTCGGCCCCGCCGTCGTGGTTGCGCACCGTGCCGACGAAGAGCGCGGTGCCGCCCGTCGCGTCGTCGCCGACGGCCTGGAAGACCTCGTCTATCGAGAGCGGGGTCTCGCGGATCCCGAGCAGCCGGATCGGGTCCGGAGCGGCCTGCTCGCCGGGGTGGTCGAAGTGCGGTGCCATGCAGCCATCGTGCACCACTGCTCTCCCATCGCGGTATAGCCGATTCGACCGGCTGTACGACCCAAGCGTATGGAGCCTCCTACAGGACCGACGGCCCGGGGCGCCCGCCCGGGCCCGGGGCCCGGGCGGAGCTTCGAGGTCAGAGGCCTCGGCGGCGCCGTGCGGCGCGGACCACCGCGGCGGCGCCGAGCAGGGCGACCGTCGCCCCCGCGGCGCCCGCGGCGGTGGCGTCCTTGCGGCCCAGCCGGCGCCCCGCGACGGTGTGCCGGCCCGCGACCTCCTGGAGGAGCTCGGCCAGCACCTCCTCGTTGGTCCAGCGCGGCCGCCAGCCCGCCGCGTGCAGCCCGCTGACGCTGACCACCCACGGATGCATCGTGTACGCGAGGTCCCCGGCCGGGGAGGGCGTCAGGCCGATCCGGTGCAGCCGCGCCGCCGCGCCCAGCGCGACCGCCGACGGGAGCTCCATGCGGCGGATGCCGCTCAGCTCCTCGACCTCCTCCTGCTCCAGCCAGCCCTCGCAGCCGACCGCCAGCTCGCCCTCGACCTTCTCCAGCGCGGCGTACTCCAGCGCGCTGACCAGGTCCTCCACGTGGCAGAACTGCCAGGTCGGCCGGGATCCGGCCACCACCAGCAGGCGCGGGGACTCGAAGTACCGGGTCAGCGCCGTGTCCGTGCCGCCGACCAGGACCGCCGGGCGGACCACGGTCACGTTCAGACCGGGGTGCGCCCGCGGCGCCCTGCGGCCCAGCCGCTCGATCTCCAGCAGGTCGCCGACGCCCGTCGCCTCGGCCGTGGCCCGCAGCTCGGAGTCCTCCGACAGCGGGATGTCGTTGTCCGGCAGCGCCCCGTAGACCATCGCGGAGGTGCACAGCACGACCCGGTGCACCCCGGCCGCCGCGGCCGCCGTGAGCACGGTCTGGGTCCCGCGCACGTTGTACGCCGTACGGGCCGCCGGGTCCGTCTCCAGGTCGAGGTCCAGCGCCAGGTGGACGACCACGTCGGCGCCGCGCAGCCTCTCGGCGATCGCGGGATCGCGCACGTCCAGGACGTGCCACTGCGCGGCGGCGCACTCGCCGCGCCGCTCGTCGATCGCCACGACCTGCTTGACCTCGTCGGAGTCGGCCAGGCGGGCCACCAGGGCCGCCCCGACCCCGGAGGCGGCGCCGGTCACGGCGATCACGGGGCTGTTCTTGCGGGGTCCAGCCTGGTTTCGCGGCTGGCGAACGCCATGGGCGCTCTCACCGTGCTCAGGGCGGTTTTCGGCGTCGTGGGGCGCGCGAACCTGTGGATCTGGGGAACTCACCAGGCGTCTCCAGCGGTTGTCTTCAGTAGGGACGCGCCGTGACGCGTACCTACCAGGTGATGTCCATCCTGCCGCAGCCCAGGAGTCGGCGGAGCACCGAGCCCGCAAGCGGGTCCGGTGTCTACGCTGGGTGGTGTTGTCGGACCCATTCCCGTCGGCCCCGCCGGCGGCCCTACGAGCCGAGGAAACCCGTGAGCGACACCCCATTCGGATTCGGCCTTCCGCCGGAGGAGCCGGAGAGCGGCGACGAAGGCAAGAAGAAGGGCAATCAGGGCGGTCAGGGCGGCCCGAATCCGTTCGGGTTCCCCGGCATGGGCCTGCCGGGCGGCGCCGGCGGCCCCGGCGGCGCGGACAATCCGTTCGCGGCCATGTTCGGCTCGATGAACCCGAACGACCTGGGCGCGGCCTTCCAGCAGCTCGGCCAGATGCTCAGCTACGAGGGCGGTCCCGTGAACTGGGACATGGCCAAGGACATCGCCCGCCAGACCGTGGCCCAGGGCACGGCGGACGGGGTGAAGGACGCCAGCGTCGGCAGCTCCGAGAAGTCCGCCGTCGAGGAGGCCGTGCGCCTCGCCGACCACTGGCTGGACGGGGTGACCTCGCTGCCCTCGGGCGCCCCCACGGCCGTCGCGTGGAGCCGCGCCGAGTGGGTCGAGGCGACCCTCCCGGTGTGGAAGGAGCTCGTGGACCCGGTCGCCGAGCGCGTCGGCGTGGCCATGGGCAGCGTGCTGCCCGAGGAGATGCAGGCGATGGCCGGCCCGCTGCTCGGCATGATGCGCTCCATGGGCGGGGCCATGTTCGGCCAGCAGATCGGCCAGGCCGTGGGCACCCTCGCGGGCGAGGTCGTCGGCTCGACCGACATCGGGCTGCCGCTGGGCCCGGCCGGAAAGGCCGCCCTGCTGCCGCTGAACATCGCGGCCTTCGGCAAGGACCTGGGCGTCTCCGCCGAGGAGGTGCGGCTGTACCTGGCCCTGCGCGAGGCGGCCCACGCCCGGCTCTTCGCGCACGTGCCGTGGCTGCGCTCGCACCTGTTCGGCGCGGTCGAGGGGTACGCGCGCGGCATCAAGGTCGACACCTCGAAGCTGGAGGACGTGGTCGGCCAGCTCGACCCGTCCAACCCGGAGCAGCTGCAGGAGGCGCTCCAGGGCGGCATGTTCCAGCCGCAGGACACCCCTGAGCAGAAGGCCGCCCTGGCCCGCCTGGAGACGGCGCTCGCGCTGGTCGAGGGCTGGGTGGACGCGGTCGTGCACGAGGCGGCCAAGCCCCGGCTGACCTCGGCGGACGCCATGCGCGAGACCATGCGCCGGCGGCGCGCCTCGGGCGGCCCGGCGGAGCAGACCTTCGCGACCCTGGTCGGGCTGGAGCTGCGCCCGCGCCGGCTGCGGGACGCCTCGCGGCTGTGGGCGTCGCTGACCGACGCGCGCGGTGTGGACGGCCGGGACGGACTGTGGGAGCACCCGGACATGCTGCCGACCGCCTCCGACCTGGACGACCCGGACGGGTTCGTGCACCGCGAGCACCTGGACTTCTCCGAGATCGACAAGATGCTCGGCGAGGCCGCGGAGAAGCGCGACAAGGGCCCGCAGGGCGAAGCCGACTCCGACGGTGAGGGTGAAACGAAGAAGTGAGCCTGTACGACGACGCGGTGCTGGTCCTCAAGGGTTACGAGGCCCAGCCCGAGCTGCGCGATCTGTATCTGGAGCACCTGGCCGCCCACCCGGACGGGGTCTACAAGCCCTGCCGGGCCGGGCACATCACGGGCAGCGCGCTGGTCATCGACCCGGCGGGCGGGCGCGTCCTGCTGACCCTGCACAAGAAGCTCGGCCTCTGGCTCCAGATGGGCGGGCACTGCGAGCCCGAGGACACCACCCTCGCCGGGGCCGCGCTGCGCGAGGCCGTCGAGGAGTCGGGCATCGCCTCCGGGCTGACCCTGCTCCCGGGCGGGCCCGTACGGCTGGACCGGCATCCGATCCCGGCGCCGTGCAACTGGCACCTGGACGTGCAGTACGCGGCGCTGGCTCCGGCCGACGCGGTCGTGGAGATCAGCGAGGAGTCGCTGGACGTGCGCTGGTTCCCGTACGAGGAGGTGGCGGCGGTGGCCGACACCTCGGTCGTCCAGCTGATGGAGGCGACCCGGGCGCGGCTCTGACCCCTCCGGACAGCCCGGAAGGGGCGGCTCCGCATCCGCGGGGCCGCCCCTTCCCTGCGCTTCGGGCTAGTTCCAGGCGTTGTTCTGGTTCTGGGCGTGGACGCCGTGCTGGCCCATCCCGTACTGCGCGGCCATGCCCTGTCCGAGCTGGGCGTTCTGCGGCGGCAGCACCTCGCTCGGCTGCACCAGCGCGAAGCCGGTGCCGAGGAAGCTGAGCTCCCAGCCCTCGCCGGTGTTGCCGCGCCGCCGCCAGACGCCGGTGGAGTGCGTCTGGGCCTGCATCTGCACGCGCAGCGAGGTGGACCAGGCGACGATCGCGTCCGCGTCGGCGTTGACGTACTTGTCGGGCGTGACCTGCATCATCAGCGGCTGCCCGGAGGTCATCAGCGCGACCTTGCCGCGGCCGGTGATGTTGAGCTGGTACTTGCCGGAGCCGGAGATCCCGTACTGGCTGTCCACCGCGATCGCCTCGGTGTGCAGGGTGGAGTCCAGGGCCAGCACGTAGCTGCTGTCGACGGTGAGGCCGTCCTGGTCCACGTCCACGACGTGGACGTACTGGGCGAGGTTGGCCAGGTAGACCGTGCCCTGCCCCGAGCAGCGCATCAGGTCGAGGCCCTCGCCCGTGCGGGCGCGGGCGGTGCGCTGCGTGGTGCTCTGGTACTCGCCGTCGAAGTCGATGATGCCCTGGTAGGCGACCATGGCGCCCTTGCGGGCGAGCACGTCGTCGGAGCCGGCCAGCGTGACCCGCAGCAGCTGCGGGTTCTGGACGGCGTACCGCTCCTGGGACTGCGCCTCGGCGTGGGCGAAAAGTGCGCTCTGCATGATGTGTCCGCTCCCCCTCAGCCCCGGGTCCGGAGCCGGTCGGTGCTGTCCTCGCTGGGCTGTACGACGACGATGCCCTGGCCGGAGAAGGCCATCTGGTAGGCCTCCCCGCTGCCCCGGCCGATCATCGACGAGGCCTTGAAGCTGCGCTTGCCCTTCACCTTGAGGTTCGGGGACCAGGCGACGAGCGCGTCCGGGTCGACGTACGTCTCGTCCTCGCCGCGGCCGCAGTCGACCACGATCGGGGTGCCGCGGGAGGTGATCGCGACCCAGCCGGTGCCGGAGACCTGCACGTTGAACAGGCCCTGCCCGGCGAACTTGGCCATGCCCTTGACCCGTTCGACGCCCCACTGCAGGTGGGCGTCGAAGGCGAGCAGGTTGGTGCCGTTGACCGAGAGGGCGTCGTTGTTGAGGTTGATCACGACGACGTCGGCGCCGTAGTCGGCGAGGTAGAGCAGGCCGTCTCCGGTGCACTTCATCAGCGGGGCGCCTTCGCCCGTCAGCCACTGCGAGGCCATCTGGCGCAGGGCCGGCGGGTTGGGCTCGTACTGGACGAAGCCCTCGTACGCGACCATCGATCCGGTGCGCGCGAAGAGGTCCTGGCCGCTCTGCATGGCGACCTTGAGCATGGCCCTGCCGTGGTTCTCCATGCGGGCCGTGACGGGGGTGGGGGCGTAGCCCGCGAGCTGCTGGTTCATTGCGTTCATGGCATTCATGTGGGCTCCCTCAGACCTCGTACGGCTGGACGACGATGAAGTTGCCGGGAGCGCCGCGGAACTGGAGGTTCACGGTTTCCCCGCTGTGGCCGGGATAGGCGTTGCGCCGCAGCCGGACCTGGCTGGAGACGATCACCTGGGAGGCCGCCGACCACGCGACGATGGCGTTGCTGTCGGCGAAGGTGGTCGGGGTGACGGGCAGCACGACGGGCGTGCCGTGCGTCTTGACGATCACCGTGCCGGAGCCCTGGAACAGCATCGTGAACAGGGCCCCGCCGGGGATGCCGTGGCCCTCGATGCGGCGGACCTCGTGCTGGAGGCTCTCGTCGAAGGCGAGGACGCTCTCGGCGGAGACGCAGATCCCGTCGCCCTGGAGCTCGATGGCGTGCAGGTGGGCGCCGTTCTCGGCGAGGAAGACCTGGCCGCGGCCGCTGCAGCGCATCAGCTGCATCTCCTGGCCGGTGGCGTTGCCGACGATGCGGCCGGCGAAGCCCGCGCCCTTGTAGCTGAAGTCCACCTTGCCCTGGTAGAGGACCATGCTGCCCTGGCGGGCGAGGACGGGCTGGCCGCCCATCGCCAGGTCGACGCGCATGAGCTGCTGGTTCTGCGAGGTCCAGCGGGCGCCGGTGGGGACTTCCTTGTACGGCTGGAGGGCGGCGGCGAGGCCGGCGCCGGCCGCCTGCGGGGCGCCCTGGCCGTAGCCGGGCTGCTGGCCGGGCACCTGCTGGCCGTACGGGGGCGGCTGCTGGCCGGGGACCTGCCCGTAGGGCGCGGGGGCCGGTGCCGGAGGCGGGACCTGGCCGCCGTAGCCGGGCATCTGGCCGTACGAGGGCTGCGGCTGCTGGCCGTACGAGGGCGGGCCGGGCGGCTGCGGGGCGTGCGGCGGCTGGCCGTACGGCGCGGGGGCCGGCGGGGTGGTGAGCGGGCCGACCATGGTGGGGGCCGAGTGCACCGGGGCCGGCGGGGCGGGCTGCTGGTACTGCGGGGCGGGGGCAGGGGCCGGGGCGGGCGCGGGCTGCGGGACGTACGGGGCCTGGGGGGCCTGCGGGGCCTGGACCGGGGCGCCGAAGGACGGCGCCGGGGCGGCGGCCTGCGGCGGCGGGGCGAACCCCGGCGCGGCGCCGGCCTGGGCCGGGGCGGGGGCCTGCGGCTGCTGCGGGGCCTGCTGCTCGTCCTCCTCGGCGACCTCGCCGCCGAAGTTCTTCAGCAGCGCGGCGAGCCCGCCGTCGAAGCCCTGGCCCACGGCGGCGAAGCGCCACACGTCCTTGAGGTAGAAGTCGCCGAGCATGACCGCGCGCTCGGTGCTGAACTCCGCGCCCGTGAAGGAGTACCGGACGACTTCCTCGCCGCCGGCCACGATCCGGATGTAGCCCGGACCGATCTGCGACATCTGTCCGGCGCCGTCGATCGTGGCCGTGAAGGACAGCTTGTGGATGCTCGCCGGAACGCGGTCCAGCGTCACCCGGAAGGACTCGGTGTCGCCGGCCTGCGCGCCGAGCTGCTGGATCGACTCCTCCGGCGACTTCGGCTGGTTGTAGAAGACGAAGTACCGGTCGTCCGACAGCTGCTCGTTGGCGTCAAGGCCGAAGCAGCTGATGTCGAAGGCGAGTCCCGGCCCGTCGATCCGCACACCCACGTACAGATCCGTGCCTGCCGTCAGATCGCTGATCCTGGCCTTGTGACCGCGTTGGAATTCCCTGGCCATACGTAACGACCGTCCCCCATCCCGACAGTGAATTGCGTGCCGCTCAGGCTAGCCGCATCCGCCGACATCCGGCCAAGTCGGTACCGACCCGGTACATATCGAGACGTGCGCCGCCCGGGTGCGCGGGGCGGGTCACTCCTCGCGGGCCGCGGGGACCTTGGGGAGGCGCTCGGCGGCGACCACTCCCTCCAGGTAGCCGCGGGCCCGCTCGGTGCGCGGGTAGGCCTCCAGCAGTTCCCAGAAGCGGGGTCCGTGGCCGGGCACGAGGAGGTGGGCCAGCTCGTGGAGCAGCACGTAGTCGACGACGTACTCCGGCATCCCCTGGAGGCGGTGGGAGAGCCGGATGCTGCCTTCGGCCGGGGTGCAGGAGCCCCAGCGGGTGTTCTGGTTGGTGACCCAGCGCACCGAGCGGGGGCGGGCCCGGGCGCCGAAGTACTGGTCGGACAAACGCTCGGCGCGTTCGGTGAGTTCCGCGTCCCCGAGGGTGCGCCTGCTCTCCTGCGCGGCGAGCTTGTCGAGCATGACGCCCACCCAGCGCTGCTCCTCGGCCTCGGACATCCGGGCAGGGATGAGGACGACCGTACGGTCACCCTCGCGGTAGGCGGATACGGTCCTGCGGCGGCGCGCGCTCCGGCGGACTTCGACGGCGCGCTGCTGTGGGTCGGCGGACACGCCCAAGACCGTACCCGCTCGCCTGGCCGAAGTCCCCCCGCTCCGCGGTTCGAACGTGATCGGTTCGAAGGCCGCAGAGGAAGCGCCCCCTTTTCTCCATCTCATATGCCTAATAACCCTTGCCTGTGGACAAATCCGCGCACGGGATGCGGCGGGCGGGCACTCTGCGAGGGACGGGAAAGAGGCGGGGTCCGCAGGAGGGGGAGAGCTGTGTATCCGAAGGTGAAGCCGGCGCTGGCGAGGGCTTGGCGGGATCTGCAGACGGTGCAGTTCGGGGTGACGCCCGCACATGCGGTGGTGCTCGGCCCGGTGGACACGGCGACGGGATCGCTCATCGACCGGATCGACGGGACGCGCGGGATGGAGCTGCTGCGCGCCGAGGCGGTCGCGGTGGGACTGCCGGAGGGGCAGGTGGACGCGCTGGTCCGGCGGCTGGCGGCGGCCGGGCTGCTGGACGACGCCACGGCGGGCGGCCCGCGGGCCCAGGCCGTGCGCAAACGGCCGGAGACCCTGGAGCGCCTCGGGCCCGATCTGGGCTCCCTGTCGCTGGTGCACCGCGAGCCGGGGGGCGACCTGCGGGGGATCGCGGCGCGGCGGGCCATACGGGTCCAGGTGCGCGGGAGCGGCCGGGTGGGCGGGGTGATCGCCGGGGTGCTGGCGGCGGCGGGCGTGGGCCGGGTCGAGGTCCTCGACGGCGGCCGGGTGGAGCCGGCGGATGTGGCTCCGGGCGGGCTCGGACCCGACAGCGTGGGCCGGCTGCGGGCGGAGGCCGCGGCCGCGCTGGTCCGCGCCTCGGCTCCGGGGCGCCCGCCGCGGACCTCCGAGCACGAAGGCCCCGAGCCGGGGGTGTCCCTGGTGGTGGTCGCGCCCCGGGACGGCCTGCAGGCGTGGGCCCCGGATCCGGGCACGGCGGCCGACTGGATCGCCGCCGGCATCCCTCATCTGTACGCCGGGGTGCTGGAGGGCACCGGGCTGGTGGGGCCGCTGGTGCTGCCGGGGGCCACCGCCTGCGCGGGGTGCATGGAACGCGACCGGGTCGAGGCGGATCCGGCCTGGCCCCGGATGCTGGTCCAATGGCGCTCGGCGCACCGCCGCCGGGCCACCGCGGCCTGCGGCCTCGGCCTGGCCGCGGCGGTGGCCGGCCTGGCCGCGGCCCACGCCCTGTCCTTCCTGGACGGGGAGCTCCCCGCCTCCACGGCCTCCCGCTGGGAAGCCGCCCTCCCGGGCCTCCACTGGGAGCGGACCCCCTTACGCCCCCACCCCGGCTGCCCCTGCGCGGCGGCCCGGATCCCGGCGGAGCAGGCGGTGCCGTCGTGAAGGCTCGATCAGCTCTCCGGCGGTGCGGGCCCGCGAGGGTGGACACTGTCCGGCGGCGGGCGATTACGCCGTACTCGGGGTGGGCGCCTCGGCCGGGGCGGGGCCGGAGCGCCATGACAGGATGCGGTGGGCCGAGGGGTCATCTCGAACCGCCGCTTGCGGCACAGCTGTCTGGGAATTGGAGGGGCGCATGTCTGATCTTCCCCGGAAGGCGGTCACCCGTACCGTCAAGCTGGCCTCGCTGCCGCTCGGCTTCGCGGGCCGGGTCACCTGGGGGCTGGGGAAGCGGATCGGGGGCAAGTCGGCGGAGATCGTGGCGCGCGAGCTCCAGCAGCGCACCGCCGAGCAGCTGTTCCGTACGCTCGGGGAGCTGAAGGGCGGTGCCATGAAGTTCGGGCAGGCGCTCTCGGTCTTCGAGTCGGCCCTCCCCGAGGAGGTCGCCGGACCGTACCGGGCGGCGCTGACCAAGCTCCAGGAGGCGGCCCCGCCGCTGCCCGCCCAGACCGTTCACCAGGTGCTGGCGGACCGGCTCGGCGCCGACTGGCGTGATCTGTTCGAGGAGTTCGAGGACAAGCCGGCCGCGGCCGCCTCGATCGGGCAGGTGCACCGGGCGGTGTGGCACGACGGCCGGCAGGTCGCGGTCAAGGTCCAGTACCCGGGCGCCGGCGAGGCGCTGCTGTCGGATCTCCGGCAACTGGGCCGGTTCGCGGGGCTGCTGGGGCCGCTGATCCCCGGCATGGACGTCAAGCCGCTGATCAAGGAGTTGCGCGACCGGGTCTCCGAGGAGCTGGACTACGAGCTGGAGGCGGAGGCCCAGCGGATCCACGCGGACGCGTTCGAGGGCGACGAGGACGTGGTCGTACCGGACGTGGTGCACCAGGGCGACCAGGTGCTGGTGACCGAGTGGATGGAGGGGACTCCGCTGTCGGAGGTGATAGCCGACGGCACCCAGGAGGAGCGCGACCGCGCCGGGCAGCTCCTGGCCCGGTTCCTCTTCTCGGGTCCCGCGCGCACCGGGCTGCTGCACGCCGATCCGCACCCGGGCAACTTCCGCCTGCTGGCGGGGGCCGACGGCCGGATACGGCTGGGCGTGCTGGACTTCGGCACCGTCGACCGGCTGCCCGGCGGCTGGCCCAAGCCCATCGGCACCTCGCTGCGGATGACGCTGGAGGGCGATGCCGAGGGGATCTACGGGCACCTGCGCGCCGAGGGGTTCGTGAGGGAGTCCATCGAACTGGACCCGGAGGCGGTGCTGGACTATCTGCTGCCCATCATCGAGCCCGCCCAGGCAGAGGAGTTCACCTTCACCCGGCCGTGGCTGCGCGGCCAGGCGGCCCGGATCGCAGATCCCCGGTCCCCCGCACATCAGTTGGGCCGGCAGATCAATCTGCCGCCCTCGTACCTGCTGATCCACCGGGTGACGCTGAGCACCATCGGGGTGCTCTGCCAGCTGGGCGCGACGGTACGTCTGCGGGACGAACTGGAGTCCTGGCTCCCGGGGTTCCTGCCCGAGGACTGAGCCCGCAGGCCTGCGGGCCTACGGGCCGGGGGTCACCACCAGGAGGAGTCGAGGCGGCCCTCGATCGCCCTGAGGTTGGCTCGAGCGCAGTCGACGCAGAAGTACTGTCTGGTCCCGTTCTCCACCGAGCAGGTCCAGGTGGGCGGGGCGCCGTCGGGTGCCTTCTTGCCGCAGCGCGCGCAGACGACGGGCTGGGCCTCGGGTCCCGACGGGGCGGGGCGGGGATTCGGCTGGTCCACCTCCAGACGATATCCCCGCGAGGGGTGCAGAGCCGTCCGCAACGCACCGGGGGGACCGGTCCGTTCGGACCGGTCCCCCGTACGCTGCTGCGCCGCTGGTCAGCGGCGGTTCAGTCGCTGATCAGTGCATGACGGCCATGGCGAGAGCCCGCCGGGCGCGCAGCGAGACGCGCTCGGCTCGCCGCTGCATGCGGCGGGCGGCGACCAGGCGCAGGGCGCGACGCTCGGCGTCGACCTCGCGCATGCGGTCGTCCATATGGGCACGGGCCAGGGCTTCTGGGATGAGTTGCATTTCTCGGGTCCTGTTCTGACGCGAGGTGATCGCGCCGGCGGTGATGAAGTCTGCGTGGGCGGAGCCGTGCGGCTGCTCGCTCGTCGTGTGGGCGGTCATGAGGGCCTGCTTCAAGGGGTCGTGCGTCACGGGGCGGTCGATGGTTCCGATGGCGGTCATGCCGCGACAACCGGGTTCTTGCGCGGACGGCCACGGGGCCGCTTCCGGGCTACGACGACGCCCTGGACGAACAGCTCGCCACCCCAGACACCCCAGGGCTCGCGGCGCTCAAGCGCACCGGCGAGGCAGGCCTCGACCAGCGGGCAGGTGGCGCACAGGGACTTGGCGTACTCGACGTCCGCCGGGGACTCGGCGAAGAAGACCTCGGGGTCGTAGGTACGGCAGGCGACGGGTACGCCGAGGTTCTCGATGGCGTCGTCGAGCGCGGTCAGCGCGGTGAGGGGAGTCAAGGTGGAGTCCTCCGGGACTGCGGGCGGGGAGATCGTCTGGGTCTGCGGTACGGACGGGGCGTGCGCTTCGAGTTGCACGGTGTTTTCTTCCTCGTCTTGGTTGGCTAGTCGTTCCGGCCGGGTTCGGCCGGGGGCGGCTGGGCTACGTCTCACACCGACTGGTCTTGCCAGTCCCGAGGCTCCTTCGTGCCGTCGTCCCCCGGTCGGGGACAAACAGAAGGGCCGCGGATCCCGGGTGGGGTTCCGCGGCCCTGAAGGCGCCGGCCTGATCTTGGAATCAGGCTGGATCACTCCAGGGTTCGAGCCCACGGAAGGCCCACATCAGGTGGTGCTGCTGCTTCGTCTGCATCGTCTTGGATCCGGCACCGGCTGCGGCCGCAAACCCATAGGCGCCATGCGCCTGGGCTTCCAGTACTGCCACCGGTGCCTGGGTCGGTCGCTCATTCCGCTCGCTCGCCAGGAGCGCGCAGGGCGCGGCCAGCAGGGCGCGGCTGTCAGCGGAAATCGCGGACAGACCGGTACCCAGGAGCGGGAGGAGCGAGGAGGAGCCGAGCGTGCAGGAAGCGGCGACCGAGCGATCGGTCATTTTGGTGGTGGTGATGAAGCTGGTCACTGGTCTCGCCTCCTCTCGGCGTCTCGGGGACGGGGGCCCGGGGGCCTGTCCCATACGTATTCGGATAAGTACAGCACGGATCCGGAGCTTCGGAGAAGCCACCGTTTCCGTTGCTAAGAACCTATGGGGATTCGCTGGGCATGTGCAAACTATTTTTCCGACGAGTTTCTACGCGTCGTCAGCATCCGCACCCCCAGGCTCCTGACCTGCACAGATGGCCAGGACGTCGGCTCCGTACCGGTCGAGCTTGCGGCCGCCGACTCCAGAGATCATCGAGAGCTCGCCCTCCTCGGACGGCTGGGCCTCGGCGATCGCGACGAGCGTCTTGTCCGTGAACACGCAGTACGCGGGCAGTCCCTGCTCCTTCGCCTGGCCCGCGCGCCACTCCCGCAGCCGCTCGTAGAGGCCTTCGTCCATGTCGGACGGGCAGTCCTCACAGCGCATCAGTTTCAGCTCGCCGGCCTCGGTGAGGGTCTTGCCGCAGACCCGGCACAGTGCCGGACCGCGGCGGCCGCGCGCCCGGACCGCCCTCTCGGCCGGCGCCCCCGCCCGGCTTCCGGGGGCCGCAGAGCCCGGCCGCAGCCCGTTCAGGAAGCGGCTGGGACGTCGGGAGGCCCGGCCTCCCGGAGCCCGGGAGAGCGCCCAGGAGAGCGTCAGGTGCAGCCGGGCCCGTGTGACGCCGACGTAGAGCAGCCGGCGCTCCTCCTCCACCTGCTCGTCGGTCTTGGCGTACGTGATCGGCAGCATGCCGTCGGTGAGGCCGGCCAGGAACACGGCGTCCCACTCCAGGCCCTTGGCGGCGTGCAGCGAGGCGAGGGTGACGCCCTGGACGGTCGGGGCGTGCTGGGCGGCCTTGCGCTCGTCCAGCTCGACGGTCAGGTCCGCCAGGGTGGCCCCGGGCCGGCTGCGGGCGAAGTCCTCGGCGAGCCGGACCAGGGCGGCCACCGACTCCCACTGGTCGCGGACTGCGCCGGAGCCGGCGGGCGGCTCGGCGGTCCAGCCGGTGGAGCTGAGCACGGCCCGGACCTGGGAGCCGAGCTCGACGACGTCGTCGAGCAGCGGGTCGTTGCCCCCGGAGCGGGCTGCGCCCCGCAGGGCGAGGATCGCCTTCTGCACCTCGCCGCGCTCGAAGAAGCGCTCGGCGCCGCGCAGCTGGTAGGGGACCCCGGCGTCGGCGAGGGCCTGCTCGTAGACCTCGGACTGGGCGTTGATGCGGTAGAGCACGGCGATCTCGCCGGCCGGGACGCCCGCCGCGATCAGGTCCCGGATGCGCAGGGCGACGCCCTCGGCCTCGGCGGGCTCGTCCGGGTACTCGGCGTAGACCGGGTCGGGGCCGGGCTCCCGCTGGGAGACCAGCTCCAGGCGGTGCTCGGCGGCGCGGCCCTTGGCCTGGGCGAGGAGCCCGTTGGCGAGGTGGACCACCTGGGGGGTGGAGCGGTAGTCGCGGACCAGCTTGACCACGGTGGCCTGCGGGTAGCGGGTGCGGAAGTTCAGCAGGTGGTCCGGGGTGGCACCGGTGAAGGAGTAGATCGTCTGGCTGGCGTCGCCGACGACGCAGAGGCTGTCGCGCTCGCCGAGCCACAGGTCCAGCAGCCGCTGCTGGAGCGGGCTGACGTCCTGGTACTCGTCCACCACGAAGTGCTGGTACTGGGTGCGGATCTGCTCGGCGATGTCGTGGCGGTCCTGGAGGATGCCGACCGTGAGCAGCAGCACGTCCTCGAAGTCGATCATGCCGCGGTCGCGCTTGAGCTGCTCGTACGTCCCGTAGATGTGGGCGATCTCCGCCATGTCCCGGGGGGCTTCGCGGCCCGACTTCAGGGCGGCCGCCGGATAGTCGGAGGGCACGGTCTGGGTGACCTTCGCCCACTCGATCTCACCGGTGACGTCGCGCAGCTCGCCCCGGTCGAGCCGGATGCGGCAGCGGGCGCCCGCCTCGGCGACGAGCTGGACCTTGCGCTCGACGAGCCGGGGCACCTCGCCGCCGATCGCCTTGGGCCAGAAGTACTGGAGCTGGCGCAGGGCGGCGGAGTGGAACGTCCGCGCCTGCACCCCGCCCGCGCCGAGGGAGCGCAGACGGCCGCGCATCTCTCCGGCGGCGCGGTTGGTGAACGTGACGGCCAGCACACTGGCCGGCATCAGCTGGCCGGAGCGGACCCCGTAGGCGATCCGGTGGGTGATCGCCCGGGTCTTGCCCGTGCCCGCGCCCGCCAGCACGCACACCGGCCCGCGCAGGGTCGTCGCGACCTCGCGCTGCTCCGGGTCCAGGCCCAGGAGCACCGCGTCGGCCGAGTCCGCGCCGGCGGGGAAGGATGAGAGGTGCGTTGCTGATGTCACCCCAACATGCTGCCAGGTCCGCAGGTGCGGGTGGGAAAGTCGTCCACAGGGTGCGCGCATTCGTCGCATGGTCTTACTTGACGCACGTGACGTACTTGACGCACTTGGACGCCACGGCCGTACCGCGGGTGCGGGAATGGCCCCGCGGTCCCGTACGTTCGAGTACTCGGACCACCCAGACCCCACAGAGGAGAGCGCAGCATGCAGGACACGGGTTCCGTCACGATGTACAGCACGACCTGGTGCGGCTACTGCCGCCGGCTGAAGACCCAGCTGGACCGGGAAGGCATCGCGTACAACGAGATCAACATCGAGCTGGACCCGGAGTCCGCGGCGTTCGTCGAGAAGGCGAACGGCGGCAACCAGACGGTCCCGACCGTGCTCGTGAAGTCCGCCGCCGGCGCCGAGTCGGTCATGACGAACCCGAGCCTGGCCCAGGTCAAGCAGGCCCTCGCCGTCTGACCCGCAGCCCCGTGCACCGCGCGCACAGAAAGGCCCCCGCCCGCGGCGGGGGCCTTCTGCTGTCCGCGGCCGTCCGCCGCGCCGTGCGCGCCGCGGGTGTGACGAGCGTTACCCGACCGAGCGCGGCAGCGGCTCCCCGTACCAGCGCTCGACGAGGCGGGCCGCGATCGAGATCCCCGACGGGGGCAGCATCTCGCCCGACTCGAACGCGGCGCGCAGCTCCTCGCGGGAGAACCAGCGGGCCTCCTCGATCTCCTCGCCGTCGACCGTGATCTCGGTGGTCGTGGCGCGCGCCGTGAAGCCGAGCATCAGGCTGTACGGGAACGGCCAGGGCTGGCTCGCGACGTACTCGACCTCGCCGACCCTGATCCCCGCCTCCTCCCACACCTCGCGCACGACCGACTGCTCGATCGACTCGCCCGGCTCCACGAAACCGGCCAGCGTCGAGAACCTCCCCTCCGGCCAGTGCACCTGGCGGCCCAGCAGCGCGCGGTCGTGCTCGTCGGTGACCAGCATGATCACCGCCGGGTCGGTGCGCGGGTAGTGCTCGGCGCCGCAGCCCGGGCACCGGCGGATGTGTCCGGCCGCCGCGACCACCGTGCGTTCGCCGCAGCGGGAGCAGAAGCGGTGCCTCCGCTGCCAGTTCTCCAGGGCCACGGCGTGCACCATCAGCCCGGCGTCGCGCGGGGAGAGCAGCAGCCCGGCCTCGCGCAGGCCGGCCGGGCGGGCCGACTGGTCCATCCGGCCGGGCAGGGAGTCCTTCTGGAGCGCGAAGTACCGTACGCCGTCGTCGTCGGTGCCCAGGAAATAGCGGTGCGTCTCGGTGACCGGCGCCTCGAAGGCCGGGGTCATCACGATCCCGGTGCCGCCGTCGGGGGTGTCGTCGATCAGGACCTGGCCGCCGGAGACCACGAAGACGCGGGTCGTCGGGTGGCTCCAGGCGGCCGCGAGCCAGGCCTCGTCGAGGCGGTGGTGCGCGGCGCGGTCGATTCCGCCGGGCGCGGCGAGCGAGATCGGGTGCTCGGTATGGGTGCTCACAGGTACTTCCAACTCCCCCGGTGGTGGGACACAGGCAGGCTCAGTGACTCGTGACTCGTGACTCGTGACGCGGTAACTCGGTGACGCGGTGACTCGGTACGGCTGGGTGCGTCAGGCGGGCTTCCCGTGGGAGGCGGCCAGGTCGCCCCACAGGTAGGCGGCCGTCTCGACCCCCTTGAGAAGCAGGTCCAGCTCGACCTTCTCGTTCGGCGAGTGCCAGCCGTCGGACGGCACCGAGATGCCGAGGAACAGGACGGGCGCGTCCAGTACGTCCTGGAGGTCCGCCGCCGGTCCGGAGCCCCCTTCGCGGGTGAAGCGGACCTTCTCGCCGAACGCCCGGCCCATGGCCCGTACGACGGACTGCAGCGCCGGGTGGTCCAGCGGGGTCAGGCAGGGCCGGGTGGGGGCGCCGAAGACGATGGCGTGCCGGATCCCGTCCGGGACCCGCGCCGCGACCCAGTCCCGCACGGCCGCCTCGACCTCGTACGGGTCCTGCCCGGACACCAGGCGGAACGAGAGCTTCAGGTGGGCGGAGGCGGGCACGATGGTCTTGCCGCCGGGGCCCTGGTAGCCGCCGCCGATGCCGTTGACCTCGGCGGTCGGGCGGGCCCAGACCCGCTCCAGGGTGGAGTAGCCCTTCTCGCCCGCGGCGGCGTGCGACTTGGCCGTGCGCAGCCACTCCGCCTCGTCGAACGGCAGCTCGGCGATCAGCGCCCGCTCCTCGTCCGTGAGCTCGGCGATGTTGTCGTAGAAGCCGGGGATCGTGACCCGCTCGTCGGCGTCGTGCAGGGCGGCGACCAGGCGGGCGGCGACGGTGGCCGGGTTGGGCACGGCCCCGCCGAAGGCGCCGGAGTGGATGTCCTGGTCGGGCCCGTACAGGTCGATCTCGCAGTCGGCGACGCCGCGCATGCCGGTGCAGACGGTGGGGGTGTTCTCGGACCACATGCCGGTGTCGGAGACGATCACGATGTCGGCGGCGAGGCGCTGCGCCTCGCGCTCGACCAGGGCGCGGAAGTTCGGCGAGCCCGACTCCTCCTCGCCCTCGATGAGCAGCTTGAGGTGCACGGCCGGGGCCTCGGCGCCGGTGGCGGCCAGGTGGGCCCGTACGCCGAGGGTGTGGAAGAAGACCTGGCCCTTGTCGTCGGCGGCGCCGCGCGCGTACATGCGGCCGCCCTGGATCACGGGCTCGAACGGGTCTGTGTGCCAGCCGTCGGCGACCGCGGCGGGCTGCACGTCGTGGTGCCCGTAGACGAGGACGGTCGGGGCGGCCGGGTCCGCGCTCGGCCACTCGGCGAAGACGGCGGGCGCGCCGGGGGTGGGCCAGACCTCCGTGACTGGGAAGCCGGTCTCCTTGAGCTTCGCGGCGAGCCACTCGGCGCTGCGACGTACGTCGTCCGCGTGCTCGGGCTGGGCCGAGACGGAGGGGATGCGCAGCCACTCGGCCAGGTCGTCGAGGAACGCGGCGCGGTGGGTGTCGATGTACGTGCGGACGACGCTGTCCGCCGGGGTTTCGCTCATGCCTACGAGCCTAACTGTCGGGGTACGCGTCACTGTCCGTGTCCGTTTTGCCTTGGAGGATCCGCTCAAGACGGTCCCGGCCGGGGAGGTCGCGGGGGCGGATCACGCGGCCGCTGCGGACGTGGAGGAAGGCGGCGGTGACGCGGTCGAGGGGGGTGCCGGTGGCTTCCGCCCAGCCCAGGCGGTAGACGGCGAGCTGGAGGGGGTCGGCTTCGGTGGTGCGGCCGGTCTTCCAGTCGACGATCTCGTAGCCGCCGTCCTCGGTCCGGTACACGGCGTCGATCCGGCCGCGGACGACCCGGCCGGCGAGGGTGAGCTGGACCGGGACCTCCATGCGGTACGGGGTGCGCTCGGCGTACTCGCTCCGCTCGAAGGCGGCCTTGAGGGAGTCGAGGTCGGCCTCGTCGACGATGTCCTGGTCGGAGCCGGGCAGCTCGGTGGCCGGGTCGAGGACGTCGAGGAGCGGCAGCGGGAGCTCGTCGAAGCGGGACTCGACCCAGGCGTGGAAGCGCGTGCCCTGGCGCGCCGCGGGCTGCGGGGGCTTCGGCATGGGGCGGGCGAGGTCGCGGGCGAAGCCCTGTTCGTCCGCGGCGAGGCGCAGGAGCTGGCTGGCGGACAGGGCCGCCGGGAGCTCGACGTCGCGCACGGCGGCCCGGGCGCGCCGCAGCTCGCCTTCGAGGGCGTCGAGGTCCCGGTCCCAAGAGGCGACGGCCCGAGCCTCTTCGGGGCTGAGCCGTGCGGTGCCCGCCGGGCCGGACGCGGGCCTGCGGGCGCCCGCACCCTGCGGGCCCGGCCGAGGTCCCCCGCCGGGCCGGGCACGGGGGACGGCCGCGCCGTCACCCGGGGCGGACGCGTCGAAAGCCGCGTCCGCCGCCCAGAGGTCCTCGTCGTCCGGCGCGGGCGGGCGTTCGTCCGCCGCCCAGAGGTCCCCGTCCTCCGGCGCGGGCGGGCGTTCGTCCGCCGCCCAGAGGTCCTCGTCCTCCGGCGCGGGCGCAAGGTCGTCTTCGGTCCGGAGGTCCTGCGGGGCCGCCTCGGCGCGGGCGTGCGGGACGGGCGCCCCGGTGTCCGGCCACCCGTCGGGTTCGTCCGCGGAGGAGGGGTCCTCGCAGTCGGGGGGCCACAGGTACGAGTTCGCCGACAGGTGGGACTCGACCAGGGCCGCCGCCGCGCGGCGGAGGGTCAGGGACGCCGGGTCCAGGGGCAGGGGCCAGGACTGGTCCGGGGTGGACTCCGTGGCGAGGGACGGGTTCTCCGCGTCCGGGGCCGGTTCCTCCGCCCAGGCTTCGATCTCGCCGTGCCCCGCCGCGCAGGCCGCGTGGAGGGAGGACAGGAACGGGGACGGGCCCCGGCGCTTCTTCTGCGTCGGGCCCCACCAGTGCCCCGAGCCCAGGAGGAGCTTGCGGGGGCGGGTGAACGTCACGTAACCCAGGCGGAGTTCCTCCACCGCCTTGTGCTCCTTCAAGGAGGACTTGAAGGACTTCAGGCCCGCCGCGGTCCACGCCGGGTCGGCCGGAAGGGTGTCCGCGTCACCGCGCAGTCCGTACGGAAGGACCTTGGCGTACGAGGTCCACGGCTCCGGGGCCTTCTCCTTCGGGAACGAGCCCGCGCACAGGTCAGGAACCACCACCACGTCCCACTCCAGCCCCTTGGACTTGTGGGCGGTGAGCACCTTCACCGTGTTCTCCCCGCCGGGGAGGGCGTGGTCCAGGCCCTTCTCGTACTGGACCGCCGTGCGCAGGAAGCCCAGGAAGGCCAGCAGGCTCGCCTCGCCGTCGAGGGAGGCGAAGCCGGCCGCCACGTCCAGGAAGCCGGAGAGCGACTCGCGCCGCCGGGCCGCCAGCGCGTGCGGCGACGCCGACAGCTCCACGTCCAGGCCGGTCGCGCCCAGCACCCGGTGCAGTACGTCCATCAGCGGGTCCGCGAGCGAGCGCCGCAGGTCGCGCAGCTCCTGCGCGAGGTGGGCGAAGCGGACCCTGGCCGCGGGAGAGAACGGCAGGTCGTCCGGGGCGGCCCCGGAGCCGTCCAGGAACGTCTCCAGCGCGTCCGCCAGGGAGACGACCTCCACCGGGTCCACTCCCTCCACCGCCGCCGCGAGGCGCTCCTGCGGGTCCACCTCGCCCGGCGCGCGGCCGATCAGCTGCCGCGCCCGGCGCCCCAGCAGCGCCAGGTCGCGCGCGCCGATCCGCCAGCGCGGGCCGATGAGCAGCCGGACGAGGGAGGCGTTCGCGCCCGGGTCCTGGAGCACCTCGCACACGGCGACGAGGTCCGCGACCTCCGGCAGGTGCAGCAGTCCGGACAGCCCGACGACCTCCACCGGCACGTCCCGGGCCACCAGTACGGCCTGGATCTGCGCGAAGTCCCGCGCCGACCGGCACAGCACCGCGATCTCGCGCGGCTCCGTCCCCGTACGGACCAGGTGCGCGACCGAGTCCGCGAGCCACTCCAGCTCCTCGGCGTGCGTCTCCAGCAGCGCGCAGCGGACCGAGCCGGCCCGCTCCTCCCCCGGCGCCGCGCGCAGCGCCTCCACCCCCTCGTGCATCGAGCGCAGCGGCGCGGCCAGCTCGTTGGCCAGGTCGAGGAGGCGGCCGCCGCTGCGCCGGTTCTCGCTCAGCGAGAACCGGGTCGCGGGGCGGCCGTCGGCATGCCGGAAGTGCTCCGGGAAGTCGTCCAGGTTGGCCACGGACGCGCCGCGCCAGCCGTAGATCGCCTGGCAGGGGTCGCCGACGGCGGTCACCGCGTGCCCGCTGCCCCCGCCGAACAGGCCGGACAGCAGCAGCCGCTGGGCCACTGAGGTGTCCTGGTACTCGTCGAGCAGGACCACCCGGAACTCCTCGCGCAGCAGCGCCCCCACCTCG
Source organism: Streptomyces sp. NPDC051109 (assembly GCF_044455885.1). NCBI lineage: Bacteria > Bacillati > Actinomycetota > Actinomycetes > Kitasatosporales > Streptomycetaceae > Streptomyces > Streptomyces sp. NPDC051109. Next base: position 57,366 of record NZ_JBITFF010000003.1, read on the forward strand.
GGCCGGGTGGTGGCGAGCTCAGCGGACAGGGCTATCTGGTCGCTGAAGTCGAGCAGATCGCGGGAGCGTTTGGCGGTGCGGTAGCGCTCCGTCAGCTCCAGCAGTTCGAGGCGGCCGCGCACGGCCTCCGGGACCTTGCGCAGGTCGTCGTTGGTGAGCTTGGCGCCCGCGAGGGCATCGAGGAGCTCCGTGTCGTACGCGCGCAGCTCGGCCGGGGTGACCAGGTGCTCGGAGAGTTCGCCGTCGAGCGCGAGCAGGTCGCTGACCAGGTCGGGGACGGACTTGGTCAGCGCCGGGTACGGGCCGGGGGCCTCGCGCAGCACGCGCGCGGCGAGCTGGAAGCGGGTGGCGTCGGCGAGGAGGCGGGCGCTGGGCTCCAGGCCGATGCGCAGGCCGTGGTCCACCAGGAGCTGGCCGGCGAAGGCGTGGTACGTGGAGATGCGCGGCTCGCCCGCGGCCGTGGCGGCCTCGGCCGGAGAAGGGTCCGGGTCGGTGATGCCGGCCCGCGCGAGGGCCTTGCGCACGCGCTCGGCGAGCTCGGCGGCGGCCTTGTTGGTGAAGGTCAGGCCGAGGACCTGTTCGGGGGCGACCGCTCCGGTGCCGACCAGCCAGACGACGCGGGCGGCCATGACGGTGGTCTTGCCCGAGCCGGCGCCGGCCACGATGACCTGTGGGGCGGCGGGGGCGGTGATGCAGCCCAGCTGTTCGGGCGTGAAAGGGATGCCGAGGAGCTCCTTGAGCTGCTCGGGGTCGGTGAGGACGGACGGACGCGCGGACACGTAAAGAGGCTAGCCGGACCCACCGACACTCCCGTCCGCCGTCTCACCGGCCGGTCGATCACCGCCGGGCGGCCGGTCGTCGAACGGCCGGCCTCACTCCACCGTCTGGCGGCCCTCCGGGCGCGCGCTGCACGAGCTGCGGAAGGAGCAGTGGTCGCAGTGCTTGCCGGTGGCGGGCGCGAAGCGCTCGTCCAGGACCCGGCCGGCGGCGGTGGCGAGGAGGTCTCCGACCCATTCGCCGGACAGGGGCTGCTGCGCCTGGATCTTGGGCACCGTCTCGCCGCCGTCCCGCTGGGCGGCGCCCTGGCGCAGCTGGACGAGCTCGGCGCCGCCCGCCTCGGGGCGCACCCCGTCGAAGACCTCGTCGACGGCGCCCTCGCGCACGGCGAGCTGGTACACGGCGAGCTGGGGGTGGCGTGCGACCTCGTCCTTGGTGGGCGCGGCCTTGCCGGTCTTGAAGTCGACCACGTACGCGCGCCCCTGGGGGTCCGATTCGACCCTGTCCATGGAACCCCGGATCCGGACGGTGTGCTCACCCGCTTCGAGCGTGACGTCGAACGCGTGCTCCGTGGCCACGGCCGCCCTGCCCCCGCGGTCGGTGGTGTGCCAGCGCAGGAAGCGCTCCAGGGCGGCCCGGGCGTTGTCCTTCTCCTGGCGGGACTTCCAGGGGGCGTCGAACGCGAGGGCGTCCCAGACGGAGTCGAGGCGTTCCATCAGGACGGCCAGGTCGGCCGGGGTCCGGCCGGAGGCGACTTCGTCGGCGAGGACGTGGACGACGTTGCCGAAGCCCTGGGCGGCGGTGGAGGGGGCGTCGGCCTTGACCTCGCGGCCGAGGAACCACTGGAGGGAGCAGGTGTTGGCGAGCTGGTCCAGGGCGGAGCCGGAGAGGGCGACGGGCCGGTCCCGGTCGCGCAGCGGGACGGCCGAGGCAGTGGGCTCGTACAGCCCCCACCAGCGCTGCGGGTGCGCGGCGGGGACCAGCGGGCGGTCGTCCTGGTCGGTGAGCGCGGCGAGGCGGGCGAGGCGTCGGGCGGCCTCCTCGCGGAGCGCGGGCGAGGCGTCGGGGTCGACGGTGGTGGCGCGCAGTTCGGCGACGAGCGCGGGGACGGCGAGGGGGCGGCGGGGCCGGCCGGTGACGTCCTTCGGGGTGACCCCGAGCTCGGTGAGGAAGCGGGAGGGCTGGTCGCCGTCCTCGGCGGGGGCCTTGACGGCGGTGACGACGAGGCGGTCGCGGGCGCGGGTGGCGGCTACGTAGAAGAGGCGGCGCTCCTCGGCGAGGAGCGCGCCGGGGGTGAGGGGCTCGGCGAGGCCGTCTCGGCCGATGCGGTCGGCTTCGAGGAGGGAGCCGCGGCGGCGCAGGTCGGGCCAGAGCCCTTCCTGTACCCCGGCCACGACGACGAGGGACCACTCCAGGCCCTTGGAGCGGTGGGCCGTCATGAGGCGGACGGCCGCGGAGCGGGTGGCGCGGGTGGTGAGGGTGTCGGCGGCGATGTCCTCGGCTTCGAGCTGTTCGAGGAAGTTGAGGGCGCCGCGGCCGCCGGTGCGGTCCTCGGCGCGGGCGGCGGTGTCGAAGAGCGCGCAGACGGCGTCGAGGTCGCGGTCGGCGTTGCGGCCGGCCGCGCCGCCCCGGCGGGCGCTGCGCTCCAGGCGCTGGGGCCAGGGGGTGCCGTCCCAGAGGGTCCAGAGGGCCTCTTCGGCGGTGCCGCCGCCCTGGAGGAGCTCGCGGGCCTTGCGCAGGAGCAGGCCGAGGCGCTGGGCTCCGCGGGCGTACGCGGGGTCGTGGGCGGTGAGCCGTTCGGGCTCGGCGAGGGCGCGGGCGAGCAGGACGTCGGAGGGGGCCGGCACCTTGACGCCGGCCGCCCGCTCCTCGTCGCGCAGGGCGCGCCCGAGCCGCCGCAGGTCGGCGGCGTCCATCCCGCCGAGCGGCGAGGTGAGCAGCGCCAGCGCCGCCTCGACCCCGACCCACCCGGCGTCGACGCCGCCGCCCGCGCCGGGCCCTGAGTCGGCTGCCGCGTCTGCTGCGGGCCCGGAGTCGGCGGCGTCTGGGGCCGGCCCGGAGTCGGCGGCGTCTGGGGCCGGCCCGGAGTCGGCGGCGCCCTCCCCTGCAGCGGGGGCGGACTCGGCGGCGGGGGCGGCGGGCTGCCCGGCCGGGAGGGGGGTGGCGGCCGCCCGCAGGGCCGTCAGGAGGGGGGTTATCGCCGGTTCGTGGCGGAGGGGTGTGTCCGTGCCGTCCGTCTCCGCCGGGACCCCCGCCGAGATCAGGGCGCGGCGCATCGCCGGGAGGGTGCGGCCTCCGGAGCGGACCAGGACGGCCATGTCCTGCCACGGCACGCCGTCCTCCAGGTGCGCCCGGCGCAGGATGTCGGCGATGTTGTCCACCTCGGCGCCGGCCGTGGGGTACGTGAACACCTCCACCTCCCCGCCCTCGCGGACCGGGGTCAGGGCGCGGTGGGCGCGGACCGCCGCGGAGGGGAGGCGCGGGACCGGCATACGGGTGGTCAGGAGGCGGGTCGCCGCCAGGAGGTTCGCGGCCGAGCGGCGGCCCGCCGTCAGGGCGTGGACGGCCGCGCCGGGGAAGGAGCCCTCGAAGTCCAGGATGTTGTTGATGTCGGCGCCGCGGAAGGCGTAGATCGACTGGTCCGGGTCGCCGAACGCGACCAGCGTGCCCGCCGGTCCGGCCAGGGACCGCAGCAGCCGCAGCTGGGAGGCGTCCGTGTCCTGGTACTCGTCCACGTAGATCACGTCGTAGGACCCCGTGAGCGAGGGAGTGCGCTCCGCGAGGAGGACGGCCCGGTGTACGAGCTCCGCGTAGTCCAGCGTGCCCTGCATGTCCAGGACGTCCAGGTACTCCGAGAGGAACGCGGCCGCCGCCTTCCAGTCGGGGCGGCCCAGCCGCGTCGCGAACGCGTCCAGCGCCGCCGGGCCGAGGCCCAGCTCGCGGGCCCGGGCGAGCACCGCGCGGACCTCGTCCGCGAAACCGCGGGTGGTCAGCGCGGCCCGCAGGTCGTCGGGCCAGCGGATGGAGCGGATCTGGCGCTGGCCGTCCAGCAGGGTGCGGACCATCACGTCCTGCTCCGGGCCCGACAGCAGCCGCAGCGGATCCGCGAACAGGTCGGTGTCCTGGTGGGCGCGGACCAGTCCGTAGCAGAAGGAGTGGAAGGTGGTGGCCTGCGGGGCCCGCGCCCCGCCGAGCCGCAGGGCGGCACGGTCGCGCAACTCCACCGCCGCTTTGCGGCTGAAGGTGAGGATCAGGATCCGGGCCGGGTCCGTCCCGGCCTCGACCCGGGCGGCGGCCGCCTCGACCAGCGTGGTCGTCTTCCCCGTGCCCGGTCCGGCCAGGACGAGAAGCGGGCCGTCGGTGTGGTCAACCACCGCCTGCTGCGCTGCGTCCAGAACAGGGGGATCCACCCGTTCCTGCCCGGTGCGCACGAGGCGGTACGCGTCAGGGGTCCGCGTACGCCGCCGCTCGGTGCGGTCGGATGGAGAGGTGATCACGTGGGGTGCCGGTCCTGGTGGGTCTGCGGATGCTGCGGTTCCTGGGGTTCCTGCCGCGGCCTCGGGTGCGGCGGTCGCCGCCGCGCCTGCCGAAGCCGAAGAGGCAACGCTACGGCAACCGCCGGGTCCCGCGCAGTTCCCCGAGGCGGGAACGGAGGGGCCGCGTTCCGTCGCCCGTACGGGCGCTCGACCGCCCGCCCCGGCCCCGCATGGCCGAAGCTGTCACATGTGACCCTCGTCCCGTGCGGCGCTCCGCTCCCGGCCGTCCCAGCGCGCCCGCGGCATGTTCAGCCGGGCCTCGCCGCCGGCGGTCAGCCGCAGCGGGGTGGCCTCCGTGCGGTAGTGCTCCAGGGCCCGGATCTCGCTGCCGGGCAGCGGCCGGCCGTCCGCCCGCACCACGCGCCACCAGGGCACCGCTCCCCCGTACAGGGCCATCACGCGCCCGACTTGGCGCGGGCCGCCCTCGCCGAGCCATTCGGCGACGTCCCCGTACGTCATCACCCGGCCGGGCGGAATCCGCTCGGCCAGCTCCAGCACCCGCTCCGCGTACGCGGGCAGCTCTTCGCTCATTCCGCCCATGGTGCCGTACATCACGGACCGGTTCCCGGAAGGTTTCCTTCCGTACCGGCGCGCACCCTGATGCCCCGCCCGTACGTCGGTCCGTGCCACCATCTTCCGGGCGGTGACTGGTGATACGTGATCAAGAAGAGACGGAAGTGACGACGAAGGAGCAGGGTGTGAGCCCTCCGGACGGCGCGGCTGAGGACGACAGCACGCGCCCAGACCCGCACCCCGGGTCCGGGAAGCTCCCCGACGAGCCCCCCGGCCGGGGCACGCCCGCGCCCGGAACCGGGTCCGGGTCCGGGACCGGCCCCGGAGGCACACCCGAGGCCGGGTCCGAGCCGGAGGCCGGGTCCGAGCCGGAGGCCGGTGCCACGCCCGAGGCCGGTGCCACGCCCGAGCCGCGGGCCCGGGCCACGGCCGGTAGGGCTCCGGCGGCCGACGCCGACGGGCCGCACGGGCACGCCTCCGCGCCCGCCGACCGGGTCGAGGGCGACGAGCCGCTGCTGGCCGCCCGCGTCCACCGCCCCTCCGACCTCGTACGCCTCCTCGTCGGCGTCCTCGGCATCGCCGTCGTCCTCGCCATCGCCGCCTTCGCGCACCGCACCACCGCCGGCCTCGAAGCCGACATCAGCCAGGGCACCGGCGCCGCCCCCGATCTGCTGATCAAGGTCGCCGGGCTGATGTCCAGCATCGCCGTGCTGCTCGTCCCCGTGGCCTTCGCCATCGAGCGGCTGATCAAACGGGACGGGCTGCGCATCGCCGACGGCGTGCTCGCCGCCGTCCTCGCGCACGGCGTGACCCTGGCCACCGACCTGTGGGTCTCCCAGGCCGCGTCCGACACCATCCAGGACGCCCTCACCCGCCCCACCAGTATCGGCGGCCCCCTCACCGACCCGGTGCACGGCTACCTCGCGCCCGTCATCGCGTACATGACCGCCGTCGGCATGACCCGCAGGCCGCGCTGGCGGGTCGCGCTGTGGGTGGTCCTGCTGCTCGACGCCTTCGCGATGCTGGTCAGCGGATACACCACCCCGTTCTCCATCATCCTGACCGTCCTGATCGGCTGGAGCGTCGCGTACGGGACCCTGTACGCCGTCGGCTCGCCGAACGTCCGCCCCACCGGGCAGACCCTGCTGGCCGGCCTGCGCCGGGTCGGCTTCAAGCCGGTCAGCGCCATGCGTGCGGAACTCCCGGACGGCGCCGACCCCTCGGAGGTCAGCGACCGGGGCCGGCGCTACCACGTCACGCTGGAGGACGGCCCGCCGCTCGACGTCACCGTCGTCGACCGCGAGCAGCAGGCGCACGGGTTCTTCTACCGGGTCTGGCGCCGGCTCACCCTGCGGGGCATCACGACCCGGCGCAGCCTCCAGTCGCTCCGCCAGGCGCTGGAGCAGGAGGCGCTCCTCGCGTACGCGGCCATCGCGGCCGGGGCCAACGCGCCGAAGCTGATCGCCACCTCCGAGCTCGGCCCGGACGCCGTGATGCTCGTGTACGAGCACCTGGACGGCCGGCCCCTCGACGCGCTCGCCGACGAGGAGATCACGGACGGCCTGACGCTCAACGCGTGGAAGCAGGTACGGGCCCTGCAGTCGCGGCGGATCGCCCACCGGCGGCTGACCGGCGACGCGCTCGTGGTGGATCGTTCCGGCAATGTCGTCCTCACCGACCTGCGCGGCGGCGAGATCGCGGCTGGTGACCTGGTGCTCCGGATGGACATCGCACAGCTGCTGACCACGCTCGGGCTGCGGGTCGGCGCGGAGCGCGCGGTGGCCTCGGCGGTGACGGTGCTCGGCCCGGACGCGGTGGCGGACTGCCTGCCGCTGCTCCAGCCGATCGCCTTGAGCCGCTCCACGCGGGCGACGCTGCGCAGACTGGCGCGGGAGCGGGCCGACCGGCAGCGGGAGGCCGTACTGGAGTCCTCGCGGGTGGCGAAGGCGGCGCGCGAGGCGGGTGCCAAGTCGGCCGGTGCCAAGTCTGCGACGACCACGGCCGCGGAGAAGAAGGCCGAGAAGAGGGCGCTGGACGACGCCCTCGACGGGGCCCGCGAGGAGGATCTGCTGAGCCAGATCCGCCGGCAGGTGCTGCTGATCCGCCCGCAGGCGCCGGTGGAGCCGGCCCGGCTGGAGCGGATCCGGCCGCGCACCCTGGTGTCGTTCATCGCGGGCGCGTTCGGTGCGTACTTCCTGCTCACGCAGCTGGCGCACGTGGACTTCGCGACGATCGTCGGCGAGGCGCAGTGGGGCTGGGTGGGGGCCGCGCTGGCCTTCTCGGCGCTCACCTACTTCGCGGCGGCGATGAGCCTGCTGGGGTTCGTGCCGGAGCGGGTGCCGTTCCTGCGGACGGTGGTCGCGCAGGTGGCGGGGTCGTTCGTGAAGCTGGTGGCGCCGGCGGCGGTCGGCGGTGTCGCGCTGAACACGCGGTTCCTGCAGCGGGCCGGGATCCGGCCGGGGCTGGCGGTGGCGAGCGTGGGGGCCTCGCAGCTGTTCGGCCTGGCGAGCCACGTCCTGCTGCTGCTGGCCTTCGGCTACCTGACGGGCACCGAGAAGACCCCGGAGATGACGCCGTCCCGGACGGTCATCGCGGGTCTGCTGACGGTGGCGGTGCTGGTGCTGGTGGTGACGGCGGTGCCGTTCCTGCGGAAGTTCGTGGCGACGCGGGTGCGGGCGCTGTTCGCGGGTGTGGTGCCGCGCATGCTGGACGTGCTCCAGCGGCCGCAGAAGCTGATGACGGGAATCGGCGGCATGCTGCTGCTGACCGGCTGCTTCGTGATGTGCCTGGACGCGTCGATCCGGGCGTTCGGCGGCGGCCAGGCGATCAGCTACGCGAGCATCGCGGTGGTGTTCCTCGCGGGCAACGCGCTGGGGTCGGCGGCGCCGACGCCGGGCGGTATCGGCGCGGTGGAGACGACGCTGACGCTGGGGCTGATCGCGGCGGGCCTGGAGAAGGAGGTCGCCATCTCGGCGGTGCTGCTGTTCCGCCTGATGACGTTCTGGCTGCCGGTCCTGCCGGGCTGGCTGTCCTTCAACTACCTCACCCGGAAAGAGGCCATCTAGGCGGCGTCCGGCGCAGTCCGGCCGCGTCCGGCGCCCGTCAGCCGCCGAAGACCGGCGGCGGCGCCGCCAGGAGGGCCGCCGAGCAGGCGATCTCGACCGCGCCCACCACCGGGGCTTCAGGCGCGAGCGCCCCGAATGGGTCAGCGCGGGGGCGGCGGGTCGGGGGGGCACGCAGGATGGGGGCATGGGTCGAAACTTGGTGCGGGGTGCCGTGGCCGTCGTCGTTGCTCTCGGGCTGGCCGGGGTCAGTGGGTGTTCCGACAGCGGCGAGGGCAAGCCCGAGGCCGGGGGGACCCCGGGGGCCGCGCCGCTGAAGTGGGGGGAGTGTGAGGCTCCCGATGTCGCCGAGGGCGGGGGGCAGGCGCCGCCCAAGGACTGGGAGTGCGCCACGCTCCACGTGCCCCTCGACTACGCCAAGCCCGAGGGCGAGACGATTCCGCTCGCGCTGATCCGGGCCAAGGCCCGGGACAAGAACAAGCGGCTCGGGTCGCTCGTGTTCAACTTCGGCGGGCCCGGCGGGTCCGGGATCAGTACGCTCCCCGGCGCAGCCAAGGAGTACGAGGCCCTGCGGGCGCGGTACGACCTCGTGAGCTTCGACCCGCGCGGCGTGGGGCGCAGCGCCCCCGTCCTGTGCGAGGACGACAAGCAGCTCGACGCCTACTACGCGCAGGACTCCTCGCCCGAGACCCCCCAGGAGGAAAAGGCCTTCGTGGGGAATCTGGAGAAGTACCGGAAGGCCTGCAAGGACAAGTCCGGGCACCTGCTGCCCCACGTCGGCACCGAGAACGCCGCCCGCGACCTCGACCGGCTCCGCCAGGCCCTCGGCGACGAGAAGCTGAACTACTTCGGGATCTCCTACGGCACCGAGCTCGGCGGGGTCTACGCCCACCTCTTCCCCAAGAACGTCGGCCGGGCCGTCTTCGACGCCGTCGTCGATCCGACCCAGAACGCCGAGGAGGGCGCGCTCGGCCAGGCCAAGGGGTTCCAGCTCGCCCTCGGCAACTTCGCGCAGGACTGCGTGAACCGCGGCGACGAGTGCCGGCTCCAGGGCAGCACCGCCAAGGAGATCGAGGACAACATCATCAAGCTCCAGAAGAGCCTGGCCGACAAGCCCGTCCCCGGCATCGGCGGCCGGATGCTCACCGACTCCGCCGCCACGAACGGCATCGCCCAGGCCCTGTACTCCCAGGAGCTGTGGCCGCTGCTGGAGCAGGGGCTCGACGAGGCCGAGGGCGGGCAGGGGCAGCTGCTGATGGCGTTGTCCGACGCGCTCAACGGCCGTGACCAGCAAGGGCATTACAGCAACATCGGCGCCGCCAACACGGCGATCAACTGCGCCGACTCCAAGAGCCGGTACACGCTGGCGCAGACGAAGGAGAAGCTGCCCGCCTTCCGCGCGGCCTCCCCCGTCTTCGGGGACTTCCTCGGCTGGGCCATGATGAGCTGCACCGACTGGCCCGTCACGGGCGCCTGGGACACCCCGGACGTCTCCGCTCCCGGATCGGCGCCCATCCTGGTGATCGGCAACACCGGCGACCCCGCCACCCCGTACGAGGGCGCCCGCAAGATGGTGGAGCGGCTCGGTCCCGGCGTCGGTGTGGAGCTCACGTACAAGGGCGAGGGGCACGGCGCCTACAACAGCGGCGACCAGTGCGTGCAGGCGGCGGTGAACGGCTACCTGCTGGACGGGAAGGTGCCCCCCGCCGACACCGTCTGCACCAAGGCGTCACCACGTGAGGAGACCCCCACCCCGGTCGCGGGGTGAGGGCCTCCGGGACTGCTCCGCCCCGGTGGACCGGCCCAGTAGACCGGCCCAGTAGACCGGCCTAGTAGACCGGCTTCTCGGGCTCGATCTGGTGGACCCAGCCGATCACGCCGCCGCCCACGTGCACCGCGTCCGCGAAGCCCGCGGACTTCAGGACCGCGAGGACTTCCGCACTGCGGACACCCGTCTTGCAGTGCAAGACGATGCGCTTGTCCTGCGGGAGGTCCTGGAGGGCGGTGCCCATCAGGAACTCGCCCTTGGGGATCAGCTTCGCGCCGGGGATCGAGACGATCTCGTACTCGTTCTTCTCACGGACGTCGATGATCTCGATCGGCTCGTCGCCGTCGATCCACTCCTTGAGCTGCTTCGGAGTGATCGTGGAGCCGAGCGCCGCCTCCTGCGCCTCCTCCGACACGACGCCGCAGAAGGCCTCGTAGTCGATGAGCTCGGTGACCGTCGCGTTCGGGCCGCAGACCGCGCAGTCGGGGTCCTTGCGGACCTTGACCTGCCGGTACTGCATCTCCAGGGCGTCGTAGATCATCAGGCGGCCGACGAGCGGCTCGCCGACGCCCGTGAGGACCTTGATGGCCTCCGTCACCTGGATGGACCCGATGGACGCGCAGAGCACGCCCAGCACGCCGCCCTCGGCGCAGCTCGGGACCATGCCCGGCGGCGGGGGCTCCGGGTACAGGCAGCGGTAGCACGGCCCGTGCTCGGACCAGAAGACCGAGGCCTGGCCGTCGAAGCGGTAGATCGAGCCCCACACGTACGGCTTGTTCAGCAGCACGCAGGCGTCGTTGACGAGGTAGCGCGTGGCGAAGTTGTCCGTGCCGTCGACGATGAGGTCGTACTGGCTGAAGATCTCCATCACGTTCTCGGCTTCGAGCCGCTCTTCGTGAAGGACCACGTTCACGTACGGGTTGATGCCCAGCACGCTGTCGCGCGCGGACTCGGCCTTGGAGCGGCCGATGTCCGACTGGCTGTGGATGATCTGGCGCTGGAGGTTCGACTCGTCGACCTCGTCGAACTCCACGATGCCCAGCGTGCCGACGCCGGCCGCGGCCAGGTACATGAGGGCGGGGGAGCCGAGGCCGCCCGCGCCCACGGCCAGCACCTTGGCGTTCTTCAGGCGCTTCTGGCCGTCCATCCCGACGTCCGGGATGATCAGGTGGCGGGAGTACCGACGGACCTCGTCAACGGTGAGCTCAGCGGCTGGCTCGACCAGGGGTGGCAGCGACACGGGGACTCCGTAGATGGTTAAGTCTCAACGGTGGTTCTTCCCGTAACACTGCCACGCCCTTCTTCATTCCGAGACACCCGGTCCGATCCGCGAGACGATTTCGTCCCAGTACGCGGGCATGGAGGCCCACGGGTCGCGGCCCGCGGCGCCGCCCCGGTCGGTGAACCAGATCGTGCCGGCGCCCTGCCAGCGGGCGATCCGGACGGCCTCCTCCAGATGTGTCCGCGGCACCCCGTGGACCAGGTGGCAGAAGCGCTCGGGCGGATGCTCGGCGGTCCACTCCGCCACCTGCGACCACCGGTAGTCGGCCCACGCCCCGGAGAAGGTGACCAACTGGTCGGCGGCCTCCGCATAGCCCTCGTACGGGTGCGTGCCGTGCCCCAGCACGATGCGGAGGTCCTCACCGAGGCCGCGCAGGGTGTCGGCGACCCGGCGTACGACGGCCAGTTCGGCCCGGTCCGCCGGGGCCTCGGCCAGGTAGAAGCCGCCGACCCGGTACCAGTCGAGGAAGCGGTGTGCGTCGGAGACCAGCTCGCCGAACGAGCGGGAACCGTCTCGCATCGCGAGATGGCCGAGGACGGTCCCGCCGGCCTCCCGGAGCTTGCCCGCGGCCTCCGTGCAGTGCGGGTCGGGCCGGCCGCCGGGTCCCTCCGTGACGTTGAGCACCGTCCAGTGCAGCGGGGTCCCGGGCCGGGTGAGCTCGGCCCATTCGACCGGGGCGAGCAGCGGGTGGGCGTATCCGGGGACGCCGAGGCCGAGCCGGCCCGCCTCGGTCGCGGCGGCCGCCGTGGCCGCGGTCGTCAGATGCGGCACGCCGCCTCCATCCAGATGTCCGCGAGGGATTCCTCCAGGCCGATCCGGGGGCGCCAGCCCAGCCGGTCCCGCGCCGTGCGCACATCGGCCTGCTGCCAGGCGCCGCAGCCGTCGGGGTACGGGTACGGGGGCGCCACCGCACCGGCGGCGAGCTGCTCGGCCGTCGCTTCGGAGCGCGGGGAGCCGATGGCGGCGAGCCCCGGCGGCCGGCCGCCGACCTGGTGGCCGTGTCCGAGTCCCCCCTGCCCGTGACCCGGTCCGTGGCCGTGCCCCTGCCCGTGCCCCTGCCCGTGTCCCGGCCCGTGCTGGCCCTGCTGCGGTACGTCCAGCTCGTGCAGGGCGCCTCCGTACCCGGCGACGCGGGCCAGCACCGCCGCCGCGTCGCGCAGCCGGACCGCGCGCCCGGTGCCGATGTTGACGACGCCCTGGGCGGCGGAGAGGGAGGCGGCGTGCACGGCCCGCGCCACGTCCCGTACGTCCACGAAGTCGCGCTGCACGCCGAGCCCGCTGAGCTTGAGCTCGCCGTCCCCGTTCTGCATCGCGCGGCGCATGGCCTCGGCCAGCCGGCCGAGCGGGGAGCCGGCCGGGGTGCCGGGCCCGACGGGCGAGAAGATCCGCAGGACGACCGCGTCCAGTCCCGACCCGAGCACCAGCTCGGTGGCGGCCAGCTTGCTGACGCCGTACGGCCCGCCAGGTCTCGGCACGGCGTCCTCGGCCGTGGACGATCCGGGCTGGCTGGGCCCGTACTCGGCGGCGCAGCCCAGCTGGACGAGACGGGCCCCGCAGCCGCTGCGCCGCAGGGACTCGCAGATGGTGGCCACGGCGACGGTGTTGTGCCGGGTCAGCTCCCGGGCCCCGCCGCGGGTGGCCCCGGCGCAGTTGATGACGACGCCGGGGTGGACGGCGTCGAGGAACCGGGTGAGGGCGCCGGGGCTGCCGGTGGCGAGGTCGAAGCGGACGTCCGCGTCGTCGCCGCGGCCGAGCGCGGTGAGCTGGACGGCGGGGTCGGCGAGCAGCCGGTCGGCGACGTAGCGGCCGAGGTATCCGTTGGCTCCGATCAGCAACACCCTCATCGCGCGTCCCCTTGGTTGGTTGGCTGGCCGGTCATCCTGTGTCTCCTTGGTCGATGGGCGGGACGGGGGGGCGGGGGTAGGGGTGGGTACGGCTCCGAAGAGCGGCGGCGGGGAGGGGGGCGGGGCGGCCGGGCTCAGGGCCGGGCGTGCGCGGACGCCCGGGACAGCGCGAGGACGGCGTGTACGAGGAGCCCCGCGGCGGCGGCGGGCACCGCCAGCGGGCTCGGGACCAGGGCGAGTGCCAGGGCTGCGGCGACGGGCCCGCGCGGAGCCCCGTGCCCGAGCAGCAGGCGGGTGAGGAACAGCAGCACGGCGAGCGGTACGGCGCCGGCGAGCGGGGTCCCGGCGAGCGCGGCCGCCCCCGCGGCGGCCGCGCCGAAGACCAGGACGGCCGCGACGAGCAGCGGTCGGGCCCGGTCGGCGAAGTCCTCCAGGGCCCGGCTCCCGGCGAGCCGGCTCCGGGCGCGGGCGGCGAACACGGCGCCGACCAGATGCGCGGGGGCCGCGGCCAGTGCGAGGCCGACCCCGAGCGGGACGCCGTCGCGGTACACCGCCCAGCCGGCGGCGGCCGCGGCGAGCAGCAGCACGGCGTACGGGAACCGCCCTGCGGCGGCCCGCCCGGGCCTGGCGGGCCGCACCAGGGCGGCGACGGTGACGAGCACGGCGGCGGGCCCCGCGAACGGCATCCCCGCGGCGCTCGCCCCGAGCGCGAGCGCCCCGGGGAGCAGGGCGTACCCGAAGCCCCGTAAGGCCCGGGCGTCGCAGGGCCGGGCGGCGGAGGGCGCGACCGGCTCGTCCCCGCGCGGGGTACGGGCGTACAGCTCCTCGGCGAGCGAGAACACGTCCCGGTGCCGGAAGCGCGCGGCGGTGCGGTCGGTGATGCCCTGCGCCTCCAGCCCGGCGGCGATCTCCAGCGGGTCCACGGCGCGCTCGCAGAGCGCCCGGTGGCGGTGGAGCAGCGTCTTGACGGGGTCCCCGGCGGACCTGCGGCGGGGGGCCGAGGCGACGGGGGCGGCTTCGTCCAGGGTCATACGGTCGCCTCCGTGGCCGTGGTCGTGGTCGTGCTCGGCGTCTTCGCCGAAGCCGAAGCCGAAGCGGATGCCGAAGCGGATGCCGAAGCGGATGCCGAAGCGGCAGCAGCAGAAGCCGCGGCGGAAGCCGCGACGGCCGCCGAAGCCGAGCCCGCGGCCCGGTCCGCGCCCGCCCCCGGCCCCGCCCACGTCGGGCTCGTCCAGTGCCCCGGAACCCGGGCCTCCAGGGGCTGTTCGAACGGGATCCCGCCTTCCGCCCGCCCCGGTCCGTGGGCCAGCAGCTGGAGGTAGATGTCCCGGAAGGCGGCCACGTTCTGCTCGACGGTGAAGAGCTCCAGGGCCCGCGCCCGAGCTGCCGCGCCGAGCCGCTGGGACCGCTCGGGGTCCCGCAGCAGCGACAGGCAGGCGTCGGCCAGCGCCCGCGGGTTGCGCGGCGGGACGACCAGGCCCGTACCGCCGATGACCTCGCAGACGGCGCCGACGTCGGTGGAGACGGTGGCCCGGCCGCAGAGCATCGCCTCGGCCAGCGTGATCGGGAAGCCCTCGATCACCGAGGACAGCACGACGATCCGCCCGGAGCCGTACGCGTGGGCCGGCGAAGGGGCCTCGGGTCCGCCGATCTCCTCGAAGGTGACGGGGTTCTCCCCGACCGTGACGGCGTCTGCGGCCTCGTCGGGGAAGAGCTGCGCGGCGAGCGAGCGGCAGTCGGCGAGGTAGCCGGGGACCACGGCGGTCGCGAAGATCCGCAGCCGGGTGTCCGGTGCGGCACGGCGCACCTCGGCGAAGGCGTGCAACAGGGCCACGAGGTCCTTGGCGGGCTCTATCCGGCCGACCCAGACCAGGGTGTCGGGGTCCCCGCAGTCCGGGTCCTCGCCGACGGTGGCGAATCGGTCCGCCTCCATCCCCGGGTACACCGTCCGCAGCCGGTCGCGGGTGGCGCCGCAGCGCTCCTGCCAGCGGCGGGCGTGCGCGTTGCCGGGGGTGAGGAGGTCGGCCTCGGCGTAGATCTCGGCGGCGAGCCGCATGTGGAAGGCCGCGAGCAGGGCCCGTACGGCGGGCCGCTGCGCGGTTCCCCGCCCGCCGGTCCCGGCCGCGCTCCCGCCGGGGGCCGACAGGTCCGCCGCGTGCTCCAGGTAGTGGGCCCGGAGCTGGACGCCGTACTCCGTGACCAGCAGCGGAACCCCGAAGAAGCGTTTGGCCAGCAGGCCGGGGAGCGCGGCGATCCCTCCCGCCGCCGCGTGGCAGACGTCGACCTCGCGCAGGTCCTCGTACCAGTCGAGGGACAACGGGCGCAGCAGCCGCTCCAGTTCGTCGACGAAGTCCAGCAGGTCGGCCACCTGGGCGCGCTGCACGGAGCGGCGCGCGCCGGGGGCCCGGCAGCCGGACTCCACCGCCCGCACCGCGGTCTCGGAGCGCAGGGCCGCGTACAGTCCGCCCTGATCGCGGGCGAGTTCGGCCAGCCCGTACAGTCCCGCGGCGAAGGCGTCGGGCTCCGGCTCGCCCGCGCAGATCCCGCGGACCAGCTCCTTGAAGCCGTCGGCGAAGCGGCGGCGCTCACGCCGGGAGTACGTGCGCCCGTCGTCCGCCGGGGCCCAGAGCGGGGCGGTCCAGACGCGGGTGACGTGCTCGGGCAGGACGACCCGGCCGCGCTCCTCCTGCTCGGCGCTGCGGCTCAGCGCGTAGAGCTCGAACTCGTGCTCCGGCAGCCCTCGGACCAGCCGGTCGCACCACAGCCGCGCCTCTCCCGTCGCATACGGATAACCACCTTCCGTGAGCAGTCCGATCCGCACGAGTGGCACCCCCGATCTCCCGTTCAGGCGGTCACCGTGGTCCGGCGACCCGCCGCGGGAAACTCAAGCGGATATGCCGAAGGCGCGACGGACGGTTGTCCGTCGCGCCACCGGAAGGGGTGAAGAGTCGTAACTTTCGCCCACGGCCCGCGTTCGAGCGCGCTAGAAAGGGCCTGCGGCCCTCGTGCCCCGGGCGCCTCCCGCGCCGGCCGGGACGGGCGCGGCGGCCGCCACGGCGGGTACCGCGGCCAGCAGTTGGCGCGTGTACGGGTGCCGGGGGCGGTCGTACACCTCGTCCACCGGGCCCTCCTCGACGACCAGTCCGCCCCGCATGACGGCGACCCGGTCGCTGACCTGCCGGACCACGGCGAGGTCGTGCGCGATGAAGACCAGCGCGATCCCGAGCTCCCGCTGGAGCTCCGCCAGCAGGGCCGTGACCTGTGCCTGCGTGGTCACATCGAGCGCGGAGACGGGCTCGTCACAGACGATCAGCCGCGGCCGGGGCGCCAGGGCCCGGGCGATGCCGACCCGCTGGCGCTGGCCGCCGCTGAACTCGTGCGGGTAGCGGTCGCCGTGCCCGGCCTCCAGCCCGACGCGGACCAGGAGTTCCCCGACCCGGGCCCGGATCGCGGCCTCGTCGCGCTCCCCCGCCGCGCGCAGCGGGTCGGCGATGGACTCGCCCACGGTGCGGCGCGGGTTGAGGGAGGACGCCGGGTCCTGGAACACCATCTGGACCCCGGGGACCGGGCCCCCGGTCGCCCGGCCGTCGTGGCGGACCTGCCCGGAGCCGGGTTCCAGCAGGCCGACGAGCATCCGCCCGAGGGTGCTCTTGCCGCTGCCGGACTCGCCGACGATGCCCAGCGTCTCCCCCGCCCGTACGGAGAGCGAGACCCCGCCGACGGCGGCGACGCGCCGCTTGCCCCGTCCGAACTCCCGCCGCAGCGAGACGGCTTCGACGACGGGTACGCCCACGTCGGCGGCGCCGGCTGCCGGGCCGGTCGGCCGCGGCTGCCGCGGACCGTCCAGCCTCGGTACGGCTGCCAGCAGGTCCTTCGTGTACGCGTGGGCCGGAGCGGCCAGGACCCGCCGCACCGGGCCGCGTTCCACGGCGGCGCCGTCCCGCATGACCAGCAGTTCGTCCACGCTGTGCGTCGCCACGCCGACGTCGTGGGTGACCAGCACCAGGCCGAGCCCGCGCTCCTCGCGCAGTCCGTGCAGCAGCTCCAGGATCTGCGCCTGCACGGTGACGTCGAGCGCCGTGGTCGGCTCGTCGGCGATCAGCAGCCGCGGCTCGCAGGCCAGCGCCATGGCGATCAGCACCCGCTGCCGCATACCTCCGCTGAACTCGTGCGGGCGCGCCCGCGCGCGCCGCACCGCGTCGGGGATGCCCACCCGGTCCAGCACCTCGACCGCCCGCGCCCGCGCGGCGCGCCGCGAGACGTCCGCGTGGATCCGGTGGACCTCGGCGATCTGGTCGCCGACGGCGTAGTACGGGTCCAGGGAGCTGAGGGGGTCCTGGAAGACCATGGCGGCGGTGCCGCCGCGCAGCGCCCGCAGGTGTGCGGCCGAGGCCGCGCCGACGTCCGTGCCGCCGACCCGGACCGAGCCGCCGAGCCGGGCGCCGGTCCCGCGGTGCAGTCCCAGCAGGGCGGCGGCGACGGTGGACTTGCCGCTGCCGGACTCGCCGACGATGCCGAGGGCGCCGCCCGCCTCCAGAGTGAAGGAGACCCCGTCGACGGCGCGTACGTACCCCGCCGGGCCGTCGACCGGGAAGTCGACCGCAAGGTCGCGGACCTCCACCAGCAACCCGCTCATGTCAGCGCCACCCTTCGGTCCGCGAGCGCGTACAGCAGGTCGGCCACGGCGCCGGCGACGACCACGGCCGCGCCGATGGCCAGGACGACGCCGACCACCACCGGCAGGTCCACGACCCGCACCCCGTCGATCAGCGTCTTGCCGAGCCCGGGGATCCCGAACAGCGACTCAGTGAGCACGGCGCCGCCGACCATCGTCCCGAAGTCCACGGCACTGAGCGCGATCACCGGGGCCACCGCTCCGCGCGCCGCGTGCCGGGTGACGATGGCCCGCTCCCCCACGCCGTAGGCGCGGAAGGTGCGGATGTGGTCCTCGGCGAGCGTCTCCAGGGTGGCGCTGCGGGTGAGCCGGGCGTACTTGGCGCTCTCGAAGACACCGAGCGTGATCCAGGGCAGCAGCATGTTCCAGGCCCACTGCTCGGGGTCCTCGCCCAGCGGTACGTACGTCGGGAACGGCAGCCACTGCAGGTACGCGCAGACCGCCATGAGCAGCAGCAGTCCGAGGATGAACACGGGCGTCCCGGTCCCGGCCAGGGTCAGCACGGTCAGGGCGCGTTCCGTCGGTCCCCCGCGGCGCAGCGCGGAGAGCAGTCCGGTGCCGACGCCGACGACGAGCCAGATCACCAGGGCTCCGAGCGCCAGCGACAGGGTGGCCGGCAGCCGGTCCAGCAGCAGCTCGGTGACCTGCTGGTCGTTCTGGTACGAGAACCCCAGGCAGGGCGCGTCGCAGTGCAGCACCAGTCCGGCGCCGCCGGAGTAGTCCCGGCCGGTGAACAGCCCCTGGAGGAAGTGCAGGTACTGGACGACCACCGAGTCGTTGAGGCCGAGCTGCTCGCGCACCTGGGCGACCTGCGCCGGATTGCAGCGCTCGCCGCAGGCGAGCCGGGCGGGGTCGCCGGGGGCGGCGTAGAAGAGGAGGTAGACGGTGACGGACAGGGCGAGCAGCACGACGAGCGCTCCCCCGATCCGGCTGAGCAGGAAGCGGGTCACGCCGCGGCCTCCTTTCCGGTGCCGATCCGCAGGCGGGAGCCTTCGCGCGGGTCGAGGGCCGTGCGGACGGCGTCGCCGAGGACGGTGGACGCGAGCACGGTGACGAAGAGCAGCCCGGCCGGGAGCAGGACGTAGAGGGGGTCGGCGCGGAACCAGGTCTGGGCGCTGGACAGCATCTGCCCCCAGGAGGGGGTCGGCGGTTTCACGCCGACGCCCAGGAAGGACAGCGAGGCCTCGGCGACGATGTTGGCGGGGACCTGGATCGCCGCGTACGTGATGACGGGTGCTGCCAGCGACGGCAGCAGTTCACGGCGCGCGATGCGCAGGGTGCCGTTGCCGGACAGCCGGGCGGCGGCGACGAAGTCCAGCTCGCGCAGGGCCAGGGTCTGGGCCCGGACCACCCGGGCGGTCGAGCCCCAGCCCAGCAGGCCGATGACCAGGATCAGCAGCAGCGGGCGCGGGAAGTCGCCGGGGACGACGGCGGTGAGCGCGATGGCGAACACCAGCGCCGGCAGGGCGATCATCACGTCGGTGAGCCGGCCGATGAGGTGGCCGGCCAAGCGGTTGCCGAGGGCGGCGGCCAGTCCGGCGGCGACTCCGACGACGATCTGGACGGAGGTGGCGCCGAGCGCGACGAGCAGGGAGATCCGCGCCCCGTACAGCAGCCGGACGAACAGGTCGCGGCCGGTGCCGGGTTCGAGGCCGAGCCAGTGGTCGGCGGAGACCCCGCCGAGGGAGCCGAGGGGGACACCGCCGCGCGCCGAGTCCACGAGCCCGTCGTGGTAGGCGTTCGGGTCCTGGCCGGTGAACCGGGCGAGCAGGGGCGCCGCGAGGGCGAGGAGGACGAGGAGGGCCAGGACGGCGGCGGCCGCGGCGGCCGGGGGCCGCCTGCGCAGCCGCCGCCAGACCTGGCGCGCGGCGCCCGCGCCCGGGGCGGGGGCCCCGGGCTCCGGCGGCGCCGACTGCCGGAGGATCGCGGTCACTTGACGGAGACCTGCGAGATGTCGAGGACGCCCGTCCAGTCGCTGATCACGACGTTCTTGACGTCCTTGCCGACGAGCCGCTTGTAGACCGGGTGGAAGAGCGGCACGTCGAGGGCCTGCTCACCGATCTTCTTGTCGAGTGCGCCCCAGCGCCTGCCCGCCTCCGCGAGGTCGGTCAGCTTGGCTATCTCGTCGATCTCGGCGTTGACGGCCGGGTCGTTCAGCTGCGCGTGGTTGTAGTTGGTGCCGTTGGCGACGATCTGCCGGCCGTCGAAGATCGGCGCGAGGAAGGGGCCGCCGGAGGGCCAGTCGGCACCCCAGCGGGAGAGGAAGAAGCCGGGGGTGTTCTTGGCGTCCCAGCGCTTCTCGTTGAACGCGTTGTTCTCCAGGCCTTCCAGCTTGACGGTGATCCCGGCGGCGGCGAGCGCCTGCTGGACCGCGGTCGCGACCTCGGGGCTGGTCTGCCGGTTCTGCGCGGTCGAGTGGGTCAGGGTGATGCTCAGCCCGTCCGGGAAGCCGGCCTCCTTCAGCACCTCCTTGGCCTTGGCCGGGTCGCCCGCCTTGCCCGCCGGGAAGTGGTCGTACGGGGTGTGGCCGAAGGCCTTCTGCTCGGGCAGGAAGGTGGTGGCCGGCTCGGCGAGCGCGGAACCGCCGGCCGCGTTGACCACGCTGGTGCGGTTGATCGCGTACGAGATGGCCTGGCGCACCTTCGGGTTGTCGAAGGGGGCGACCTTCGGGTTGAAGGCGAGGTAGTTGGTGTAGCCGAAGTGGCCCGTGCCGACCCGGGCGGCCAGCTCGCTCTTCTCGCCGGAGCCGCCGATCTGGGCGAGCTCCGCGGGGCCCAGGTTGGTGTCGGTGGTGATGGCGGCCGCGTCGGCGCCCGAGCTGGTGGACAGCCGCTGGTTGATGACCGCGGCGTCGAGCCCGGAGCGGACGTCGATGCGGTCCGGGTAGGCCTTGCGCTCCTCGTCGGTCTTCGGGTCCCAGTGCGCGTTGCGCTCCAGGGTGAGGTGCTCGCCGTCGTTCTCGTTCTTGACGACCTTGTACGGGCCGGAGGAGACGGGGTGCTCCTCGTACTTCACCCCGGTGTCCTTGGCCTTGGGGACGGGCGCGAACTGCGTCTGCGTGGCCACGAAGGGGAACTCGCCCTCGGGCTTGCGCAGTTTGAAGGTGATCGTCTTCGCGTCGGGCACGAGGATCGAGTCGAGGCCCTTGCCGCCGTCCTTGTACGGGCCCTCGTAGCTCTCGCCGCCGACGAGCCAGTCCCGCAGGTACGGGGCTCCGCCCGACAGCTCGGCGGCGAAGGACCGCTCGATGCCGTACTTGACGTCGGCGGCGGTGATGGGGGTGCCGTCCTCGTACGTCAGCCCGTCCTTGAGGGTGTACGTCCACTCGGTGGCGTCGGCGTTGGGCCTGCCGGTGTCGGTGGCCAGGTCGGGCACGACCTTGGTGCCGGCGGCGCCGTCCTCGCGGTTGCGGGTGGTGAGCGTACGGAAGACCAGCGAGGGGATGTTGCCGCCGCCGGAGGTGTAGAGGCGGGCCGGGTCGAAGTCGTTCTGCGGCTCGGAGTTGAGGACGGTCAGGGTGCCGCCCTTCTGCGGGGCGCCGCCCGCGGCGCCGGACGTGCCGGAGGACTGGTCCGCAGCGTCCTTGGGCCCGCACGCCGCGGCGCCTCCGGCCAGGACGAGGCTGACGGCGACGGCGGCCACGCGGCGCGGTGTCTGGGACTGACGGGGCATGGGAAAGGGACCTCTCGGCGTGGTGTGCCCGGCTTCGGGCACCGAACGGAATGGCGGGGAAGGCCACGCGAGGGGCAGCGGTCAGCAGTCGGAGACCGGCAGCAGGCCTGTGCGGCTGCATGCCGGTGGAACGAGGAAGCCGCGCCCGCGGGCATGGATGCACCCGGGCGCGGCGAGGCAAGCGGAAAGGCGGGGGTCGCGGCGCGATCGGGTGGGCGTCAGCGACAGAGGACGTCGGCCACGCTGTGCGCGGTCACACCGAGCAGCGCCAGCTCAATGGCGGCGCTCGCGGCGGTGGTGTGGCGGTGCGACATGCGGAGAACAATTGCCGACCATCGGACGGGTTGTCAACGCGACATCCCGCCGTTCACCCCCTCCGGACCGTCAACTCCCGGGGAACACCCAGGGGTTGGGTTTGCATTGGATCCCGCCGATGTCGAGGGACTTCGTCTGCTGCTGCATGATCGGCGCGAGCGCGCCCGGGGTCTGGCAGTTCACGTGCCCGTGGCCGAGCCGGTGGCCGACCTCGTGGTTGATGAGCATCTGCCGGTAGGCGAACATCTGGTCCGCGCCGTAGGTCGCGGAGCCCTGACCCCAGCGGAACGCGTTGATCATGACCCGGTCCGTGGACGCGGAGTCGCAGCTGACGTTGTCGACGGTGGTGTCCAGATCGGACTTCGCGCACCACACGCCGGTGGTGCCGGGGCTGGCCAGCGTGATGACGAAGTCGGCCTCGCCGCCCGGGACCCGCTCGAAGGTCTTCGTGCCGCCGTGGCCCCAGCTGCGGTCGTCGTTGAGGGTGCGGTGGACGGCCTCGGCGAACAGCTGCGCGTCCAGGCCGAGCCCCTGCTCGACGTCGACCCGGTAGCGGATCTTCTTGCCCTTCCCGGGCGCCGGCGCCACCCCGGGGACGGTGTCGAAGGTGCCCGGCCCCTTCAGCTTCTCGTCGACGGGGAACTGCTGGGCCATCTTCTGCTCGTACGACAGTTCCTGGGCGGGCGCGGCCGCCGCCGGGGTCGCCCGGCCGTCGGAGCGGGAGGCGGCGGACTTGCCGGGATCGGCGCGCTTCTGGGTGTCGCCCGCGGAGCGCGCGGTGGGCGTGGAGCCGCTGCCGCCGTCGGTGGCCATCTGTACGGCGACGACGACGGCGAGCGCGGTGGTGACGGCCGCCGCGGCCATCCCGGTGTACGCACGGCCCTTCCGCCCGCGACCGGAGGCGGGCGGCTCCTCGGCGGGAGCGGACGGCACGGACGGCGCGGACGGCGCGAGCGGTTCGGCGGGCTCGGCCGGGGCCGCGACCGGAGCGGCCACCGGAGCACGCGGCCCCGGCACCAGGCGCTGCGGGCCGGTGGAGGTCGGGGGGGCGGCCGCGGGCTGCGGGAGGGTCACCCGCGGGAAGCCGACCGCGGGGGTGCCGAAGGCGGGGGTGTCGGTGTCCGGCACGGCGGGGTCCGGCGCACTGTACGCGGACCGGCCCGCCCGCGGTACGCCGCGCCAATCCCCGTACACCGCGTCGGACCCCGCGCCCCAGGCGCCGCCGGGCTCGCGCTGCTCGGGGTGGCCGCCGCGCGGCTCCCCGTACGCGGGGTACCCGCCGGAGGGCCACCGCTCCTCGTACGTCCGGAGTCCGTCGTCGTGGGCGCGCTGCTCCCCGTACGGGCGGCGGCGCTCCTCGAAGACGGACGGCTCCGCGTACGGGGCCCGCTCCTGGTACGGCAGTTGCTCCTCGTACGGGGCCTGCTCCGCGTACGGGCGGCGTTCCTCGTACGGGAACTCCGCCGACGGCTCCGCCCCCGGTGCCGGCGAAGGCGCCGGGCGGACAGGGGCGGGGGCCGGAGCGGGCCCCTTGCGACTATGTCGTCCCACGGTCCTCAGCCTCTGCCGTCTTCGGCGTCTCGGATGTCCGGCGTGTCACGCGTGTCCGGGTCGGTGTCGTGCAGCAGCTCGCGGAAGGCCTGCGCCACCACCCCGGGGTACTCCATCATCGCCACGTGCCCGGCCTCGGGCAGGGTCAGCAGCCGCGAACCCCGGAAGGCCGCCGCGGCCTTCTGCGCCATACGGTACGAGACCAGTTGGTCCCGGCCGCCGTAGACCAGCAGGGTCGGGGCGAGCACCCGCTGCGCCTGGCGCCACAGTCCGTGCTGGCCGCCGAGGGTGTACGCGTCGACGATGCCGCGCGAGGAGCGGGTCATCGCCTCCCAGAAGTACGGCAGGGCCATCCGCCGCTCCATCTCCGCGACGGCGTGCGCGAAGCCCTCCTGTGTCACCCGGGAGGGGTCCCCGTAACAGAGGGCCGTCACCCCGCGGGTGCGCTCCTCGGCGCTCAGCCCTCGGGTCAGCCGGCCGACCAGCGAGGCCATCCCGGGTACGGCGAGCAGGGCGGTCGGGACGGCCGACCTCTGCACGCGCAGCTCGGGCAGCGCGGGCGAGACCAGCGTGAGCGTGCGCACCAGGTCGGGGCGGACGGCGGCGACGCGGGTGGAGACGGCACCGCCGAGGGAGTTCCCGAAGAGGTGGACGGGGCCGCGGCCGGCGGCGTCGAGGTGCCGGATGACCGCGCGGGCCAGCGCCGTGATCGAGTAGTCCCGGTCGGCGGGCGGCGGGGACCAGCCGAAGCCGGGCAGGTCGAGGGCCTCGCCGTCGACGCTGTCCTCCAGCTGTGCCATGAGGTCCGTCCAGTTCGTCGACGAACCGCCGAGTCCGTGCACGAACAGTGCGGGCGGCAGGCCCGTGCGCATCGGGGGCCGGGACCGGACGGCGAGCTCCAGTCCGGGCAGCACCGCGATGCGCAGCTGCTCCCCCTCGGCGACGTGGACGGCCCCCACCTGGGGGGACGCGTCGGATGTGGATCGCACACCCGGCAGCTCGGTCGAAGACATGCGGCCAATGTTACGAGACGATCACGTCCGGACTCTTGTGTTCGGCATCACAGATGCTTGGGATCCGCGTAGCGGGGTATCCGCGATCCTCCTACGCTCATAGATGAGGCAGGCCACCGACGAGGCCGGCCCACGAGGGGCGAGGGAAGAAGGGGAGCCACATGACCGTCGACCCCGCAGAGCCGGAAACCTTCCGGGAGCGATTCCCGGAGACCCTCGACCCCGAGGCGCCCGAGGCCGATGCGGCGGAACAGCTGGCCGAGTTGCAGCCGGACGACGACGACCGGGTCACCGGAGTGGACCGCGACGAGGCCGCGGACGGGGACGCCGCCGAGCAGGCGCGGGTGGTGCCCTTGGACGAGGACGACTACCGCTGACCAGCGTCTCCGGGCGGTCCGTCAAGCGAGAAAACTCGGCTTGGACCCTACAGATTCGGTTACCGAAAAGTACGATGGCCGCGCGGCGCAGAGCGCACTGTGTTCTTAGAGAAAGTGGGAGGCGGCGTGACAGCCATCGAGCAGACGGAGGCAGCGCGTCCCCGGGGCACGCGACTGCCGCGCCGAGCCCGACGCAACCAGCTCCTGGGCGCGGCCCAGGAGGTCTTCGTCGCGCAGGGTTACCACGCGGCCGCGATGGACGATATCGCGGAGCGGGCCGGCGTCAGCAAGCCCGTGCTGTACCAGCACTTCCCGGGCAAGCTCGACCTCTACCTGGCGCTGCTGGACCAGCACTGCGAGGCCCTGCTGCTCGCCGTGCGCACGGCGCTGGCGTCGACGACGGACAACAAGCTGCGCGTGGCCGCGACCATGGACGCCTACTTCGCGTACGTGGAGGACGAGGGGGGCGCGTTCCGACTGGTCTTCGAGTCCGACCTGACGAACGAGCCGGCGGTGCGCGAGCGCGTCGACCGCGTCTCGCTCCAGTGCGCCGAGGCCATCTCCGACGTCATCGCCGAGGACACCGGCCTGTCCAAGGACGAGTCGATGCTGCTCGCCGTGGGCCTGGGCGGCGTCTCCCAGGTCGTGGCCCGGTACTGGCTCTCCAGCGAGAGCCCGGTCGCCCGGGACACGGCGGTGGGCCTGCTGACCTCGCTGGCCTGGCGGGGCATCGCCGGCTTCCCGCTGCACGGTACGGAGGGCGGCCAGGCGCCGCAGGCCTGACCGGGCGGTGCGGGCCCGACCCCGGTACGGCCGGGGGCCCTGGCCCGCCGGTGTTCGCTGCGAGCGTGTCCGGAGCGCCGCATCCGGGTCCCCTCTCCGGGCTAATGTGGTCCGGGTACGGCGCGGCTGATCGCGCACAACCGACCATCGGAGGGACAAAGCCGTGGAGGTCAAGATCGGCGTGCAGCACGCACCCCGGGAGATCGTGCTGGAGAGCGACTTGAGCGCCGAGGAGCTGGAGCGCATCGTCACCGCCGCGCTGACCGGTTCGGAGCCGCTGCTGAGCCTCACCGACAACAAGGGCCGCAAGGTCCTCGTGCCGGCCGACCGCCTGTCGTACGTCGACCTGGGCGAGCCGAGCGTGCGCAAGGTCGGTTTCGGCGCGCTCTGACGCATCGCGACCGGCATTCGGAAGAACTGGGTGAAACGGCCCGGTGGTTGATTCCACCGGGCCGTTTCCCTTTCCTCCGCTTCGGGTAGGACCGCAGTGACCCGGTTTGCCCCTGACCTGCGGGAGACCCCCATGCTGCTGTTGGAAGCGCTCGGCTCCGCCCTCCTGGGCCTCGCCCTTGCCGGAGCGGCCCTGCGAGTGCTGGCCCGGCGGCTGCCGTCCCCGCGGATGGTGCTGGTCAGCGGGGTTCTGGGCGCCCTCTTCGGGGCGTACCTGACACAGTTCGCGCTCGGCCCGGGACACAACACGCTCTTCGCCACCCTGGTCGGCTCGGTGCTGGTGTCCGCGGTGGTGCTGTCGCTGCTGCTGCGCCCCGGCGCGGGGCCCCGGCGCTCATCCCGCCGGGCTCCGTTTTCGCTCCCCTCCCAGGGGTGACCGGTCCTCCGGTCGAGCCCGCACGCCCGACTGAACCCGTAAAACGTCAGGTCGTACGTCGGCCCCGGCGCGGGATTCCGCGCCGGGGCCGACGTACGAGCAGGACAGGCAGGGAAAACGATCAGGCGGCGAGGCCCAGTGCGGCCATGCGCTTGGTGTGCGCCTTGGTGATCCGGGCGAACATCTCGCCGACGGCCGCCAGGTCGAAGCCGGCCGCCATCCCGTCCACACCGCCCACCAGCATCGTGGAGAGCGCGTCGCGCTCGGCGACCACGCGCTGCGCCTGCGAGAGCGCCTCGCCCATCAGCCGGCGGGCCCACAGCGCGAGCCGGCCGCCGCAGCGCGGGTCGGCCTCGATGGCGGCGCGCACCTTCTCGACGGCGAAGCCGCCGTGGCCGGTGTCGTCGAGCACGCTCACGACGAGGGCGCGGGTGTCGGTGTCCAGGTGGGTGGCGACCTCGCGGTAGAAGTCGCTCGCGATGGAGTCGCCGACGTAGGCCTTGACCAGGCCCTCCAGCCAGTCCGACGGCGCGGTCTGGCGGTGGAAGTCGTCGACGCCCTTGGCGAAGGGCTCCATGGCGGCGGTGGGCTCGACGTCGATCGCCGCGAGGCGGTCGCGCAGCCGCTCGAAGTGATGGAATTCCGCGGAGGCCATTTTCGCGAGCTCGGCCTTGTCGTCGAGGGTGGGCGCGAGCTTCGCGTCCTCCGCCAGGCGCTCGAAGGCCGCGAGCTCTCCGTACGCGAGCGCTCCCAGCAGGTCCACGACGGCTGCCCGGTACTGCGGCGAGGCGGAGGCGGTCGCCCAGTCCTGGGCAGCGATCCCGGCCGTCTCGGCGGCGGCGCTGTCGTCGGAGGGCGATGCGTTATCAACGGTCGACATGCTCCGCACAATAGCCCGCCGGAACCCCGCTCAAGGCACCGCATCGGGTCACTACTGGTCTGCCTAAACGCGACTACCAGGTGAATTCACCCGACACACCTGCGCGATTCCGGGGTACAGTGGTAATGCGCCTGCCGGATACTCGGCGGGCCATCCGAATGAGGATGCCCGGTCGGTGGCCCGATCGGCTCCACCCGACCGCCCTCGGCGTGATGCGTACGTCCATGCGTACGACCTCTCCACGAGGGGCCCCCTCAGCGGCACAAGCGCTTGAGCGAAGGCCAGTGGTCCCGCGCAGCTTCGTAATGGCTCTCCCGATTCCCGGGAGGGCGCAGTACTGCAAGCCCGGCACGGTACGACCCCCCTCGCCGCCTCGCGCCGCGTCTCACAGAAGAGGCAGCACCCTGACTACGTTCCGAGACCTCGGGATCTTTCCCGAGACGGCCGAAGCCCTTGAGGCCGTCGGCATTGTGTCCCCCTTCCCGATCCAGGAGATGACCCTCCCCGTCGCCCTTTCCGGCACGGACGTCATCGGCCAGGCCAAGACCGGAACCGGCAAGACGCTCGGTTTCGGCCTTCCGCTGCTGGAGCGGGTCGTCGTCCCCGCGGACGTCGAGGCCGGCCGGGCGACGCCCGAGCAGCTGACCGACGCCCCGCAGGCCCTCGTCGTCGTCCCGACGCGCGAGCTGTGCACCCAGGTCACCAACGACCTGCTGACCGCGGGCAAGGTCCGCAACGTCCGCGTCCTCGCCATATACGGCGGCCGCGCGTACGAGCCGCAGGTCGAGGCGCTCAAGAAGGGCGTCGACGTGATCGTCGGCACCCCGGGCCGCCTGCTCGACCTGGCCGGCCAGCGCAAGCTCGACCTGTCGCACGTCAAGGCCCTCGTCCTGGACGAGGCCGACGAGATGCTCGACCTGGGCTTCCTGCCCGACGTCGAGAAGATCATCAACTACCTGCCGGCCAAGCGCCAGACGATGCTGTTCTCGGCGACCATGCCGGGCGCGGTCATCGGCCTGGCCCGCCGGTACATGACGCAGCCGACGCACATCCGCGCCACCTCGCCCGAGGGCGAGGGCGTGACCGTCGCCAACATCAAGCAGCACGTCTTCCGTGCGCACAACATGGACAAGCCGGAGCTCGTCTCCCGCATCCTGCAGGCCGAGGGCCGCGGGCTCGCCATGATCTTCTGCCGCACCAAGCGCACGGCGGCCGACATCGCCGAGCAGCTGGAGAAGCGCGGCTTCGCGTCCGGCGCCGTCCACGGCGACCTGGGCCAGGGCGCGCGCGAGCAGGCCCTGCGCGCGTTCCGCAACGGCAAGGTCGACGTGCTGGTGTGCACCGACGTCGCCGCGCGCGGCATCGACGTCGAGGGCGTCACCCACGTCATCAACTACCAGACGCCCGAGGACGAGAAGACCTTCCTGCACCGCGTGGGCCGCACCGGCCGCGCGGGCAACAAGGGCATCGCCGTCACGCTGGTCGACTGGGACGACATCCCGCGCTGGCAGCTGATCAACAAGGCGCTGGAGCTGGACTTCCACGACCCGGTCGAGACGTACTCCACGTCCCCGCACCTGTTCGAGGAAATGAACATCCCGGCGGGCACGAAGGGCATCCTGCCGCGCGCCGAGCGCACGCGGGCCGGCCTGAAGGCCGAGGACCTGGAAGACCTGGGCGAGACCGGCGGCCGCGGTGGCCGTGGCGGTCGCGGTGACCGCGGTGACCGCGGTCCTGCCGCCGCCGCACCGGTCGAGGAGCGCGAGGCCCGTACGCGCACCCCGCGCCAGCGCCGCCGTACGCGGGGCGGTGCCGATCTCGGCGCCGAGACCGCTGCCGTGACGCCGGTGGCGGAGGCCCCCGAGGCTCCGGCCGGCGACGAGGCGCGCAAGCCGCGCCGCCGCCGGACCCGGTCGGTGACCACGGCCGCTGCGGCTGCCGCCGCCGTGGCCGAGGCGGCCCCGGTCGCTCCGGTCGTCGAGGCCGCCCCCGCCGCCGCGGTCGCGGTCGCGGAGGCTCCGGCCCAGGAGGCCCCGGTCAAGGCCCGCCGGACCCGGACCCGCAAGGTCGCGGAGGCTCCGGTCTTCGCGGAGCCCGAGTTCCTGCAGGCCCCGCCGGCCGAGCCGGTCAAGGCCGAGCCGGTCCGGGCCCGCCGGGTCCCCACCCAGAAGCCCGTCCTCGCCCAGGTGACCCCGATCGCCGAGGCTCCGGCCGCGGAGACGGTGGTCGAGGCCCGCCGGACCCGGACCCGCAAGGTCGTCGACGCGGCCCCGGAGCCGGACTTCCAGGTGGCCCCTCCCGTGGAGCCCCCGGTCAAGGCCCGCCGCAGCGCCCCGACCACCCGGACCCGCAAGGCCGCGCAGGCCGCTCCGGTCGCCGAGGCCGTCGCGGTGGCCGAGGAGGCCGCGGCCAAGCCGAAGCGCACCCGGACCCGCAAGGCCGCCGCTGCCGTCGTCGAGGCCCCGGCCGCGCCGGTGGCCGAGGAGGCCCCCGCGAAGCCGAAGCGCACGCGGACCCGCAAGGCCGTCGCTCCCGTCGCGGAGACCGCGGAGGCCTGATCCCCGCTGCGCCGTCCGGTGGCCCGGTCCCCTTCCGAGGGGGCCGGGCCACCGGCGTGTCCGGGCCGTACACACCGCCCCTACGCGCCGGTAACCTCAGCCCGGTAGCCTCTGGCGCATGAGCAAGCCGCCCCGCCTCACTCTGCCCGCCGGTGCCCGTGCGCACCTCCTGTCCACCGCCCGCGGAGACTTCGCCGTGCACGAGGCCGGCGAGCCGGTCCGCGGCACCGCCCTGCTGCTTCCCGGGTTCACGGGCAGCAAGGAGGACTTCATCGGCCTCCTGGAGCCGCTGGCCGCCGCCGGGTACCGGGTGGTCGCGGTCGACGGGCGGGGACAGCACGAGAGCCCCGGCCCGCGCGAGGAGTCGGCGTACGCGCTGGAGGAGCTGGCACAGGACGTCCTCGCCCAGGCCGCCGCCGTGGACGGGGGTCCGGTCCACCTGGTCGGCCACTCGCTGGGCGGGCTGATCGCGCGGGCCGCGGTACTGCGCGACGCCGCGCCCTTCGCCTCCCTCACGCTGATGAGCAGCGGGCCGGCCGCGATCGCCGAGGACCAGCAGGAGCGTACGAAGCTGCTGGTCGCCGCGTTGGAGGCGATGCGCGAGGACATGCCGGGCGTCTGGACGGCGATGCGGTCCTTCGACCCGGAGGACGCGGTGCCCGACTCCCCCGAGCTGGCGGAGTTCCTGCGCGGGCGGTGGCTGGCCACCGTGCCCGAGCAGCTGATCGCCACAGGCCGGATCCTGGTCTCCGAACCGGACCGGGTGGACGGGCTGAGCGCCGTGGAGCTGCCGAAGCTGGTGCTGTCCGGCGAGGTGGACTACGCGTGGCCGGTCCCGCTGATGGACGAGATGACACGGCGACTGGGTGCGGCCCGGGTGGTCGTGGCGGGTGCCGAACACTCCCCGAATGCAGAGAATCCGCAGGTCACGGCCGGTGCACTGGCCTCGTTCTGGGACGCCCACCCGCACGGTTAGTTAGCGAGTGAAAAAATTTCTTTAGCGTAGGGAATGTTTGCCTCTTACACTTCGTTGGAACAGTGCAAGGAGAACACTGACGAAGGGAGAAGCCCCATGCGCTTCGAGATTCTGCGCCTGGACGATGTCGACGGATCCGCCGTGGACAGCACCGTCGTGGACGCGGCCTCCGTCAACCGGATCGTGCAGCAGGCGGCCGCCGTAGGCCAGCGCATTCTGATCCGACCGGCCGAGAGTGCGTCCTCCTGACACTCGCGCACCATCCGCACAAAGACGTCGACGCCCCCGCACCGATCCGGTGCGGGGGCGTTCGCGTGCGCGGGGGCGGGCGGCAGTGCTCAGGCCGTGTGGATGACCTGGAGCACGCCGTTGATGATCTGCTGGACGGCGATCGCGGAGAGCATCATGCCGGCGAGCCGCGTCACGAGGACGACGCCACCGTCCTTGATGACCCGGATGATCACGAGCGAGTAGCGCATCGTGATCCACAGGACGATGTGCATGGCGATGATCGCGGACCAGACCGAGATCTGGCCGGTGACCCCGTCCGCCTTCTGCACGGCGAGGATGACGGACACGATCGCACCGGGGCCGGCGAGCAGTGGCATGCCGAGCGGGACGAGCGCGACGTTTACGTCCTTGGTCTGCTTGGGCTCGTCGGTCTTGCCGGTGAGCAGGTCGAGCGCGATGAGCAGGAGGAGCAGACCGCCCGCGATCATCAGCGCGGGGACGGAGACGTGCAGGTAGTCCAGGATCTGCTGGCCGCAGATGCCGAAGACGGCGATGACGCCGAAGGCCACGCAGACGGCCTGCCAGGCCATGCGCCGCTGCACCTTGGCAGGGCGGCCCGAGGTCAGGGCGAGGAAGATCGGCGTGATCCCCGGGGGGTCCATAATCACAAAAAGCGTGAGAAATAGGGATCCGAAGACGGCGAAGTCAAACACAGTGATGCCTTGCAGGAGAGAGGGGTGTTTCGAAGGAAGGAAAGGGGACGCAGCGGCGCGCCGGCGCGCCGCTCGGCGCGTTACGCGCCGGTCGCTCCGCCGGCGCCCGGAACGGGGAAGGCCCCCGTCGCGCGGCGCGTGATCTCGCCGTAGATCTCGGGGTCGGTCGTGTACTCCCCGAGGCGGCACGTCTTGCGGCTGCCGTGGTAGTCGCTGGACCCGGTCGCGAGGAGTCCGAGCTCGCCGGCCAGGGCGCGCAGCCTCCCGCGCGTGTCGGTGTCGTGGTCCATGTGGTCCACTTCGATCCCGTCCAGGCCCGCGGAGGCGAGCTCGGCTATCGCGGACTCGGGGACGCACCGGCCGCGCTTGACCGCGGCGGGGTGGGCGAAGACGGTGACCCCGCCGGCCGCCTTGACCAGGCGGATGGCGTCGAAGGGGTCGAGCTCGTGCTTCTCGGCGTGCGCGCGGCCGCCGTCGGCGATCCAGTCCTTCGTGAACGCGTCGGACACGGTGGGGACGACGCCGAGTTCGACGAGCGCGGTGGCGATGTGCGGCCGCCCGACGGAGCCTTCCCCGGCGATCCGGGCCACCTGCTCCCAGGTGACGTCGACGCCGAGCTCGCGGAGCTTGCCGATCATCGCGTGGGCGCGCGGGGTGCGGTCGTCGCGGACGAGCTCCCGCTCGCGGGCGAGCTCGGGTTCCTGGGGATCGAAGAGGTACGCGAGGAGGTGCATGCCGATGCCGTCGAGGCGGCAGGAGAGCTCCATGCCGGTGACGAGGGTGAGCCCGCTCGGCAGTGCGGCGATGGCTTCGGCGTATCCCCCGACCGTGTCGTGGTCGGTCAGCGCGACCACGTCGAGCCCGGCGGCGGCCGCGTTGCGGACCAGCTCTGCGGGGGTGTCGGTCCCGTCCGAGGCCGTGGAGTGGGCGTGCAGATCGATGCGCACGGCCGGTGCTCCAGGGGTCTCGCGGGTACGGGGGGACACCCCAGGATAACGCCCGCCCGCCGCCCGGGCGCCAGGCCACTCGCCGCCCGGCCCCGGAGCCGCCCCCGGGAGGTGTCCGCTACGGACCCAGGACGCGCGGGCTCAGCGCACCGCACGGCAGGAGTTCGACCTCGGAGCCCGCGTCCCGCAGGTCCGTCAGCACCAGTTCGTCGTACATCAGCAGACCCGACTGCTCCGGCCAGACGACGGCCCACAGCCACAGCCCGCGCGCCTCGCCGGCGAACACGGCCCGGTCGTCCGGGGCTCCCTTCACGTGCCACAGCGGAGTCGGGCGGCCCGCCGCCACGACCTTGGCGTGCGGCGGGGTCGAGACGTCCATGTACGTGCCGGGGTCGGGTCCGTCGATCCCCGCGTACCGCGCGCCGAGGCCGACCCCCAACTCCTCCGCGACCAGCAGCAGCTCGCCGATCCCGCCGAGCGGTCCGGGACCCGAGCAGGCAACCGCCGTCGCCCGGCCCCCGCTGCGGTCGTCACCGGCCGCCGCCACACCGGTGAACAGCCACCCCACCGGCAGCGGCCACGGCATCCACACCGGCACCTTCGCCCGGTTCACCACCACGCCCAGGCCTTCGACGCTGGGCGGGATGACGGGCTGCAGTGGGTGCACCGCGCCATGCACCGCACACTGCCACGAATCGGAGAAGAGGCCGGGCGCCTTGACCCGGCCTCCGCACTTCGGGCAACTTGGTTCGCCCCTCATAAGAAGCCACGCTCCTCCCCGCCCGGCGCCCCGTCAAGACGGGATCACCCGTCCGGATGTCCCGTTCCGGACGTCTCAGTCCAGCGGCACCGCGGTACGGAGAGGATCCCGCAGATCCGTGCCGTGCGACAGCCAGCGCTCCTGCAGGGCCGCCGCGCCGTGCACCCGCTTCCACGCCGCCTCGTTCGCCGTCATCGGCAGGAGCGGGAGGAAGTGCACCGGATCCATGGGCTCGTCGAGTTCCAGGTCCTCGACCAGCCCGCCGGCCTCCGCGACGAGGACGGAGGTGAACGGCGCCCCGTCCCACAGCGGCGCGCCCACGTCGAGCGAGGCGCCGGGGGCCACGACCAGCCCCTCCACCTGCGGCGCGGCCCCCAGCACCGCGAGCGGCCGCAGCAGCTCGTCGGTGGGCGCGAGTCCCGCCCGTACGGTCAGTACGAGCTCGGCGCGCGGCCCGCGCAGCGGGTCGGCGACCACGGCGGTCGGGTCGGTCATCGGATGCGCGGACATGCCGAGGGTCGCGTACCGCACGAGGTCCCCCTCGGCGAAGCGCAGCACTTCGATGCGGTCGGTGCCGAGGAAGGTGACGGCGGCGCGGGCGTCGGGTTCGCCGAGCGCGCTGCGCAGCCGGGCTTCGACGAGAGCCAGAATTTGTGCCATGAAGCGAGCATAGAACTCGTATGAGGCGGGTAAAGGGCGGGTCTTGACCATCCGTCGGCTGATAATGTTGACCGCTGGTCGGGGCCACACTCTTGAAGAGCTGTTTCGGGGCAGCCGACGACAGGACGTCCTCCACGGAGGACCGGCCGGAGGAGGTGGGGCTGCAATGGATCGAAGTCGATCGTGCAGTACCAACCGCTCTTCCACTTCCTGTACGGGCACCACGGGCGCGTTCCCGCCCGTTTGATCATCTGATCAGTAGAAGAGCGACGGCGGAACTCTGTCCTCCCGTCCTGTTCCTTCCGCCCCGGGCCTGCCGCCTGCCGCGGCCGTGCCATCCGGAAGGGACCTCCCACCCGTACGGTCCGCAGCCGTGCGTGCGAAGGAGCCTGCCATGTCGATGCTGCCCTACCTGCGTGCCGCCGTTCGTCCGGCCCTGCGCCGGTCAACCCCGTCCCAGCCCGGCTACGACACCACCCGCGACCCGTCCGCGAGCAGCGCGGTCGTCGACTGCGCCGTGTACCGCGACGGCCGACGCGCCCTGGGATCGGTCTGCCTGACCCCGCGTGAGGCGATGGCCCGCGTCCGCGAGAGCGGCGGCTTCGCCTGGATCGGCCTGCACGAGCCGACCGAGGCCGAGTTCGCTGGGATCGCCGCCACCTTCGGCCTGCACCCGCTCGCCGTGGAGGACGCGGTGCACGCGCACCAGCGGCCGAAGCTGGAGCGCTACGACGACACGCTCTTCACCGTCTTCAAGACGATCCACTACGTGGAGCACGCCGAACTGACCGCCACCAGCGAGGTGGTGGAGACCGGCGAGGTGATGTGCTTCACCGGCCCCGACTTCGTCATCACGGTCCGGCACGGCGGCCAGGGCTCCCTGCGGTCCCTGCGCCACCGCCTCCAGGAGGACCCCGAGCTGCTCGCCAAGGGCCCCTCGGCCGTCCTGCACTCCATCGCCGACCACGTCGTCGACGGGTACATCGCGGTCGCGGCGGCCGTCCAGGACGACATCGACGAGGTGGAGAGCGCGGTGTTCGCCGCGCCCGCCAAGGGCAGTGCGCGCGGCGGCGACGCGGGCCGCATCTACCAGCTCAAGCGCGAGGTGCTGGAGTTCAAGCGGGCCGTCTCCCCGCTGCTGCGGCCGATGGAGCTGCTGAGCGAGCGTCCGATGCGGCTGGTGGACCCGGACATCCAGAAGTACTTCCGCGACGTCGCCGACCACCTGGCGCGCGTGCACGAGCAGGTCATCGGCTTCGACGAGCTGCTGAACTCGATCCTCCAGGCCAACCTCGCGCAGGCGACCGTCGCGCAGAACGAGGACATGCGCAAGATCACCTCGTGGGCGGCGATCATCGCCGTTCCGACGATGATCTGCGGGGTCTACGGGATGAACTTCGAGCACATGCCCGAGCTCCAGTGGAAGTACGGCTACCCGATGGTGATGGCCACCATCGTCGGCATCTGCTTCACCATCCACCGCGCGCTGCGCCGCCACGGCTGGCTCTAGCGACCCGCCGGCCACCGCCTACTCTGTTGCGCATGACTCTCAGCGCGCTCGACCTGGCCCTCGTCGAGGAGGCCACCAAGAAGTCCGGCCTGATCTGGGTCCGCGGCTCCGGGGCCGACCGGGCCCTGTGGCACGCCTGGGTGGACGGCGCTGCCCACGTGCTGGGCGACGGGCCCGGGGAGCAGCCGTTCCCGGGGCTCGCGGACGGCGGGGCCGCCGAGGTGACCGTGCGCAGCAAGGACAAGGGCGGCCGGCTGGTCGCCTGGACGGCGGCCGTACGGGAGCTCCCGCCCCGCAGCGAGCAGTGGCAGGCCGCCGTCGCCGAGCTGAAGGGGAAGCGGCTGAACGCGCCCGACTCCGAGCAGATGACCGAGCGGTGGGCGCGCGAGTGCCGGCTGCTGCGGCTGGAGCCGGTGGCGGCGAGCACGGACCTGCCCGGCGGATCGCTGGCGGCGACCCCGCTGGGCTCGCCGGCGGTCACCCGCCGGCCCGTCCCGGCCGGGCTGCCGAAGCTGCTGCTCAAGCGGAAGAAGGCGGCCCGCTAGCGGGCCGCCGGTCCTTCCGCACCGCTACTTGGTCGGGTTGGAGCCCTTGCCCGGGCTCGGCGACGGGGCGGCGCCCCCGCCCTGCTCCTTGGTCGTCGGCATCTGGGTGCCGTAGTCGACGGTCTGGTCCTGCGCGGGCGCCTCCAGCGGGAAGGTCTTGCCCCACTCCGCGAGGTCGACCTGCCCGGCCCCGCCGGCCCGCTCCAGGCGCAGCGGGTAGGGGGTCCCCTCCAGGGAGACCGACAGCTTGCCGCCCTTGCCCTTGTCCGCGGTGACCAGGACCGCGCGGGTGGGCCCCACCTTGGTGTAGTCCTCCCCCTTGGCGAGCTTTCCGTCGAGTCCGAGCAGTCCGTCGAGCAGCACGTGCATGTCGGTGAACCCGCGGAACTGCTTGTACGCGGGGTCTCCCTCGGGCACCTTCACGTACTTGTCGCCGAGCTTGCCGGCCGAGTCGGACTTCCCCCAGAAGGCGGCGCTGGCCTTCAGGTAGAGCTGCTCGCCCACGCGCAGCACCTGGAAGGTGTCCTCCTGCGACTTGACCTCGCCGGACCCGCCGTCCTTGCCCAGCCGCATGTCGAGCGTGAAGGACTTGCCGCCGCTGACGAGCGTGCCGGACAGGTGGACCGAGGCGGCGGCGCCGGCCGCGGCCTTCGCCTTGTCCTCGATCTGGTCGGCGGAGAGCTTGCCGACCCCGTTGGTGCCCTCGTCCGGGTCCGCGCCGCAGCCCGTGCCGACGACGGCCAGGCCCGCGAACAGGACACCGACGAAGGCCGCCCGGCGCAGCCGAACGGCGGGGAGGTAGGCGGTCACGGGCAGGTGCCTCTCGTCGTGCGTCGTGGAGCAGCAGGCAGCGTACCCGCCCGTGGCCACCGCACCGGGCGGGTGGTCCGCCTACCCACGGGCGGACCGCCCCACCAGGACGCTCTCCCGCGGCACGGGCTAGCCTGAGGGGCGGCAGGACTGAGGATCGACGCTCTAGGAGGCGCTCGCATGGCTGGTGGCGCCCCGCGGATCTTCGTCTCGCATCTGTCGGGTGTGCCCGTCTTCGACCCCAACGGCGACCAGGTCGGCCGCGTCCGCGACCTCGTCGCGATGCTGCGCGTCGGCGGACGTCCGCCGCGCCTGCTGGGCCTGGTGGTCGAGGTCGTCAGCCGGCGCCGGATCTTCCTCCCGATGACCCGGGTGACGGGAGTGGAGTCCGGACAGGTCATCACCACCGGTGTCGTCAACATGCGCCGCTTCGAGCAGCGGCCCACCGAGCGCCTGGTCCTCGGCGAACTGCTGGACCGCCGGGTGACGCTGGGGGCCACCGGCGAGGAGGTCACCGTCCTCGACGTGGCCATCCAGCAGCTGCCGGCCCGCCGGGACTGGGAGATCGACAAGATCTTCGTGCGCAAGGGCAAGAGCGGCGCGCTGCGCCGGCGCGGCGAGACCCTGACCGTGGAGTGGTCGGCGGTGACCGGCTTCTCGCTGGAGGAGGAGGGCCAGGGCGCCGAGAACCTGGTGGCCACCTTCGAGCAGATGCGCCCGGCCGACGTGGCGAACGTCCTGCACCACCTGACGCCCAAGCGCCGCGCCGAGGTGGCCAGCGCCCTCGACGACGACCGGCTCGCGGACGTCATGGAGGAGCTGCCCGAGGACGAGCAGGTGGAGATCCTCGGCAAGCTGAAGGAGGAGCGCGCCGCCGACGTCCTGGAGGCGATGGACCCGGACGACGCGGCCGACCTGCTCTCGGAGCTCCCGGAGGACGACAAGGAGCGGCTGCTGACGCTGATGCAGCCGGACGACGCGGCCGACGTGCGACGCCTGCTGTCGTACGAGGAGAACACCGCGGGCGGTCTGATGACGACGGAGCCGATCGTGCTGCGGCCCGACGCGACGGTCGCGGACGCGCTGGCCCGGGTGAGGCAGGCGGACCTGTCGCCCGCGCTGGCCGCGCAGGTGTACGTGTGCCGGCCGCCGGACGAGACGCCCACGGGCAAGTACCTGGGCACGGTGCACTTCCAGCGGCTGCTGCGGGACCCGCCGTTCACGCTGGTGAGCTCGATCGTGGACACGGACCTGCCGCCGCTGCGTCCGGACGCCTCGCTGCCCCAGGTGACGACCCATCTCGCCGCGTACAACATGGTGGCGGTGCCGGTGGTGGACGAGAGCGGCTCGCTGCTGGGCGCGGTGACCGTGGACGACGTGCTGGACCACCTGCTGCCGGACGACTGGCGGGAGACGGACTTCCACTCCGAGGAGGTCTCCAGTGGGCAGTGAACGACGCGGTGAGCCGTCGCGCGAACGGCGCCGTGAGCAGATCCGCGTGCGGCGCGAACTGGCGCGCGAGCACGCCCGGGAGTACGCGCGCGAGCAGGGGCTCACGGGCCGGGAGGAGGAGTCCGCCGAGCGGATGCGCTCCAAGGCGGCCGCTTCCGCGACCGGGTCGACCGCGCTGACCCGCTCGCCGCGGGTGCGCCTGGACCAGCCCCGGTCGGACCGGCGGCGGGTGCTTCCGGTGTACGACCCGGAGGCGTTCGGGCGGCTGTCGGAGCGGGTGGCGCGCTTCCTCGGCACGGGCCGGTTCATCGTCTACATGACGCTGGTCATCATCGTCTGGGTGCTGTGGAACATCTTCGCGCCCACGCACCTGCGGTTCGACGAGTACCCGTTCATCTTCCTGACGCTGATGCTGTCGCTGCAGGCCTCGTACGCGGCTCCGCTGATCCTGCTCGCGCAGAACCGGCAGGACGACCGCGACCGGGTCAACCTGGAGCAGGACCGCAAGCAGAACGAACGCTCCATCGCCGACACCGAGTACCTGACCCGGGAGATCGCGGCGCTGCGCATGGGCCTGGGCGAGGTCGCGACCCGCGACTGGATCCGGTCGGAGTTCCAGGACCTGATCAAGGAGATGGACGAGCGGCGCCTATTCCCGGCGGAGAGTGACGAAGGCGACCGCTAGCGGCCTTTCCCGAGGCAGGCTACCGAGCCGTACCATCGGGTCATGGCTACCGACACAAGCTCCGCCGCCGTGCCTGAGCAGGACGCGATCCTCGATGCGCTGGCGACGGTGAACGACCCCGAGATCCACCGGCCGATCACCGAGCTCGGCATGGTCAAATCGGTGGAGATCGGCGACGGCGGCGAGGTCGCGGTCACGGTCTACCTCACGGTGTCGGGCTGCCCCATGCGCGAGACGATCACCAAGAACGTCACCGAGGCCGTCGAGCGGGTCGCGGGCGTCACCTCGGTCGCGGTCACGCTGGACGTGATGAGCGACGAGCAGCGCAAGGACCTGGCGGCGACGCTGCGCGGCGGCACCGCCGAGCGCGAGGTCCCGTTCGCCAAGCCGGGCTCGCTGACCCGCGTCTACGCGGTGGCGTCCGGCAAGGGCGGCGTCGGCAAGTCGTCGGTGACGGTGAACCTGGCGGCGGCGATGGCCGCGGACGGGCTGAAGGTCGGCGTCGTCGACGCGGACATCTACGGCCACAGCGTGCCGCGCATGCTGGGCGTGGAGGGCCGCCCGACCCAGGTCGAGAACATGATCATGCCGCCGTCGGCGAACGGCGTGAAGGTCATCTCCATCGGCATGTTCACGCCGGGCAACGCGCCGGTGGTGTGGCGCGGCCCGATGCTCCACCGGGCGCTCCAGCAGTTCCTGGCGGACGTGTTCTGGGGCGACCTGGACGTGCTGCTGCTGGACCTTCCGCCGGGTACGGGCGACATCGCGATCTCGGTGGCGCAGCTGGTGCCGAACGCGGAGATCCTGGTCGTGACCACCCCGCAGCAGGCTGCGGCCGAGGTCGCGGAGCGGGCCGGCTCGATCGCGGTGCAGACGCACCAGAAGATCGTCGGCGTCGTCGAGAACATGTCCGGGCTGCCGTGCCCGCACTGCGACGAGATGGTCGACGTGTTCGGCTCGGGCGGTGGCCAGAAGGTCGCCGACGGCCTGACGAAGACGGTCGGCGCGACGGTGCCGGTGCTCGGCTCCATCCCGATCGACGTACGGCTGCGCGAGGGCGGCGACGAGGGCAAGCCGGTCGTCCTGTCGGACCCGGACTCCCCGGCCGGCGCGGCGCTGCGCGCCATCGCGGGCAAGCTCGGCGGCCGCTCCCGCGGCCTGGCCGGCATGTCCCTGGGCATCACCCCGCGCAACAAGTTCTGAGCGTGGGCGAGGAGGGCACCGCCGGCCGGCGGTGCCCTTTCCCGTACCCGGGCTACTCGTACGACGCGATGTCGCCGATCACCGAGAAGCCGAGTCCGTACGCGCTCATCCCGCGCCCGTACGCACCCACGTGCACGCCGGCCGCCGTCGACCCGGCCAGGACCCAGCCGAACTCCGACTCGCGGTAGTGGAACGGCGTCGGCTCCCCGTCGACCGGGAGGGACAGCGTCGACCAGTCCGGCCCCGCGAGGTCGTCGGCGAGCTCCCAGGCGGCCTCGGTCTGCTGGTCGAGCCAGTCGTCGCGCAGGGTGTGGTCCATCTGGCCCGGCCAGCTGTACGCCAGCAGCCCCGAGCCGGCCAGCCAGGCCGCCGAGGAGACCGAGGTGGCCTCCAGGACGCCCGTGCCGTCGCTGCTGCGGCGCAGCGGGTTGCTCGCGACGGTGACGACCACCGCGAAGCGCTCCTTCTCCCCGGTCGCGAGCTCTCCGCGCGCGGAGGGCTCGTCGCCATGGCCGGTGGAACCGTGCTCGACGGTGCCGTCGGCCCCGGTGCCCACCTGCATGAGCCAGCGGGGGCCCGTGAAGGCCCCGTCCAGCCCGTACCAGGGGAAATCGGCCCGTAGGTACCCCTCCAGCGTCCGGCGGGCCGCCGGGACGGGCGCGGCGGCCTCCTGGGGCTCCGCCGGCGCGGGCTGCGACTGCGCGGCCGGTGCGGCTGGTGCAGTGGGTGCGGCTGGTGCAGTGGGTGCGGCAGCGGGAGCGGGCGCCTCGGCGGGCTGCACCCCTACCCGGCTACTGCTCGTCGTCTCCATCGATGCGGCCTCTCGTTCCGTGGGGTCCGGAACGCGCCCTCCCCCACGTGTCGTCGGGGGGACCCCCACCCTGGGGCGTCCTGGGTCCGGACTCATGGAGGATAGCCACCGGACCCCGAATCGCCCGGAAGGCTCGAAACCAGGGGGTGTCTCAGGTGGCGTCGGCGTCGTACGGGGTGCGCAGCTCGGCGGCCGGGGCGGCGGGCTTCTTCAGCAGGTCCGGGCCGGTGGCCGCGGCCGCGGCGGAGGTGCCCGCGGCGGCCCGGGCGGGGTCCGCCTCGCGACTGTTCACGGCGTCGGTGACGTCGTTGAGCTCCTTGCGGAGATCGAAGGTGCTGCGGATCTCCTTCAGGTCCTCGTTCTCGCTCAACTGCTTGCGCAGGAACGTCTTCGGGTTCAGGTCCTCGAACTCGAAGTCCTTGAACTCGGGACCGAGTTCGGACCGGATGTCCTGCTTCGCGCTGTCGGAGAACGCGCGGATCTTCCGGATGACCCCGCTGACGTCCTGGATCACCTTGGGGAGCTTGTCCGGACCGAAGATGAGGATGGCGAGCACCACGATCGTGACCAGTTCGAGTGCGCCTATGTCGTTGAACACCTTGCCGCTCCTCGGCTCTTTTCACTTCGGGCCACGACACACGGTACCCGGCCTCGTCGGCGGGCCCGTACATCGGTGCGGCATCGGCCCGGGATTCACCGGCTGGTCATGATCCGTTCGCCGAACCGAGGACCAGTTCCAGGGTGCGCTCCCGGCCGTCGCGCAGGACCGTCAGGGCGAGGGGGTCGCCGGGGCGGTGGGCGCGGATCTTGATGACGAGCTCGTCGCCGCCGTGCACCCGTACGCCGTCCACCTTGGTGATCACATCGCCGCCCTGGATCCCGGCCCGGGCCCCGGGGCCGTCGGGGGTGACGGCGGGCTTGCCGCCCTCGCCCTTGGTGCCGACGCGGGCCCCGTCGCCCGTGTACTCCATGTCGAGGTGACGCCGATGACGGGGTGGGTGGCGCGGCCGGTGCGGATCAGCTCCTCTGCGACGCGCTTGCCCTGGTTCACCGGGATGGCGAAGCCGAGCCCGATGCTGCCGCTCTGCTTGTCGGAGTCGCCCTTGTCGGCTCCCCGGATGGCGCTGTTGATGCCGATCACGCGGGCCTTGGCGTCGAGGAGCGGGCCGCCGGAGTTGCCGGGGTTGATCGGGGCGTCGGTCTGGAGGGCGTCCACGTAGCTGATGTCGCTGCCGTCCCCCTTGTCGCCGCCGGCGGTGATGGGCCGGCCGGTGGCGCTGATGATGCCGGCGGTGACGGTGTTGGAGAGGTCGAAGGGCGCGCCGATGGCCACGACCGGGTCCCCGACCTTCACGTTCTCGGAGTTCCCGAGGGAGAGCGGCTGCAGGCCCCGTACGCCGTCGACCTTGACCACGGCCAGGTCGTAGCCGCTGTCGCGGCCGACCAGCGCGGCGGTGACGCTCTCGCCGGTGCTGAAGGTGACCGTTATGTCCTTGGCGTCGGAGACGACGTGGTTGTTGGTCAGGATGTGCCCCTGCCCGTCGAGGACGAACCCGGTTCCGGTACCGCTGCCGGTGCTGCCGCGTACGTGGAGGGTGACGACGCCGGGCAGCGCGGTGGCGGCGATCCCGGCCACGCTCTCGGGGGCGCGGCCCTTGTTCTCGACGGCGGCCTGGGGCAGTTCGAGGCGCGTGCTGCTCTGCCGCTCGGCGAGCACGCCGAGCCACCCGCCGACGCCCCCGGCGAGCAGGGCGATGCCGAGCCCGAGCGCGAGGACGTGCCGCATCCGTACCAGGTGGCCGCCGCCGGTCGCCCTGCCCTGGTCCACCACCTGCAGCGGCTGCTCGGCCCAGGGGTCGTACCGCGGCCCCGGCGCGGCCCCGGAGGCCTGTGGCGCGTGTTCGGCCGCGGGGTCAGAAGCCGCCTCCGCCTCCGCTTGCGGGGCGGCGGGGCGGCTCCACCACGTCGGGGCCGTGTCGGACTGCTGCTGGTCGGCCATGGGCGCTCCCCGGAGTACCTGTAGCACCGCCGGGCGGCGCATCTGCCGCAGATTCAACCAGGTCCTGCGCCCACCGGGGGCTCCGCCCCCGGCCCCCGGCACCTCAGCGGGTCAGCGAGACCGGTCGGGGAGAGAGGGAGGGGTGTACCGGGGGGAGGGGAGCCGTGGAGCGCGGGCCCGCCACGAAGCCGGGGCCGGGAGCGCGGTCGCGGACCACCGCGTCCGTCACCGACACCGCCGGGCCCGGACGGGAAGCCGGGGCCTCGCCCCGTACGGTCGGATCCAGCGAGTCGGCCGGCAGCGAGCCGCCCAGCGCGATCGCGGCCAGCGAGACCGCCCCGGCCGCCACGAACGCGAAGCGGCGGCGTGGCCGCCCGACCTCGTGGATGCGGAAGCCCTGCTGCGGCGCGGGCGGAGCCACGTACCCGAAGAGATCCGCGCCGGGCGGACCCAGCGGACCGGAAGGGGGACCGGACGGCCCGTCGGGACCGCCGCCGGGCAGCCCCTGCAACCGGGCCAACAGCCCGGCCGACAGCGGCGGTGGCGCGCTCTCGACGAACAGGCTCTTCAGGCGGCGCTGCGCATCGGCCTCGGCCTTGCACTTGGCACACGTGGCGAGGTGGGCCAGGACCCGCTCGCGCGCGTCATGGCTCAGTTCCCCGTCGACCAGAGCGGCCAGCCGGTCACCCAGGTGCTGTTCGGCGGGAGAGGGACTGACTCCGCTCACTCGGTTCCGCCCTCTCCCCCGGCGCCCGGCGCGCCCACCGCCGCGCCCGCCAGCGCCCGCTGCTCGGCCCGGGCCTCGGGGGACCGGTGCTTGAGCGCCTTGCGCAAGTGCGACCGGCCCCGGTGGATACGGCTGCGCACGGTGCCGAGCTTCACGCCCAGCGTCGCGGCGATCTCCTCGTACGACAGGCCCTCGATGTCGCACAGCACGACGGCCGCGCGGAACTCGGGCGCAAGGGTGTCCAGCGCCTGCTGCACGTCCGCGTCGAAGTGGGTGTCGTGCAGGACCTGCTGCGGGGACGGCTCGCGGCTCGGCAGCCGCTCGGCGGCGTCGTCGG
This sequence comes from Streptomyces sp. NPDC051109, assembly GCF_044455885.1. Classification (NCBI taxonomy): domain Bacteria; kingdom Bacillati; phylum Actinomycetota; class Actinomycetes; order Kitasatosporales; family Streptomycetaceae; genus Streptomyces; species Streptomyces sp. NPDC051109. Next base: position 101,164 of record NZ_JBITFF010000003.1, read on the forward strand.
CGAGCGCGTCGAAGCGGATCCGCTGCTTGCGGCGGACCATGTCGAGGAAGAGGTTGGTGGTGATGCGGTGCAGCCAGCCCTCGAAGGTGCCCGGCGTGTACGTGGACAGCGAGCGGAAGACGCGGACGAAGACCTCCTGCGTCAGGTCCTCGGCGTCGTGCTGGTTGCCCGTCAGGCGGTAGGCAAGGCGGTAGACCCGCGCACTGTGCGTGCTGACGATCTCCTCCCATGAAGGAGGGGTCCACGCCTGGGTGCCCGCATCGGCGGCAAAGGTCGCGGTGGTTGCGGTGGCAGCGGTGTGGAAGCGGTCAGCAATGTTGGTCACGGATTTCGGCTCACCCGCCGACCAGAAGAGGCGTCTCAATACGCCCCCACGATCCACAGGCGCAGCCGCACCTCCCCTATCGGCTCTGGTGGTGTCCAGCGGAGTCCCTACCATAGCCACCCCTCCCGTCAGCTCCGGATAAGTGTTTTTGCAGTAACTTTGCACGCGCCTGCGACCGGCCGGGCCGTCGATCTGCCCGCTGCCGCCCCATCTATCCCGGCCGGACCCGGCCCATACGCCCCTTTTCCCCTCGCTGGTTCAATCCGCCGCTGTTTTCTCCAACGCCCGGTCCCATCTGCGGGTTCCCGACGTCAGCGGATACAGTCACCGTTGCGCCAACTATGGGGACAGGAGAGGGTCATTACCGGCAACCGGCAGACGAGCTGGGCGTTCGCCGACGCGTTTGTCGCCGAGGACGACGCTCTGCGGTGGGCCCGCGACCGGGCCAGGGAAGCGGGCCTGCGCTCCGTCTCCCCGGGCACCGGGGCCGCGCTGCGCCTGCTCGCCGCCACCGCGGACGCCAAGGCGGTGGCCGAGATCGGCACCGGCACCGGCGTCTCCGGCATCCACCTCCTCCACGGGATGCGCCCCGACGGGGTGCTGACCACCGTGGATCCCGAGGCGGACCGGCAGGCCTTCGCCCGCCAGGCCTTCCGCGCCGCCGGCTTCGCGGGCAACCGCGCCCGCTTCATCCCCGGCCGCGCACTCGACGTACTCCCCCGGCTCGCCGACGGCGGCTACGACCTCGTCTTCTGCGACGGGGACCCCTCCGAGTCCCTCGACTACCTCGCCGAATCGTTGCGTCTGCTGCGCCCCGGCGGGCTGGTGTGCTTCGAGGGGGTCTTCTCGGACGGCCGCACCGTCGACGGGGCCGCCCAGCAGACCGAGGTGCTGCGCGTACGGGAGCTGCTGCGCAGCGTCCGCGAGAGCCCGGCGCTGGAGGCGGCCCTGCTCCCGGTGGGCGACGGCCTGCTGTGCGCGGTCCGGCGCTGAGCGACCGTACGCCCCGGCGGGACCCGGCTCGGCCCGGGGCAGGAGCAGCGGCGAGCGGCCCCGGGGCGATCTCCCCGGACATGACACAACGCCGCCCCGACCGCGGGAAGCGGCCGGGGCGGCGCAGAGAATACTGGTGCTGCGGTGCTGCCGACGGGTTAGCCGACGACCTTCTTCAGGGCGTCACCCAGGGCGTCCGCTTCGTCCGGAGTCAGCTCGACGACGAGCCGACCGCCGCCCTCGAGCGGTACGCGCATGACGATGCCCCGCCCCTCCTTGGTGACCTCGAGCGGGCCGTCGCCCGTCCGCGGCTTCATGGCCGCCATGCTCGTTCCCCTTCCTGAAACCAGCTCATCGTCAGCCGACGGCCCCATTCAGGCGCCTGGAACCCGGCATCGAACACATTGCTTCTTGGCCATTATCCCGCATGTCAGGACCCGATGACCAACATCGGCAGGGAACGCTTGCGCAACGCGCTCGGCCAAAACCACTCATTTCGGGGACGTGCCTGCGATACTTCGCCGTCGCACCCGGCGTCCGTCCTCCGCTTTCTTTGACGCACATCACATGCCCCGGAGCGGTCCGGTCCGCCATGCTGGCCCTTGCACCGGCCGGTACCGGCCGGTAGCCAAGCCCGCGACGAAGGGGGACCCCCTGCCATGGCCGACAGCGTGCTCTACGAAGTGACCGACGGACTCGCGAAGATCACGATCAACCGTCCCGACGCCATGAACGCGATGAACACCGAGGCCAAGGTCGCGCTGCGCGACGCGGCCTTGGCGGCGGCCGCCGATCCGGCCGTCCGTGCGGTGCTGCTGACGGCGGCCGGCAACCGGGCCTTCTGCGTCGGCCAGGACCTCAAGGAGCACATCGGGAACCTGGCGGCGGACCGCGAGACCGGTTCCTCGCTGACCATGAACACGGTCGCGGAGCACTACAACCCGATCGTGCGCGCCCTGACCGAGATGCCCAAGCCGGTGGTCGCGGGCGTCAACGGCGTGGCGGCCGGAGCGGGCTTCGGCTTCGCACTGGCGGCGGATTTCCGGGTCGTCGCCGACACGGCCTCCTTCAACACCTCCTTCGCGGGGGTGGCGCTGACCGCCGACTCGGGCGTCTCCTGGACCCTCCCCCGCCTGATCGGCGCCTCCCGCGCCAGCGACCTGCTGCTCTTCCCCCGCTCGGTGAAGGCGCAGGAGGCGTACGAGCTCGGCATCGTGAACCGCCTGGTCCCCTCGGACTCCCTGCACGCGGAGGCCGAGGCAGTGGCCCGCACCCTGGCGGCCGGCCCGACGGTGGCCTACGCGGCCCTCAAGGAGTCCCTCGCCTACGGGGCCTCCCGCTCGCTGGCGGAGGCGCTGGCCCACGAGGACACCCTGCAGACCCGTGCGGGCGCCTCCGAGGACCACTCGATCGCCGTCCAGGCCTTCCTCGCGAAGCAGCCGCCGAAGTACCTGGGCCGCTGAACCCGGGCCACCGGACCCGGGCCGCCGGGTCCGCCGCCGGGTCCGCCGGGTCCGCCGCCCCGATGCCGCCTGCCCCCGGCCTTCCCCCGCCTCAGGCGGGGGTGCGGGCGGCGCAGGCGGCCAGGTGGTCGTTGACCAGCCCGCAGGCCTGCATCAGCGCATAGGCGGTCGTGGGCCCGACGAACCGGATCCCCGCCTTCTTCAGCGCCTTGGACAGGGCCGTGGACTCGGGCGTCACCGCCGGCACCTCGGAGATCGTCGCCGGGGCCGGGCGGCCCGGCTCCGGCGCGTGCGACCAGATCAGCGCGTCCAGTTCGCCCGGCTCCCACTCGGCCAGCACCTTCGCGTTGGCGAGCGTGGCCTCGATCTTGGCCCGGTTGCGGATGATCCCCTCGTCGGCGAGCAGCCGCTCCGCGTCCGCCGGCCCGAAGGCGGCGACGTCGGCGATCACGAACCCCGAGAAGGCCGTACGGAAGCCCTCCCTGCGCCGCAGGATCGTCAGCCAGGACAGCCCCGACTGGAACGCCTCCAGGCACAGCCGCTCGTACAGGGCGTCGTCCCCGTGCACCGCGCGCCCCCACTCCGTGTCGTGGTACGCGATGTAGTCCTCGGTGGCCAGTGCCCAGGGGCAGCGCAGGCCGCCGTCCGGACCCGCGACCGCCGTCACTTCCCCTCCTGGCGGGCGTCCTTGTGCAGGTCCACCGCGCTGCCCGGCGCCTGCGCGCCGCCGCGGCCCTGCACGGCCGCGGCCGTCAGCTCCGCGATCCGCGCGTCCCGCTCGGCGAGCTCCGCCGCGAGCCGCTCCAGTACGTCGTCCACCTCGGCCATCCGGTACCCGCGCGGCGCGACCGGCAGGCGCAGGGCGTCGATGTCGGCCCGTACGACCGGGCGGCTCTCCGGCAGCGCGTCGGCCACCCGGTCCGGCTCCGCCTCCGGCAGCACGGCCTCGGAACCACCGCCCACCACGGCCAGGGTGACCGCCGCGACGACCACGACCAGCGCGATCAGCAAGAACCAGAACACGAGCAACTCCCTGAGAGACATCGGGCCACCGGCCACCAGGTTAAGGTCGCAGCGAGGCGCGAGGGCCGCCGGAGGAGGAAAGAACGGGATGCTGCGACTGGGCAGGCGCGAGTTCGACACCCACGAGCCGGTGATCATGGCCATCGTGAACCGGACTCCGGACTCCTTCTACGACCAGGGTGCGACGTTCCGCGACGAGCCCGCGCTGGACCGAGTCGAGCAGGCGGTCGCCGAGGGCGCCGCGATCATCGACATCGGCGGGGTCAAGGCGGGTCCCGGCGAGCACGTGGACGCGGCCGAGGAGGCCCGGCGCACGGTCGGTTTCGTGGCCGAGGTGCGGCGCCGCCACCCGGACGTGGTGATCAGCGTCGACACCTGGCGGCACGAGGTCGGCGAGGCCGTCTGCGAGGCCGGGGCCGACGTCCTGAACGACGCCTGGGGCGGGGTGGACCCGAGGCTGGCCGAGGTCGCGGCCCGCCACGGCGTCGGCCTGGTCTGCACCCACGCGGGCGGGGTGGAGCCGCGCACCCGGCCGCACCGGATCGCGTACGAGGACGTGGTGGAGGACATCCTGCGGGTCACGGTCGGGCTCGCGGAGCGCGCGGCGGCGCTCGGCGTCCGGCGCGATGCGATCATGATCGACCCGGGCCACGACTTCGGGAAGAACACCCGCCACTCGCTGGAGGCCACGCGCCGGCTGGGCGAGATGGCGGACACCGGCTGGCCGGTGCTGGTCTCCCTGTCCAACAAGGACTTCGTCGGCGAGACCCTCGACAAGCCGGTCAAGGAGCGCCTGCTGGGCACCCTGGCCACGACGGCCGTCTCGGCCTGGCTCGGCGCGCAGGTCTACCGGGTCCACGAGGTCGCGGAGACCAAGCAGATCCTGGACATGGTGGCCTCGATCCAGGGCCACCGGCCCCCGGCGGTCGCCCGCCGGGGACTCGCGTAGCGGCGGCGCGGCGCCGCGGCTACTTGCCGACTTCCTTGGTCACCAGCGCGATCGCCTCGTCCACGTCGTCCGTGACGTGGAAGAGGTAGAGGTCGCGCTCCGAGGCCTTGCCCTGCGCGATCACCGTGTTCTTCAGCCAGTCGACCAGGCCCGACCAGTACTCCGACCCGAACAGCACGATCGGGAACCGGGTGATCTTCTGGGTCTGGACCAGGGTCAGGGCCTCGAACAGCTCGTCCAGCGTGCCGAGTCCGCCCGGCAGGACCACGAAGCCCTGGCTGTACTTCACGAACATCGTCTTGCGGACGAAGAAGTACCGGAAGTTCAGCCCGAGGTCCACGTGCTGGTTGAGCCCCTGCTCGAAGGGCAGCTCGATGCCCAGGCCCACGGAGATCCCGTTGGCCTCCCGGGCGCCCTTGTTGGCCGCCTCCATCGCGCCCGGGCCGCCGCCCGTGATCACCGCGAAGCCCGCCTCGACGAGCGCGCTGCCGATCCGCACGCCCGCCTCGTACTCCGGCGAGCCGGCGGGCGTACGGGCGGAGCCGAACACGCTGATCGCCGGCGGCAGCTCCGCCAGCGTGCCGAAGCCCTCGATGAACTCCGACTGGATGCGCAGGACCCGCCAGGGATCGGTGTGCACCCACTCGGAAGGCCCGGCGGAATCCAGCAGCCGCTGGTCCGTCGTACTGCCCGCCTGCACCTGGCTCCGCCTGCGCAGCACCGGCCCGAGCTGCTGCTCCTCGGGCCGACGACGAGCGTCCCCGTCGGAAGTGCGGTGGTTGCCCATGATGTGCTCCCTCCTGCTGATCGTTGGATCAGATTAGGCGCACAAAGGTGACGAGAAGCGGAATTCAGGAGGTCAGCCAGGCGCGGAGTCGTTCCTCGCAGTGCAGGATCGCCTTCGTCTCCACGCGCTCGTCGACCTTGTGGGCCAGCAGGGCGTCGCCCGGGCCGTAGTTGACCGCCGGAACGCCGAGGGCGCTGAAGCGGGAGACGTCCGTCCAGCCGAACTTCGGCATGGCGCGGCCGCCGACCGCCTCCATGAACGCCGCCGCGGCGGGGTGGGAGAGGCCGGGGAGGGCGCCGCCCGAGAAGTCGTCGATCACGAACTCGTCGACGCCGCAGTCCGCGAAGACCTCGCGGACGTGGGCGATCGCCTCGTCCATGCTGCGGTCCGGGGCGAAGCGGAAGTTGACCGTCACCGTGCAGGCGTCGGGGATGACGTTGTTGGCGACGCCGCCCTCGACGCGGACCGCGTTCAGGCCCTCGTGGTACTCCAGGCCGTCGATCACCGGCTTGCGGGGCTCGTACGCCGCGAGTTTGGCGAGAATCGGGGCCGCCGCGTGGATGGCGTTGGAGCCCATCCAGCTGCGCGCGGAGTGGGCGCGCTCGCCGGAGGTGCGGAGCAGGACGCGCAGGGTGCCCTGGCAGCCTCCCTCCACCTCGGCGTTCGACGGCTCCAGCAGGACCGCGAAGTCCCCGGTCAGCCAGTCGGGGTGGGCCTCGGCGACCTTGCCCAGGCCGTTGAGGTCGGCGGCGACCTCCTCCTGGTCGTAGAAGACGAAGGTGAGGTCGCGGTTGGGCTCGGGCACGGTCGCGGCGATGCGCAGCTGTACGGCGACGCCGGATTTCATGTCGGTCGTTCCGCAGCCCCACAGGACGTCGTTCTCGTCCAGGCGGGACGGGACGTTGTCGGCGATCGGCACGGTGTCGAGGTGGCCGGCGAGGACGACGCGCTCGGCCCTGCCGAGGTTCGTACGGGCCACGACGTTGTTGCCGTACCGGTCGACCGTGAGGTGCGGCAGGGCGCGCAACGCGCGCTCCACCAGGTCGGCGAGGACCTTTTCGTCGCCGCTCACGGACGGGATGTCGACGAGCCGGGCGGTCAGCTCGGCGGCGTCCAGGGTGAGGTCCAGCTCGGATTCGGACATGGCTCTGACCCTAATGCCCCGGACTGCGGCGAAGCTCTCACGTCCGGCCGGTGGACGCGTCGCATGGCTCAAGTACGGTGGGCGCCGTGACCCGGAACGATCCCCCCCGTCCTCGTCGCCGACGCCGGCCGCTGCTCACGTGTGCCGGTGTGTTGGTGCTGCTCGCGCTGATCGGCTACTTCGCCGTGCAGTACGACACCACGAACGGCGGTGGCGGCGCGCCGCACTGCACGGCGAGCGTGCGGACGAGTCCGACCGGCGTCGACATGACTCCGGAACAGGCGGGCAACGCCGCGACCATAGCCGCGGTCGGCGTGGCCAAGGGCCTGCCGGACCGGGCCCTGACCATCGCGCTGGCGACCGCGATGCAGGAGTCGGGGCTGCGCAACCTCCCCCACGGCGACCGGGATTCGCTGGGCCTGTTCCAGCAGCGGAGCTCGATGGGCTGGGGCACCGAGCAGCAGATCATGGACCCGGTGTACTCGGCCGGGAAGTTCTACGACCACCTCGTCGAGATCAAGGGGTACGCGCAGCTCCCGCTGACGGAGGCCGCGCAGGAGGTGCAGCGCAGCGGCTACCCCGAGGCGTACGCGAAGCACGAGGCGGACGCGGTCGTGGTGGCGGCGGCCTTCGCCGGGGACGGCGAGCTGACCTGCGGCGGGCCGGCGCCGACCGCGCCGGGCGACCCGGAGAAGGTGCGCACGGAGCTCACCCGCATCTTCGCCAAGGCCAAGATGCACACCGCTCCGGCGGAGCCGCGCCGTACGCAGGACGCGGCCGGGAAGGTCAAGGAGGCCGAGGTGACCTTCGTCGAGAAGAAGGACGGCGGGGCCTCGGCGGCGCGCGGCAGCAAGGTGATGGCGGGCTGGGCGGTGGCCAACTCGCGCGGGATGGGAGTCGTCCGGGTCTCGTACGGCCCGGCGAGCTGGGTGGCGGGCCAGGCGAAGGGGGCGTGGCAGCAGCTGGGGCCCGCCGGCCCGCAGGGCAAGTCCGGGGCCGTCGACCCCCACCGCGCGCAGGAGGGCTCGGTACGGATCTTCGTGGCCCAGTGACACGCGTCGCCGCCGTGGGCTCGCCCGTACGAGGCGTCCCCCGTGCGGGGGTGACCCGGCGGCGGCCCGAGCCGCCTCCGAAAGGACGGAACCGCTGGTCGGCGTGCATCCGATGGGCTTTTCGCGCAGGCCGATTAAACGATGCGTTACTGATCCTTTACCCGGCGCCTCGCAACTCCACCCGCCCCCCGAGCGGTTGTACACGGCGTACTCAGCCGCTACCGCTTAGGAGCATCATGTCCCTCCCCCTGACCCGCCGGATCGCCCGTACCGCGCTGCTGCTCGCAGCCGGGGCAGCTCCCGTGGTCGGTGCGGCCGGCGCGGCCAGCGCCGCGGGCCTGGAGTCCGTGCCGCAGCTGGGCGCGCTCACCAGCCCGGACGCCTCGGACGCCACCGGCGCTGCGGGCGCCGTGGTCGGCACCGGTGAGGCCGCTGCCACCAGCGCGACGGACACCGCCGCCAAGGCCGTACCGGGCGCCCCCGCCGGGGTCACCGACGCCGCGACCGGCCTGCTCGGCGGGCTGCCGGCCAAGGGCCTGCCGACCGAGGCGCTGCCCACCGGCGCCCTGCCCACCGACGCGCTCTCCACCGGCGCGCTGCCGACCGGCGCCGTCCCGACCAGCGGCCTGACCGGCGCGCTCCCCACCCAGGGGCTGCCGCTGGGCGGCGGCCTGCCGCTGGGCGGCTGATCCGCCGCACGCAGGAACACCGAGGGGCCGGGAGCGCGAACTCCCGGCCCCTCGGGCCGTCTGCGGACCGCAGCCGCGCCGACGCCGGGTCGGGCGAGGCGCGACGCCGGGTCAGGCGAGGCGCTTGACGGCCGCTTCGACGCGCTCGTCCGTCGCCGTGAGGGCGACGCGGACGAACTCCGCGCCCGCCGCACCGTAGAAGTCGCCCGGGGCGACCAGGATGCCCAGCTCGGCGAGGTGGGCGACCGTCTCCCAGCAGGGCTCGTCGCGGGTCACCCACAGATACAGGCTGGCCTCGCTGTGCTCGACCCGGAAGCCGTGCGCCTCCAGGGCGGCCCGCAGGGCCCCGCGCCGGGCCGCGTAGCGCCCGCGCTGCTCCGCGACGTGCGCGTCGTCGCCGAGCGCGGCGACCGTGGCCGCCTGCACCGGCGCCGGGGTCATCATGCCGCCGTGCTTGCGGATCTCCAGCAGCTCGCCGAGCACCTCTGCGTCACCGGCGATGAACGCGGCCCGGTAGCCGGCCAGGTTGGAGCGCTTCGAGAGCGAGTGGACCGCGACGATGCCCTCGTACGAGCCGCCGCAGACGTCGTCGTGCAGGACGGAGACGGGCTCGGCCTCCCATCCCAGCTCCAGGTAGCACTCGTCGCTGAAGAGCAGGATCCCGTGCTCGCGCGCCCAGGCCACGATCCGGACCAGGTCTTCCTTCGGGATGACCTTTCCGGTGGGGTTGGACGGGGAGTTGAGCCACAGCAGCTTCACGCCGGCCGGGTCGAGGTCCATCGGGTCGTCGTAGACGACCGCCTCCGCGCCGCACAGCCGGGCGCCGACCTCGTACGTGGGGTACGCGAGCCGGGGGTACGCCACCTTGTCCCCGGCGCCCAGCCCCAGCTGGGTCGGCAGCCAGGCCACCAGTTCCTTGGAGCCGACGACCGGCAGGACGTTGCGGTGTCCGGCGGCGCTCGCGCCGAGGCGGCCCCTGAGCCAGCCGGTGATCGCGTCGCGCAGCGCTGCGGTGCCCCACACCGTGGGGTAGCCCGGGGAGTCGGCGGCCGCGACGAGGGCGTCCTGGACCAGCTGCGGGACCGGGTCCACGGGCGTGCCGACGGACAGGTCGACGAGGCCGTCCGGGTGGGCCGCCGCGGCCTTCTTGTACGGCTCCAGCTTGTCCCAGGGGAAGGCGGGAAGACGTGCGGATACTGCGGCCACGGTGTTCTCTGCTCTCTACTGGTGCTGGACGTAGCGGCTGTGCGGGCAAACGGCTCGGTCCCGCGCGGCACGGGGCCGTACGGGACCGAGGGGCGGTTCTGGTGGTACCGACCGTCGTCAGTGACTCGGGTTGATGTCCGCCGGAAGCGCCGCGATGAAGGGGTGATCACGCTCGATCAGGCCCAGCTTGGAGGCACCACCGGGGGAACCGAGCTCGTCGAAGAACTCGACGTTCGCCTTGTAGTAGTCCTTCCACTCTTCCGGAGTGTCGTCCTCGTAGAAGATGGCCTCGACCGGGCAGACCGGCTCACACGCACCACAGTCGACGCACTCGTCGGGGTGGATGTACAAGGACCGCTGGCCCTCGTAGATGCAGTCGACGGGGCACTCTTCGATGCATGCCTTGTCCTTGACGTCGACACAAGGCTCCGCGATGACGTAGGTCACGCTCTCGTTCCTCCTCGGTAGGGCTTTCCATATCGCGCGGGAGCGCGGCGTCGTCGATGCCCACGCCTAGTATCTCCGTTCCCGGGCACGATCCGAACAGGAGGGGCGGACAGAGCTGTGGAAATCACTGCCGGTGGGCTGCTGGAGATCCGTATTACCCCGGCTGACGTGGGTAAACGGGTCTCTGTACGACGGGTGGAGGACGGGTCGGGCGAGGCGCCCTCGTTCACTGACACGGTAGGGGTTCTCACATCCTGGGACCAGGGTGTGCTGACGATCACACGAAAGAGCGGCGAGTCCGTCCACATCTCGGAATCGTCGCTGGTGGCGGGCAAGATCGTGCCCCCGGCACCGGCCAGGCGGCGGGGTCCCGCGGCCTCTTTCGAGGAGCTGGCGAGGGTCGGCGCGCGGGCCTGGCAGCCGCTGGAGAGCGAGCCGCTGGGCGAGTGGACGCTGCGGGCGGCCGGCGGCTTCACCCGGCGGGCCAATTCGGTGCTGCCGCTCGGAGACCCGGGGGTGCCGCTGGACGAAGCACTCGCGCGAGTGACGTCCTGGTACGCGGAACGTGAACTTCCGGCGTACGTGCAGACGGCGACCGGCGCGGTCGGCACGCAGGAGCTGCTCGGCGCGGAGCTGGAGCGCCGGGGCTGGGTGAACGAGGTGTCGGCGGAGGTCCGGATCGCGGCGCTGGCGCCGATCGCGGACGTGGACACCGGTGCCACCGCCTCCGAGGTGCGGCTGACCCGCGCCCCGGACGAGGAGTGGCTCGGGATGTACGGGCGGGTCGAGGACCCGGAGGTGGCCCGGCGCGTGCTGGTCGCGGGGCCGTCGGTGTGGTTCGCGACGCTGCCCGGGCGGGCGATAGGGCGGCTGGTGGTGGACGGCCGGTGGGCCGGCTTCGCGGCGGTCGAGGTCGACCCGGAGCACCGGCGCGGAGGACTGGGCACGGCGGTGATGGCGGTACTGGCCCGGCGGGCGCTGGAGGAGGGCGCGTCGGCGGCGTGGCTCCAGGTGGAGGCGGACAACGCGGGGGCGCTGGCGCTGTACGACGGGCTCGGCTTCGCGACGCACCACGCGTACCACCACTTCCGCAATGCCGGGGCTGCGCGATGAGCGCGGAGTCGCGGGCGCGGTTCGCGGAGGAGGCCCGCTCGGAGCGGCCGGACCTCGCCCTGCTGTGCCTGCTGCTGGCCGCGGAGGCGGATCCGGAGCTGGACGAACGGGCGATGGACTGGGCGCAGATCGAGCTGGACCGGCTGGCGGGGATGCTGCCGTACGGACTGCGCGGCGCAAAGGCCTGGGCCTCGGCGGTGACGGAGCTGCTGGGCGGCCGGATGGGCTTCCACGGCACGCCCGCCGACTACGACCGGCTGTCGTCCTCGCTGCTGCACGAGGTGCTGCGGCGGCGCCGGGGCCTGCCGATCCTCCTGTCCGTCGTCTGGCTGGAGGTCGCGCGGCGCGCGGGCGCGCCGGTGTACGGGCTGGGGCTGCCGGGGCACTTCGTGGTGGGGTTCGGGGACCCGGACGAGGGGCTGGTGGTGGACCCCTTCGCCGGGGGCGCCTCGCTGGGGGCCGGGCCCGCGGAGCAGGCGGCCGAGCCGCGGACGCCCGCGCGGACGCTGGACATCGTGCTGCGGATCCTGAACAACATCAGGGCGTGGGCGGCGGCCCGGCCGGAGCAGTCGGGGGTGGCGCTGTGGGCGCTGGAGCTGTCGCTGCTGCTGCCCTCGCATCCGGCGTCGCTGCGCTACGAGCGGGCGAAGCTGCTGGTCGAGCGGGGGCAGTTCGCGTTCGGCGCCGCCGAGATGGAGTCCTACGCGGAGGTCGTCGACGCGATCGATCCGCCGGCCGCGGCGCGGATCCGCAGCGAGGCCCTGTCGGCCAGGGCCCTGCTGAACTGACCGCCCGGGCCGACCGCCCGGGCCGACCGCCCGGGCCGACCGCCCCGCGCCGCCGCGCGGGGCGGATGCGCTACAGCCAGCCCTTTTCGCGGGCCGTGCGGATGGCTTCCGCGCGGTTGCGGGATGCCAGCTTCTGGATCGCCGTCGACAGGTAGTTGCGGATGGTGCCCTGGGAGAGGTGGAGGCGGGCCGCGAGTTCGGCGTTCGTGGCGCCGTCCTCGGCCGCGCGCAGGACTTCCCGTTCGCGGTCCGTCAGCGGGTTCGCGCCTTCCGCCAGGGCCGCCGCCGCCAGGGTGGGGTCGATGACGCGCTCGCCCGCCAGGACCTTGCGTACGGCCTCGGCCAGCTGGGCGGCCGGGGCGTCCTTGACCAGGAACGCCGAGGCCCCCGCCTCCATCGCCCCGCGCAGGTAGCCGGGGCGGCCGAAGGTGGTCAGGACGACGATCTTGAGGTCCGGGACCGCGGTCCGCAGGGCCGCCGCCGCCTCGATGCCCGTCATGCCCGGCATCTCGATGTCGAGCAGCGCGACGTTCACGTCGTGCGCCCGGGCCGCCGGCACCACCTCGTCGCCGCGGGCGACCTGGGCCAGTACCTCGATGTCCGGCTCCAGCCCGAGGAGGGCCGCGAGGGCTTCCCGGACCATGGACTGGTCCTCCGCCAGGAGGATCCGGATGGGGCGTGCGCTCATGATCCCGATCCTAGGGGGACGCGGGCCAGCAGGCGGAAGCCCTTCTTGCCCGTCTGTCCGGCCGACAGGGTGCCGCCGACCGCCTCCAGGCGTTCGGTCAGGCCCGTCAGCCCGTTGCCCGCCTCCGCGGGTCCGCCCCCGCCGTCGTCGGCGACCGACAGCTCCACCACCGGTCCGGCCAGGGTCTGCAGGGTCTCCAGCCGGACGGTGCACCGCTGTGCGCCGCTGTGCCGGACCACGTTCGTCACCGCCTCGCGCAGCGACCAGGCCAGCGCCGACTCCACCTCCTCGGGGAGGTCCTCCACCGGCTCCGCCGGGAGGTCCGCGACCACGCCCGCCGCCGTCAGCGCGGTGCGGGCGCCCGCCAGTTCGCCCGGCAGGGTCGGCCGCCGGTAGCCGCTCACGGCCTCCCGTACGTCGACCAGTGCCTGCCGGCTGACCTGCTCGATGTCCGCCACCTGGCGGGCCGCCTGCTCGGGGTGCTCCGGCAGCATCCGCCCCGCCAGCTCGCTTTTCAGCGTGATCAGGGACAGCGAGTGGCCGAGGAGGTCGTGCAGGTCCCGGGCCATCCTCAGCCGTTCCTCGTTCGCCGCGAGCTGCGCCACCGTGGCCCGCGCCTCGCGCAGTTCCATCGTCGTGCGGATCATCGCGCGGATGCCGACCATCGCGAATCCGCCCATCAGGGCCGGGATCAGCAGCCCGGCCAGGTACTCGTCGCCGCCCGGCACCGCGAAGGCGGTCAGCGCGAGCAGGGCGGTGGCGCCGGGCACCGTGAACCGGGAGATCTCCCCCGGCAGCGCGGCGCCGGAGGCGATCGCCACGTACACGAAGAGGACGAGCCATTCGCGGCCCAGCGACAGCGACAGGATCGTCGCCTGCGCGGAGAGGACCGCGACCGAGAGCAGTACGCGCCGCACCTCGGACTGCCGGGCGGTGCGGAAGACGAGGACCAGGTACCAGGCGACGAAGGCCACGAGGCCCAGGCCGCCGAGCAGCCGGGCCCCGAGGCTGTGTCCGCCGCTGACCAGGTCGGTGACGGGAGCGCTGAGGTAGAACAGCCAGACGCTGATCCACAGCGACTTCACGATCTTCTGCCGGCGGTTCTCGGGGCGGAGCCCGACCCGGGGGCCGCCTTTCGTTCCCATCAGACCGGTCTCGGTCATCGGCTCCGCCGCACCGGTTCCACCGGTCGACCCCGTCGCACCCATCACGCTCGTCACACCCGTCACGCCTTCAGCGAGTCCTTGCGGTACAGCCATGCGGCGGCACCGGTGAACAGTACGAAGTACACCGCCAGGATCGCCACGTCCTTCAGGTGGGGTGCGCCCCCGAGCTCGATGGCCTGGCCGAGGCCCGCGTAGGCCCGGGTCGGCAGCCATTCGCAGATGTTCTGCAGCCACTGCGGGAAGTTCGCGGTCGGCATCCACAGGCCGCCGAGGATCGACAGGCCGAAGTAGAACAGCATCGTGATCGGGCGGACGGTGTCGCCGCTCGCCAGGTAGCCGATCGCCACGCCGAGCGCGGCGAAGACCAGGCTGCCGGCCCAGATGGAACCGGTCAGGGCGAGCCACTGCCAGGCGTCGAACCGTACGCCCTTGACGAGCGCGGCGACCGCGAACACGACCAGGATGGCGGGCAGCGAGAGCACGCCCGCGCTGGCGGTCTTGCCCAGGACGTAGCCTCGGCCGGGCAGCGCGGTCAGCCGCAGCTGGCGGACCCAGCCCTTCTCGCGCTCCTTGGCGATGCGCTCGCTGTTGCCCATCAGGACGGCGGTCAGGGCGCCGAAAGAGGCCATGGCGACCATGTAGAAGGCCGGCATGGTCAGTTCGGTGCCCATGACCTTCGTGGTGCCGTTCAGGGTGCCGCCGAGCATCAGGAACAGCGCGGCCGGGTAGAGGACCGTGAAGAACAGGTACTTCTTGTTGCGCAGGGCGCGGCTGATCTCCAGCTTGATGAGCTGGAGCGTTCCGGTGGTCGGCATTACTTGGCCTCCTCGGCCTCGGTGAGGGCGAGGAAGGCCTGCTCCAGGCCCAGCCCTGCGACTTCCAGGTTCCGGGGGTAGAGCCCCAGCGCGTACACGGCGTGGACGGTGGCGTCGGCGTCGCGCGACTGCAGCCTGACCGTGTCGCCGCGGCGCTCGTAGGCCGTCAGGTGCGGGAGGGCGCGCAGCGCCGTCTCGTCCACGGGTGCGTCCGCGGCCAGGTCGAAGGCGATCCGGCGGGCGCCGGCCCTGGCCTTGATCTCTGCGGCGGTGCCGTCGGCGAGCAGCCGGCCCTTGTTGAGCACCAGGACGCGGTCCGCGATCGCGTCGGCCTCTTCCAGGTAGTGGGTGGCGAACAGGACCGTGCGGCCCTGCGCGGCCTGCTCCCGCATCGTGGCCCAGAAGGCCTGGCGGGAGGTGACGTCCATGCCGGTGGTCGGCTCGTCGAGGACGATCAGGTCGTTGTCCCCGGCGGTGGCGAGGGCGAAGCGGACGCGCTGCTCCTGGCCTCCGGAGAGCTTGTTGACCATGCGGTCGGCGATCTCGGCGATCCCGGCGCGGCCGAGCACCTCCTCGACCGGGTGGCGGCGGGGGTGCAGGGCGCAGCCGAGGGCGACGATCTCCCGTACGGTCACGTCCTCCATCAGGCCGCCGCTCTGGAGCATCGCGCCGACCCGGCCGGCCGCGATGGCCTCGCGGGGGGCGGTGCCGAAGAGCCGGACGGTGCCGGAGTCGGCGGGGCGCAGGCCCAGCAGCAGGTCGAGGGTGGAGGACTTGCCGGCGCCGTTGGGGCCGAGCAGGGCGACGGTCTCGCCGGGGTGGAGTTCCAGGGAGAGGCCGTCGACCGCGCGGACCGCGCCGTAGCTCTTGGTCACGTTGCGGAAGGCCACCACGGGACCGGTGCCGTGGCCGGTGTCCTTCGCGGCGGCGGTGTGCGCCGAGGTCGTCGTCGTCATGACCGAAGATTCCCTCGTACGGGGGTGCGCGCGGCAGTGTCTGCGGTCGTGACTGGTGGATGACGGATGTCATGTGGCGGGCATGACAGACGCTGCGAGCGGCCCGCCCGGGGGCCGGCCGGCGGGCCGCGGGGCCGGCGGCGGACATGGCGCAGCCCCCGCCCGAGGGATCGGACGGGGGCTGCGGCGGGCCGGTTCGGCCGCCGGGTCGTGTCGTCGAAGTCCCGTCCGGCGGGCGGGTCCGGCGGGCGGGTCCGGCCCGCACGCTCCGGACGCCGCGGGCCCGGGCGGGGCTGTGCGGACGCCCCCTAGCTGCCGTTGGTGTTGATCGCGACCGTCCGCTCGGCCGCGGTCTTGCCGCGCAGCGCCTGGCGCAGGGCGCCGACGACGTCCTGCGGGGTGACGGCCGTCTTCTCGCCCGTGCCGCGCGTGATCAGGACCCCGTCGAAGGCGTTCCCGTACGTCGCCTTGAGCGCTTCCAGGTCGTACTTCTCGGTCAGGTGCCCGTCCACGACCTGCATGCTGAGGATCTTGGGCAGGGACTTGGCGCCGAACGGGAGGGACTTGCCGCCCGCCTTGACGGTCGCGACGCCGGACATGGCGGGCTCGGCGAACTCCTTCATGGCCCGGTCCAGTTCGGCCTGGTCGACGACCGGGTTCCTGGTGACGACCGGGAGTTCGACCGGGGCCGCCTTGCCGGTGGCGACCAGATCGCGGAAGGCCTTCTTGACCAGCTCGGCGGAGGCGCCCGCGTCCAGGGTGGTGCCGGGCTTGCCGGGGACGGCGACGGCCTTGCCGGTGTCGAAGGTGATGGTGCCCTCGGTGACGGTGCCGGCGGTGCCGGCCAGCTCCTGGAGCGCGACCTGGAGCTTCTCCTCGTCGACCGGCAACTCGGCTTCCGCGATGCGCTCGTTGCCCAGGAGCGAGCCGATGACCGTGACGGGGTTGTAGTCGCTGCCCGCCGCGTTGCGGACGGTGGTCTGGGCGTCCAGGCTCAGACCGGCCTTCTCGGGCTTGAGCTCGACCTGCTTGCCGCCGACGGTCAGCGTGAGCGGCGTGGCGGCGCGGTTGGCGAAGGCCGTCTGGAGCTTGCCGACGGCCTCGTCACGGCTGCCGCTGATGTCGACGCCCATGACGGTGGTGCCCTTGGGGACGTCGGAGTGGTTGAGGAGCAGCCCGGCGCCGTAGGCCACGCCGAGCAGGGCGATGATGCCGCTGCCGAGGAGGACCAGCTTGGAGCGGCCCTTCTTGACCTTGGTCGGCGTCATGGAGGCCGGCTTCGGGCGTGCGGGGGCGGCCGCCGCAGGGGCGGGGGCCGGTGTCGGGACCGGCATCGGGCCCCGGCCGGGACCGCCCGGGCCGGGGATCGGCGGGAGCGCATCGTCCAGCTCGGGACCGGGCCAGCGGGAGGCCCCGTCGCCGCGGGGTGCGCCGACCGGGGCGGAGCCGAGCGCGGGGCCGCCGGTGGGGCCCGCCGGGGCGCCGGTACCGACCGGGCCGCCGTACGCGGGGAACGCCTCCGTGGCGGGGCCGCCGTCGGTGTCGGGGTAGCCGGGGTGGCCCAGGGGCGTGCCGACGCCGGGGCCGCCGGGCATCCGGGGGGCGAGCGGCGCCTCGGGGCCGGGGCCCGGGCCGTAGCCGGAGCCCGCCGGGGCTCCCGTACGGGGACCCGGGCCGGCCGGGCGGCCCGGTGCGAAGCCGGCCCCCGGGCCGGGCGGCGGCACGGGGCCGGGGCCGGGGCCCGCCGGCGTACGGGTGGGCAGCACGGGCGCGGGACCTGCCGCGGCCGGGGTACGGGTCGGCAGCGCCGGGGGCGGAGCCGCGGCGGACGCGGGCGCCGGGGCGGGCGACTTGCGGGGGGCGAACCAGTTGCTGGCCGCCTCCTCGGGCTCGGCGGCGGGCGCGCTCCCCGCGGGCTCGGCCGCGGGCTGCCCGGCGACGGCGTCGGTCTCGGCCGCCTCCTCCGGCTCCGGCTCGGCGGCGGCCGCCACCGGCTTGCGTACGACCACCGGCGGGATCGGCCGCGAACCCGGGATGTTGATCCGGATCCGGGTCGTCAGGGTGGTCTCGGTCTTCGGCCCGTCGGTGTCGGGCGTGGACGGGTTCGAGGTCACAGGGTTCTCCTCCGAGGCAGTCGCCGCGCCAGGCCCAGGCGGCACAGGCAAGGACGGGTTTCGGCCGGTTCCGTACGGCGGTGTACCCGAGGGGTAGGCGGCTCCACCGCGCCCTTGGGGCCCGGAGGACGAACTGTCGGTTTCACGACTCAAGGCAGGTTCTCCCGGTTGGCTCCGCCGCCCGCGTGCCGTGCGCGGGCAGCTCGGCGGCCCGACCACCATACTGGCCGCCGCCCTCGCGCAACTGTCCTAGGGGAATCAGGGGTTCCTCTTCAACCCCCTCGTGCCCCCTCCGAGCAGCTCGCGGACCCCCGTCCAACCCCCGTGAACGCACACCCCGACCGAGTTCAACGGCACGTCACTTGCCGGACCGCGAGGCCGAAACCGGCCCCTCGAACGGGCCGCGCAGCGTGGCACACATCACAGCCAGCACCGCCCCACCCAAAAGGTAGACGTACATGCCGATTCCGGACGAACCGAGCAGGAAGTCCCCCTCGGGCCGCGGCACGCCGAGCACCACGTACGCGAGGAACCAGCCGAGCGCTCCGGCGCCCACGCCGAGCCCGGTCCCGACGGCGATCCGGCCTCCGAGGAACAGCCCGAAGAGCGCCAGCAGTCCCAGCAGCAGCCCGGCGGGGAACCACAGGTCCACGACGAGCCAGCCGGCCGCGCCGGTCAGCAGGCCGGCGACCAACAGGCCGAGCAGGGTGGCGATCCGCCCGGGGGTCAGGGTGCCGGTCACGCGTCCACCCCCGCGAACAGGTCGTGCTCGCGCTCGCCCGCCGGGGCGCCCGGCCGGCCCGCGACCAGTTCGTAGTACTCGCGGGCGAACAGCGGCTGGGCGAGGTCGTTGGAGAGCGCGAAGAAGGGTCCGTCCACGGCGATCTGGGTGGCGTGTGCGCGCATCGCGGCCGCTTTGGCCTCGACGAACGCCTCGTCGGCCGCGATCTCGGCGGTGACCCGGTCGTCGGCGACGACACCGGGCACGTCGTCCGGCGAAGCCAGCCCCGGGAAGGGCGCCTCGCCCTCCCCCCCGGCCGCCGTGGGACGGTGCCCCCGGGCGGCCTTCAGCCGGGCGAAGCCCTCCTCGACCACCGAGCGCGGCACCCGGTTCCAGTAGATCTTGTCGATCCGCCAGGGGTCGCCGAGGTCCCGGCGGTACGTGGCCTCCGCGGCCAGCTCCGCGCCGCGCATGGCGACCCGGTGGGCCTGGATGTGGTCGGGGTGTCCGTAGCCGCCGTCCGGGTCGTACGTGACGAGCACCTGCGGGCGGACCTCGCGGATGACCTCGACGAGATGTGCGGCGGCCTCGTCCACACCGGTGGACCAGAAGGACCCGGGCCGGAGGTTCTGCTCGGCGCCCATCATCCCGGAGTCCCGGAAGCGGCCGGGGCCACCGAGGAACCGGTGGTCGGTGACGCCGAGTTCCGCCATGGCGGCGGCGAGCTCGCCGACGCGGTGGGGCCCCAGCGTGTCGTCGCGGTCGGGCGCCAAGTGCGCGAGACCGGGCGGGATGACCTCGCCCTCCTCGCCGAGGGTGCAGGTCACGAGCGTGACGTGGGCGCCCTCGGCCGCATACTTGGCCATGGTGACGCCGTTGTTGATCGACTCGTCGTCCGGGTGCGCGTGCACGAGGAGCAGCCGACGGGCGGGAAGACCGTTCATGGGGCCAAGCCTACGATCAAGCGGCGCGCGGCCTACAGCTTGAGGCCGCTGATCATGCTGGCCACGTTGGTGGTCAGCTGGCTGAGGGTCGGCGCGATGGTCGAACTCGCCAAGTAGAACCCGAGGAGCACACAGACAGCGGCGTGGCCCGCCTTCAGGCCCGACCGGCGGACCAGCAGGAAGACGACGATCGCCAGCAGCACCACGGCCGAGATCGAGAGTGCCACGGCGTTTCACCTCCACGTCGAGCGGACATCGGTACGCGTACTCGTACTCAGTGCTCGGCGGAGTACATACCCACCGTGCGCTACGGATCATAACTATCCGTACCAGCGCATCGATCGAATTCCGGCAGCACGAGGGGCGCACGCCGCGCATGCGCAGGGTCACGGGGGAGGCCGGCCAGGGAGTCTGTACGCCTCCCCGGCCGGCTGTCGGCACCCGCACGGCCGCACGGGACCCAGGCTGCACGCCCCAGATCTCGGGACAGAAACGGTCAAGTTGCCTGCGTGTAAACCGGGTTGGCGGGAAGGTGACCCTAACGGAGCGAATCCGCGCGGGGTGGCCGGATTTCGCCTGCGAAGTGACAGGCCGAAGGGTGGGCCGCCGGACCGGAGGGGAAGGCCTCCGGAACCGCCAGCAGCGGGACCTCCTCCGTGCACCGCGGCTGGGCCTTCCAGCACCGGGTGCGGAACGGGCAGCCGGAGGGCGGATTGGCCGGGGAGGGGACGTCGCCGGCCAGGATGATCCGCTCGCGGTGGGCGCGGGCCCGCGGGTCCGGAACGGGGACGGCCGACAGCAGGGCCTGGGTGTACGGGTGGGTCGGGTGGTCGTAGATCTGCGTGTCGGTGCCGATCTCCACGACCCGGCCCAGGTACATCACGCCGACCCGGTCGGAGATGTGCCGCACGATCGAGAGGTCGTGCGCGATGAACACGTAGGAGAGGTCGAACTCGTTCTGGAGGCGCTCCAGGAGGTTGATCACCTGGGCTTGGACGGAGACGTCGAGCGCGGACACCGGCTCGTCCGCCACGATGACCTCCGGCCGCAGGGCGAGGCCGCGGGCGATGCCGATGCGCTGGCGCTGGCCGCCGGAGAACTGGTGCGGGTACCGGTTGATGTACTCGGGATTGAGCCCGACCACGTCGAGGAGTTCCTGGACCCTGCGCCGCCGGTCGCCCTTCGGGGCCACCTCGGGGTGGATGTCGTACGGCTCCCCGATGATGTCGCCGACCGTCATGCGCGGATTGAGCGAGGTGTACGGGTCCTGGAACACCATCTGGATGTTGCGGCGGACGGCCTTGAGGGCCCTGCCGGACAGCTTGGTGATGTCCTCGCCCTTGTACGAGATCGCCCCGGCCGTCGGGCGTTCCAGGTGGACCAGCATCTTGGCGACGGTGGACTTGCCGCAGCCGGACTCGCCGACGATGCCGAGCGTTTCGCCGCGCGCGAGGCCGAAGGAGACCCCGTCGACCGCTTTGACCGCGCCGACCTGCTTCTTGAACAGGACGCCCTGGGTCAGCGGGTAGTGCTTGACGAGGTCCTTGACCTCCAGGATGGTCTCAGCCACCGAGGCACTCCTTCCAGAAGAAGCACGCGCTGGCGCGGTCCGGTCCCACCTGCGCGAGCGGCGGGACGTCGGTGCGGCAGACCGCCTGCGCCATCGGGCAGCGCGGGTTGAAGGCGCAGCCGGGCGGGATGGCCAGCAGGTTCGGCGGCAGGCCCTTGATGGCGTACAGCTCCTGGCCCTTCTGGTCGAGGCGCGGGATGGAGTCGAGCAGGCCGCGGGTGTACGGGTGCGCGGGCGCCGCGTAGATCTCGTGGACGGGGGCCGCCTCGACGATCCGGCCCGCGTACATGACGGCGATCTTGTCGGCGACGTCGGCGACCACACCGAGGTCGTGGGTGATGAGGATGAGCCCCATGTTGAGCTCGCGCTGGAGCTCCGCGAGCAGGTCCATCACCTGGGCCTGGACGGTGACGTCCAGGGCCGTCGTCGGCTCGTCCGCGATGATCAGGGAGGGCTCCAGGGCCAGCGCCATCGCGATCATGATGCGTTGGCGCATGCCGCCCGAGAACTGGTGCGGGTAGTCCCCCACCCGCTGCCGCGCCGCCGGGATCCTCACCCGGTCCATCAGCTCGACGGCCCTGGCCTTGGCGTCCTTGCGGGACATGCCGCGGTGGACCTCGTACATCTCGCCGAGCTGGGCGCCCACGCTGAGGACGGGGTTCAGGGAGGACAGGGCGTCCTGGAAGATCATCGCCATCTCGGCGCCGCGGATCCTCCGCCGCTCCTCCTCCTTCATCTTCAGCAGGTCCTTGCCCTTGAAGAGGATCTCGCCGCCCGCGATCCGGCCGGGCGGCACGTCGAGGATGCCCATCACGGCCTGGGCGGTCACCGATTTGCCCGAGCCGGATTCGCCGAGCACGGCGAGCGTCTCGCCCTCCTCCACCGAGTAGTTGACGCCGTTGACGGCCTTGGCGACTCCGTCCCGCGTACGGAACTCCACATGGAGGTCGCGGACTTCGAGCAGCATGGTGACCACTCCTCAGCGCAGCTTGGGGTCGAGGGCGTCGCGGACCGCGTCGCCGAGCATGATGAACGCCAGCACGGTCAGGCTCAGCGCGCCCGCCGGCCAGAGCAGCATGTGCGGGGCGTTGCGGATCTGCGGGGCCGCGTTGGAGATGTCGATGCCCCAGGAGACGGTGGGCGGCCGCAGGCCGACGCCGAGGAAGGACAGGGTGGCCTCCAGGGCGATGTACGTGCCCAGGGCGATGGTGGCGACGACGATGACGGGGGCGACGGCGTTGGGCGCCACGTGCCGCAGCAGCATCCGGCCGTTGCCGGCGCCGAGGGCCCGGGCGGCGTGGACGTAGTCGTTCTGTTTGGCGGTGATGACGGAGCCGCGGCCGATGCGGGCGATCTGCGGCCAGCCGAGGAGCACGATGAAGCCGACGACCGGCCAGACGGTGGTACTGGTGACCACGGACAGGAAGACGAGGCCGCCGAGGACGACGGGGATGCCGAAGAAGATGTCCGCGACCCGGGAGAGCAGCGAGTCGCCCCAGCCGCCGAAGAACCCGGCGAGCCCGCCGAGCAACGAGCCGAGCAGGGCGGCGCCGAGGGTGGCGCAGACGCCCACGGTGATGGAGGCGCGGGCCCCGTAGACGGTACGGGTGTAGACGTCGCAGCCCTGGGTGTCGTAGCCGAAGGGGTGGCCCGGCGAGGAACCCTGCTGGGACTTGGACAGGTCGCACTGGAGCGGGTCGCCGCTCGCGATGAGCTGCGGCCAGATCGCGATGATCACGAGGAACAGGATCAACAGCGAGGAGATGATGAAGACGGGGTTGCGGCGCAGCTGGTGCCAGGCGTCGGACCACAGGGAGCGGGCCTTCTCGCCCGGACCGGTGGGCGCGTCGCCGAGCGTCTTCTCCAGGCTCTCGGCCTCGTCGAGGGCCAGATCCATGGGGCCGCCCTGGCCGGTGGGGGCGATGGCCTCCCCCTTCGCGGGTTCCAGTGGGTCGTAGGCGGGCTCGTTGCGCTCAGGCATAACGGATCCTCGGGTCCAGGACCGCGTAGAGCAGGTCGACGAGCAGGTTCGCCAGCAGGAAGACGATGACGAGGATGGTCACGAAGCCGACCACCGTCGGGGAGTTGTTGCGCAGGATGCCCTGGTAGAGCTGGTATCCGACGCCGTGGATGTTGAAGATCCGCTCGGTGACGATGGCGCCGCCCATCAGGGCGCCGATATCGGTCCCGATGAAGGTGACGACGGGGATGAGCGAGTTGCGCAGCAGGTGGCGGGTGACGACCCGGCGGCGCGGCAGGCCCTTGGCGACGGCGGTGCGCACGTAGTCGGCCTTCACGTTCTCGGCGATGGAGGTGCGCGAGAGCCGGGTGACGTAGGCGAGGGAGACCAGCGCGAGCACGATGCCGGGCAGGATCAGCTCGTTGAAGGGGGCGTCCGGGGAGACGGTGGGCCGGACCCAGCCCCATTTGACGCCGAAGAGGTACTGGAGGAGATAGCCCGTCACGAACGTCGGCACGGAGATGACGACGAGGGTGAGCACCAGCACGGAGGTGTCGACCGACTTGCCGCGGCGCAGCCCGCTGACCACGCCGAGGGTGATGCCGATGACGATCTCGAAGAAGATCGCGACGATGGTCAGGCGCAGGGTGACGGGGAAGGCCGAGGCCATCAGCTCGGTGACCGGCTGGCCGTTGAAGGCCGTGCCGAAGTCGCCCTGGAAGATCTGGCCCATGTAGTGGAGGTACTGCTCCCACAGGGGGCGGTCGAGGTAGAGGTCCTTGCGGATGCGCGCGGCGGTGGCGGGGTCGGGCGCCTTGTCGCCGAAGAGGGCGGCGACCGGGTCGCCGAGCGCGTACACCATGAAGAAGATCAGGAACGTGCTGCCGATGAACACCGGGATCATCTGGAGCAGCCGCCGGATCACATAACGTCCCATGGACTGCTCCAGGATCGATCCGACAGGTGGTCAGCTGACCTTGATCTCGTTGTAGACGGGGACGCTGAACTGGTTGAGCGCCACGTCCGAGAGACGCTCGGCGTAGCCCGCGCTGCCGTTCTGGTACCAGAGCGGGATGGAGGGCATCTGGGCGGCGAGGATCTTCTCGGAGTCCTGGAACTTCCCGATGGCCTTGGCCGCGTCGCTCTCCTGGTTGGCCTCGTCGACGAGCTTGTCGAACTCCGGGTTGCTGAACTTCCCGTAGTTGGAGGAGGCACCGGTGTAGTACAGCGGCTGGAGGAAGTTCTGGATCAGCGGGTAGTCGGCCTGCCAGCCGGAGCGGAAGGGGCCGGTCAGCTTGAAGGAGCTCTGCTGGTTGCGGAAGTCGGCGAAGGTGCCGATCGGGTTGACCGTGCAGACCGGACCCTCGCCGATCGCGTTGTTGATGCTGTTGCAGACCGCGTCCATCCAGTCGCGGTGCGAGCCGGTGTCCACGTTGGACGTCAGCGTGACCTTGCCGCCGGGGAGCCCGCCGGCGTCCTGGATGAGCTTCTTGGCCGCGGCCGGGTCGTACTTGCAGGCGTCGCCGCAGATCGTGGCGTTGAAGCCGCCCTTCTCCCCGAGTGCCGGGGAGGTCCAGTCCTTGGCCGGGGTGCGGGTCTCGCGGAAGATCTGCTTGGTGATCTCGTCGCGGTTGATGGCCATCGAGATGCCGCGGCGGACGTTCTCCATGCCCTCCTTGTTCCACTGCGGGTCGTACAGCGGGAAGGTGAGGGTCTGGATGATGAGGGCCGGCTGGTTGATGTACCGGTCGCCGAGGTCGTTCTTGACGTTCTTCAACTGCTGCGCGGGGATGTCGTCGACGAGGTCGAGGTTGCCGGAGATCAGGTCCGTGTAGGCGGTGTTGTTGTCGGTGTAGACCTTGAGGTCGACGCCGCTGTTCAGCGCCTTGTCCGCACCCGGGTAGGCGTCCCAGGTACGCAGCTTCATGCCGGTGCCCTTGGTGTACGAGTCCACGGTGTACGGTCCGTTGCCGATCGGCTTGTTCAGCCAGCCGGCGTGGTCGGTGAAGAAGGCCTTGGGCAGCGGGGAGAAGGCCTGGTAGCCGAGGGTCTCGGGCCAGGTGGAGAACTTGTTCTTCAAGGCGACGGTGAAGGTCTTGGAGTCCTTGACGACCAGTCCGGACATCGTCTTGGCCTTGGGCTCCCCGGAGGCGGGGTGGACGTCCGCGTAGCCGACGATGTCGGAGAAGAACGGCGCGTTGTTCTGCTTGTTGCGCACGTCCGCGCCGTAGTTCCAGGCGTCCACGAAGGACTGCGCCGTCACCGGCTCGTCGTTGCTGAACTTCCAGCCGTCCTTCAGCGTGACGGTGAAGTGCTGGCTGTCGGTCGTCTCGATCTTCTCGGCGAGCATGTTCTCGGCCGCGCCGGTCTTCGGGTCGTACCGCTTGAGGCCCCGGAAGATCATGTCGAGGACCTTGCCGCCCTGCACCTCGTTGGTGTTGGCCGGCTCCAGAGGGTTCTGCGGGTCACCCCAGGAGGAGCTGACGACTCCCGCGCCACCGCCGCCGCCTCCGCCGCTGTCGCTACCGCCGCAGGCCGTTGCCGCGAGGGCGACGGCCACCGCACATGCGGCCCACTTGGCGTGGGTGGCTCCGCGCATGGAGTGCCTCCTATGGCTCCCAAGACTCACTTAGGCCCCAATGTCACCCTATGTGCGGGCCGGAACACCCATGGTTGGACCGATTGCACCTTCGCGTCCCGCGCCTGTCACCCGCGCGAGTGCAAACGCAGCTCCCAGGTGTCCACCGCGTAGTGCAGGGCCATGCCGTGCGCCTCGTACAGCGCGAGCGCGCCGCTCTCGTTGCGGGTGTCCACGCCGAGGCCCACGGTGGCCCGGCCGCGGGCCGCGTAGGCGGCGAAGGCGTGGCGCAGCAGGAAGCCCCCGATGCCGCGGCCGCGCAGGTCGGCGCGGACGCCGAGGTGGCCCAGCCAGGCCATGCTGGTGCGGTCGTCGCGGGTCAGCAGGACGCCCGCGTCGCCGGCGCCGGGCAGGCTCGCGATCCAGACCAGCGACCAGTCGAGGGTGTGGGCGTCGAGGTGGTCCAGCCACGCCTCGTACGGGCGGTGCACATGGCCGAAGTGGGAGGCGAAGGCCTCCTCGACCAGGGCGTGGGCCCGGCGGCGGTCGGCCTCGTCGGCGGCGCAGTCGCGCAGGACGAGGTCCCCGGGAGGGGCGGGCGGCAGGTCGGCGGCCGGCGACAGGGCCCGGGTCATCACGTGGTGGCGGCGCACGGACCGGTAGCCGCGGCCGGGCAGCACGTCGGCGTCGAGGACGGGTTCCGCGTTGAGCCGGAGCCGCATGACGGCGTCCCCCGCCCCGGCGGTGAGCTCGCGGGCCCGGATCTCCATCAGCTCCAGCAGCCGTACGGCGGCCTCGCGGTGGCCGGGCAGCGCGTAGTGGTCGGAGTCGACCCGGCCGGGCCCGGAGTCGTGCCACACCTGGGCGCAGGCCACGAGCCGGCCGCCCTCGAAGGCCAGCCAGGAGTCCTTGGCCAGGTCGGTGTCGGGGTGGTGGAGGTCGGCCTCGACCGCGGCGAGGTCCGTCTCCGGTCTGCCGATCTCGATGACGTCCACGGCGTTGAGCAGGGCGCAGATGTCGGACGCGTCCCCGGGCCCGGCGGGCCGTACGGTCGGCGTGCGCCGGCTCCGGCGGGCGTACGGTGTCGCGGTCACCCGCCCACTGTCCGCCCGCCGCGGGCGCACCCGCAACTCCCTTTCGGGTGCGTTCCCCGGCGGGGTGTCAGTTGAGCTCGACGTGCGCCAGGTCCATGCGGCCCTGTGCGTCGACCCCGACGTTCTTCACGGTCTTGGAGTAGGCCACGGCCGACATGTAGGTGAAGACGGGGATGTACGGGAGGTCCCTGATGACGATGTCGTCGGCCTGCTGGTAGAGCTTCAGGCTCTCGGCCGGGTCGGTCGCGCGGTCGGCGGCGGCGAGGACGGCCTCGAACTCGTCGCTCCCGTAGCGCCCGAAGTTGGAGCCGTTCGCGATGGCCTCCTTGGAGAAGACCGGGCGCAGGTAGTTCTCGGCCGCCGGGTAGTCCATGGCCCAGCCCATGCGGAAGGCGCCCTTGAACTTCTGCGACTTCACGTCGTCGACCAGGGCGGCGGAGCTCTGGTACGGCTTGGCGGTGACCTCGATGCCGAGGTTCGCCTTCAGCTGGGCGGCGACGGCCTCGATCCACTCCTTGTGGCCGCCGTCCTCGTTGTAGCCGAGCTCCAGCTTGTTGCCGGGTATCCCGCCGGCCTGCTGGAACAGCGCCTTCGCCTTGGTCGGGTTGTACGTACCGGCCTCGCCCAGGGCGCCGCGGCGGTAGCCGGGGACGATCGGGCTGATGAAGTCGTCGGCCGGTTTGCGGGTGCCCCGGAAGATCTTCTTGGAGATGGCCTCACGGTCGATGGCCATCGAGACCGCCTTGCGGATCTCGGCCTTGCCGAAGGCTTCGGGGTTGGCCTCCAGCGGGAAGCCGAGGTAGCCGACGGATGCTTCCGGCTTGTAGATGTAGCGGTCGCCGAACTCCTCGGAGACGGTGGCGAGCGCGGAGACCGGCAGCTTGTCGGTGATCTGCAGGGCGTCCTTGTGCAGGTCGTTGTAGGCGGTGTCCAGGTTGTCGTAGATCTTGAAGGTCACGGCGTCGAGCTTGGCGCGGCCCTCGGCCGGGTACTTGTCGTACTTCTTGACCTTGATCTGCTTGTGGTGCTCCCACGCGCCGTCCATGCGGAACGGGCCGTTTCCGATCGGGGATTCGCCGAACCCCTTCGGGTCGGCCTCGAACGCCTTGGGCAACGGGTAGAAGGCGTCGTATCCCAGCATGGTCCTGAACTGCGAGAACGGCGCCTTCAGGGTGACGGTGAAGGTCCTGTCGTCGATGACCCGCAGGCCCTTGAGTTCCTTGGCGGTGGGCGTCTTGCCCTTGCCCGGGGCCAGCTCCTGCGAGCCCTCGATCTTCGAGAAGAAGCCCATCGACTCGGCGGTGTTCTCCTGGTTGGCACCCCAGTTCCAAGCCCGTACGAAGGACTGCGCGTCGACCTTCTCGCCGTTGTGGAAGGTGTACCCGTCCTTGATCCTGATCGTCCAGGTCTTCGAGTCCGTGGTGTCGACGGACTCGGCGATCGCCAGCTTGGGCTCGTTGGTCTTGGTGTCGTACGCGACCAGGCCCGTGAACAGCGCGTGGAGGACCTCGGCCCCCTCGGTCTCGGCGGTCTCCTGCCCCACCAGCCCGTGCTGCGGCTCACCGAGGACCACGGTGATGTGCCCGCCCGTCCTGCCGGCCTTCGGTTCTCCGCCGGGGCCGCACGCCGTGGCGGCCATCGCCAGGACGACGGCACCGACGATCCACTGGGCGCTCGCTGTGCGCATGGGTGGTTGCCTCCTCGGGAGTCACTTTCGGTGGGGCGGGAAAACCGTACGGGGCCCAGCCGGTATCGGCTGGGCCCCGTACCGGTTTTCCGGTGGGATCAGATGGCCAGGACGGCCTTCTCCTCCGCGAAGTGGCACGCCGACTCGTGCGCGGCCAGGGCGTTCACGCCCTGGAAGCGGGTCGGGATCGCCAGCAGCGGCTCCTCCGTGGCGCAGCGCTCCTCGGCCTTCCAGCAGCGGGTGCGGAAGCGGCAGCCCGACGGCGGGTTGGCCGGGGAGGGGACGTCACCGGTGAGGATGATCCGCTCGCGGCCCTCGCGGGCCTCCGGGTCCGGGACCGGGACGGCCGACAGCAGCGCCTGGGTGTACGGGTGCGTCGGGTGTTCGTAGATCTGGGCGTCGGTGCCGATCTCGGCCAGCTTGCCCAGGTACATGACGCCCACGCGGTCCGAGATGTGCCGGACGATCGAGAGGTCGTGCGCGATGAAGATGTAGGAGAGGTTGAACTCCTCCTGCAGCTTCTCCATCAGGTTGATGACCTGAGCCTGCACCGACACGTCGAGCGCGGAGACCGGCTCGTCGCAGATGATGATCTCCGGGTTGAGCGCGAGGCCGCGGGCGATGCCGATGCGCTGGCGCTGGCCGCCGGAGAACTGGTGCGGGTACCGGTTGATGTACTCCGGGTTGAGGCCCACGACGTCCAGGAGCTCCTGGACCTTGCGGCGCCGGTCGCCCTTGGGAGCCACCTCGGGGTGGATCTCGTAGGTCTCCCCGATGATGTCGCCGACCGTCATGCGCGGGTTCAGCGAGGTGTACGGGTCCTGGAACACCATCTGGATGTTGCGGCGGACGGCCTTCAGCGCGCGCCCGGACAGCTTGGTGATGTCCTGGCCCTTGTAGAAGACCTCGCCCGCGGTGGCCCGCTCCAGGTTCATCAGCAGCTTGGCGACGGTGGACTTGCCACAGCCGGACTCGCCGACGATGCCCAGCGTCTCGCCCTGGTACAGGTCGAAGCTGACGCCGTCGACGGCCTTGACCGCGCCGACCTGCTTCTTGAACAGGATGCCCTGGGTCAGCGGGAAGTGCTTGACCAGGTTGCGGACCTGGAGGATCGGCTCGCGCTCGGGGGCGTTCTTGGTGAGCTCAGCCATGGAGCTGCTCCTTCCAGAAGTGGCAGGCGCTGGCGCGGCCGGGCAGCTCGGAGCCGTCCTGCTCGCTGACCACCTGGAGCAGGGGCACGTCGGTACGGCAGATGTCCTGCGCGACGGTGCAGCGCGGGTTGAACGAGCAGCCGGTCGGCAGCCGCAGGAGGTTGGGCGGCAGGCCCTTGATCGCGAAGAGGTCCTGGCCCTTCTGGTCCAGGCGCGGGATCGAGTCCAGCAGACCGCGGGTGTACGGGTGTGCCGGGCGCTTGTAGATCTCGTGCACCGGGGCCGTCTCGACGATCCGGCCGGCGTACATGACCGCGATCTTGTCCGCGACGTCGGCGACGACGCCGAGGTCGTGGGTGATCAGGATCAGGCCCATGTTGAGCTCGCGCTGGAGCTCCGCGAGCAGGTCCATGACCTGGGCCTGGACGGTCACGTCGAGGGCCGTGGTCGGCTCGTCGGCGATGATCAGGTCCGGCTCCAGCGCGATCGCCATGGCGATCATGATGCGCTGGCGCATACCGCCGGAGAAGTGGTGCGGGTAGTCGTCCACACGCTCCTTCGCCGCCGGGATCTTGACCTTGTCCATCAGCTCGATGGCCTTGAGGCGGGCTTCCTTCTTCGACAGGCCCTGGTGGACGCGGAACATCTCGCCCAGCTGGTAGCCGACGGTGAGCACCGGGTTCAGCGAGGAGAGGGCGTCCTGGAAGATCATGGCGATCTTCCGGCCGCGCAGCTTGCGCCGCTCCTCGAAGCTCATCTTGAGCATGTCCTGGCCGCGGAAGAGGATCTCGCCCTGCGGGATCTTGCCGGGAGGCATGTCGAGGATGCCCATGATGGCCTGCGCCGTCACGGACTTGCCCGAGCCGGACTCGCCGAGGACGGCGAGGGTCTCGCCGGCGCTCACGCTGTAGTTGACGCCGTTGACGGCCTTGGCCACGCCGTCCCGGGTGTGGAACTCGACGTGCAGGTCGCGCACTTCGAGGAGCGGGCTCTGCTGGTTCCCGTCACGCGGGGAGGGAACGGTGCTGGTGTTGTCCATGGTGATCACGTACGCCCTCCTCAGCGCAGCTTGGGGTCGAGGGCGTTGCGGACCGCTTCGCCGAGCATGATGAAGGCGAGCACGGTCACGCTGAGCATCAGCGAGGGGTAGAGCAGGATGTGCTCGGCCACGCGGATCTGAGCGGCACCGGCCGAGATGTCCACGCCCCACGAGATGGTCGGGGACGCGAGGCCCAGACCCAGGTAGGACAGGGTGGCCTCGGCGCCGACGTAGCCGCCGAGCGCGATCGTGGAGACCACGATCACGGGAGCCATGGCGTTCGGCAGGACGTGCCGGAAGAGGATCCGGGTGGTGCCGGCGCCCAGCGCCTTCGCGGCGTGCACGTAGTCGGCCTGCTTGACGGTGATGACCGAACCGCGCATGACGCGGGTGATCTGCGTCCAGCCCAGGAAGGCCAGGGCGAAGACGACCGTCCACACCGTGCGCTTGGTGAAGGCCTGGAGGACGACCATCGAGCCGAGCAGGAACGGGATGCCGAAGAAGATGTCGGTGATGCGGGAGATGATCGCGTCCGTGGCGCCACCGAAGTAGCCGGAGATCATGCCCGTGATCGAGCCGACGACGGTCACGATCAGCGTCACGGCGACGGCCACGATGATCGAGGCGCGGGTGCCGTAGATCAGGCGGGCGTACACGCTGCGGCCCTGGCCGTCGTAGCCGAACCAGTCGGGCGAGCCTATGCTGCCCAGCTCCGGCTTGGTCAGGAAGTGGTGCACCAGGTCGCCCTTGGTGGGGTCGGCGCTGGTGAACAGGCCCGGGAAGGCGGCGATCAGCAGGAGCAGGAAGATCAGCACCGACGACACGAGGAAGTACGGGTTGCGACGCAGGTCTGCCCAGGCGTCGCCCCACAGACTGCGCGGCTTCTCGTGGGTGACGGGTGCGATCGCGTCGACGGGGGCGACAGCGCCCTCGGTCGAAAGGGCTTCGGTCTTGGTCATGTCAGGCATACCGGATCCTCGGGTCCAGGACCGCGTAGAGGAGGTCGACGAGAAGGCTGGCGACGAGGTAGACCACGACCAGCACGGTGACGACACCGACGACGGTCAGGCCTTCGCGGCGGATGATCGAGTCGTAGATCAGACCACCGACGCCCTTGACGTTGAAGATGCCCTCGGTGACGACGGCGCCGCCCATGAGGGCGCCGATGTCGGTACCCAGGAAGGTCACGACGGGGATCATCGAGTTGCGCATCAGGTGCACACCGATGACGCGGCGCTTCGGGAGGCCCTTGGCGACGGCGGTGCGCACGTAATCGGCGCGCAGGTTCTCGGCCATCGACGTGCGGGTCAGGCGGGCCACGTAGGCGAGGGACAGCGAGCCGAGCACGATGGCCGGCGTGAGCAGTTCGCCCCAGGTCTCGTTGTTGCTGACGTTGGGTTCGATCCAGCCGAGCTGGAAGGCGAACACCGTCTTGATGATGAAGCCGAGCACGAAGACCGGCATCGAGATGATCAGCAGCGTCAGGATCAGTACCAGGTTGTCCGCCAGCTTGCCGGCCTTGAGGCCGGCGACGATGCCGAGGCCGAGGCCCACGACCATCTCGATGGCGAAGGCCAGGAGAGCCAGGCGGAGCGTGACCGGGAAGGCGCTGCCGAGGACGTCCGTGATCTCACGTCCGCTTCGGATCTGCTTGCCGAAGTCGAAGTGGAACAGGATGTCCGAGATGTAGTTCCAGTACTGCTGCAGGATCGGCAGGTCCAGACCGTGCTCGTGCCGGAGTGCGGCCAGCGTGGCGGGGTCTGTGCCCTTGTCACCGAAGAGTCCGGCCACGGGGTCGCCGGGCAGGCTGTAGACCATCAAGAAGATGAGCAGGGTCGTCCCGAAGAAGACCGGGATCATCTGGAGCAGTCGTCGTGCGACATAGCGCCCCATCATGCCTCCGTAGAAGATGCGGCAGAGGCAGCCGGACGGGCCCTTTCGCCACGCACGCACGTGACGGAACCGTCACTGCGTCGCGAAAGGGCCCCCCGGGCTCTGCATTTAGGCCCGGATGCGGGCCGGCTCCCCGCCGGCCCACATCCGTCGAGCGGAATTACGCTGTGGGACTTACTTCTTGACCTCGACGCCTTCGAGGATCGGGTCGCCGTCCTGGGCGTACTTCACGTTCTGGACCTTCTCCGAGAAGCCCGCGTTGACCTTGTAGTACCAGAGCGGGATCGACGGCATGTAGTTCACCAGGTCCTTCTCGACCTGCTGGTACGCCTTCACCGACTCGTCGAGCGACGCGGCCGTGTCGGCAGCGGCGATCTTGGCGTCCAGGTCGGGGTTCGAGAAGCCACCCTGGTTGCCGCCCGCGCCCGTACGGAACAGGTCGCTGATGAAGTTGGCGTTCACCGGGTAGTCGAGGACCCAGCCGGAGCGGTAGATCGACTTGACCTGCTTCGACTTGCGGGCCTGGAGGTCGGCCTGGAAGTCGGGCTTGGCGTCACCGGTGCACTTGACGCCGGTGGCCTGGGTGATGCTGTTGCAGACAGCGTCGACCCATTCCTTGTGACCGCCATCCGAGTTGAACTGGATGAAGATCTCGTTGTTCGGAACGCCACCGCCCGCGGTGATGAGCTCCTTGGCCTTGGCCGGGTTGAACTTGGTGACGTCACCGGTGGCGTTCGGCGTGTAGCCGAGGACGCCCTTGGCGACCCAGCCCGTGGCCGGCTCGCGGGTGCCCTGGAGCACCGTCTTGGTGATGGTGTCGCGGTCGATCGCCATCGACAGGCCCTGGATGACCTTCGGGTCGACCGGCTTCGGGGTCTTCCACTGGTCGGCGTAGAAGGCGATGGCCAGGGTCTGGATCGCCGAGTACGCCTGGTCCACGGCGCGGTCGCCGAGGTCGTTGCGGTAGACCGGGAGGTCCTTCGGGCCGATCTGACGCAGGACGTCGACGTTGCCCGACTTCAGGTCCTCGTAGGCGGTCTCAAGGGTGGAGTAGTTCTTGAGAATCACGCCACCGTTCTTGGCCTTGTTCTCGCCCTTGTAGTCGTCGAAGCGGGTGAGCTCGATCTGCTTCTTGTGCTCCCACGACTTGAACTTGTACGGGCCGTTGCCGACCGGCTTCTCGCCGGCGGCCTTCGGGTCCTTGTAGAAGGACTCGGGCAGCGGGGAGAAGACCTCGTAGCCGAGCTTGTACGCGAAGTACGGAACGGCGTTGGCGAGCTCGATGGTGAAGGTGTTCTCGTCGACGACCTTCAGGCCCTCCAGCGCCTCGGCGGTGGGCTTGGCGCCCTCGGCCTCGGGGTGGAGCGCCTCGAAGCCCTTGATGTCCGCGAACCAGGACGCGTTGCCCTGCTTGTTGTTGATGTTCGCGGCCCAGTTCCAGGCCTTGACGTACGAGTCGGCGGTCACCTTGGTGCCGTCGTGGAAGGTCCAGCCCGGCTTCAGCTTGACGGTCCAGAGCTTGCTGTCCTTGGACTCGACCGACTCGGCGTTCACCATGACGAGCTTGCCGTCGGCGTCGTAGTCGACGAGCTGCGAGAACAGCCCGGACATGACGATCGAGCCGTTGGACTCCATCGTGTCGGCCGGCTGGAGGAGCTTCTCGGGCTCGCCCACCTCGACGGAGTAGATGCCGTTCGGGTCAACTTCACCCTTGCCGGCGGCGCCGCCCTTGTCGTTGCCACCGCAGGCGGTCGCAGCCAGGGCGACGACAATCGCGCCCGCTACCCACTTGGCGCTCTTGGCACCGCGCATGGGTTTCCTCCTCATGAGTCCACTGTTTGATGTGCGGGACACATGGACGTTTCGCCGACACCCCTGACGGCGAGTTGAACAGTGCCCCGAGTGTGCTCGTGAGTCGACGCTCCCCACAGCGTGTGACCCATTGACCCGAGCTCAATGGAGCCATCCTCAGGGACGGCTTGACCGTAAACCACACTTAACTGGTCTCGTTTTCACAACATCACCTCATGGCGAAAACCCGAAATCCGGACAAACGGATAGGAGACAGACACGTGCGAAACGGACTGTTAGTTCATCTTCCGGAGTGTCACGGTCGGTATACGGACACCGTGGACACTGGAACGCAACAATCCGGTTGACAAACGCCAACAACCCCTCCCCCACGAGACCGTGGTGAAGGGGTTGCCGGTGGAGCGACGGCCCGACCGGGCCGACGTGCTGTTACTTCGCGGACTTGGCGCGCGACGCGGTGCGCGAGCGCTCCTTCTGGTCCAGGACGACCTTGCGGATGCGGACGGCCTCCGGGGTCACCTCGACGCACTCGTCGTCGCGGCAGAACTCCAGGGACTGCTCCAGGGAGAGCTTGCGCGGCGGGATCACGTTCTCCGTGTTATCCGCCGAAGCCGCACGCATGTTCGTGAGCTTCTTCTCCTTGGTGATGTTCACGTCCATGTCGTCGGAGCGCGAGTTCTCGCCGACGATCATGCCCTCGTACACCTCGGTGCCGGGGTCGGTGAACAGGACGCCGCGCTCCTGCAGGTTGATCATCGCGAACGGCGTGACCGAGCCCGCGCGGTCGGCGACCAGCGAACCGTTGTTGCGGGTGACCAGCTGGCCGAACCACGGCTCGTGGCCCTCGTGGATCGAGTGGGCGATGCCCGTACCGCGGGTGTTGGTCAGGAACTCCGTGCGGAAGCCGATGAGGCCGCGCGACGGGACGACGAACTCCATGCGGACCCAGCCGGAGCCGTGGTTCGACATGTTGTCCATGCGGCCCTTGCGGATGCCCATGAGCTGCGTGACCGCGCCCATGTGCTCCTCGGGCACGTCGATCGTCATGCGCTCGACCGGCTCGTGGACCTTGCCGTCGATCTCCTGGGTGACGACCTGCGGCTTGCCGATGGTCAGCTCGAAGCCCTCGCGGCGCATCTGCTCGACCAGGATGGCGAGCGCGAGCTCACCACGGCCCTGGACCTCCCACGCGTCCGGGCGCTCGGTGTCGAGCACGCGGAGGGAGACGTTGCCGATGAGCTCGCGGTCCAGGCGGTCCTTGACCTGGCGGGCGGTGACCTTGCGGTCCTTGACCGCGGACTTCGCGTCCGCGCCCTTGCCCGTGCCACCGCGGCCGACGAGCGGCGAGGTGTTGGTGCCGATGGTCATGGAGATGGCCGGCTCGTCGACCGAGATCAGCGGCAGCGCGATCGGGTTCTCCGGGTCCGCCAGGGTCTCGCCGATCATGATGTCGGGGATACCGGCGACGGCGCAGATGTCACCGGGGCCGGCGACCTCCGCGGGCTTGCGGGTGAGCGCCTCGGTCATCATCAGCTCGGTGATGCGGACGTTCGACATGGTGCCGTCACGCTTGATCCACGCGACCGTCTGGCCCTTGCGCAGCTCGCCCTGCTCGACGCGGAGCAGCGCGATGCGGCCGAGGAAGTTGTCGGCGTCCAGGTTGGTGACGTGGGCCTGGAGGGGGGCCTCCTCGTCGTACACCGGGGCGGGGACGTGCTCCAGGATGGTGGAGAAGAACGGCTCCAGGCTGTCGCTGTCCGCGGGGACGGTGCCGTCCTCGGGCTTGGTCAGCGAGGCGATGCCGTCACGGCCGCAGGCGTAGACGATCGGGAACTCGATCTGCTCCTCGGTCGCGTCCAGGTCCAGGAAGAGGTCGTACGTCTCGTTGACGACGTCGTCGATCCGGGAGTCCGGGCGGTCGGTCTTGTTGATGCAGAGGATGACCGGCATCTTCGCCTGCAGGGCCTTGCGCAGGACGAAGCGGGTCTGGGGCAGCGGACCCTCGGAGGCGTCCACCAGCAGAACGACGGCGTCGACCATCGACAGACCGCGCTCGACCTCGCCACCGAAGTCGGCGTGGCCGGGGGTGTCGATGATGTTGATCGTGATCGGGGCCCCGCCGTCCTTGGGGTGATACTTCACCGCCGTGTTCTTGGCGAGGATCGTGATGCCCTTCTCACGCTCCAGGTCGTTCGAGTCCATCATGCGGTCGTCGAGGTGCTGGTGGGCGGCGAAGGCACCGGCCTGCTTGAGCATGGCATCGACGATGGTCGTCTTGCCATGGTCGACGTGGGCGACGATGGCGACGTTACGGATGTCGTGGCGCGTGGGCACTTCGGCGCTTCTCCCGGGATCGTGGATGGCGGCGCGTACGGTCCGGCACGCGCGCCTCGACCGGGCGGAAAACCTGCCACGGCCTTACCCCATCGTACGTCGCGTGGCGGGAACCGCCCGCCGGGGGGTCTGTCAAGAGGCCGGAAGGCTGAGGGGGGCCGGGTTCGGGGTGGGGGGTTCCCGGCCGTGGGTACTGCGGGTATTGCCGCGGGTCAACGGGTATGGAACGACCTTGCCCGCCGGAGATCCGGCGGGCAAGCGACTTGAGTCACATCTGAGCTTGGGAGCCGAAGCTCAACCTGTCCGGCCCCGTTTTGTCATCACTTCTTCTTCAGGTCTCCCTTGGCGGCCGGCGGCTTCTTCCAGCCGATGTCCTGGAAGCGGGGGGTGCCGAGGCCGAAGGCGCCGGCG
Organism: Streptomyces sp. NPDC051109; assembly: GCF_044455885.1. Taxonomy (NCBI): domain Bacteria; kingdom Bacillati; phylum Actinomycetota; class Actinomycetes; order Kitasatosporales; family Streptomycetaceae; genus Streptomyces; species Streptomyces sp. NPDC051109. The sequence continues at coordinate 138,076 of NZ_JBITFF010000003.1, forward strand.
TTGGCCAGGTTGGTCTTGGCGGCCACCAGCTCGGGGCGCTGGTAGAGCGGGATGGACCCGGCGGCGGCCCAGATGCGGGCGTCCGCCTTGCGCATCAGCTCGCGCGAGGCATCCTCGTCCAGCTCGCCGAGCGCCTGGTCGAAAAGCTGGTCGATGTGGTCGGTGCCGACGCGGGTGTAGTTCTGTTCGACGAGGAGCGAGCCGTCGGCGGCCGGCTCCGGCTTGGCGAAGATCGGGCGGGCGTCGGTGGCCGGGTAGGCCGTCGCCGGCCAGGAGTAGAGCGCCAGGTCGTACTGGCCCGAGGCGATGTGGTCCTTGAAGAAGCTCTCGTCGGCGACCTTGGTCACCTCGGTGCCCACACCGACCTTCTTGAGCATCTGGGCGATCCGCTCGCCGACCGTGCGCAGGGCCTCCGAGCCGGGGCCGGCCGGGAGGACGAAGCGCAGGTTGAGGGCCTTGCCGTCCTTGGCGAGCATGTTTCCGGAGGTACGGGCCTGCTGGGCCGGAGCCGGCGCCGGGGAGGCGCTGGCCGCCTTGCCGGGATCGGGCGCCGCGCCGTCACGGGCGGGGGCCCGCTTGTCGTCGTCCACGGCGCCCGGGTCGGCGGCCTCGCCCTCCTGGCCCGACGGGTCGATCCGCTCTCCCCGCACGCCCTGGGCGAACGTTTCCCCGCCCGTCTTGATCGCGGACCCCACCACCGGGATCCCCCGGTCCAGGCTGTCCCCGTTGCGCCCGTCGGTCTCGCCCACGATGTACAGGCCGTCGTTGCCGGTGCCCGGGCCCGAGGGGGTCTTCGAATCGTCCTGGCCCTCCTCCCCCTCCGGGCCCGCCTTCGCGCCCGGAGGCTGGGTGATCTTGCCGCCCCGGCGCCAGCCGGCGTCCGCGAGCAGCGCCTCGGCCGCGTGGAGGTCCTTGCCGCCGAGCGCGTCGCTGTTGTCGGCGTACGCCCGCTGCCCGGCCAGTGCCACGTGGCTGCCCACCGGCTTCGCGGGGAGGCCCAGGGGCTTCAGTACGATCTCGGCCAATTCCTTGCGGTCCAGGGCCCGGGCCACGGCCCGCCGGACCCGCTCGTCGGCCAGCGGTCCGGAGGCCCCGTTCATCGCGAGCTGCGTGTAGGCCGGCTCCAGGGACTTGCGGACGGTGAAGGAGCGCAGGGCCGACTGTTCGTCCGCGTAGCTCTTGGCCGCCTCGGCGTTCTGTGCCCGGCTCTCGCGCTCCGTCGCGGCTTTGCCCTCGTCGGAGCCGTACGCGACCGCCCAGGACAGCGTGGCCTGCGCCGGGGTCATCGCGGCGCCCGGCCCGTGCGCCGGGGCCCCGCCCGGGCCCTGGCTCTTCTCCGCGTCCCGGTGGGCCAGCGCGATCCGGTCGGCGCCCGCGCGGTCGATCTCCGCCAGGTCCACCTTGCCGGCGGCCAGCGCCGCCGGGCGCTGGGCGCGGGGCACCGCGGTCAGGACCAGCGAGTCCAGCTTGGCCGGCCGGCCCCACCAGCGGGCGCTGCGGGTCAGCGCGGCGGTGCCGGTCTTCTTGTCGATGGCCCCGAGGTTGAACGGCCCGGCGGTGACCTTGAGGGTGCCGCGGGCGCCCTCGTTGAAGGCGTCCGGGGTGCCGGTGACCTGCTTGGGGTAGAGCGGGGAGAACAGGGAGCGCCAGTCGGTGTACGGCTTGTTGAAGGTGACCTTGACCTCCAGGTCGGTCTTGCCGCGCTCGATCTTCTCGATCCGGTCGTACCCGGCGTTGCGGGCCGTCCAGTAGGCCGAGTCCTTGCCGTTCAGGGCCCGCCACTGCGCCACGAAGTCGGCGGCGCCGATCTCGCGGCCGTCGCTCCACACCGCCTGCTGGTTCAGCTTGTACAGGACGACCTGCTTGGGCTCGCGCTCGACGACCTCGGCCTTCTCGAGGTAGTCCCGGTTGGCGACCGGCCGCCCCTTGTCGTCGAGGACGAACAGCTGCGGCAGCACCGCCCCGGCGATCCGGGTGGTGGTGGCGTCCGCGTCGGCCTGGAAGGTGTTCAGGGTGTCCGGAAGGGAGTCCACGGCCCAGCGCAGCACGCCGCCGTCGGCGACCTTGTCGCGGGCCGTCGCCGCGATGTCCTGTCCGGCGGCCACCGGGCCGCCCTCGTCGTCACCAGAGCCGCAGCCCGCGAGCAGCGGCAGTGCGAGGACTCCCGAGGTCAGGAGCGCCAAGGACCTGCGCCTTCTCTGGGACATGGGTGGTACCTCCGGGGCGGGGCGTGAAAGGGGCAGCTTGATCACGTTTGGCGGTATATGGAGCTGATCACACTGGGTGCCGCAACACACTGAAATCCACCGCTCGCCGCACCTCTCGCAGCCGGCCCTCGCCACGCCGCGAACCCCACCCGTGCGGACCAATCCGGCTTGCGCCGCGGACGGGCGTTCGCTCGGAAGAGGGATCAAACTGGGAGCAGGGAGGGGCGCACAGATTGCGCCTGCGCGCCCGCAATCGCTGCACGTCCCTTCACAACCGGGGACGGGAGGCGCGACACTCGCAGGCGCACATGAGCGTTGCCACCGCAACCAGCGGAAGTGAGGGCAAGTCATGTCCCTGCAAGACGATTTGACCGCCGTACGACGCAACCTGAACGAGCTGGTCCGCTCGGTGGAACGGCTGGAGCAGGACATCGCCCGGCAGGCTCCGGCCACCCCGCGGGCCCCACGGCAGGAGGGGATGGTCCCGGTCCCGGACGCCCCGTACGACAGCTCGCTGTGGAAGGACGTCGACGACGAGGGTCTCGGCGCCCGCGATCGCCGGGCACCCTGACCCTGCGGGCCCGCGCCCGCACCGGCGCACCCGCGCCCGCACCCCCGCACAGCCCAGCACCCCACCCGGCCCAGCCGTCCGCGGCTGGGCCTCGTGGGTCACCCCTCATCACTCCACCCGGAGTCCCCTTTGGCCACAGGCACGGAACCACCCCGGCAGCTGACCGGCGTCCACGACGCCTCCCGGGCCGCGATCTCCGCCCGGCACCTGCGCACCGACCGGTGGTGGCTGGCCCCCGCCGTCACCGCGGCCGGGCTGCTCGCCTTCATCGTCTACTCGACCTGGCGGGCCTTCGCGAACGCCGACTACTACGCGGCCCCGTACGTCTCCCCGTTCTACTCCCCGTGTCTCGCGGAGAACTGCCAGGAGATGCGCGGCGGCCCGAACCTGGACCTGTTCGGCAGCTGGTGGGGCCTGTCCCCGGCCCTGCTGATCCTGGTCTTCCCGCTCGGCTTCCGGCTGACCTGCTACTACTACCGCAAGGCGTACTACCGGGGCTTCTGGGCCTCGCCGCCCGCCTGCGCCGTCGCCGAGCCGCACGCGAAGTACACCGGCGAGACGCGCTTCCCGCTCGTCCTCCAGAACGTCCACCGGTACTTCTTCTACGCGGCGGTGCCGGTCGCTGGCATCCTCACGTACGACACCGTGCTGACGTTCCGCAACGACCGGTACGAGTGGGGCCACATGGGCCTCGGGACGCTGCTGTTCCTCGTCAACATCGCGCTGATCTGGGCCTATACGCTCTCCTGCCACTCCTGCCGGCACATCATGGGCGGCCGCCTGCGGCACTTCTCCAAGCACCCGGTGCGCTACCGGCTGTGGGGCTGGGTCAGCAGGCTCAACACCCGCCACATGCAGCTCGCGTGGGCTTCCCTGATCAGCGTCGCCCTGTGCGACTTCTACGTGTACCTGCTGGCCGGCGGCACCTTCACCGATCCGAGGTTCTTCTGAGATGGCTCAAGTCGACCGGCAGCAGTGGGACGTGGTCGTGGTCGGTGCGGGCGGCGCCGGGCTGCGGGCCGCGATCGAGGCCCGCGAGCGGGGCAAGCGCACGGCCGTGATCTGCAAGTCCCTGTTCGGCAAGGCCCATACGGTGATGGCGGAGGGCGGGATCGCCGCCTCCATGGGCAACGTCAACGAGGGCGACAACTGGCAGGTGCACTTCCGCGACACCATGCGCGGCGGGAAGTTCCTGAACCAGTGGCGGATGGCGGAACTCCACGCGAAGGAGGCCCCCGACCGGGTCTGGGAGCTGGAGACCTGGGGCGCGCTCTTCGACCGCACCCCGGACGGGAGGATCTCCCAGCGCAACTTCGGCGGCCACGAGTACCCGCGCCTCGCGCACGTGGGCGACCGGACGGGCCTGGAGCTGATCCGCACCCTCCAGCAGAAGATCGTCCAGCTCCAGCAGGAGGACTTCAAGGAGTTCGGGGACTACGAGGCCCGGCTCAAGGTCTTCCAGGAGTGCACGGTCACCAGGGTCTTGAAGGACCGCGGCCCGAAGGACGGGCAGAGGGTCTCGGGGGCCTTCTGCTACGAGCGCGAGTCCGGCCGGTTCTTCGTCCTGGAGGCCCCGGCGGTGGTCCTGGCCACGGGCGGGATCGGCAAGTCGTTCAAGACCACCTCCAACTCCTGGGAGTACACCGGCGACGGCCACGCGCTGGCCCTGCTCGCCGGGGCGCCCCTGCTGAACATGGAGTTCGTGCAGTTCCACCCGACCGGGATGGTCTGGCCGCCCTCGGTCAAGGGCATCCTCGTCACCGAGTCGGTGCGCGGCGACGGCGGGGTGCTGCGCAACAGCGAGGGCAAGCGGTTCATGTTCGACTACGTCCCGGACGTCTTCAAGGAGAAGTACGCGGAGTCCGAGGAAGAGGGCGACCGCTGGTACGAGGACCCCGACCACAACCGGCGCCCGCCCGAACTGCTCCCCCGCGACGAGGTGGCCCGGGCCATCAACTCCGAGGTCAAGGCGGGCCGCGGCTCCCCGCACGGCGGGGTCTTCCTCGACGTGTCCACCCGGATGCCGGCCGAGCGGATCAAACGGCGGCTGCCCTCCATGTACCACCAGTTCAAGGAGCTGGCGGACGTGGACATCACCGCCGAGCCCATGGAGGTCGGCCCGACCTGCCACTACGTGATGGGCGGGATCGCGGTGGACTCCGACACCGCCGCCACCGTCGGGGTCCCCGGCCTGTTCGCGGCCGGCGAGGTCGCGGGCGGCATGCACGGGTCGAACCGGCTCGGCGGGAACTCCCTCTCCGACCTGCTGGTGTTCGGCCGGCGGGCCGGGCTGCACGCGGCCGAGTACGCCGACGGCCTCGCCGGAGCGCTGCCCGCGGTCTCCCAGGCGGAGATCGACGCCGCCGCGGCGGAGGCGCTGGCCCCGTTCCACGCCGCCGAGGGCGCGGAGAACCCGTACACGCTCCACCAGGAGCTGCAGACGACCATGAACGACCTGGTGGGGATCATCCGCCGCGAGGGCGAGATGGCCGAGGCCTTGGAGAGGCTGGCGGGTCTGCGGGTACGGGCGGCCCGGGCAGGCGTCGAGGGGCACCGGCAGTTCAACCCGGGCTGGCACCTCGCCCTGGACCTGCGGAACATGCTGCTGGTCAGCGAGTGCGTGGCCCGCGCGGCCCTGGAGCGGACCGAGAGCCGCGGCGGGCACACCCGGGAGGACTGCCCGTCGATGGAGCGCACCTGGCGCCCGGTGAACCTGCTGTGCCGTCCGGTGGAGCCGGTGCCGCAGGACCCGGCCGCCGACCGGATCTCGCTCGTGCGGACCCGTACCGAACCCATCCGCCCCGACCTGCTCGCGCTCTTCGAGAAGGAAGAGCTGGCCAAGTACCTCGCCGAAGAGGAGCTCTACGAATGAGTACGTACGACGCGAGCTTCCGGATCTGGCGGGGCGACGCGGAAGGCGGGGAACTGCGGGACTTCACCGTCGAGGTGCACGACGGCGAGGTGGTCCTGGACATCGTCCACCGGCTGCAGGCCACGCAGGCCTCGGACCTCGCGGTGCGCTGGAACTGCAAGGCGGGCAAGTGCGGCTCGTGCAGCGCGGAGATCAACGGCCGGCCGCGGCTGATGTGCATGACGCGCATGTCCACCTTCGAGCGGTCCGAGACGATCACGGTCACGCCGCTGCGCGCCTTCCCGGTCGTCCGGGACCTGGTGACGGACGTGTCGTTCAACTACCGGAAGGCGCGGGAGGTCCCGGCGTTCGTGCCGCCCGAGGGGGTGGCTCCGGGCGCGTACCGGATGCAGCAGGTGGACGTGGACCGCTCGCAGGAGTTCCGCAAGTGCATCGAGTGCTTCCTGTGCCAGGACACCTGCCATGTGGTGCGTGACCACGAGGAGAACAAGACGGCCTTCGCCGGCCCCCGCTTCCTGATGCGGGTGGCGGAGCTGGACATGCACCCGCTGGACGCGGCGGCCGAGGCGGGCCTGGACCGCAAGCGCACCGCCCAGGAGGAGCACGGGCTCGGCTACTGCAACATCACCAAGTGCTGTACGGAGGTCTGCCCGGAAGGCATCAAGATCACCGACAACGCGCTGATCCCGCTGAAGGAGCGGGCGGTGGACCGCAAGTACGACCCGCTGGTGTGGCTGGGCAACAAGATCCGCAGGCGCGCTGATCTGTAGCACCCCCGGCCGTTCACTTCGCCGGACACAATGCCCCCTGGGAGAACGTCGCATGACGTGATGCCAGGGGGCTTTGCGGTGCGGGTGGGGGATGAGCTGGCCGGCCGGTACCGGCTGGAGCAGCGGCTCGGCCGGGGCGGCATGGGCGAGGTGTGGCGCGGGCGCGACCTGATGCTGGACCGGTCCGTGGCGGTCAAGGTGGTGCGGGAGGCGGCCGCGCACGACGAGGTGGTCGCGCGGTTCAGGCGCGAGGCCACGATCGGGGCGCGGCTCCAGCACCCCGGGATCACCGTGGTGCACGACGTGGGGCAGCAGGGCGGGCGGCTGTTCATCGTGATGGAGCTCCTCTCCGGGGAGGACCTGGCCGCGGTGCTGGCGCGGGACGGCAGGCTCGCCGTGGACCTCGCGGTGGACCTGGCCGCGCAGACGGCGGAGGCGCTGGCCGCCGCACACGAACAGGCCGTGGTCCACCGGGACCTGAAGCCGGGGAACCTGTTCCTGCTGCCGGGCCGGCGGATCAAGATATGCGACTTCGGCATCGCGCACTCCGCGGACGCGACGGCGGGCTGGACGGTGACGGGCCGGATCATCGGCACCCCCGCGTACATGGCGCCGGAGCAGTGGCGGGGCGAGCGGGTGGGCGCCCGGTGCGATCTGTACGCACTGGGGTGCGTGCTGTACGCGCTGGTGAGCGGGGCGCCGCCGTTCGGGCAGACCGAGGGGCCGTACGTCCTGATGCACCGGCACGTGGCGGAGGCGCCGCTCCCGCTGCGCGAGGCGGGGACACCGGTTCCGGCGGAGCTGGACCGGCTGGTGCTGGCCCTGCTGGAGAAGGACCCGGCGGACCGGCCGGAGTCGGCGGAGGCGGTGGGCAGGGCGCTCCGGGCGCTGCGGGGCCTTCGCGGGGGCGAGGACGCGGGCGAGCACGGAGGCGAGGACGGGGGCGGGCCGGGCCCGGGGTACCCCCTCCCCGCCCGGGCGCCGGTGGCCGGGCCGGTGCCGGTGGCCGGGCCGGTGCCCGGGCGGGCGCCGGTGTCCGGGCCGGACCCGGTGTCCGGGCGGGCGCCGGGAGCGGGGCCGGCGGCCGAGGGTGTGGGCCCCGAGGTGCGGGAGTTCGTACGGGGGCTGCTCGCCGAGGCGCAGGACGCGCTGCGGGAGCTGCCGGGTGGCGACGGCGCCCGCGTCGAGGTGCTGGCCATCGCCGCCGACGCCGCGGCCCGCTTCGACGCGGACCTCGCGGCCCGGCTGCTGGCCGGCGCCGAGAGCGCGGCGTGGGCCGGCGGCGGGGGCGACGGGGCCCGGGTGGCCGGGCTGCTGACGGTGCTGGCCCGGAACACCGCCCCGCACGCCCCGGCGCGGGCGCGGCGGCTGCTGACCGAGGCGCAGCAGGCGCTGTTCACGGTGCCGGGCTCGCCGCGCGAGGGTCCGCTGCGCGCGCTGGCGGAGGAACTGGTCAAGGCGGCTCCCGAAGAGGCCTCCCGCATCGCCGGGTACCACCTCGGCGGGCGCCCGGCACCCGGGGGGCTCCGGGCCCGGATCCAGGCGGCCCTCGACGCGGAGCGGCCCGAGGAGGCCGAGCAGCGGCTGGCCCGGATCCAGGATCCGGGCCAGCGCGCGGCCGCCACGTACGACACGGTGCTGGCCGTCGCCCCGCGGGACCTGGAGAGCGCGCTGCGCCTGAGCGAGCGGCTCGGCTCCGCCGGGGCCCGGCTGCTGGCGCTGTGTCAGGTGGCGTGCGACCGCGCCGAGGCCGGGGACGCGGCGGGCGGTGCCCGGGCCCTGGAGCAGGCCGAGGAGGAGCTTCCGCGGTTCCTGGAGGAGCGGGCGGCCTGGCTGCGCGAGGAGGCGGCGCACCACGCCGAGCAGGGGCGGTTCGAAACGTCCGGGCAGCTGCGCGCCGGGGCGGCCGCCCTGCTGCGTCGCGATCCGGAGGAGGCCGCCGACGACAAGGCCGGCCACGCCCTGTCCTCGCTGGCCGAGGCCCGGGCCCGGGTCCGGCTGGCGCTGCTGCCCCCGCTGGACCCGGCGGCGGCACGGGAGGGCGCGGACGCCGCCCGCGGCCTGCCGGACCCTGCGGTACGGGCCCGGGCGCTGGCCCGCACCGCGCGGGAGTGCCTGGCGACGGACCGGATGCCCTGGCTGGCGCAGGCGTCCGCCGACGCGGGGGCCCCTCCACCGCCCGGCACGACGGCCCTGGCCGGCCCGGACGCGGGGTTCGGGGCCCCTTCGCCGCTCCCGCCCGCGGACCCCGGGACCCGTGTCTGGCACACGGGGGCGCGGCCCGACGCCCTGTACGCCGCCGGGGCGCACGTGGTGTGGCGGGCGGGGACCGAGGTGGGCTGCGTACGGGCCGAGGCGGGCACGACCCGCTGGTCGGCCCACGCGGACGAGGGCACGGCCGCCCCGCCGCCGCCCGGGACCGGATCGTTGCTGGTGTCCTGCGTGGCCGACGCCGCCACGGTGTACGTCGACGTACGCCGGGACGGCGGTCCGGGCGTACGGATCATGGCGCGGGAGCCGCGCGACGGGCGGGTGCGGTGGTGGCGGGACCTGCCGCAGGGCGGGCTGCTGCGCAGTGCCGGGCCGGTGCTGGTGCACGACGCTCGGGGCGAGCTGACCGTGCTGCGCGCGGCGACGGGCGAGGTGGAATGGCGGCGCTCGCTGCCGGAAGGCACCCGCTCCCTGGCTGCGGTGGGCGACTGCCTCGTCCTGGTGGACGGCCCGTGGCTCCGGGGACTGCACCTGCCGACCGGGCGACGGCTGTGGACCACGCTGCGGGACTCCCCGCTGGGGCGATCCGATCCGCTCGACCGGACGGCCGGAGCGCAGCCGCTGCACCTGGTGGACGGCATGAGCCTGCGCGCCCTGGAGCGCGGCAGCGGCCGGGAGCTGTGGGAGTGCGCTCTCGGGGCCCCGGCGCAGCGGCTGCTGGTCGAGCGCGGCGTGGTGTACGCGGCGGCGCACAGCGTCTCGCAGGGGGACGTGGTGACCGCGTTCGACGCACGGACGGGGAGGCTGCGCTGGCAGCGGACGGTGGTCCGGAGCGAGGGTGCGGAGTGCGCGCTGGATCTGCTGGGGCTGCGGGCGGGCGGGCTGTACGTGAAGGCCGCCCGCGGTGGCCGGCGCGGGCGGCTGGGCCGGCAGTCGGGGCCGTTCGTCGCCGTACTGGACCCGGCGACGGGCAGACCGCGCCGCCAGTGGGAGCAGCCGGAGCTCGCCGACGGGGACACCCTGCTGGTCGGCGACCGGCTCGTCCTGTCCGGCCCGGAGCTGTCGGCGTACGCCCTCCCTTGAATCGCGTCGCTCCGGGTGCGGGTGGTCAGAGCCGCCCATACCCTCCCAAATGTGATGCCGCCCACGAGCAGGTCGAAGCGACGCACCACCGCCGGGATATCCGTTCGGGCCGGGCTCGTCCTGGCCGCCGCGCTGCTGGGGCTCGGCGGCTGGGGGGTGGCCGGGGCGCCGGCCGCCCGGGCCGAGGACCCCGTCACGCTGTCCGGGCAGGGGCAGATCACCGACCGCGTGGGCGCCCTCGGCGACCGCACCGCCGCCGTCACCACCGCGCTGGAGAGGCTGTACGCAGGCCATCGGATCCAGCTCTTCGTGACGTACGTGCACGATTTCTCCGGGCGTTCCGCGCAGAGCTGGGCGGACGCCACCGCGCAGAAGAACGGCCTCGGCCAGGACGACGTGCTGCTGGCGGTGGCGACCGGGGCCCGCCAGTACGCCTATTCGGCCGACGTCGACTCCGGTTTCACCGCGGCGCAGCTCGCGGACGTCGCCCGGGGCGCCATCGAGCCCGCGCTGAGGCAGAACGACTGGGCGGGCGCCGCGATCGGCGCCGCCGACGGCTACGGGGCCGTGCTCGAAGGGAAGCCCGTACCGGTGCCGGCCGTCACCCCCGGCGTGGCGGACCCCGGCGGTGGCGCGGGCGGGGACGGCGGGGCCGGGGACTACGTGCTCCCGGTGGTCGCCGTCGGCGCGGCGGGCGCCCTCGGGGCGTACGCGTACAGCCGCCGCAGGCGCAAGGGCGGCGGCGGCTCCGGTACGACGGGCTGGGGCGCGCAACCCGCCACCACGACCGCGCTCCCGCTGCCCGAGCTGGACGCCAAGGCCAGGGCCCTGCTGGTGGAGACCGACGACGCGATCCGTACGAGCAACGAGGAGCTCGGCTTCGCGGCCGCCCAGTTCGGCGACGCGGCGGTGGGCACGTTCACCGCCGCCGTGGCCTTCGCGCAGAGCGAGCTGACGGCCGCGTTCCGGCTGCGCCAGCAGCTCGACGACGCGTACCCCGAGGACGATCCGACGCGGCGGCGGATGCTGGACGAGATCGTGGCCCGCTGCACCGAGGCCAACCGGCGGCTCGACGCCGAGTCGGCGGACTTCGACCGGCTGCGGGACCTGGAGAAGAACGCCCCGCAGGCGCTCGCCACGGTGGAGGCGCACTTCCGCGAGCTGACGGGCCGTACGACGACGGCCGAGGCCACGCTGACCGCGCTGGCCGGACGCTACGCGGACTCCGCGGCCGCGCCGGTGGCCTCCAACGCCGAACAGGCCGAGGACCGGCTGCTGTTCGCGACGACCAGCCTCGGCGAGGCCCGGGCCGCGATCGACGGCGGCGACAACGGCAAGGCGGCCGTGCACGTACGGGCCGCCGAGGGCGCGGTGGACCAGGCGGCGACGCTGGTCGACGCGGTGGAGCGGCGGGCGCAGGAGCTGGCGGAGGCGGCCGGGAAGCTGCCCGGGGCGCTCACCGAGACGGACACCGACCTCGCCGACGCGCGCGGCGTGCTGACCGGCACCGCGGAGGGGGCCTCGACGGCGGACCTGCGCGGCCGGATCGGCCGGGCGGAGGCGGTCTTGGCCGACGTGCGGCGGGAGCAGGCGGCCGGCCGGTACGACCCGATCGACGCCCTGCGCCGGGTGGAGGAGGCCGATGCCGTCCTCGACGAGGCACTGGCCGGGGCCCGGGAGCGCGAGACGGGGCGGCAGCGGGCGGCCGCGCTGCTGGACCAGGCGGTGCTCTCGGCGCGCAGCGCGATCGGCGCGGCGGCGGACTACATCACCACCAGCCGGGGCGCGGTCGGCAGCCGGGCCCGTACCCGGCTGGCGGAGGCGCAGCGGCACATGGAGCGGTCGGCGGCCCTTGCGGGCCCGGACCCGGCGGCCGCGCTGGCGCAGGCGCAGAGGGCGGACGGGCTGGCGCGGCAGGCGCAGGAGTTGGCGGAGCAGGACGTACGGGCGTACGAGGACCCGTACGGCGGGCAGCGGCAGCGGCGCGGGGGCATGGGCGGCGCGGTCCTCGGCGGGATCATCCTGGGCGAGATCCTGGGCGGCGGCCGGGGCCGGGGCGGCGGGTTCGGGGGTGGCGGCTTCGGCGGCGGCTTCGGCGGCGGGGGGCCGGGCCCGGGCTCGTTCGGCGGCGGGGGCACCCGCGGCCGCATGGGCGGCGGCGGCCGTTTCTGACCCGATCTTCCCACTCCGTGAAAGGGCACCGATGAGCAAGCAGACCATCCTCGGCCGCGTCACCCAGCTCGCGAAGGCCAACATCAACGCGCTGCTGGACCAGGCGGAGGACCCGCAGAAGATGCTGGACCAGCTGATCCGCGACTACACGAACAACATCGCGGAGGCGGAGCAGGCGGTCGCCACCACGATCGGCAATCTGCGGATGCTGGAGGCGGACCACACCGAGGACGTGGAGGCGGCCGCGGAATGGGGCGGCAAGGCGCTCGCGGCGAGCCGGAAGGCGGACGAGCTGCGGGCGGCGGGTTCGACCGCCGACGCGGACAAGTTCGACGGCCTCGCGAAGGTCGCCCTGGGCCGCCAGCTCCGGTCGGAGAAGGAGGCGAAGACGGCGGAGCCCGCCATCGCCGCCCAGACGGAGGTCGTGGACGAGCTCAAGTCCGGGCTGGCGTCGATGAAGGACAAGCTGACGGAGCTGACGGCCAAGCGCGACGAGCTGGTGGCCCGGGCCAAGACCGCTCAGGCGCAGAACACGATGATGGACGCGGTGAAGAACATCGACGTCATGGACGAGCGACATCGCCCGCTTCGAGGACAAGGTCCGCCGGGAGGAGGCCAGGGCCTTGGGGCGGCAGGAACTGGCGGCCTCCTCCCTGGACGCCCAGTTCGAGGCCCTGGACGACCTCGACACGTCCGCGGAGGTCGAGGCCCGCCTGGCCGCGTTGAAGTCCCGGGCCGCCTGACCCCCGCTGCGCGGGGCCTTCCCCCCGCGCAGCGGGCCCGCCCGCGGTCAGCCGTACATGCTCAGCAGCTGCTCCGCGGAGAGCTCCGTCACGGGCTCCGAACCGCCGCCGGGCAGCGGCAGCTCGAACCACACCGTCTTCCCCCGGTGGGTCCGCCGCGTGCCCCAGCCCGCCGACAGCATGCCGACCAGCTGGAGGCCCCGCCCGCCCTCGTCGGTGTCCCGGGCTCGGCGGCGGCGCGGCTGCACCAGGTTCCCGTCCCAGACCTCGCAGACCAGGGTCCGGTCGAGCAGCAGCCGCAGCCGGATCTCGCCCTCGCCGTACCGGAGGGCGTTCGTCACCAGCTCGCTGACCAGCAGTTCGGTGGTGTCCAGCAGCCCCTCCAGCCCCCACGCGGGCAGCTTCGCCCGCGCCAGCTCCCGCGCCCGGCCCACCGAGCGGGCCTCGCGCGGCAGCTGCCAGTCGCCGACGGCGTCCATCGGCAGCCCCTGCACCCGTGCCATCAGCAGCGCGATGTCGTCCTCGCCGTGCCGCGTGTCCAGCGTGTTCAGCACGTGGTCGCAGACGTCCTCCAGCGGCCGCACCGGGTCGGCGAGCGCGTCCCGCAGGCCGCGCAGCCCTTCTTCCAGCGGGTGGTCGCGCGATTCGACCAGCCCGTCCGTGTAGAGGGCCAGCAGGGCCCCTTCGGGGAGGTCGACCTCCACCTCCTCGAACGGTTCGCCGCCCACCCCGAGCGGCATCCCGGGCGGCACCTCCAGCAGCAGGGCGGGCCGCGGCGGGGCGCCCGGTTCCGCCGGTTCCACCAGCACCGGCGGCATGTGGCCGGCGTTGGCGATGGTGCAGCGCCGGGTCACCGGGTCGTAGACGGCGTACACGCAGGTCGCGAGGTACACCTCCGAGCGGTCCGCGTCCCGGGAGTGCAGCGCCGCCCGGGAGGCCTGCTGGGCGCCGCCGGGCGCGCCGAGCCCGCGGGCGATCTCGTCCAGCGCGGTCAGCACCTCCGCCGGCTCCAGGTCGAGCAGCGCCAGGGTCCGTACGGCGGTGCGCAGTTCGCCCATCGCGACGGCGGCCCGCAGCCCGCGGCCCATCACGTCGCCGACGACCAGCGCGGTGCGGTGCCCGGGCAGTTCGATGACGTCGAACCAGTCCCCGCCGACCTCGGTGGCCGCGTTGCCGGGAAGGTAGCGGCAGGCGATGTCGAGGCCGGCCGCCTCGGGGTCGCCGGGCGGCAGCAGGCTGCGCTGGAGTATCAGTGCCCGCTCGTGCTCGCGCCGGTACAGGCGGGCGTTGTCGATGCAGACGGCGGCCCGGGCGGCGAGCTCCACGGCCACCGCCCGGTCCCGTTCCCCGAAGGGCTCGCTGCCCTTCGTACGGGAGAACTGGGCGAGCCCGACCACGGTGTCGTGGGCGACCATCGGGACGACGAGCGTCGACTGGACGAGGTCGTCCGCCCCGCCGCCCTCGATCAGCCGGGGCCGCGCGGTCCGCAGGGCCAGCGCCCCCGGCGAGGCCGCCGGATAGCGGTGGACCTCCCCCACGGAAACGGGCGCCCCCTGATCCGACAGCGGACCGTCCGAGACGGCCGAGGCGAAGGCGACCCTCCGCAGCGGCGGGGAGGGCGCCCGTTCGGGACCCCGACCGTGCGGCAGCGGGGGCACGCCGGGCCCGTGCGGCCGCGCGGGCCCGTCGTCGTCGCCGAGCAGCAGCCCCTGGTAGAGGTCGACGGCGGCGAGGTCGCAGAAGCCCGGGACGGTCACGTCCAGCAGTTCGCGGGCGGTGGTCTCCAGGTCGAGGGAGTTCCCGATGCGGTGCCCGGCCTCGTTGAGCAGGGCGAGGTTGCGCCGGACCCCGGCGGCCTCGCGGGCGGCGAGGTGGCGGCGGGTGACGTCGGTGCCCAGGCCCGCGACGCCGACGGGGCGGCCGGTGCCGCCGTGGACGCGGTAGAGGTTGATGGACCAGTGGCGGTGGTCCCGGCTGCCCGGGGCGGCGCCGGTGATCCGGAGGTCGGTGACGGAGTCGCCGGTCTCCAGGACCCGCCGCAGGGCCTCGGTCATCCGATCGGCCTCCTGGGGCGGGAGGTAGTCGTGGACGGTGCGGCCGCGGTGTTCCTCGACCGCGCCGCCGAAGACGGTCGCGAAGCGGCGGTTGGCGCGCTGCACGGTGAGGTCCGTGCCGAAGAGCAGGAAACCGAAAGGAGATTGGCCGAATATGGCCTGCGAAGCGGCAAGATCGGATTCGATGCGGCGCAGCGCGCGTACGTCGACGACGACGCACAGCGCGGCCCGCTCGGCGGTCTCGGTCTGGGTGGGCATCACGTAGATCTCGGCCACGCCGTGCGCCCCGCCCCCGCCGGGAATGCGGAAGGGGACGAGGCCGGTCCATTCCTTGCCGTCGAGGATCTCGGCCATTCTGCGGTGGCCGTCGGCGCGCAGCTCCGGCGGCATGAAGGCGTCCACCGGGTCCCGGCCCACGGCCTGCGCGGCGGTCAGCCCGAACAGTTCCTCGGCGCGCAGGCTCCACTGGTCGACGAGCCCGTCGGGTCCGATGGAAAAGGACGCGACCTTTATGTAGTCATATATCGAGCCAGGCGGGCTGCTGTGCCACAGGGAGTCGTGCCATGTCTCCCCGGGCACACGGGCCTGATGTGCCTGCGCAGGTATCTCGCTCACGCGACCGTCCCCTCCAGCTCACCGCAACCGGACCGGCCATGACCGAAGTATTCAGCACCACGGCCCCGCACGGCACGGCGTTCACGATCACAAAAAGGTCCCGACTATTTCGAGCCATGCCCTGTGATCGTCGGCCATCCGTCACCTTGTTACTCACCAGGAAGCGCCAACTCGAACCACACGGTCTTACCCGATTTCCCGTGCCGGGTTCCCCAGCGCTGCGCCGAGACGGCGACCAGATGAAGCCCCCTGCCCCCCTCGTCCTCCGGCGTCGCGACCCGTTCGCGGGGCGGATCCGGAAGCGGATCGGACACCTCCACCAACAGCGCGGGGCCCCCCGCGGAGCTTCCACTGGCCGGATTCTGCCGCACCAGCCGGACCCCGATGGGGCCGGAGGCGTACCGCAGTGAGTTGGTGACCAACTCGCTGACCAGCAGGACGGTGACATCGCCGACGGAGTCGAGGCCCCAGGAACTGAGCGTGCCGCGCACGGCGTGGCGGGCGGTGCGGACGGCGCCGGGCTCTGCGGGGAAGGCCCACTCGGCGCATTCACCGTCTGTGTCGATCACGCCGATCACTTCCCGGGCCGGCTACGGCCCCAGTCCGATTCCGCAGGGACAGAGCCACGAGGGGCAGTACACGATAGGGACTAATAGCGACATACCCGATATTCGAGGCGTCGTACCACCCGATCCCTCACGCACCGGCGCACTGTGGCGCAGACGGCCCAGTGCACGCGCGTCACGCGCCCCCGTGCGACCTGGTGTGCCGTTCGCGGCGCTCGGCGCGCCCGTCGCGCCCGTCGCGCTCGCCATGTCCGGCCCGCCCGTCGCGCCCGGCCCGCCCGTCGCGCAGCCGGCGGCCGGCCTCCGCGACGGCAGGCCGGTCCTGGTCGAGCCAGTCCACGGAGTCCAGCTCCTCCGGCCCGAGCCAGCGCAGCTCGTCGTGGTCCTCCAGCGGCGCGGGCTCTCCGGACAACAGCCGCGCGGTCCACACGTGCAGGACGAGACCGGGCCTGAGCGGCCATTCGCCCGGGATCCGCTCCAGCGCCTCGGCCTCCACGCCGAGCTCCTCGCGCAGTTCGCGTACGAGCGCCTCGGGGACGGACTCGCCGGGCTCGGCCTTGCCGCCGGGCAGCTCCCACCGTCCGGCCAGCTCGGGGGGTGCGCTGCGGCGGGCGGCCAGCAGGCGGCCCTCATGACAAAGGGCTCCGCCCACGACCACGCGTACCGTCATGGGGCGGAGCCTATGCCAACGTGCGGACGCTCAGTTCGTCGTGGCGGTCTGACCGATCCGCTCCACCCAGTACAGCTGCTTGTGGCCCCTGTCTTCGAGGCTGTCGACGACCTTCTGGGCCTCGGACCGGGTGGGGTAGCGGCCCACCCGGTAGCGGTTGCCGTTGTCGTCCTGACGTATGACCAGCCATGGGAGCAGGGCACCGCTGTCGTTCATCGCGTTTCACCCTCCGCCGATGTACCTGCCCGGGAAACCGCATTGCGCATATGCCCGAGCTTACGCCCGACCTTTACGGAGCGGATACGGTTTTTTACGAAGAGGTACCTCACAGGCGTACGCATCCGGCCAAGCGTACGAGCGGGCCGTGCGCGCCGGTCCGAACCCGGCGCACATCGCGGCGAATCACACGGTCAACCGGCACGGGGCGAGGGCGAGTCCGGCCGCGGGGCCGGCGCGGAACCGGCGGCGGGCGTCGGCGCAGAGGGCGCACGAACGCAGAAGGCGAGGACCGGCGCGGCGGGGGCGATCACCATCGCGCCGAAATCCGCCGGGTCCATGACGCCCCGTCAAAGGACGGCGCTCCCCCGGGGGCCGCGCCACCGGGGTGCGCCGGAGTCCGCCGTGCGCCGGCTACCGCACCGGCAGGTGGTACGAGAGGCGGTAGCGGTCCGCCGGGACGACCACGTCCGCGGTCTCGACGGCCAGCCCGGACGCGAAGTACGTACGGCCGATCACCAGGACCACATGGCCCGGGACCCCGCCCAGCAGCATGTTCTCCTCGGCCAGGCCCGGCCGTGCGCCGACCTCCTCCACCACGTTGTCCACGACGACGTCGATGGCGGCCATCCGGTCCACCACCCCCGAGCCGCCGAGCGGCCCCTCCTCCGGCAGCATCACCGGGGTCCGGCCGGTGACCGCGAGCGGCTCCCAGGAGGTCGAGAGCATCATCGCCTCGCCCGCGTCGCGGAACACGTACCGCGTCCGCATCACCCGCTCGCCCGGCTCGATGCCGAGCCGCTTGGCGATGTCCGCCGGCGCGGCCGCCTGTTCGCTGCTGGACTCCCACGTGCCGCGCGCGCCCGCCTCGGCCTGCTCCTGCCGGAACGGCGTCGACGCCCCTCCCGTGCGGTATCCCGAGCGGGCGACCCGCCTCGGCACGGGCTGCTCCCGTACGTACGTACCCGACCCGGAACGGCCCTCGACCAGCCCCTCCGCCATGAGGACCTTGCGCGCCTCCAGCGCGACCGTGTCGGAGACCCCGTACTCCTCGCGGATCCGGGCCTGCGAGGGGAGCCGGGCGTGCGGGGGCAGGGACCCATCGACGATCTTCCGTCGCAGATCCCCGGCGACGCGCAGATAGGCCGGCTGCTCACCGAAAGTCACTGGCCACTCCCATCAGCTTGACAGACAGCTACACCCTGGCAACCGACGGTTGTACATCGCAAGCAAAGGCCAGAGTTTCACCCGAAGTGATGAAGCCAGGTCACTGAAACCCGTTACCGTGCGTTACGGCAGCTGTGCTCGACGGCGCCTCAGACCGCGGACGAGGACGCCCCCTCCGAGTCGCCCGACGAGCCCCCGTCCGAGTCCTCCGGGTCGCCGTCCGAGCCGTCCGACTGCCCCGCCAGCCATTCCGGCACCGTCGTCGCCAGCCCGTACGCCCCGCGCAGCGCCTTCTCCGTGTCCACGGACAGCGCGGCCGAGGCCTCGTCCCACGCGGCCTGGAACTCCGCCGGCTTCGTCGCCCGGGCCGCCCGCTGCCACCCCGCGCGCGCCGCTTCGACCTCCTTGAGCTGCGCACCCGCCGGGCCCGCCAGCCCCGGCCGCTCCCGCACCCCGTCCAGCAGCCCCGCCTCCACGCCCAGCGCCCGGTCCACCGCTCCGGCCCACTCCAGGTACCGCGGCAGCGCCTCGTCGATCTCCTCCTCCGGCTCACCGCCCAGCGCCAGGTCGACCTCGTTCATCACGCGCAGGAAGGCCCCCTGCTCCGGCGTCAGCATCGCGGCGTCCCTGCGCAGGCTGCCGCGGTGCTCCTGCTCCGCCGTGCCGATGACGCAGAGCAGTCGCCGGTCGCCGCCGCTCCACGACTCGCGCGAGGGCACGAAGTAGAACATCTCCGCGTACGAGGGCAGCGCCCACGAGTCCATCGCGTACGCGTCCTGCGCCTTCCAGCAGGTGTCCACGGAGGTCCGCCTCAGCTCGTGGTCGCCGGGGAAGGCCGCGCCGCCCGCGAGCCGGGTCGAGGCGGTGACCTCCCCCTCGTGCGGCTCGGCGCAGGCGATCTTGTAGATGAACGGGCGCTCGGCGAGCAGGTCGCCGCCGGGGACGTTGAAGCAGTCGCCCGCGCGCATGTCCTCCATGGCGGTCAAGTCGCCCTCGGCCTCCTGGTACTGCTCCAGCGTGTCCAGCCGGTCGAAGAGCCGCTCCCCCACCCGGTCCGCCACGAGGACCAGGGACGCGGTCATCGCCAGCGACACCGCCAGGCCCGTGATCGCGAGCGCCTTGCCCCGCTCCCCCTTCCGGGCGATCTGGACGAGCGCCACGATCCCGAAGACGGCGCCCAGCGGCGGCAGGCACAACAGACCGGCCAGCAGCGACGCGAGCGCGAAGCCGTTGAGTGCCGGCTCCCCGTACGCCTGCCGCGCGGGCGGAGGGGGCCAGTGGGGCGGCGGCGGGGTGCTCATGGGGCGAGGGGCTCCATCACGGGGGGCGCACGAACGAATGCGCGAAATAGTACGCAGCGGGGGCGACCGCCGTAACGGTCGCCCCCGCGCTCTCCCTGCGTGAGGAGTGCCTCAGAAATGGTTCACGAGCGCGTCAGAACTGGAGCGCCCAGGAGTCGATCTTGCCGGTGTCGAGGTTGGCGTTGTCGTTCACGCGGAGCTTCCACACCCCGTTGGCCGCCTCCGAGGAGGCGTTGACCGTGTACGTCTTGACGATGTTGTCCGCGCTGCCGCCGCTGCGGTTGTGCAGGTTGTAGACCGAGCCGTCGGGGGCCACCAGGTCGACCTTCAGGTCCCCGATGTACGTGTGCTTGATGTCGACCGAGACGCTGAGCGCCGCCGGGGCGTTGCCCGCGACCCCGCTGACGGTGACCGGCGACTCGACGGTCGCGTTGTCGTTGACCGCGTAGTCGGCGGTGTTCTCGAAGCGCTTGCCCGGGTTCGGCGGGGTGGTGCCGCCGCCCACGTACAGCAGGCGGTTCGGGGAGCCGGAGCCGGGACCGGTCACCACGTTCGGGGTGGAAGCCGCCACCAGGGCCGCGGAGACCTGCGCCGGGGTGCTCGCCGGGTTCTGCGAGAGGTACAGCGCGGCCGCGCCCACGACGTGCGGCGTGGCCATCGAGGTGCCCGAGATGGTGTTGGTGGCGGTGTCGCCGGTGCCCCATGAGGAGGTGATGGAGGAGCCGGGGGCGAAGACGTCCAGGATGGAGCCGTAGTTGGAGTAGCTCGCCTTGGCGTCGGTGCTGGTGGTGGCGCCCACGGTGATGGCCTCGGCGACGCGCGCCGGGGACTTGGTGCTCGCGTCCGTGGACTCGTTGCCCGCGGCGACGGCGTACGTGATGCCGGCGGCTATGGAGTTGCGGACGGCGGTGTCGAGCGCGGGGTCGGCGCCGCCGCCGAGCGACATGTTCGCCACGGCCGGCTTGACGGCGTGCTGGGTGACCCAGTCGATGCCGGCGACGACCTGCTCCGTCGTGCCGGAGCCGTTGTTGTCGAGGACGCGGACGCCGACGATCTTGGCCTTCTTGGCCACGCCGTACGAGTTGCCGGCGACGGTGCCGGCGACGTGCGTGCCGTGGCCGTGCCCGTCCTGGGCGGTGTTGTCGTTGTCGACGGCGTCGTAGCCGTAGGAGGCGCGCCCGCCGAACTCGGTGTGGCTGATGCGGACGCCGGTGTCGATGATGTAGGCCGTGACGCCCTCGCCGGCCTGGTCCGGGTAGGTGTAGCTGTTGTCGAGCGGGAGCGGGTGCTGGTCGATGCGGTCCAGGCCCCAGGACGGCGGGCCGGGCTGGGTGCCCCGGGCGTCGTCGACGGTGAAGGTCCGGTTCTGCACGACGGACTTGACCGCCGGGTCGGCCGCGAGCTTCTTGGCCTGCGCCTCGGAGACCTTGACGGAGTAGCCGTTGAGGGCGGCGCTGTACGTACGGCCGATCGTCGCGCCGTAGCGGCGGGCGACGGCCTTGCCGCTTTCGGCGGTGGAACGGGCGGCCGAGTCCTTCAGGGTCACGATGTAGCTCTCGGCGACCGCGCCCGGGGCGCCGGCGTTCTCGATGACGCCCCGGGGCCCGTTGTCGGCGGCGGAAGCGGGTAACGCGGCGGCCGCGCCCAGGGCGAGGGCGGCGGCGGTCGCACTGAGGCCGGCGATCTTCCGGCGGGTGTGACGCATCGCGGACATGTGGGGGGTCCTTCTCGTCGGTGGCATGAAGAGCGGACACCGGGCTTTAGGCATGACCATGACAATGATACCCATGTTCTCCCGGCTGCCGCTGCCGAAAGGTTGGCGCACCCTCCGGCCGTCCCACAAGAGGATGACGAACGCTTAACATCCGTGCCATACAACGGCCATGAACGAGCAAAGGCGCTCCGCACATGACGCACGCACTCCCCGGCTACGTCTGCCCCGAAGACGCCACGCGCGCAGACGCCCGGACGGCCCCCTGGTGCTGCCCGCTGTGCGGTGGACCGTGGGATCTCGACTTCACCCCGGATCCGGCCAGTCCGCTCGAACCGGCCGCCGGACCCAACTCGCTCTGGCGGTTCGGCTCCGTGCTCCCGCTGCCGGGGGCGTTCTCCGTGACGCTGTCGGAGGGGAACACCCCGCTGGTCCCGCTCGCGGAGCGCATTCACGCCAAACTCGACTTCCTGATGCCGACCCTGTCGTTCAAGGACCGGGGCGCGGTGATGCTCGCGGAACTGGCCCGGCGACTGGCTCCGCAGCGGGTGGTCGCGGACAGCAGCGGGAACGCGGGGACGGCCGTGGCGGCGTACTGCGCGCGGGCCGGGCTCCCTTGTGAAATTTTCGTGCCCGAGGGCGCCTCGGAGAAGAAGACGGGGCAGATCCGGGCGCACGGGGCGGCGGTCCGCGTCGTACCGGGCGGCCGGGAGGCCGCGGCGGTGGCCGCCCGTGAGGCCGCCGACCTCCCCGGCGTCTTCTACGCGAGCCACGTCTTCAACCCCTACTTCCTGCACGGGACGAAGACGTACGTGTACGAGGTGTGGGAGGAGCTCGGCGGCCGGCTCCCCGAAACCCTCGTCGTCCCCGTCGGCAACGGCACGCTGCTGCTGGGGGCCGCGCTGGCGGTGGCGGAACTGGCCCGGCGCGGGGTGAAGCCGCCCGCACTGATCGCGGTCCAGGCCGAGGCGGTGTCCCCGCTGGCCGCGGCCTTCGCAGCGGGCGCGGAGGACGCCGACCCGGTGGAGCAGCGACCCACCCTGGCCGAGGGGATCGCGATCCCGGCCCCGCCGCGGGCGCGCCGGATCCTGGCGGCGGTCCGCGAGTCGGGCGGCACCTTCCTGACGGTCCCGGACTCGGACCTGCGCGCGGCCCAGCGGGACCTGGCGCGGCGCGGGCTCTTCGTGGAGCCGACGGCGGCGGCCTGCTGGGCCGCGGTGGGCCCCCTGGCCCCCGCCGACCCCCTCCGGGGCCGCACGGCGGTGCTCCCCCTGTGCGGAGCGGGCCTGAAGGCCGGCCTGGCGTAGCCGCCGCGCCCCTCGGGGTACGTGTCGGAAAATCGCCAGCCGAAGCCTCGTCCGCTCTGATGAACTGGGCCGATGACCACCACCGTTGACCTCGCCCGCCGTTTCTCCGCCCTGCACACCCCCGCCGCGCCGCTGGCCCTGGCCAACGCCTGGGACGTACTCAGCGCCCGCCTCGTCGAGGCCGCGGGCGCCCCCGCCGTCGCCACCACCAGCGCCGGGGTCGCCTGGTCCCTCGGCACGCCCGACGGGGACGCCCTGAGCCGGGACCGCGCCCTCGACCTCATCGCCCGGGTGGCCGCGGCCGTCTCCGTCCCGGTGACCGCCGACATCGAGGGCGGCTTCGGCGCCGACCCGGCCGGGGTCGCCGAGACCGTCACCGGGGTGCTCGAAGCCGGCGCCGTCGGCATCAACATCGAGGACGGCACGCGGGCCCCCGCCGACCACGCCGAGCGGGTGGCCGCGGCTCGCGCCGCCGCCGACGGCGCCGGGGTGCCGCTGTTCATCAACGCCCGCATCGACACCTTCCTCTTCGGCCTCGGCGAGGAGGAGAACCGCCTCGACGAGACACTCGCCCGCGCCGCCGCGTGCCTGCGCGCGGGCGCCTCCGGCATCTTCGTCCCCGGCGTCACCGACCCGGCCACCGTCACCGAGCTGGTCAAGGGCATCGACGCCCCGCTCAACCTCCTCGCCGGCCCGGGCGCCCCGGCCGTCGCCGAGCTCGGCGCCCTCGGCGTCGCCCGCGTCAGCCTCGGCTCCGGGGTCGCGTCGGCCGCGTACGACGTGGTCCGCCGCGCCGCCGAGGAGCTGCTCGCGGGGGGCACGTACAGCGCGCTCGACCCGGGCCTGCCGTACGGCGAGCTGAACTCCCTGCTCAAGGGCTGAGACGCCGGTACCGGGGAGCGGGTACCCCACCACGAACCTAGGATCCCGTCATGCGCACCTCGGAGACCGCCGGGAGCGGGGAGCCGCCGCAGTCCGCGCCCCGCGGGGTCGGCGCGGCCGTCTGGACCGCGCTCGCCCTCGTCTACGTCGTCTGGGGTTCCACGTACCTGGCCATCCGGGTGGTCGTCCAAACCATGCCGCCCTTCCTCTCCGCCGGAGCCCGCTTCCTCGCGGCGGGCCTGCTGCTGCTCGGCCTCGTCGCCTGGCGGTACGGGCCGGGCGCGCTCCGGGCCACCCGTACGCAGGCCGGCTCGGCGGTCGTGGTGGGCCTGCTGCTGGTGCTGGGCGGCAACGGCCTCGTCGTCCTCGCGGAGACCTCGGTGCCGTCCGGCCTGGCCGCGCTGCTGATCGCCGCCGTGCCGATGTGGCTGGTGGTGCTGCGGACCGCCACCGGCGACCGGCCGCCGCTGCGCACCCTCGGCGGCGTGCTGCTGGGCTTCGCCGGGCTCGCGGTGCTGACCAGCCCGGGCATCGGCGGCGACGTGCGGCTCTCCGGGGTGGTGCTGGTGGTCGTGGCGTCCCTGCTGTGGTCGCTGGGCT
Source organism: Streptomyces sp. NPDC051109 (assembly GCF_044455885.1). Taxonomy (NCBI): domain Bacteria; kingdom Bacillati; phylum Actinomycetota; class Actinomycetes; order Kitasatosporales; family Streptomycetaceae; genus Streptomyces; species Streptomyces sp. NPDC051109. The sequence goes on from NZ_JBITFF010000003.1 coordinate 161,794, forward strand.
CGTTCTCCGCGTCGAAGCTGTCGCTGCCGGACAACCCGTTCACGGGCAGCGCGTACCAGATGCTCGCGGGCGGGGCCGGCGGGATCGCCGTCGGCCTGGTGCGCGGTGAGCACCGCACGCTGGACTGGGCCGCGTACTCCACCGCCTCCTGGCTGGCGCTGGGCTACCTCGTGGTCTTCGGCTCGGTGGTCGCCTTCACGGCGTACGCGTGGCTGCTGCAGTCGGCGCCGCTGTCGCTGGTGGCCACGTACGCGTACGTCAATCCGGTCGTGGCGGTCGCGTTGGGGGCGCTGATCCTGGACGAGGCGCTGACCGTTCCGATCCTCGTCGGCGGGGCGATCGTCGTGGTGGCGGTGTGCGTGATCGTCAGCACCGAGCGCAGGCAGTGACCGGCGCCGCCCTCGACGCGGTCCGGCGCGGACCTCAGTCCCGCGCGGCCCGCTCGTACAGCGCCTTCGCCCTCTCGTCGAACAGCGCGGCCGTGGAGTCCACGTCCGTCTGCCCGCCGCTCAGCACCCCGATCAGCCGCCCCGGGTTCCCCGGGCCGCCGCGGTCGGCGATCCAGGGGCTTCCGCTGGTGCCCGACCAGAAGCCCGCGCAGCTGATGTAGAGCATCGCGGGGTCCTCCTGGTCGTGGCCGGTCTGGGTGGTGCAGGAGACGGGCTTGTTCTGCGGGTTGCGGTCCGACTCCGGGTAGCCGACGACCGTCACCTCGCGCTCGTACCCGGAGGTCCAGTCGGGCTTGGGGGCTTCGCCGGCGCCGCCGACCGCCTGCTGCACCGTACGGCCGTCCTCGTCCGGCTCGATGCTGAGGAAGGCGAAGTCGGCGGTGTCCTCCCCCCATTTGGTCCATCGCTCGTCCACGTGGACCGCGCGCACCTTCCACACCCCGAGGGGGCGGCGGCCGCCGCCCTCCCCGGTGAAGGCGGGGGCGAAGGAGAGCGCGCCGATGGCCATGCCGTCGTGCGCGACCGCTCCGGGCTCGCCGTTCTCGCCCGCCGGGGCCACGCAGTGCGCGGCGGTGGCGACGACGGTGCCCTTCGGGCTGTCGACGACGCTCGCCGTGCACCAGTGCTCGCCGTTGGCCATGAGCACGCCCACGCCGGGGAAGGCGTGCACGGCGCCCCGGTCCTCGTCCGTCGCCTCGACGAAGCCCACGGCAAGGGCCGCCGCCACGGTGGCGGCGGCAGCCGCGAGGGCGCCCCGGACGACCGCCTTCATCGCACGGCGGGGTCGGGGGTCGGTGCCAGCATGACCTTGCTGATCCACTCCAGAGCGCCCTCCCTCATACCGCGGACGTACGACTTCCCGTTGTGCTCACCATCCTGGATCACCTGGAGCGTGGTGTGCACGGGGCCCTTCCCGTACTCCTGCATGAACTTCTCGGCCTTCTCGCGGCCGGACTCCTTGGTGCCGATCTGGAAGTTGATGTAGACGTCCGGGCCGCCCTCCTTGATCAGCTTCGCGGCGAGCTTCTCGGGGTTGTTCTCGTCCATGGCCTGCGTGTTCCCCTTCCACAGCGGGGAGTCGGGGACGATGTCGACCCCGCTCGCGATGGCCGCCTTGAAGCGGTCGGGGTACTTCAGGACGTGCTTGAACGCGCCGAAACCGCCCGCGGAGGAGCCCATGAAGGCCCAGCCGTCCCGGGAGGTGAAGGTCCGGAAATTGGCCCTCGTGAAATCCGGGATGTCCTCGGCCATCCAGGTGCCCATCTTGGGCTCGCCGGGGATGTCGGAGGCGTCGAAGTGGTGCTTGGTGTCCGCGTTGTGCACCGGCATGATCAGGATGAAGGGCAGGCTGGTACCCGCCTTCACCCCGTCGCTCACGGCCTTCTGGAGGCCGAGGCCGGGGCCCGTGCCCCAGTAGTTCGTGGGGTAGCCGCGCCCCCCGGGCAGGGAGATCAGGACCGGGAAGGCGCTCTTGGCGTACTTCGGGTCGTCGTACTGCTTGGGGACCCAGACCCACACGTCGCCGGTGAACCCGGACTTCGCGCCGGTCAGGGTCGTCCGGCCGATCTGCGTGCCGTCGGGGAGCCGGTACGTCCGGACGAACTCGGCCTTCGGTCCCGTCGGCATGCTCACCCCCGGCCGGATCTCCTCGGCGGCGGCGGCCGATTCCTGGACCTTCCCGAAGGAGACCGGATCCCCTATGTCCGAGAACAGCTTGTACTTGTACGCCGCGGCGCCGCCCCCGGCGGCGAGTGTGAGCGCCAGCGCACCGCTGATCAGAAGCCTGCGCAGGCGCTTGGGACGGCGGCGGCCCGTGGTCTGCGGGCCTTCCTCGGTCATGAGGTCGCCGTCATCCTGAAGCTGGTCATGCTGCACGGATTTGTCCCGTTCCTTCTCCGGCGCTCCCGAAGAGCGCGGGTCGGACCGATCGGTCCCCCTTCACCCCTTACAGAGGTGTCAACGATCGGATGGGTTGCCTGGGACCGGCGGGACGTGGTGCGTCCCACGCCGGTCCCGTCACACCGTGCGTACGGGCTGGTCAGCCGGTGGCGGGCAGGCCGGCCGAGGGGGCGGTCAGCCGGTGGCGGGCTGCGGGGCCTTGAGCACCTTGCTGATCCACTCCAGGGAGCCCTCCTTCATGCCCAGGACGTAGTGCCAGCCGTTGTGCTCGCCGTTCTGGATGTCGCGGATGGTCGTCTTGACGGGGCCCTTGCCGAACGACTGCTGGAACCTGGTCATCCGCTCCCTCCCCGACTCCTTGGTGCCGATCTGGAAGTTGATGTAGACCTCGGGGCCGTTGCCGTCGATCAGCTTCTTGGCGAGCTTCTCGGGGTTGTTCGCGTCCATCTCCGCCTGGTGGCCCTTCCAGAGCGGGGAGTCGGGAACGATCTCGCCGCCGCTGGCGATCACGGCCTTGAAGCGGTCCGGGTACTGGAGGACGGTCTTCATGCCGACGAAGGCGCCGGAGGAGGAGCCCATGAAGGCCCAGCCGTCGCGGGACTTGTACGTGCGGAAGTTGGCCTTGGTGAAGGCCGGGACGTCCTCGGCGATCCAGGTGCCCATCTTGGGCTGTCCGGGGATGTCGGCTCCGTCGTAGTAGTACTTACTGTCCGGGTTGAGCACCGGCATGATCACGATGAACGGCAGGCTGGTGCCGGCCTGGACACCCTCGCTGATGGCCTTCTGGAGGCCGAGGCTGCGGTCGGACCAGTAGTTGGTCGGGAAGCCGTTGCCGCCGGGAAGGGAGATGAGCACCGGGAAGGCGCTCTTCTCGTACTTCGCCTCGTCGTACTCCTTGGGCGTCCAGACCCAGACGTCGCCCTCGAAGCCGGACTTCGCGCCCGCGAGGCGGGCCTTCGCGATGACCGTGCCGTCGTCCAGCTTGGCGGTCTGCCTGAAGTCGGACCTCGGGCCGGTCGGCAGCAGCACGTCCGGGTCGCCGCCGGGCGGGGCGGAGGGCGACGGCGCGCCCGGGGAGGGCCCGCCCGCACCGGGGGCGGCGGAGGCGTCCGAGGCGGGCCGGGCCGGGGCCTTGCCGAAGCTCACGGATGCGCCGTTGCCGGAGAACCATTCGAGCTTCCGGGCGGCGAAACCGGCGCCGCCGAGCAGGAGCGCGAAGGCCACGGCGGCGGATATCCACAGCGCGCGGCGTGAGCGCCTGGCGGGCGGGGGCTGGTGCACGGACTTCGCTCCGAACGGTCGTCGCCGTCCCGGTCGGGACGGAACAGCGGGGTATCGCCTTGGTTCTGATGTACGAGAACTCACCTCTGGGCGTCGAGGACCTCCGCGCACCGCCCGAGCAGGCCGATCAGCTGCTCACGCTCCTGCGCCGAGAACGCGGCGGCGAGCGCCCGCTCCACCCGTACGGCACCGGCGTCGGCGAGCTCCATCGCGGCCCGCCCCTCCTCCGTCAGCCGGGTTTCGAGCACGTTGCGGTGCCATTCGTGCGGGGTCCGCTCGATGAGCGCGCGCTCCTGGAGGTTCTTCAGCACGGTGTTCATCGTCGGCGGCGTCACCCCGCACAGACGGGCGAGCGCGGCGGCCGAGATCCCCGGCTTCTCGGAGAGCCAGAGCAGCGCGGCGTACTGCGGAACCGTCACTGCGGCGGGCTTGAGCGCGGCGTTCTTGGCCGCGAGGAGCGCCTGTTCGGCGCGCTTGACGTGCGAGCCGATGCGCTCCTCAGGAGGCATGGAGGTCATTGCTGCATCCTAAGGCCCTTGCATGCATTAGAGCTCTAACTTATCTTCGTGTTCACCTAGACGGAAGAGGACACCTGCTGTGCTGAAGAAGCTCCTGCCCCCGACCCTCCTGACCCTGACCACGGCTCTCACGCTGGGCGCGATCCCGGCGGCGCACGCGTCGCAGGCCGCCCCGGCCGCCTCCTCGGCCGCACCGGTCTCCGACAGCCGCGTCTCCACCGCCTTCACCCTCCCCGGCGGGAAGGTCTACCCCGAGGGCATAGCCACCGACCCCCGCGACCACACCGTCTACGTGGGCTCGTACGCCGACGGCACCGTCTACCGGGCCCGCCCCGGGCAGCGCACCGCCGAGGTGTTCCTGCCCGCCGGCGCCGACGGCCGCCACACGGCGAACGGCCTGCGCATCGACGCCCGCGGCCGCCTGTGGGTGACCGACTCCACCTCCGGCGTCGCCGTCTACGACACCGCCTCCCGCCGCCGCCTGGCCCACTTCGAGGTCGCCGGGGCCGGCGGGCTCTTCGTGAACGACCTGGCCATCACCCCGGACGGCACCGCCTACCTGACCGACAGCGTGCGCTCGGTGATCTACCGGGTCACCCCGGCCCAGCTCGCGGCCGGTTCGGGCGCGCTGCTCCCCGCGTACGACCTGAACGGGCACCTCACCCCGTCCCCGGCGGGCAGCTTCACCCTCAACGGCATCGTCTCGGATCCGGCGGGCCGCTTCCTGCTGGCCGTGGACATGACCGCGGGCGACCTCCACCGCATCGACCTGCGCACCGGCTCGATCTCCCGCGTCGCCCTCCAGGGCGGGGACCTCACGCACGCCGACGGCATGGACCTGGCGCCCGACGGCACCCTGCGGGTGGCCCACAACACCACGAACACCCTGACCCGGTGGCACGTCAGCCCCGACGGCACCCGGGCCCGGCTGACCCGGACGATCACGGACCCGTCGCTGCAGATCCCGACGACGCTGAGCCACGGCCCGGGCCGCACGCTCGTGGTCCGCTCCCAGTTCGACAAGGGCGGCCCGATGGGCCCGGGTACGCCGACGGCCTTCACGATCGCCTCGGTCCGCGGCCTTTGATCAGCGGGCGGCGCCCAGGCGGGCCTGTTCCTCTTCGACGATGCGGCGGGCCAGCGAGGCGTCCGAGACGTCGACCGCCTCGGGCGCCGACTCCGCCAGCACGCTGCGCCGGGCGTACGCGTCGAAGAGCCGCGCCTTGCGCTCCAGCACCTCCAGCATCCGCTGGTCCACCCCGTCGGTGGCGAGCAGCCGGTGCACCCGTACCGCGCGCACCTGGCCCATCCGGTGCGCGCGGGCCACGGCCTGCTGCTCCGTGGTCGGCTTGACCTGCGGCTCGCACAGGATCACCACCGACGCCGCCTGGAGGTTGAGCCCGATGCCGCCCGCCTCGATCTGCGCGAGCAGCACCGCGTGCCCGGCCGCCGCCCCGAACCCGTCGACGAGCCGCTGGCGGCGGGCGGGCGGCACGCTCCCGGAGATCGGCCCGAAGAGGAGGCCACCGCCGCCACCGCCCGCGTGCGGCGGCCGGCCGAGCGCCTCCTCGACCGCCCCCAGCACCTCGCGGAAGGCGGAGAACACCACCACCTTCAGCCCGTTGGCCGCGGCCTCCGCCACCAGCTCGCGCAGCCGCCGCAGCTTCGCCGACTCCTCCGGCTCCGCGTACGCCGCCCTGCGCATCGCCATGAAGTTGCCGGCCCGCACCGCCGCCCCGTACGCCTCCCGGTCGGCCGCGCTCAGCTCCTCCCACTCGTCGGTCCACTGGACCCCGGGCAGTTCGGCGAGTACGTCGCGCTGGTTGCGCCGCAGGTACGCGGGCGCCACGGCCTTGCGGAACGCCCTGGACCCGGCCACCGTGTCGACGTCGCCGATCCCGGAGGCCGCCTCGGGCCGCAGGATCCGTACGAGACTTCGGAACTCCGAAACCCGGTTCTCCATCGGGGTGCCGGTCAGGAAGAGGACGTACGTACACCGCGCGGCCCAGGCGGCGACCGCGAGCGAGCGCTGCGCCTGCGGGTTCTTGACCTGGTGCGCCTCGTCCACGACGAGCATCCCCAGCCCGTCGGCCGCCGTCGCCGGTTCGGGGAATCCGGTCAGCGCCTGGAAGGTCGTCACGGCCACCCCGCCCTCCCCCCGCCAGTCCGCGTAGGCGTCGTGCCGGTCGGGCCCGTGCAGGGCGACCGCGCGCAGCGTGCTGCGCGCCTCGATCTCGCGGGTCCAGTTGATCAGGACGCCGGCCGGGCAGACCACCAGGAAGTGCCGGTGTCCCTGCGCCGCGAGGTGTGCGAGGGCGGCGAGTGCCTGGATCGTCTTGCCCAGCCCCATCTCGTCGCCGAGGATCACCCGCCGCTGGGCGAGGGCGAAGCGGGCGCCGAAGGACTGGTACCCGCGCAGCGAGACCCGCCGGTGCGTGCCGTCGAGGGCCTGGGCGCGCACGCGCTCGACCAGGGCCTCGGGCAGGAACCCCTGGGCGGCGGCCGGGTCGGCGCCGCCGCCGGGCCGGTCGGTGACCTCCGCGAGCAGGCCGTAGTACTCGGCGGAGCGCAGCTCGAAGTCGACCCAGGCGGCCGCCTCGTCGGCGGGGCCGCGCAGCAGGTCGACCGAGGCCTGCCCGAGCAGGACGGGCACTCCGTCCGCGGCGGCCCGGCCGGTCCGCCGGCCGATCTCCGCGAGGGCGGCGAGGGCCCGCTCGCGCCGCTCCCGGCCCGCGAACCACCCGCGCAGCCGGCCGGCGGCGGGTGCGGCGTCGGCGAGCAGCGGTCCGAGCGCGGCGTCGAGGGCCGTGGCCGCCTCGACGGCCCGGCGGGCGCCGGGCCCGGCCTCGACGAGCGGGTGCAGGGCGGCGACCAGGGCGGTGGTCCGGGGCTCGGGACGGTCCACGTCGAGGTGGACGGCGACGGTCTCCCCGACGGCTTCGGCGAGCTGCCGCGCGGCTGCGAGCGCCTGGTCGGCGGTCTGCTGCCCGACCCCGGGGATCTGCCGGAGCCGGTGGCGCCCGGCGTCCAGCACCCGCTGCACGGTGTCGAACCCGGCCGCCTCGATGGCGGCCACGGCGCCCGGCCGCAGCCGCCCCTCGGTGACGTGGGCCAACCGGTCGGCGGGGATCCGCCGCAGCTCGGAGCGGGCCAGGTCGGCGTGGATCGGGGCCCAGGCCTCCCGTACGGCCTCGACGGCCCGCCGGTGGTCGGCCAGCAGCGCGCCGGCGGCCGCGTACAGCCGTTCGCCCGCGCCGATCGCCTCGGCCGCCGCCCTGCGCCGCATGCCCCTCACCCCCCGACTGCTCCCGACCGCGCCGGGTGACGGCCCGCTGCACGGCCGACTGCAGGCAACCTACCGCCGTCGGCGGGGTCCCCCGTGACCTGCCCGAGGCGGACGGGGGAGCGCGGACAGGAGCGGGAACGGGGACGGGAGGAGAATGGAGGGGTGTTTCCGCACGGACCCGAATCAATCCATTCGGGGAGGCCGAACGTATCCAGTGACGTGCAGAGAATGGGCCTCCCGCTCGGGCGTGCGCCGGACGAAGCGCTGCTGTCGGGCCTTGCGACGGGTGATCCCGAGATCGCCGTCGCGTTCGTGCGCCGCTTCCAGCGCACGGTCTTCGGCGTGGCCATCGCCGTGGTCGGCGACGCCCAGCTCGCCGAGGACATCGCCCAGCAGACGTTCGAGCGGGCGTGGCGGCACGCGCAGGTCTACGACTCGCGCCGCGGGTCGGTACGGACCTGGCTGACGGCGATCGCGCACCATCTGGCGATCGACGCGGTCCGTGCCCGCCGGGCCAATCCGGTCGCCCCGGAGGACCTGGACGCCCTCCTCGACATCGTGACGGAATCCCCCGAACAGCATGCCGTCGCCGCCGAGACCTCGGCCGGGGTACGGGCGGCCGTGGCGGCCCTGCCCCGGGAGCAGGCCCGCGCCCTGGTGATGGCGGGCATCTACGGCTTGACCGCGCAGCAGATCGCCGACATGGAGCAGGTCCCGCTGGGGACGGCCAAGACGCGGATCCGGACGGCGATGCACAAGCTCCGCAGGACCCTGGGGGCCGAGGAGAGCCGGCGATGAGCGAGATGACCTGCGAACAGCTGAGGGACCTCGACGCCGAGCTGGCGCTGGGCATCCTCCCGGCCCGCGAGCGCGCCCGTGCCGTCACCCACCTGGACCAGTGCCCCGGCTGCCGGGAGCACATCGAGCAGCTGGCGCCGGTCGCCGACGACCTGCTGGGCCTGCTGCCGGGGACGGAGCCCCCGGTCGGCTTCGAGAGCCGGGTCGCGGCCCGCCTCCAGCCGCCGCCCCCGGCGCCCGCCCCGGCTCGGGGCCGGCGGTGGCTGCTGCGGCCCCGGGTCGCGGCCGTGGCGGCCGCCCTGGCGGTGGCGTGCGGGTTCGGCGGCTGGGCCGCGGGCACGGCGATCCAGCAGGCCTCGGCTCCGCCCGCTTCCCCGACGGCCCGCGCGGGCGTCCAGCTGCTCCAGGCCCCGCTGGTCACCGGCGGCCGGGAGGTGGGCCGGGTCTTCGCCCACCCGGGCGCGCAGGGCTGGGTGTACATGTCGGTGGACCTGGAGAAGCCGATGCCCGAGATCAGCTGCGTCCTCGACCACACGGACGGCACGATGACCCGCCTCGGCACGTTCTCGCTCCGGGACGGCTACGGCTACTGGGTCGCGACGACCGACGTGAACGCCACCACCCTCGCCGGTGCCCGCCTCCTCACCCCCGAAGGCTCGGTCCTGGCCTCGGCCCACTTCGCCTGAGGCGTGTCCTCCGGATCATTGCGGCCCGCCGGTCACGTCACGGTGAGGGTCAGGGTGGCCGGGGAGGCGGCGGGGCGGGGGACGGTGATGCGGGTGGTGCCCGGGTGGACCGCGCGCAGCTCCCACTCGCGGTGGCCCGAGCCCGTCACGTCGCTGATGCGGATCAGCAGCACCGCATCGCCCCGGGCGGCGGGTTCCGGGCCGCCTTCCGGGAGGGGCAGGCGCAGGCGCGCCGTCTGCCCGACGGCGAGCCGCCCCGCGAAGCCGTCGTCGGCCCCGGTGAGTACGCGGCCCTGCGCCGGGGTCGCCGCGCCGGCCGCCGTGGCACCCGTACCGCCGGTGGCGCCCCCGTCGCCCGTACCGTGCGGCTCGTGCACCCCTTTCGCCGGCGGACGCACCTCGCCGCCCCCGCACCCCGTGAAGAGGGCGAGGGCGGCGAGGCACACCAGGCGCCGGTCAGCCACGGTCACGCACGACCGGGAAGGTCCCGTCGTCCCCGTGCGTGTGCTCCGCGGCGTCGGCGACGGTGACCGTCGTCGAGCCGGTGTCCGTGTTGCCGGCGGCGTCGGTCACCCGCAGTCCGACGGTGCGGACGCCGGCCGCGCCGACCGCGCCGAAGGCGGCGGTGAGCCCGGTGGCGTCGTCGTACTGCCCGTCGTCGTCGAGGTCCCAGGCGTACGCGGCCGGGTTCCCGGCCGACGGCGCGGTCCCTCTGGCGGAGCCGGCCGCGCTGAGGGTGACGTCCGTGCCCTCGTTCGTCGTGTACGGGCCGCCCGCGTTCGCGGTCGGCAGGCAGCCGGCCGGGACGGTCTCGTCGGCGGTCACGGTGTTCTGGTCCGCGCTGGAGGCGGCGTTCGCGCCCATGCCGCGCCCCGCGAAGACCCGCCACAGGAGGCACTGGTTCGCACCCGCGTTGTTGGTCATGTCGGCGGCCAGGACGCCGTCGCGCGCGTCGAGGTAGCTCGGCTTGCTGACGGTGTTCTTCATGCCGTCGATGACGAGCTGCTGGGTGAACGCGACGCCCTTCGCCTCGCGGACGTCGTACATCGTCGCGGCCCAGATCTCGCCGTTGCGGTGCACGCCGCGGGCGGGGTTGAAGGTCCCCCACTTCTCGGTGGACGTGTCGTACGCCTGCGAGCGGATGCCGGTCGCGGTGTTGCCGGTGATGTACTCGCCGACCGTCGCGTCACCCCACTTGAGGAAGGAGATCACGTCGCTCCAGCCCTCCCCCAGCGCGCCGGTCTGGGAGCCGCCGCCGAGGTGGCCGCCGCCGACGAGGCGGTTGGACACGCCGTGGCCGTACTCGTGCGCGATGACGTCGCCGTCGAGCGAACCGTCGCGGAACGGCCGCCCCGGCTGCTGCCACATGTACATCTGCATGCGCGGGCTGGAGCCGTCCCCGGGGGTGCCGAAGTTGGCGTTGTTGGTGCACCGGATCGCGTTCGGCGGCGTGGCGTCGTCGAGGCAGCCGAGGTCCCAGCCGTCCTGCGCCTCGGCCAGTACGGGGTCGTTGCCCGAGCCGCCGCGGCCGAAGTTGTCGACCTGGAAGTTGCGCGACGCCTCGTCGAACCCGAGGTCGTAGAGGTAGTCGTGCATGACGTTGGTGTAGTAGAAGAGCTGCGTGATGACCGGGTTGACGTCGGCGTCCAGATTGGCCTGCGTAGCGCTGGCGTTGGTGCGCCAGGTGTCGCCGAACGTGTAGTTGAAGTGCTGGTGGTTCGGGTCGCCGCTCGCCGGGGACTGCGGGCGCAGGGCGTCGTTCCCGGTGTCCGGGACCGTGTTGTCGCCGTCCTCGTCCCGGTACGCGTTGGCGTTGTTGCCCTGGGTCAGCCGGTCCGCGACCCAGGAGCCGTCGCGGCCGGTGAACGGCGTGACGGTGCGGGTGGCGCCGCTGATGTCGGGGTGCTGGGCCGTGAAGACGGTGCCTTCCGGGCCGGCGTGGTGGTACCGGCTCTCGCGGCTCAGGACCCGGCCGTCGGCGGCGTCGACCACCGTCTCGTACCAGGACGTACCCGAGACCTCGATGTCGGTGAGCCAGGCGGGGCGCAGCTCGTGGCCGGAGCCGGTGGGGAACCAGACCAGTTCGGCGGTCACGTCGTTGGGCTTCGTGAGCCGCTTGGCGTAGACGTTCTTGAACTTCTGCCGGCCCTTGTCGCGGTTGTCGGTGCCGGTCTGGGTGTGCTGGGGCCGCGCGCCCTGGGCCTCGGCCGCCCGATCGAGGGCCTGCTTCGCCGTCAGCTCGACGGTGCCGGCCGGCTCGGCGGTCACGACGGTGCCGCCGAGGATCACGAGGCGGCCGCGTTTGTCGACGGTGGCGGTGAGGAGCCCGCCGTGGACGCGCATGCCGTCGATGCTCTGACCGATCGTCACCTGCCGCGCCCCGTTGTGCCGGGTGGGGTACGAGGAGACGACGACGAGCTGCTCGGCCTGGCGGGCGGTGAGCCCGAACTCCGCCCGGTGGTCGCATACGTAGGCGAGCGCGACGTGCTCGGGAGACCGCTTGGACGGCGGGGTCAGGTACCCCCCGGAGTTGAAGATCATGCGGGCGTGCCCGGTGGCGGGGTCGCTCCGCACGGTCGGATCGGCGGGATCCTCGGCACCCGGCGGGGCGGCGGTGGCCGGTCCGGGGGCCACGGCGAGGGCCAGCGACAGGCCGGTGGTGGTCACCGCGGTCCACAACCGCGTGCGAAAACGCCATCTGGTCACGGCCTGAGCCTCCCGAGCGCCAACGCCTCCCCCAGGTCTGCCGTCGAGACCGCGTGCGCTCCGTGACGCTACTCACCAAGATCCACCCGTCAACGAGGCTCTCCGCCCGCCCCTCCCGCCCGAACCCGTTCGCGCGCACCCCGTGCCCGGACCGCGCGGCAGGGGGCCGAGGATCCTCCGGACGGGATCGCCGGCCCTCCCGCGTGAGCTGCGGGCCGCTACCGGGAGCCATGAGCGCACTGCCCGACTGAATGCGCCCGCCGCGCGCCGACGGCTGGTCCGCGGAGGACCTGGACCGGCTCCCGGAAGCAGGAGGTCCGGCTCGGGGCGGTTGGGACATCGAGGCGGATCGCCACCTCCCGCTCGACCTCGAAGCCGACTGGCGCCTGCGCCATGAGCGTGGTGGTCAGCGCGGTGACGAGACGGCCGTGCCACGACCGCCGGGGCGACATCATGAAGACGAGGGCGCCGTCGATCAGCCCGGTGTACGCGGCGCTGACGGACCTGCCCCACGACCCCGACCGCACCCGGTACGCCCCGGAGGACGTGGAGGCCGTCGTGGAGGCCGTCTCCCCCGAGTCCGCCCACCGCGACCACTCGGTCGAACCGAGGACGAGGACGGGGCGCCCGTGGTCCACGTCCACGAGCGCGACGGACCGACCGGCGCCTACGCGCCCGCCGACGTCTTCCGGCGCCCGGTCCCCTTCGAGGCCGGACCTGGACCTCTACAAGGTCGGTCACGCCGTCCCGAAGCAGCTGAAAGGAAGCCACGGGCGCCCGGCGACGGCGCCTCGTCACCTGATTGCCCCTGCCGCGTTGCCGCCCGTCCGCCCCGGCCATCGCATGGAGTGGGTAGCGCGAGCCCGCACGGGCCCGCCGGAAGGCAGGAAAGGGCGCCATGTACGTTCGCAGCATCTATGCAACCGGTGATCCGGCCGAGCTCGACGGGGTCGCCGAGGCACTCCGGACGGAGGGGCGCGAGCTGCTGTCGGCGCAGCCGGGCTTCCGCGGAATGGGGCTGTTCGTCGACCGCGAGCTCGGCAAGCTCCTGGTGGGCTCGTGGTGGGAGGACGAGGCCTCCCGGCAGGCCAGCTACGAGAACCTGGGCAAGCGGCGGGCCGAGATGATGGCACCCTTCGCGCGGACGATGACCGTCGACAACTGGGAGGCGGCGGTCGCCCGGCGCACAGAGGACCTCGGGCCCGGCGCGGGCTTCCGACTGGTCCGCATGGACGTGCAGACGTCCGACATCGACCTGCTGGTGGACACGTTCCGCGACACCGCGCTGCCCGGGCTCCAGAAGGTCGCCGGACTGTCCGGCATCTCCCTGCTCATCGACCGCGACCGGGGCAGAGCCGCGGTGGGCGCGCTCTACACCGACCGCGACGCACTCGTGGCCTCCCGCGGCGCCGTCGCGGCGGTCCGCGGAGAAACCGCGGCGAAGGCCGGCATGACCACCAGCAGCCTTGAGGAATTCGAGGTGCTCCTCGCCACGGCGGTCCCCCACGCCTGAATCGGCACGGGCACACGGAAGGGGCGGACCCGCCGGAGTCCGCCCCCATGCGCGGACCGCGACGACGTGCCCACCGCCATGCCCGATCCTGGCCTGCGGCGGAGCCCCATCCAGGGCTCTGAACAGCCATTTCCCTGTTGGCATGCGTTGGCTCCCGATGGCTGTTCACGAGCATCCTGCGGACTGGTCGGGGCTGCCGAGGCAGAGAAATCCATGGCGCACTGGCCAGACCTGCAACGAGACTGCGCAGGTGAGCGACCGCTACCCCTGCCCCTGCTGCGGGCACCGCGTGCTCGACGCCATGCCCGGCTCCTTCGAGATCTGCCCCGTCTGCTCCTGGGAGGACGACGGGGTCCAGTTCCGCTGGCCGACCATGGACGGCGGAGCGAACAAGGTCTCCCTGATCGAGGCCCAGCGCAACTACCAGGACTTCGGTGCCTGCGACCAGCACGGCCGGCAGTACGTCCGCCCTCCGGCAGAGGGCGAGCCGCTCGACCCCGCCTGGCGGCCCATCGACCTGACGCGCGACTCCTTCGAGGACTGGGAGGCCGAGGACCGCGTCCCGTGGCCCGATGACCGCTCGGTTCTCTGCTGGTGGCTCCCCACCTTCTGGCGCCGCGACCACCCGGCGTCATGACCTCCCACATCGAGCGACTCAAACGATCAGGCGTGGAAGAGGAACGCTGAGCACAGGGCTGCGACCTGCGGAAACGCGGTTCTGGCCGCTCTCACTCAGCACCGATCCAGCACGGTGCGCCTGCATCCAGCACGAGCGATGGACTTGCCGCGGATTCCAGCCCGTTGTGTACACATGGGACACTCGGTACGCTTGGGCGCATGACACAGCCCCTGCCCATAGAGTCCATCCGCGACGTGCGCGCACATCTGGCTGAGGTCGTGGAGCGCGCGGACCGCGACGACGTACCCACGGTGATCACGCGCCGGGGCAAGGAAGTCGCCGCCGTGGTCTCCATCGAGGTACTGCGCAGGTACCAGGAATGGGAAGAGCGCGAGATCAACCGGATCATCGACGAGCGCATGGCCAACCCCGCGCCCGGCATCCCGATCGAGGACATCATGAGGGAGACGCTGGCGCGCGGTGAGTGAGTACCGGACCGTCTTCCGCCCCGAGGCGCAGGCCGAGCTTCGGAAGATCCCTCGCGACATGGCACTGCGCATCCTGGCCAAGCTGACCGAGCTGGAGACCGACCCCCTCGGCTTCAACACCACCGCACTCGTGTCCCAGCCCGAACGACGCCGTTTGCGCGTCGGCGACTATCGCGTCGTCTACACGATCGACAACGGAGAGCTGGTGGTCTGGGTCGTTCACGTGGGACACCGGTCCACCGTTTACGAGACCTGACCACCACTGACCCGCCGTCAGAATATCCAGCACCCATCCAGCACGGCGATGACGAAGGGGTCGGACTCGACAGAGCCCAACCCCTTCTGACCTGCATGTTCACCACGTCAGCGACGTGGTGTTATGTCATCCGCTCACACGTTGAAGCGGAACACACAGTGCAGGGCTCCCACCTGCGGAAACGTGGTCCTGAGGGCTCCAAGTCAGCACGGAATCAGCACGGGAGTATGACGTTACGCCTGATCGCCATCGTCACTCAACGGCGCCGGAGGGATCTCAGGGAGGGCAGGCTCCGCCGAGTCTGGAACGTCAGCCTCCGAAGGTCGCTCCGACTCCTGCAGTTCAACACCCCGCTGAACCTGCTGACTCAACTCGTCGAGCGACCGCGCCTGCCGCCCCAGTGTCTTGACAGTCTCGCCAAGGTGTTTGGCGACCTGATGTTCTCCCGGTAGTTGGGGCGACTCTCATACGGGAGAGTGAGAGCGGAGCACCGGAGGTGGCAGTGCGTCAACAGCTGTACGCCCCCTCCTCGGAGAGGGGGCGTACAGCTTCCTGCGCTTGTGATGTCCTTTCAAGAATTCCTGTTCGGTGTCCCCTTGATCCTCTGGTACAGCTTCTTCCTGGCAATGAGGAAAGCGACGAATAGGCCGGCGGAGATGGCGACCTTTCGTCCCACCAAGGATCCCGGGGGCACGGGGTCCGCGACCGCCACTTCATGCGAATTCTCCGTGACAGTGACCTGCCGTGGCACAAAGGGCTTCGAGGCCGCTGTTTCCGGTGGATCGCCTGCGGGGTGAGGGACGTTTCCGCCAAGCCTGCCGATGACCCATACGGCGACAAGCAGCGTCAGCTCGACCAGTGCGCCTTCAACGTGATAGAAGCGGACGAGCATGAGCCCGGCGGCCTCGAAGCAGAGGAGGGTAGTTACAGTGACCTTGTTCCAGCCTCCCATGATGTCGGACAGGGTCCGAGCGAGCTCTCCGAGCCCCGCAGCGATCAGGATCACGAGGTAGAGCTGCTGGTCCAGTGCGCTCAGGGTGAAACCGCACACGAGGATCGACACGATCGCCATGCCGATCCAGGGGTTACCGCCCGGTGACTCTTCGTGTTTTCCCTTGCTAGTTCGCTCCCGGGCGGCGCTAGAATCAATTTCCATCGGAACTCCAGTAGGTCCGTGGGGGCGGTGGCGACCGACCTTTGCCGAGAGAGATCGCCAGCGCCCCCGATTTTTTGTTGTGGAGCAAGGGAAGCACGCACGTCCCAGATGCGTAAGCCCCTCTCATGTGAGGACCTACACGGGAGAATGTCGCCTAGGCTGGGCGACTTTCCAGTAACCCTTGCGGTGCTTGGACTCAGTGGCGTGAAGTATCGGTAACCTCTGACAGTGATTGTCGGTTCCGATAAATTTCGGACCTTCTGTCAAGGTTCATTCCGCGGGTGAATCGGCGTCCTCTTCGTATGTCCGGACTGCGCCCGCACACGGCCGCTAATGCTGGCAGTGAGCTGGAGAAGGTTGACGCCGTAAGGTCCCCGTCCTCGTTACCTCTGTCGTGTCGCGCGTTCTGCAACCGGGAGGGGGGTAGTTGGATCTGTTCTTCGTTCGCCGTGACTACTTGCGGGAGTCGGCCGGCCTGCTTTCGGAGGTGGGCGAGGATGCCTTACGGAGGCTGGACTTCCGTGCGCTTCCGGAGCGTCTGCCGGTGTTCGTGGACGATCAGATGAGGCCGGTTGAGCCGGCCTCATCCTGGTTTCGCCACCTGGCCTACCTGGGGCGTGACCCGGAGGACACACTGCGGCACTACGCCTACATCGTGCTGCGGCTGATGGAGTTCCTGGCGGAGCGGGGTCGAGACCTGGGCACGGCGACGGAGTCCGATCTGGTGGCCTACCGGCGGTCACGGATCGAGTTGCAGGACGTGCCGGTCAGCGGGACCGTCTGGGACCGCGAGGCGTCAGTGATCAACACGCTGCTGGACTGGATGGTCGGGCAGGGCCTGCGACGGGCGTCGCCGCTGCGGGCGGTCGGCTCGGCGAACCCGCTCTCCACCGGGATGAGCCGGGACATGGACATCCGGCACCTGACGCTGAGGCAGTACGTGTTCTTCCGGGACGTCGGGCTCGGCGGGCAGAGGCTCGACGGCGCGGTCGACCGGGCCTTTCGCGGCCAGGCGCCGAATCGGAGTCGGGCGGCGGCCGACCTGGCCCTGACGTCGGGGATGCGGCCGCGAGAGTGGTCCACGGTGCTGCTGCCGGAACTCGCGGTGGGGACGCGGCGGCCCGGCGAGGGGGCGGAGTTCGATCTCCAGGCATGCGCGAAATACGGGAAGCACCGGACCGCCTACGTTCCGCCGGACGCGTTGACCTCGGTAGACCGGTTCGTGCTGATCGAGCGGCCGGAGATGGCCGAGTCCATGGCCCGCACGCTGGAGCGACGCCACCGGGACCTATTCGTCGTCGCCGAGATCGACTACGCACGCCGCCGGCTGCGGGGCCGCTGGCAGGGCCGGGACCGCGCGTTCACCTGGTCGGCGATGCCTCCGAAACTGCGGCGGATCACCGTCCACGAGGGCGGGGGCGGCCTGGAGCCGCTCGCGGTGTTCATCGGCCAGGGCAGCTTGATGCTCACCTCGTCGTCCTGGGACCGCCTCCGCTACCAGGCATGGGACCGGATGACGGCAGTCCGCGGCGACGAGCGGGCGCCTCAACTCCCGCAGAGGCGCTGGCGGTTCCACGACCTGCGGCACACGTTCGCCCTGCGGCTCCTGGACTTCCTGATGCGGCGGGCGGCCGAGCACAAGCGGACGGCGGGCCGGGCGGGCACGGCGACGCTCGCCGAGCACATCGCCTTCAACCCGCTGCTGATCGTCAGCCGCCGGCTAGGGCACGCGAGCCCGGCCGTCACCTACGAGTACCTGCGCTACCTGGAGGACCCGATGTCCTATGTCGATGCCGCGTTCTCCCAGTGGGCCGCTGGGGACGCGGACACCTACGCGGACATCGCCCTTCGGGCCATGCGGGTCGAGGAGGCTGGTCATGCCGCGACGCGGTGAACGCCGCCGGGACTTCCGGCACGAGGACCCCGACCTGGGGCCGGCCAGGATCGGAGTCCGGCAGGTCATCACGCCGGACTCCACGGGCAAGAAGCGGGTGCTGCGGCTGGACCCGTCGCAGTTCGCCTGCCGGACTCTGGCGGCCGAACTCGCGGACGAGTGGGTCGAATACATCGAGGTGACCAGCCGCAGGACAGGCACGGCCAGCAGCCACCGCCAGGGGCTGCGGCTGTTCTGCGCGTTCGTCGACGAACAGCTGGCCGACCGGGCATCGGAGGCGTCCCTGGCGATGACGGATCCGGATCTGTCCATGGTGTTGCTGGCCTGGGAACAGTCGCTGCCGGGCCAGTGGCCGCAAGGATCGACACGGCCCGGGTGTCTCGCGGCGAACATGCGGATTTTGATCAACCGACGCCAGCGGCACCCTGACCGGACACTCGCTCCGCGGCTGGCGCAGATCGCCGCCCAGGACCACAGCCTGGCCTGGGGCGTCACCCAGGAGCTGGACGAGTTCTCCCGGAAGGACAAGGCCGCGCTGGTCAAGGCGGCCTGGGACGACGTCGCCCGGCTCCGCAAGCGGCTGAAGGACGGGTGGGAGATGGCCGAGGCCGGCGGAGATCCGGCCGAGCACGGCTGGACACGGATGCCAGATCTGCTGCGGGCTCTGGCCCACAAGGCCGTCTCCCCTCGGGAGATGGCCAAGAGGGTCCCCTTCCCGCTGGCGCCGGAGATGGCGGCGGTGATCCCGGACACCGTCCGGACCGAGGGGCAGGGATGCGGGATGCGGGGATACTTCCTGGTCCGAGGCCTGCTCAACCAGCTCTATCCCAACGAGCGGGACCTGCACGCGTTCCGGGTGCTGCTGGTCGCCGCGACCGGTCATTCCCCCGAGGAAGTCGCCGGGCTGACGGAAGAGGCGGTGGAGTTCACCGAGACTGCGGTCCGGCTGACCATGGTCAAGAATCGGGCCCGCAGGATCCACCGCCGGGCCTTCACCCGCATCGACGCACTGAACCCGGTGGAGCATGTTCGCGAGTACGCGGACCGGCCCCGCCTGGAGGTCTCGGCGATCGTCCGGCAGCTGATGGACGTGACCGCACCGTTGCGCGACCTCTACAGCGAGCGTCCGGCGCCGCTGTTCCTGCAAGGCACGCTGCCGCCGTCCTGCGAGTTCACCGTCGGCCGGGGCCGCCTGCGGCTGTTCAGGCGGTGGGTGAAGGAGATGGGGCTCGACCTGGAGGGGCGGATCGACATCCGGCGGCTGCGGAAGTCGGTGAAGGTGGAGAAGGCCGTCGCCTTCGGCGGCCGGATCACGGACATCGCCGACGATCACCACCAGGAGACGTTCCGCGGCCACTACGCGCAGGGCACCACGTTGCGGATGATCTCCGGGCAGGTGATCACAGCCGCCCAGCAGTCCTGGTTCGACAAAGCCACCGCCGGCCCGGTCGTCCTGGACGCCGAGGCCGAGGCGGCGCTGGAGAAGGAGAACACACCGGCCCTGGCTGGACTGGGGCTGAGTGCCGAGCAGGTCGAGGACCTGCGAAATGGGGCCCTGGAGATGGGCGTCACCAGCTGCCGTGACCCGTTCGACTCGCCCTTCTCCCGTCCCGGCGATCTTTGCGCGGTCGCGCCGTTACGCTGCCTGGAATGCCGCAATGCCTGGATCCTGCCCTCCCACCTGCCTCAGCTCCTGTTGTTCGCGGATCACCTGGACCGGTTGCGCACCCGCCTGAGTCCGGTCCACTTCCACACCCTCTGGGGCCAGACCGCGGCCAACCTCGCGGCGGTCCTCGCGGAACGGACTGAGACGGAGACCGCCGCCGCCCGCCGGCACATCGCCGAAGGCGCCGCGACCTTGCAGCTTCCCCTCACTGCCCGAGCGGAGTTCGACGCATGAACCGCACCGCCCCCAAGCTGCCCGCACCTGCGGCCTTCGGACCCGAGGAACCGGTCTTGGGCTCGCACACACTGCTGCCAGGCGCGGTCAGCCCGCTGTTCGGGCAGTGCGACGAGTGGAACCTGAACGGGGTCTTGCGGCGACCGGCGAACCTGCATCCGGCGGAGTGGAAGCTGAAGTTCGACGCCCTCAACGACGTCTGGAATCTCCGGGCCCGCGAACTGGCCATGATCCTGTTCAACCCGCGCCATACCGCGGTTCTGGCCGTCGGTCTCATGGCGCGACGACGTCCGGCCAGCCCGAAGACGGTCATCCGAAGGATCGGTTGTCTGCGGGCGCTGGCCGCGTGGGCTGAGGAACGGGGACTTCCACAGGGGCTTGCGGCCTGGCCCGAGCACCAGCTGCACGTCCGCATCGCCGACCTGAAAGACGGCCGGGCCGTCTCCACCGTGACCAATCACATGACGGCTATCCGCGAGCTCCACCGCTGCGGACCGATGTTGACCGGCGGTGGTCTGGCCCGGGATCCCTGGGCCGGTATGTCCTTGCGGGCGGCCTTGGGCAGGTCGCCGAGCGACAGCCGGACGCTGGCCACCCCGGTCATCTCTCCGGAGGTGTGGTTCCCGCTGGTCCGGGCGGCCTGGACCTACATCGACACCTTCGCCCCGGACATCCTCAGAGCCCAGGAGCGCTGGCGGCAGCTTCGGGTGGAGGCCAAAGGATCAGTGGGCGCGGAGGCCCGGCTGCGGGCCTGGCTTGCCGACCCGGACAACCTGGTCCCGCTGCACGATGAGTACCTGCCTCCCCGGATTACGGACGCCGGCCAGGTCCACTGGGGCCTGCTGTCGTTTCTGATCGGCATCGACAAGAAAGCCAACATCTTCACCAAACCCCGCGGCCTGCGGGAGATCGTGGTCGAGGCCGTCGAGCGGGGTCAGTGCGCGAATGCCAGCCTCCTTGCGGAGTATGCGCAGGTCAAACGCTCGGACGGCACCACTGCCGGCTGGACTCGGGGGCTTGCACCCCGCAGCATGATGCGCGAGATCGAGATCCTCCGGATCGCCTGCTACATCTTCGTCGCCGCGTTGAGCATGATGCGTGACTCCGAAGTCCAGGAGGTCGTCAAGGGGTCGGTGGTCGAGCACTTCGGGGCGCCAGCGCTGGTCTCGACGGAGATCAAGGGCGAGGAGGACTTCCCCCGCAAGCACTGGTGGATCATCGAACCGGTCGCCCGGGCCCTCGCCCTGGCCGAGGAGATCGCATCCCATCCCGAGCGGCTGTTCACCGGCATCGCCGGCGAGGTCCGCAACGCGGAACGGTTCACCGCGAACGCAGGGATCAAGGCGTTCATCGAGCACGTGAATGCCCGGACCGACGTCAACGGCCTGGAGCCGATCCCGTCCGAGCGGGTCGCCCCGCACATGTTCCGGCGGACGATGGCCATGCTGACCGACCAGTTCCCGGGCTCCGAGATCGCCCTGGGCATTCAGCTCAAGCACGTCGCCTCCCGAGCCTTGGCCAACCGCTCTACTCAGGGCTATGCCGCCCCGGCGGCGTCCTGGGCCAAGCACTTGGACTCGGCCATTGAAGCCGCCCGGTTCCGTGGTCTGCGGGACCTGTTCAACGCCCACAAGGAGAACGAGCCGATCGGCTTCGGCCCCGGGGCCGAGCAGCTGACCCGGACCTTCGACAAGATCCGCGACACAGTCGCCGCCCAGGGCGGTGACGCGACGGTCGAACACGCCCTTCTGAAGCAGGCCCGCGTCTCCATTCGCTTCGGAACCCTGAACAACTGCCTGTTCGCCAACCCGGCCGGCGCCGTCTGCCTGGACAACACAGTGATCCCACCCGGCCACACGGGCCCTCTGCCCGACCGCTGTCGCCCGGACCGTTGCGGCAACAGCATGATCGGACCCCAGCACGTCGAGATCTGGGACAGCGAACAACGGTCCCTCACCAGACTCCTGGAATCCCGCCGCCTGGCTCCCGGACACCGCGCGGCCCTCGAACAGCAGCGATCCGAAGCGCAGGCCGTCCTGCGGAAGGCCGGACGATGACCGACACAAGCGTCTCGGCCAAGACCGAGGCCAAGCTCCGCGCGGCCATGGACCGGCTCCTGGCGGGCAAGCCCCAGCACAGCGACGGTCGACTCACGAAGAACAACCTCGCCCTGGAAGCGGGCGTCAGCCCCGCGACGATGTTCCGCGCGAGGACCGTCCTGGCTGACTGGGATGCCCACATCGACACCCACGGCAGCCTCACCCCCGGCGAGGCCCGCCGGGACGCCGACATCGACGACCTCCGCCGGAAACTCGCCGCGGCCAAAAGGGAGATCACCGAACTCAACCGGCGGCTGACCGCCGCCGCCACGGTCATCGCCTCGCTCCACCACGACAACCAGATGCTCCGGACTGAGCACGAGGTGGCGAACACCGTCGTCGCCTTTTCACCACAGCCTCGGGCCCGCACCCGCCCCCAGGGGTGAACTCGGCGACGAGAGACCGGCTCTCAACCCGCGCGTCCTCGCTGGCCAACGCGACAGCCCATGTCCCCCTGCCACAGCAGGGCAGACGCATCTCATGAGAGTGCCAAACGGTGGAGAACGACTGCGCACTCCACTCCACCGAGTCGGTCTCAAGGGCGCTATCCCTCAGAGCCTCAAGATCCACTGTGTAGGTCAGCGTGCCCACACGGCCGAAGGGGCCGTCCGCGTCAACCTGAAACTCGTACACCTTGGGTAGTTCCGAGGAGAAGAGCTGATGGCCCACATCCATGACGAAGGGGATGCGGCGGTTGGGGGGAAGGGTCGCGATGTGCCGACCAACAGCGCGGTTGAGGATCTCGGCCTTCTCGGCACCCAGAGTGGTCTGGAGCGGAGGAGTCACCGAGATGCGCACGTTGCGGGCCAGCGTCTGGCCGATGTTCTCGATCACCAGCACAAGCAATGACGAACCAGGGATGCGAGGCCTGATGTCGACGATGACGTACGGTTCCGCCTGCTCGCGTTGGGCCCTCTCCGTGAGGGCGTTCGCCTCGGCAACCGCCCTCGCCTGACGCCGGTTGTAGACGAGAGACCAGAACGCAGCCGTCGTGGAGAAGATGAGAGCCGCCACGGAAATGACCACCGTGGCGATCTGAACCGATGAGTCGCTCATGACCGGATGCTAGGAAGGTGGCTGGCGCAACGTGGAAAGTTGCCGAAAATCATCCGGCTGAGGTCGTCCGCCCCCCAGCTTGAGCTGCAGACCGCTACCGTGAAGCCATGACCGCCCTGCCCGACTGGATGCGCCCGCCGCGCGCGGAAGGCTGGTTCGCGGAGGACCTCGACCACCTCCCGCAAGCACCGCGCCACACCGAGTTGATCGATGGAGCCCTCGTCTTCATGATGTCGCCCCAGCGGTCCTGGCACGGCCGCCTCGTCACCGCCCTGACCACCACGCTCATGGCGCAGGCACCAGCCGGATTCGAGGTCGAGCGGGAAATGACGATCCGCCTCGATGCCCGCAACCGTCCCGAGCCGGACCTCTTGCTGACAGACCTGCCCTATGATCCCGACCGCACCTGGTACGCCCCGGAGGACGTGAAGCTCGTCATCGAGGCCGTATCCCCAGAGTCCGCCCATCGCGATCGCACAGTAAAACTTCGCAAGTACGCAGAAGCCGGCATCCCGCACTACTGGCGCATCGAGGACGAGGACGGAGCACCCGTCGTCCATGTCTACGAGCTCGACGAACCCACAGGCACCTATGCACCCGCCGGGATCTTCCGAGGCACCCTCCAACGCCCCGTGCCCTTCGAGGTCAACCTGAACCTCGACAAGCTCACGCCGCCCCGAAGCAACTAAGAGGTCAGCACCAAGTCAGCACGGGAATGCAGAAGGGGTCGGACTCCTCAGAGTCCGACCTCTTCTGAACTGCACGTTTGACAAAACTAGGCAACACGCAGTACCGAGACCATTACACGTTGAAGCGGAACTCCACCACGTCGCCGTCCTGCATGACGTAGTCCTTGCCCTCCATGCGGGCCTTGCCCTTGGCGCGGGCTTCGGGGACCGAGCCGCATTCGACCAGGTCCGCGAAGGAGATGACCTCGGCCTTGATGAAGCCGCGCTGGAAGTCGGTGTGGATCACGCCGGCCGCCTCGGGGGCCGTCGCGCCCTGCTTGATGGTCCAGGCGCGGGTTTCCTTCGGGCCGGCCGTCAGGTAGGTCTGCAGGCCCAGCGTGGCGAAGCCGACGCGGCCGAGGGTGGCCAGGCCCGGCTCGTCCTGGCCGACCGACTGCAGGAGCTCCAGGGCCTCCTCGTCGTCCAGCTCCGAGAGGTCCTGCTCCAGCTTCGCGTTCAGGAAGATGGCTTCCGCCGGGGCGACCAGGGCGCTCTGCTCCGCCTTGAAGGCGTCGTCCACCAGCTCGTCCTCGTCCACGTTGAAGACGTAGAGGAACGGCTTCGTGGTCAGCAGGTGCAGCTCGTGGAGGAGGTCGCCCTGCTCCGTGCCCTTGGTGATGCCGTGCGAGAAGAGGGTGTCGCCCGCTTCGAGGATCTTCTGGGCCTTCTCGACCGCCGCCAGGACGGCGACCTTGTCCTTCTGGAGGCGGGACTCCTTCGTCAGGCGCGGCACCGCCTTCTCGATGGACTGCAGGTCCGCGAGGATCAGCTCGGTGTTGATCGTCTCGATGTCGTCCTTCGGCGAGACCTTGCCGTCGACGTGCACGACGTTCTCGTCCTTGAAGGCGCGGATGACCTGGCAGATCGCGTCCGACTCGCGGATGTTGGCGAGGAACTTGTTGCCGAGGCCCTCGCCCTCCGAGGCGCCGCGCACGATGCCCGCGATGTCGACGAAGTCGACCGTCGCCGGCAGGACGCGCTGCGAGCCGAAGATGCCGGCGAGCACGGCCAGGCGCGGGTCCGGGACGCCGACGACGCCCACGTTCGGCTCGATGGTGGCGAACGGGTAGTTGGCCGCCAGCACGTCGTTCTTGGTCAGGGCGTTGAACAGGGTCGACTTGCCGACATTCGGCAGGCCGACGATTCCGATCGTGAGCGACACGTTGGCGACTTCCCGTAGCTGGAGGGGGCGGCGGCCCGGGGGTGGGCCACCGGACAGTTTACTTTCCGATGAGTGGCAGTCGTTGTACGCGTGTCCCCACACCGATACCGCGCTCGGGCCGCCTAGCGTGGTGGGGTGGAGCACTACAAAACGCGTTCGGTGGATCACCCGCAGCGACAGCAGCCGCGCCGCCCGGCCCCGGCGGCGCGGCCGGTCGGCGGCGTACCCGCCCAGGGTGGCGGCGGCCGGCCCCGGCCCGCGCCCGCCCGGCGGCTGCCGCGGCCCCGGCTGACCGGGCTGGGCGGCGGGCTGTTCGCCTGCGTCGCGATGGCCCTGGCCGCCGGGATCACGTGGCTGCTCTTCGACGGCTCGCTCTTCGCGTACGGGCTGCTCTTCCTGCCCGTCGCGGCCGCCACCGCCCTCTGGGTGCGCCCGGCCGACCTGATCACCGCGCCGATCTCCGCCCCGATCGCCTTCGCCACCGGAGTGTGGCCCATCTCCGGCGGCTCCGGCGGCTTCGGCGCGGAGCTCATGGGCATCGTGTCCGCCCTGTCGCTGCACGCCGGCTGGCTGTACGGGGGGACCCTCGTCTCGGCGCTGATCGTCGTCGTGCGCAAGGCGGTGCTCATCTCCCGGCGCAGGCTCCCCCGCCGGACCGCCTGAGCCGCCCGATCCGCCGGACAGCCGCCCGAGCCAACCAAGCCGCCCGAGCCACCCGAGCCGCCCGAGCCGCCGGCCTCCCTAAGCCGCCGTACCCCTCGCCGCCATCGCCGCGCCCACGATGCCCGCGTTGTTCTGGAGCTTCGCCGGGACGATCTCGGCCCGTACGCCCTCGATCAGCGGCAGGAACTTCTCCGGCTTGCGGCTGACGCCGCCGCCGATGATGAAGAGGTCCGGGGAGAAGAGCATCTCCACGTGCTCCAGGTAGCGCTGCACCCGGTGCGCCCAGCGCTCCCAGGTCAGCTCCCCGTCCTCCTTGGCCTTGACCGACGCCCGCTTCTCCGCGTCGTGGCCCTTCAGCTCCAGGTGGCCGAGCTCCGTGTTCGGCACCAGGCGGCCGTCCGTGAACAGCGCGCTGCCGATGCCCGTGCCGAGCGTCAGCAGGATCACCGTCCCGCCGCGGCCCTTGCCCGCGCCGTACGTCATCTCCGCGATCCCGGCCGCGTCGGCGTCGTTGAGCACCGTGACCGACTGGCCCCCGAGCCGCTGCGACAGCAGGGCGGCCGTGTCGACGCCGATCCAGCCCTTGTCCATGTTGGCCGCCGTACGGGTGACCCCGCCCGTGACCACCCCCGGGAACGTCACCCCCACGGGGCCGTCCCAGCCGAAGTGGCGCACCACCTCGACGACACAGCCGGCCACCCCGTCGGGGGTGGCCGGCTGCGGTGTCAGTACCTTGTGGCGCTCCTGCGCCAGCTCGCCACGGTCCAGGTCCGCGGGAGCGCCCTTGATCCCTGAACCACCGATGTCCACACCGAAGATCTGCATGGGATCACCGTACGAAACGAAGGGGCCTACTTCTCGGCGACCAGCGAAGCCGCTTCCGCGCGCAGGTCGCGGCGCAGTTCCTTCGGCAGCGAGAAGACGATCGACTCCTCGGCGGTCTTGACGATCTCGACGTCCGCGTAGCCGCGCGCCGCCAGCCACTCCAGGACCTCCTCGACCAGCACCTCCGGCACGGAGGCGCCCGAGGTCAGGCCCACCGTGGTGACGCCCTCCAGCCAGGCCTCGTCGATCTCGCTCGCGAAGTCGACGAGGTACGCGGCGCCCGCGCCGGCGTCGAGGGCGACCTCGACCAGGCGGATCGAGTTGGAGGAGTTCTTGGAGCCGACGACGATGACCAGGTCGGAGTCGGCGCCCATCACCTTGACCGCCGCCTGGCGGTTCGAGGTGGCGTAGCAGATGTCGTCGCTCGGCGGCGAGACCAGCAGCGGGAACTTGGTCTTCAGCGCGTCGACCGTCTCCATGGTCTCGTCGACCGAGAGGGTGGTCTGGGACAGCCAGACGACCTTCGACTCGTCGCGCACGACGACCTTGTCCACGTCGTCCGGTCCGTCCACGATCGTGATGTGGTCGGGGGCCTCGCCCGAGGTGCCGATGACCTCCTCGTGGCCCTCGTGGCCGATGAGGAGGATGTCGAAGTCCTCGTTCGCGTACCGGATGGCCTCTTTGTGCACCTTGGTGACGAGCGGGCAGGTCGCGTCGATGGTCGCGAGCTTGCCGCGCGCCGCCTCCTCGTGCACCACCGGGGCCACGCCGTGCGCGGAGAACATCACGATGGAGCCCTCGGGCACCTCCTCCGTCCGCTCGACGAAGATGGCGCCCTTCCTCTCCAGCGTCTGGACGACGTACTTGTTGTGCACGATCTCGTGGCGCACGTAGACCGGCGCGCCGTACTGCTCAAGGGCCTTCTCGACGGCGATCACGGCTCGGTCCACGCCCGCGCAGTAGCCGCGCGGGGCGGCGAGCAGGACGCGTCGGGAAGCGGGAGCGGGGGCGGCAGCAGTCATGCGGTCCATCGTACGGGGGTCTCCAGGAGGCCGGGCGTCGCCCGTTCGGCACAGACTGGGGCGAACGTACGAACCGACCGCCCCTCGGAGGACTGATGGCGTCCGTGACGGACCCCGGTACGGAGCCGAAGCCGGCCCTCCGCCGGAGCCTCGGATTCCGGGACCTGGTCGTGTACGGGCTCCTGTTCATCGCCCCCATGGCCCCGGTCGGGGTCTTCGGCACGCTCGACGCGAAATCGCACGGCGCCGTCGCGCTCGTCTACCTCTGCGCGACGGTCGCGATGGGCTTGACGGCCTTCTCGTACGCGCAGATGGTCCAGGTGGCCCCGCAGGCCGGCTCGGTCTTCACGTACGCCCGCAAGGGGCTCGGCGAGGGCGCCGGGCTGATCGCCGGCTGGATGGCGATGCTCGACTACCTGCTGATCCCGGCGGTCGCCTACCTCTTCTCCGGGATCGCGATGAACGCGCTGGTCCCGGAGGTCTCGCGGTGGGTGTGGACGGCGCTGGCGGTACTGGTGACCACCGCGCTGAACCTGTGGGGCGTTCGGGCGGCCGCGCGCGTGGGCTTCGCCGTGCTGGCGATGGAGATCGCGGTGCTGCTGGTCTTCGTCGCGGCCGCGGTGACGGCGCTGGCCCGGGGCGGGGCGCAGCGCGGCTGGCTGTCGCCGCTGGCGGGGGACGGCTCGCTGGGCTTCTCCACGGCGGCGGTCCTGGGCGCAGTGTCGGTGGCGGTGCTGTCGTACCTCGGCTTCGACGCGATCGCCTCGTTCGCGGAGGAGGTGACGGGCGGCTCGGCGCGGGTGGCCCGCGCGGTGCTGTTCTGCCTGGCGCTGGCCGGGGTGCTGTTCGTCGTGCAGAGCTACCTCGCGGCACTGCTGATGCCGGTGTCCTCGGCGGGGCTCGCGGCCGATCCGGCGCAGCAGGGCCCGGCGTTCTACACGGCGGTGGAGTCGTCGGTCGGGACCTGGCTGCACGACCTGGTCGCGGCCGGCAAGGCGATCGGGGCGGCCTTCGCGGCGCTGGCGGGCCAGGCGGCGGCGGGCCGGCTGGTGTTCGCGATGGCCCGCGAGCGGCGGCTTCCGGGGGCGCTGGCGCGCACCTCGGACGGGACACCGCGGCCCGCGCTGCTGGCGGCGGCGACGATCACGCTGATCGCGGCGGTGTGGGCGGCCCGCCGCGACGACGGGCTCGACCAGCTGGTCTCGGTGGTGGACGTGGGCGCACTGGTGGCGTTCACGCTGCTGCACGCCTCGGTCGTCGGCTGGTTCGTGGTGCAGCGCGGGGCGGGCGCCCCGATCTGGTGGAAGCACCTGCTGATGCCGGTGCTGGGCGCGGCGGTGACCGTCGCGGTGATCGTCGAGGCGGCCTGGACGGCCCAGCTGGTCGGCGCGGTCTGGCTGGCGGCGGGCCTGGCGGTCCTCGCCGTTCAGAGAACCCGCCGCGGCCGGCCGGATCCCGACACCGGCGGCGGTCCCTGAGAGGCTGTCAGTGTGGCTGTCGGCGCAGCCGGATAGCCTGCGCACATGGGTCTGAATACGTCGGCTGACGCGCCGCTGCCGGTCGGCAAGGTGTCCCGGCTCATCGGGGGCTGGATCGACCGGCTGGGCCAGGTGTGGGTGGAGGGGCAGATCACGCAGCTCTCGCGGCGGCCGGGGGCGGGGGTGGTCTTCCTGACGCTGCGCGACCCCTCGCACGACATCTCCCTCAGCGTCACCTGCTACCGCCAGGTCTTCGACGAGGTCGCGGACGCGGTGACGGAGGGCGCGCGGGTCGTCGTCCTGGCCAAGCCGGAGTGGTACGCCCCGCGCGGGCAGCTGTCGCTGCGGGCGACCGAGATACGGCCCGTCGGCATCGGCGAGCTGCTCGCCCGGCTGGAGAAGCTCAAGCGCTCGCTCGCCTCCGAGGGCCTGTTCGCGCTGGACCGCAAGAAGCCGCTGCCGTTCCTGCCGCAGCTGATCGGGCTGGTCGTCGGGCGGGCCTCGGCGGCCGAGCGCGACGTACTGGAGAACGCCCGGCGGCGCTGGCCCGCGGTCCGCTTCGAGGTACGGAACGTGGCGGTCCAGGGGGTGAACGCGGTGCCCCAGGTGATCCGGGCGGTCAAGGAGCTCGACGCCCTGGACGAGGTCGACGTGATCATCGTGGCGCGCGGCGGCGGCAGCGTGGAGGACCTGCTGCCGTTCTCCGACGAGGAGGTCGTACGGACGGTCGCGGCGGCCCGGACGCCCGTGGTCTCGGCGATCGGGCACGAGCCGGACTCCCCGCTGCTGGACCTCGTGGCGGACCTGCGGGCCTCCACGCCCACCGACGCGGCGAAGAAGGTGGTCCCGGACGTGGGCGAGGAGCTGGAGCGGGTGCGCCAGCTCCAGGGTCGGGGGCTGCGGGCGGTGCGCGGGCTGCTCGACCGGGAGGAGCGGGGGCTCGCACACGCGCTGGGCCGGCCGGTCTTCGTCCATCCGCAGCGGATGGTGGAGACCCGCGAGGCCGAGCTGGAGGCCCTGCTGGGGCGCACCCGGCGGACGCTGGGGCACCTGCTGGACCGGGCCGATTCGGAGCTGGCGCACACCCTGGCCCGGGTGGTGGCGCTGTCCCCGGCGGCGACGCTGGAGCGCGGGTACGCCGTACTCCAGCGGGCGGACGGGCACGTGGTGCGCTCGCCGGAGGAGGTCTCGGGGGACGAGGTGCTGCGGGCGAGGGTGGCGGAGGGCGAGTTCTCCGTACGGGTGGCGGCGCCGGGCTCCGAGTGAACCGGCCGGTCTGAACACCGGAACGTATTCGATGCACTGCACACATAAGGCGGAACGGGAATGACGGAAAGCGATACCTCGTTGGGGTACGAGCAGGCCCGGGACGAGCTCATCGAGGTCGTCCGCAAGCTGGAGGCCGGCGGCACCTCGCTGGAGGACTCCCTCGCGCTCTGGGAGCGCGGCGAAGAGCTCGCGCAGGTCTGCCGGCACTGGCTGGAGGGCGCCCGCGCCCGGCTCGACTCGGCGCTGGCGGCCCGCGAGGCGGGGGCCGGCGGGGCTGACGGCGCCCGCGAGGGCGGCGGGGCTGACGAGCGGGACGCCTGAGACGGCGGGCCAAACGTGATGTGAGTCATCCCCCAGCAGATTTAGTTGAAAATTCTACTACCTTGGGCTTAGAGTCAGGACATCGCTTCACCCCCGCTTGTATGGAAGAAGGCTTTCCGATGTCTCTCGTTCTCGACTCCGCCGCTCAGGACCTGCTGTTCCGCGAGGCCCGCACCGCCAACTCGTTCTCCGACGAGCCGGTGACCGAGGAGCAGGTCCAGGCGATCTACGACCTGGTGAAGTTCGGCCCCACCGCCTTCAACGGCACCCCGCTGCGCATCACCCTGGTCCGCTCCCCCGAGGCCCGCGAGCGCCTGGTGAAGCACATGGCCGAGGGCAACCGGGCCAAGACCGCCGCCGCGCCGCTCGTCGCGATCCTCTCCGCGGACAACGAGTTCCACGAGGAGCTGCCGCGCCTGCTGCCGCACTTCCCGCCGGCCAAGGACATGTTCTTTTCCGAGCGCCCGGTGCGTGAGCAGTCCGCGCTGGTGAACGGCGCCCTCCAGGCCGCGTACTTCATCGTGGGCGTCCGCGCCGCCGGCCTGGCCGCGGGCCCCATGACCGGCGCCGACCTCGCCGGCATCCAGAAGGAGTTCCTGGACGCCGACCACACCCCGATCATGGTCGTCAACATCGGCAAGCCGGGCGAGGACGCCTGGTTCGACCGCTCCCCGCGCCTGGGCTTCGACGAGGTCATCACCACCGTCTGAGTCCGGCCAGGTACGCAGAAGGCCGCTCCCCGGGGTCCCGGGGAGCGGCCTTCTCGCATGTCGTCGGGACTATTGCTGCGCGCCCTGCTTGAACTCCAGCGCCGCCGCCATCGCGCCCAGGTCCTCGAACGAGGCCGTGCCGGTCACCACCGTGGCGTAACCCTGCTCCTGCCGGACGAGGGCGTCGTACTTCTCGCCCTCCCAACGCTCCCAGACCAGGTCGCCGATCTGCTGCGTCTGCCCGGTGGCCTTCGCCTGCCGGGTGACGCCCGCCAGGTGCTTGGCGGAGGCGTCGCTGGACTGCTCGATCGCGACGTACTGCCCCTTCGGGTCCAGGAAGCCCAGGTGCCAGGCGTTCGAGGCCTTGCGGTCGTACGTCACCGAGGTCGCGCGCCACTGCTCGGGGAGCCCCACCGGCGCCGCCACCGGGTACGGCGCCGCGCGCCGCGCGGTGATCGTCTCCACCCGGTAGTCGACCACGTGTGTCGGATCGGCCTTGTCGTCATGTGGGACGAAGATGTAGATCCCCGCGACGACGATCCCGATCACCACCAGCGACCGGACCATGTCCCAGACCGTCTGCTTGCCCTTCATACCTGCCACGCCCCCATCGTCCCCCATGACCGGGAGTGATCTCCGCCGGGGTCGGCGCGGCGCCCGTCCTGATCCGCGAGATGTTCCGCAAGATGTTCGCTCACGCCAAACGCCTGACCGATATGGCGCTCATACGTGACCCGGTCTGCTCAATTTGTCGACGTACCGATAGAGTTCCAGCACCCTCACTTCCCGGCCGTCGCCGTACAGAAAGGTGCGCTCCGATGACCGAGCACAACCTGCCGCCCCAGCTCGAAGTCTCTCCGGAGGCCCCCGACCGCAACCTCGCCCTGGAACTCGTCCGGGTGACCGAGGCCGCAGCCATGGCCGCGGGCCGGTGGGTCGGGCGCGGCGACAAGCTCGGCGCCGACGGCGCCGCGGTCAACGCGATGCGGACCCTGATCTCCACCGTCTCGATGAACGGCGTCGTCGTCATCGGCGAGGGCGAGAAGGACGAAGCCCCGATGCTGTTCAACGGCGAGCGGGTCGGCGACGGCACCGGCGCCGAGGTGGACATCGCGGTCGACCCGATCGACGGCACCACCCTGAACGCCAAGGGCATGCCGAACGCCATCGCCGTCCTGGCCGCCGCCGACCGCGGCACCATGTTCGACCCGTCCGCGGTCTTCTACATGGAGAAGCTGGTCACCGGCCCCGAGGCCGCCGACTTCGTCGACATCAACGCGCCCGTCTCGGTGAACATCCGCCGCGTCGCGAAGGCCAAGAACATGGCCGTCGAGGACGTCACCGTGATCATCCTGGACCGCCCCCGCCACGAGGGCATCGTCAAGGAGATCCGCGAGACCGGCGCGCGCATCAAGTTCATCTCCGACGGCGACGTCGCGGGCTCGGTCATGGCGGTGCGCGAGGGCACCGGCGTGGACCTGCTGCTCGGCATCGGCGGCACCCCCGAGGGCATCATCTCGGCGTGCGCCATAAAGTGCCTCGGCGGCACGATCCAGGGCAAGCTGTGGCCCAAGGACGAGGCCGAGCGGCAGAAGGCGATCGACGCGGGCCACGACCTGGACCGCGTCCTGCACACGAACGACCTGGTCTCCGGCGACAACGTGTTCTTCGTCGCCACCGGCATCACGGACGGCGAGCTGCTGCGCGGCGTCCACTACCGCTCGGAGACCGCGACCACGTCCTCGCTGGTCATGCGCTCGAAGTCGGGAACGATCCGGCAGATCGACTCGACGCACCGCCTGTCGAAGCTGCGCGCGTACAGCGCGATCGACTTCGACCGCGCCCAGTAGGACCCGGCAGGCCTTCAGGGCGGGCCTCCAGGCGGTCCCGGGCAGCGAGAGGGGCGCCACCGCGTGCGGCGGTGGCGCCCCTCCCGCTTGCCCGCGTGCGGGTCTCAGCCCGCGGCGGCTATCGGCCCGGCTCCCGGCGCCTGGCGCAGTTCCGCCGCCCGGCGCCTGCGGCGGGCCAGCACCACGCGGCGCTCGGCCGCGGTGAGCCCGCCCCACACCCCGTACGGCTCGGGCTGGAGCAGTGCGTGCTCGCGGCAGGCCACCATCACCGGGCAGCGCGCGCAGACCCGCTTCGCGGCCTCCTCGCGGGAGAGCCGGGCGGCCGTCGGCTCCTTGGAGGGGGCGAAGAACAGCCCCGCCTCGTCCCGGCGGCACACCGCCTCCGCGTGCCATGGGCCGTCGTCTTCCCTCGCCGGCACCCGTGGCTTCGGTACGGCCGCCGGACGCGCCTGAAGGCTCGGTACGGCGGCTACCTGCAGGGACTGATGCGGCGGATGCGGCACGGCCTACTCCTGACGACGTATACGCAAGCGAGAGACGATGCACCTGTCCCTACCCGCTGTGCGCGCCCCTATGCACTGCGTGGGGCAAGGGAGCCGCCCCGCCGAACTTCGACCGAAACCCGACGCCGGCGCACCCCGTCACGTGCCCGCGCACGCCGCCCCGGCCCGGAGCGGGCCCCGGACGGCGCAGCCCGCGGCCCGCTACCCCTGCAGGCGCTTGCGCAGCTTGAGGGTCAGGTCGACCAGGCGGGCGCCGAGCTTGGGCCGGGCCTCGATGTTGCCCAGCAGCGAGAAGCCGCGGATGATCACGACCGGGGCGTTCGGGTCGGTGGTGTCGGCGCGGCCCTCGCCGTGCACCTCGAAGTTCCCGAGGACCCCGCTGCCGTAGCCGCGGAGCGTCACGTTCTCCGGGACCGTGATCTCGACGTTGCCCAGCACGCTCGTCACGTCGATCTCGGTGAGCTGCTGCTCGAAGACGGCCTCGGTGAGGTCGATGGTGACGTCGCCGAGGACGCAGACCACGCGGGTGTGCGCGCCGGGCCGCCAGCGGCCCTTGCGGGTGGAGCTGCTGCACACGGCGACCACGGTCTCCGCGACCGCGGCCTGGCCGGCGGCCGGAGCCGGAGCCGGGGCCGGACGCTGTCCGTACGCGGGCGCCGCGGCGGCCGGGCCGCCGGGCGCCGGGAGGTCCCGTACGAGCACCTCCAGCTCCCCGACGGTCTTCAGGGCGTACAGCGAATCCAGCCGCTCGGAGTGCTCGTCGGCGGTCAGCCGGCCCTCGGCGAGGGCGTCGGCCAGGATGTGTGCGATCCGGTCGCGATCGGCGTCGGAGGCCCGCAGGTCGGCGGGCGCGGCAGGCTTCTTTTCCAGGTCCACGTCAACCAGCATAGCGATTCGCGATAGATCGCGATAGTTGACAGTGAGCCTTACCTCACAGACACAGCCCGGGACGGAGGTCCTACGCTGGATAGCCGCGCTGCCAATTGGTCGTCAGCGCCGTCTGCCGAGTGAGGAATGACTGCCGTCATGCCAGAGTTTGCGTACACCGACCTGCTGCCCCTGGGCGAGGACACCACCCCCTACCGGCTGGTGACCTCGGAGGGCGTCTCGACCTTCGAGGCCGACGGCCGTACGTTCCTCAAGGTCGAGCCCGAGGCGCTGCGCAAGCTCGCCGAAGAGGCCATCCACGACATCCAGCACTTCCTGCGCCCCGCGCACCTCGCGCAGCTGCGCCGGATCATCGACGACCCCGAGGCCTCGTCGAACGACAAGTTCGTCGCGCTCGACCTCCTCAAGAACGCGAACATCGCGGCGGCCGGCGTCCTGCCGATGTGCCAGGACACGGGCACGGCGATCGTGATGGGCAAACGCGGCCAGAACGTGCTGACGGAGGGCGGCGACGAGGCGGCCCTGTCGCGCGGCATCTACGACGCGTACACGCGCCTCAACCTGCGCTACTCGCAGATGGCCCCGCTCACCATGTGGGAGGAGAAGAACACCGGCTCGAACCTGCCCGCGCAGATCGAGCTGTACGCCACCGACGGCGGCGCGTACAAGTTCCTCTTCATGGCCAAGGGCGGGGGCTCGGCCAACAAGTCCTTCCTCTACCAGGAGACGAAGGCGGTCCTCAACGAGGCCTCCATGATGAAGTTCCTGGAGGAGAAGATCCGCTCCCTCGGTACGGCGGCCTGCCCGCCGTACCACCTGGCGATCGTGGTCGGCGGCACCTCGGCGGAGCACGCGCTCAAGACGGCGAAGTACGCCTCGGCCCACTACCTCGACGAGCTGCCGCGCGAGGGCTCCCCGCTGGGCCACGGCTTCCGCGACGAGGCGCTCGAACAGCAGGTCTTCGAGCTGACCCAGAAGATCGGCATCGGCGCGCAGTTCGGCGGCAAGTACTTCTGCCACGACGTGCGCGTGGTGCGGCTCCCGCGCCACGGCGCTTCGCTGCCGGTCGCGATCGCCGTGTCCTGCTCGGCGGACCGCCAGGCGACCGCGAAGATCACCGCGGAGGGCGTCTTCCTGGAGCAGCTGGAGCGCGACCCGGCCCGTTTCCTGCCGGAGACGACGGACGAGCACCTGGCCGACGCGTCGGACGTGGTGTCGATCGACCTGAACCAGCCGATGGAGGACATCCTCGCCACGCTCACCAAGCACCCGGTGAAGACCCGCCTCTCCCTGACCGGCCCGCTGGTCGTGGCGCGCGACATCGCGCACGCCAAGATCAAGGAGCTGCTGGACTCGGGCGCGGAGATGCCGCAGTACCTGAAGGACCACCCGGTCTACTACGCCGGCCCGGCGAAGACCCCCGAGGGCTACGCCTCGGGCTCCTTCGGCCCGACCACGGCCGGCCGGATGGACTCGTACGTCGAGCAGTTCCAGGCGGCCGGCGGCTCGAAGGTCATGCTGGCCAAGGGCAACCGCTCGCAGCAGGTGACGGACGCGTGCGGCACGCACGGCGGCTTCTACCTCGGCTCGATCGGCGGCCCTGCGGCGCGCCTGGCCCAGGACTGCATCAAGAAGGTCGAGGTCCTGGAGTACGAGGAGCTCGGCATGGAGGCGGTCTGGAAGATCGAGGTCGAGGACTTCCCGGCGTTCATCGTCGTGGACGACAAGGGCAACGACTTCTTCCAGAACCCGGCCCCGGCCCCCACGTTCACCCACATCCCCGTCCGGGGCCCCGGCCTGGCGTGACCGGCGGGGCGGGAGCGCCCCCACCGCGACGGGCTCCGGGGGAGATCACCCCCGGGGCCCGCCGCGCATCCCGCGCAGCAGCTCCGCCTCCACCGGGGTCGCGTCCAGGCCCTGCTCCCGTGCCGCGCGCAGCTGCGCGAGCGTGAACTCGTACAGCTCGCGGACGGCCTTCAGCGGCACGCCGTCCGGCCCGCCGACGGCGAGGCGCACGGTGCCCTCCGCGGCGGCGATGCGCGCGCGGACCCACGGCGGGGGCGGTCCCCAACCGCCGTCGCACGCCTGGACCGCGTACGCGGGGCAGTACAGCTGCTCCTCCCAGCGCAGCCGGCCGTCGACGACGTGCTGCCACGCCTCGAACCGGCACGAGCCGCACGGCTCGCAGTGGAGCATCACGGAGTGTTCAGCCATCCGGGCAGCATCCTGTACCGGAACGGCCACCGCATCCGGATAACGTCTACGGCATGACTGTGTCGTCCTTGCCCAGCGCCCGCGACGTGCGGGTCATCGCCCACCGCGGGGCCTCCCACGAGCATCCCGAGCACACCCTCGCCGCCTACCGGCAGGCCATCGACGACGGCGCCGACGCGCTGGAGTGCGACGTGCGGCTGAGTGCCGACGGGCGGCTCGTGTGCGTGCACGACCGCCGGGTGGAGCGGACCTCCGACGGGCGCGGGGTCGTCTCCGCCATGACGTACGGGGAACTGACCGGGCTCGACTTCGGCGGCTGGAAGGGCGAGGCGCACCGCGGGGCCCAGGTGCTGCTCTTCGAGGACCTGCTCAAGGAGGCGCTGGCCGCCGACCGGCCCGTGGGGCTGGCCGTCGAGACCAAGCACCCCACCCGCGCCGGCGGCCGCCTGGAGGCCGAGCTCGTACGCGTCCTCAAGGAGCACGGGCTCGCCGACGGCTCCGACGGCCGCATCGAGGTGATGAGCTTCTCCCGCAACGCCCTGATCCGGCTGAACCGGCTGGCCCCCGGGCTGCCCTCCGTCTACCTCATCGAGCGGCGGCTGCGGCCCGCCCGGCCGCCCTTCGCCGGGCACGCCGGGCCCGGCATCGACCTGCTGCGCAAGGACCCGGGGCTGGTGGCGCGGCTGAAGGCCCGGGGGCTGCGCGTACGCGTCTGGACGGTCGACGAGCCGGAGGACGTGGAGCTCTGCGTCCGCTTGGGCGTGGACACGCTCATCACCAATCGGCCCCGGGAAGTCCGCGAGCACCTGCGCCGGTTGTGAGTCCTCATGGGAACACCCGGCCGGGCGTGCCGGCCGGGTGTGGGGGGTGCGGGTGGTGCGGGGCGGGGTTGCGCGCCGTGCCGCTACACGAAGCGCTGGTTCGCCGAACCGCTGCAGGCCTGCAGGCGCAGCTGGTCGTGGGCGGCGGCCACGGTCAGGCACATGCCCGGGGCGGCAGCGGGGCGGAGGGTCGCGCCGTCGCGGACCCACTGCTGGTTCGCTCCGCCGTGGCAGTTCCAGATGATCAGGCCGGTGCCCGCGCCGTAGTGGGCGCCCGGGGCGTCGAGGCAGCGGTCGTGGGTGAGCTCGATGTGGACCGACTTGCGGGCCGCGTCGTACCACCAGCCCTGGTTGCGTCCGCCGTGGCAGTCCCAGCCCAGCACGGCCGTCTCATCGGCGCTGGAGCCGCCCTTCGCGTCGAGGCAGTTGCCCGTCGCCTCGTTCTTCAGCGGCGCGTAGAGGGAGTCCCAGGCCCCGGCCTGGAGGACGGGCGTTCCGGTGCTCGCCGGGTCGGCGCAGGAGGCCTCGCGCAGGCCCGAGTCGTAGAGCTGGGTCAGGCAGGACGCGAACGCCCCGTGGCCCAGGTAGTTGGGGTGGAAGGACTGGCGGGCGGTGTTCTCGTCCCACGGGAAGTGGTCCCCGAGGTCCAGGTAGAGGCCGCGGGCCCAGGTGTCCTCCATGCAGACCTCGTGGCCCTGGAAGAGCCGCGAGTTGTCGAGGTACACGGCCCCCGAGGCCAGCGCCGCCGCGCGCATGCCCTTCTCGAAGGCGGGCACCGCGTAGTTGCGGCCCCAGGCGGCGTCGGAGTCGTAGCCGGCGCAGCCTCCGGGGAGCTTGCCGGGGAAGTTCGGGTTGTCGTAGAAGTCGGGGCCGATGGGGCTGGGGTAGCCCATCACGACGAGCTTGTAGTCGGAGTCGGCGTAACCCGCGTCGCGCATGACGGTCTTGAGGTCGGCGACCGTCGCCTCGACCTTGGGTTTCAGGCCGTCCACGCGCGCCTGCCAGCCCGGCCCGTACTTGGGCTCGCAGGTGCCCTGGCTGAGCACCCAGCGGGTCACGCAGTCGGTCATGACCGGGCCGAACTGGAGGTCGTCGTTGGCGCCGGCGACGAGCAGCACCATCTTGATCTTCGTATTGCGGGCCTTGACGGCGAGGCTGTCGCTCTGCACCAGCTCGTCGGCGTACTGCTTGCTCCCGCCGATCCTGATGTTGCCGGTGTAGCCGCCGGAGCAGGCGACGTTGAAGGTCAGGTCGGCGGGGATGCCGGTGCGGTGGATCGCGGAGTCCGGCGAGCGGTGGCACTGGTTGGCCGGGGTGTTGGTCGCCGGGTCGTAGTTGCCGACCCCCTCGCCCGAAATCTCGCTGTCGCCGAGCGAGATCAGGCCTGTCTTGCGCTCGTTCAGCGGGCGGATCGCCGGGTCGCCGTAGATCTTGACGGCCTCCGCCGCGCGGACGGCCTCCAGTTCGGGCGGGAGCGGCGTGGCGGCCGCCGCGGGGGTGGTCGCGGCCTGGGCCATGGGGGTGATGGCGGTGACGCCCCCGAGGGCGGCCGCGATCGCCGCGGCGGCGGCGAAGGTAGATCTGAGCCCGGGTCTCGTACCTACACGTGTCATGAACGTCTCCCCTGTCGGTGTTACCCACGGTATTTACTGGCCGGTAGGGGACTTGGGAACACTTCGAACAAGACAATTGCTCAACTTTTTGAGGAGGCAACGAACATGACCGGTGATCAGAATCCCGACGCCTACCGGATCGAGCACGACTCGATGGGCGAGGTGCGAGTCCCCGCGCACGCCAAATGGCGGGCTCAGACCCAGCGGGCGGTGGAGAACTTCCCCATCTCCGGACAGCGCCTGGAGCGCGCCCACATCGAGGCGCTGGCGCTCGTCAAGGCCGCGGCCGCCGCGGTGAACGCGAAGCTGGGGGTGGTGGACGAGGACGTCGCCGACGCGATCCGGTCCGCCGCCTCCGAGGTGGCCGAGGGCCGCTGGGACGACCACTTCCCCGTCGACGTCTTCCAGACCGGGTCCGGGACTTCGTCCAACATGAACACCAACGAGGTCATCGCGACCCTGGCCGGCGAGCGGCTCGGCCGCGAGGTCCACCCCAACGACCACGTCAACGCCTCGCAGAGCTCCAACGACGTGTTCCCCTCGTCCATCCACATCGCCGCGACGGCCGCCGTCACCCGCGAGCTGATCCCCGCCCTGGAGCACCTCGCCGCCGCCCTGGAGCGCAAAGCCGCCGAGTTCGCCGAGGTGGTCAAGGCGGGCCGCACGCACCTGATGGACGCCACCCCGGTGACCTTGGGCCAGGAGTTCGGCGGGTACGCCGCCCAGGTGCGCTACGGCGTCGAGCGGCTGCGCGCGGCCCTGCCCCGGCTCGCCGAACTGCCGCTGGGCGGGACCGCGGTGGGCACCGGGATCAACACCCCGCCCGGGTTCTCCGCGGCCGTGATCGCCGAGGTGGCCGCCGCGACCGGGCTGCCGCTGACCGAGGCCCGCGACCACTTCGAGGCCCAGGGGGCGCGGGACGCGCTGGTGGAGACCTCGGGGATGCTCCGTACGATCGCCGTCTCGCTGACCAAGATCTCCAACGATCTGCGCTGGATGGCCTCGGGGCCGCGCACAGGATTGGCCGAAATCAATCTGCCCGATCTGCAGCCGGGCTCCTCGATCATGCCCGGGAAGGTCAATCCGGTGATCCCGGAGGCCGTACTCATGGTCGCCGCACAGGTGACCGGGAACGACACGACCGTCGCCGTGGCGGGCGCGGCCGGCAATTTCGAACTCAATGTGATGCTCCCGGTGATGGCCAAGAACCTGCTGGAATCGATCCGGTTGCTGGGCAATGCGAGCCGTCTGCTCGCCGACCGCACCATCGACGGGATCACCGCCAACGAGGCGCGGGCCAGGGAGTTCGCCGAGTCCTCCCCCTCCGTGGTGACCCCGCTGAACCGGTACATCGGCTACGAGGAGGCGGCCAAGGTCGCCAAGAGGGCGCTCGCCGAGCGGAAGACGATCAGGGAGGTCGTACTGGAGGCCGGGTACGTCGACCGCGGCGACCTGACCCTGGGACAGCTGGACGAGGCGCTCGACGTCCTGCGGATGACCCGGCCCTGAAAACGTTTCCGGTCAGGGGCCGGATTCGGTCGTTTCCCGTCCTCGCGCACCTCCGTGACCTGCACCGCAGCGGGCGCAGGGGCCCCAGCCCTAAGATCTGCGCATGACAGGTACCGGAGGCCGCGGGGGCGGCGACGCACAGGGCACCCGCTGGCGGCCGGGTGAGCAGATCCTCTGGCGCTACCGCGATCACGCCCCGGGTCTGAAGGGCGCGGTCCACATCTGCCGCCCCGTGACGGTGGTGCAGGACACCGCCGACCTGCTGGCGGTGTGGATGGCCCCCGGCACCGAGTGCGTCAAGCCGGTGCTGGCCGACGGCACCTCCGTCCACGAGGAGCCGCTCGCCACCCGGTACACCGCTCCGCGCACCACCGTACGGTCGCGCTGGTTCGGCGCCGGCGTGCTGAAGCTGGCACGGCCCGGGGACCCGTGGTCGGTGTGGCTGTTCTGGGACCACGGCTGGCGGTTCAAGAGCTGGTACGTGAATCTGGAGGAGCCGCGGGCCCGGTGGTCCGGCGGGGTCGACTCCGTGGACCACTTCCTGGACATCTCCGTCTACCCCGACCGTACGTGGCAGTGGCGCGACGAGGACGAGTTCGCGCAGGCCCAGCGGGCCGGTCTGATGGACGCGGAACAGGCCCGCCGGGTGCAGGCGGCGGGGCGGGCGGCGGTGGACGTGATCAAGGCGTGGGGGGCGCCGTTCTCCGACGGC
Source organism: Streptomyces sp. NPDC051109 (assembly GCF_044455885.1). NCBI lineage: Bacteria > Bacillati > Actinomycetota > Actinomycetes > Kitasatosporales > Streptomycetaceae > Streptomyces > Streptomyces sp. NPDC051109. The sequence continues at coordinate 202,686 of NZ_JBITFF010000003.1, forward strand.
TGGCAGGACTGGCGGCCGGATCCCGCCTGGGAAGTTCCGGCCCTTCCCGAGGACTGGGACCGCACTCCGGCGCATATGACCTCATGAGACCCTTGATGCGCCCCCGGGGTTCAACCGTAAGATCTCCCTCCGCAGGTCGCGCGCGGGAGGCGTGCTGGGCCCCGAATCCGTAAATGTCGTGCCGTACGCGGGACTTGACCGGAGGTCAAAGCAGAGCGAGAGGTAACGAGCGGGCCGCGGAACCGCGCGGCGGTGGTGTCCCCGCCGCTGAGCGGGTATACCGCGACTGACCGAGTTGAGTGCAGCGCACATCGAGCGCAAACGGACGGAATTCCACGCGTGACGGAGTACCCCACCTCGCAGGAGGGCCCGCAGCCCGCCGCGGCCGCCGCGGCACCGGCCCCGGGCGGCCCCGGCATGCCCGCCGCCCCCGGCGGTTGCGCGGACGAGCTGGGCCACGGCAAGGCCCCCGTCCCCGCGGCCGAGGCCGTACGCGGCTCGGCCGCGGGCGGCGACGACCCCGTCCGCTCGGACGTCCCCCGCCCGCGCGGCGAGGGCGTACCCGCCCCGCAGGACGGCACGCCGCGCCCGGCGCGCGGCCGCGCACGGGGTACGGCGGCGTCGGGCGCGGCCGGCCGCCGCGGCCGCGACGCCGAAGCGGCCCGGAGCGCCGTGCGCGACGCCGCGGCGGCGGGCGGGTCCCGGCGGCGCGACGGCGAGGCCGCACGGAACGCCGCCCGCGGCGAGGACCAGGCCGGCCTGCCCGCCGGCCGGGCCCACGAGGCCCGCGGCGGGGCCCAGGACCGCCCTGCGGCGACGGCGGACGCCTCCCGCCCCCGCGAGGACGCGGACGCAGTGGCGGCCGGGCAGGGCGCCGCAGGCGGAGAGGACCTGGACGCCGGAGCGGCGTTCGACGGCCGGGCCGTGGCCGGCGGCGAGGGCGGTGCGGCGGACGCGCAGGTGTACGGCCAGGGCGCCGGTACGGCGGACGGTGCGCTAGGCGCCGGTCTGCAAGGGGCCGACGGCGGAGTGGCCCGGCGGGAGGGGGACCGGCTGCGGTTCGTCGGCGCCGCGACCCGGCGGATCGCCCGCGGCATCGACCTCGACGAGATCGTCCTCGGCCTGTGCCGGGCCACCGTGCCCACCTTCTCGGACGCCATCCTCGTCTACCTGCGCGACCCCCTCCCCGTGGGCGACGAGCGCCCCGTCGGCCCGGTCGTTTTAAGGCTGCGCCGCACCGACCGGCTCCGGCCGATCGACGATCTGACGGGGACCGAGGGCGCGGCGGCCCCCGGGGCCGCCGGCGAGCTCGACTTCAGCCAGCTGCCGCTGGTCGGCCCGCAGGGCGACCTGCCCGCGGCCGAGCTCTGCGAGATCCGCCCCGGCGGGGCCCTCGCCGAGGTGCTGCGCGGCGTACGGCCCGTGTTCGGGTCCGCCGCCGGGGCCAAGGACGCGCTTCCGGAGCTGCTCGGCGCGGAGCACCCCGTACCGCGCGGCCAGCGGGCCATCCTCGCGCCGCTGCGCGGCCGCCGCCGCGTCATCGGCTCGGCGGTGTTCCTGCGCAGCCCCGAGCGGCCCGCGTTCGAGCAGAACGACCTCCTGGTCGCCGCCCAACTGGCCACGCACACCGCGCTCGGCATCGACAAGGCGGTCCTGTACGGCCGCGAGGCGTACATCGCCGACGAGCTCCAGCGCACCATGCTGCCCGACAGCCTCCCCCAGCCGACCGGGGTCCGGCTCGCCTCCCGCTACCTGCCCGCCGCCGAGACGGCCCGGGTCGGCGGCGACTGGTACGACGCGATACCGCTGCCCGGCAGCCGCGTCGCGCTCGTCGTCGGCGACGTCATGGGCCACTCCATGACATCGGCCGCGATCATGGGTCAACTCCGCACCACCGCGCAGACCCTGGCGCAGCTGGACCTGCCGCCCGCCGAGGTGCTGCACCACCTGGACGAGCAGGCGCAGCGCCTGGGCTCCGACCGGATGGCCACCTGCCTGTACGCGGTGTACGACCCGGTCTCGCACCGGATCACCATCGCCAACGCCGGCCACCCGCCGCCCGTGCTCCTGCACCTCGGCGGCCGCGCCGAGGTGCTCCGCGTACCCCCGGGCGCCCCCATCGGCGTCGGCGGCGTGGACTTCGAGGCCGTGGAGCTGGACGCGCCCGCCGGGGCCACCCTGCTGCTGTACACGGACGGGCTGGTCGAATCCCGGCTGCGCGACGTGTGGACCGGCATCGAGCAGCTGCGCGAGCGCCTGGCCACCACCGCCCAGCTGACGGGGCTGGACCACCCGCCGCCGCTGGAGGCCCTCTGCGACGACGTCCTGGACATGCTCGGCCCGGGCGACCGGGACGACGACATCGCGCTGCTCGCCGCGCGCTTCGACGGGATCGCGCCCAGCGACGTCGCGTACTGGTTCCTGGACCCGGAGGAGACCGCTCCGGGCCGCGCCCGCCGGTTCGCCCGCCGTGCGCTGACCCGGTGGGGCCTGGAGGAGCTCCAGGACTCCCTGGAACTGCTCGTCAGCGAGGTGGTCACGAACGCCGTGCGGTACGCCGAGCGGCCCGTGACCCTGCGCCTGCTGCGGACGGACGTACTGCGCTGCGAGGTCGGCGACGACTCCCCGCAGCTGCCGCGCCAGCGCCGGGCCCGGGACACCGACGAAGGCGGCCGCGGGCTGTTCCTGGTCAACCGCATGGCCCGCCGATGGGGCGCGACCCGCCTGAGCAGCGGAAAGGTGGTCTGGTTCGAGCTCCCGTTGCCGGGGGCGCATGACCGGCGTTGACTGGGTAGGCGCGCGGGGAGAGCCAGGGGGATTCGGCCGACCCCGCGGGAGGACCCACGTGACCCAGGACGCCCAGAAGATCCGGTACACGACGGACAACGCCGGGATCCCGGTGGAGAGCGACGAGCACTCGCTCACCCTGGGACCCGACGGCCCGGTCCTCCTCCAGGACCACTACCTGATCGAGAAGATGGCCCAGTTCAACCGGGAACGGGTCCCCGAACGGGTGGTGCACGCCAAGGGCTCGGGCGCGTACGGCGTCTTCCACGTGACCAATGACGTCAGCCAGTTCACCAAGGCGGACCTGTTCCAGCCGGGCCGCCGGACCGAGATGCTGGCCCGTTTCTCCACGGTCGCGGGCGAGCAGGGCTCCCCCGACACCTGGCGGGACCCGCGTGGATTCGCCCTGAAATTCTATACGGAGCACGGCAATTACGACCTGGTCGGCAACAACACGCCGGTCTTCTTCGTACGCGACCCGAGCAAGTTCCAGGACTTCATCCGCTCGCAGAAGCGCCGCCCCGACAACGGGCTGCGCGACCACGACATGCAGTGGGACTTCTGGACCCTGTCCCCCGAGTCCGCGCACATGGTGACCTGGCTGATGGGGGACCGGGGCATCCCGCGCTCGTACCGGCACATGAACGGCTACGGCTCGCACACCTACCTGTGGGTCAACGGCGGCGGCGAGAAGTTCTGGGTGAAGTACCACATGAAGACCGACCAGGGCATCGAGTTCCTCACCCAGGCGGACGCCGACCGGATCGCGGGCGAGGACCCGGACTACCACCGCCGCGACCTGTACGAGTCGATCGCGGGCGGCGAGCCGCCGAGCTGGACGGTGTACGTGCAGGTCATGCCGTTCGAGGACGCCCCGGACTACCGGTTCAACCCGTTCGACCTGACGAAGGTCTGGCCGCACGGCGACCACCCGCTGATCGAGGTCGGCCGGATGACCCTGGACCGGAACCCGGACGACTACTTCATCCACATCGAGCAGGCCGCCTTCGAGCCCTCCGGCCTGGTGCCGGGCATCGGCCCGTCGCCGGACAAGATGCTGCTGGGCCGGCTGTTCTCGTACCCGGACACGCACCGCTACCGGATCGGGGCGAACTACGCCCAGCTCCCGCCGAACCGGCCCCGCTCACAGGTCTCCTCGTACGCGAAGGACGGCGCGATGCGCTTCGAGGCCTCGGCCGCGGCGCGCCCGTACGCGCCGAACTCGTACGGTGGCCCGGCGGCCGGCGCCGACCGCTTCGGCGAGCCGGCGGGCTGGGCGGCAGCGGGCGAGATGGTGCGTGAGGCGTACTCCCTGCGCCGCGAGGACGACGACTGGGGGCAGGCGGGCACGATGGTCCGGCAGGTGCTGGACGACGCGGCCCGCGACCGCCTCGTCTCGAACGTCGGCGGGCACCTGAAGGACGGGGTGAGCGCCCCGGTCCTGGAGCGTGCCGTGCAGTACTGGCGCAACGTCGACAAGGCGCTCGGCGACCGGATCGCCGCGGCGGTCCGCGGCTGACCACGCGGGCTGCGGCTGACCACGACGGTCCGCGGCTGACCACGACAGGCCGGGCCGGCGCCGCAAACACCGCCGCCCCGCAGCGTGGGTGCTGCGGGGCGGCGGTGCGTCGGGGGCAGCCGTACGGGCGCGCTACGGGATCGTGATCGGCGGGGTCTTCGTCGGGTCCGGGGTCTTGGTCGGGTCCGGGGTCTTCGACGGGTCCGGGGTCTTCGACGGGGTCTTGCTCGGGTTCGGCGAGCTCTTGCCGGGGTCCGGGGTGGTCGCCGACTGCGAGGCGGTCGTCGACGGCGTGACGGAGGACGAGGAGCTCGACGACGGGGAGCTGCTGCGGGTCGGCGCCTGCGAGGCGCCCATCTTGGCCTCGGAGAGGTCGAACTCGCCGGTGTCCACGCCCTTGAGCGCGGCCAGCGTGTACGCCTTCCAGATCTCGGCCGGGAAGCTGGAACCACCCGCTCGGCCACCGCCCGCGGTACCGGTCAGGGTGACCTGCTTGGCCGTTCCGGGCTCCTCGCCGAACATGGCGACGACGGTGACGAGCTCCGGCGTGTACGCGGTGAACCAGGCGGCCACGTTGGACTCGGTGGTACCGGTCTTGCCGGCGGCCTCGTAGGCGGAGCTCTTCACGGCCTTGCCGGAACCGTCGTTGACGACGCCGGTGAGCACCTTGGTCACCGTGTCGGCGGTCTGGCGGCTGATGGCCTGGCCGCCCACCGGCTCGGTCGGCTTGGGCACGCGGGTGGCGTGCTTGGCGCTCTTGATGATCGTCGGGCTGACCTTCTTGCCGTGGTTGTCGAAGGTGGCGTAGACGCCGGCCATCTCCAGGGTGTTGGCGCTCATGGTGCCGAGCGACATGGCCGGCTTGTCGGCCGGCCAGCCCGGGCGGTCCTTCATGCCGAGCTCCAGCGCCGTCTGCTTCACCTTCGGCGGACCCACGTCCACGATCATCTGGGCGTACACCGAGTTCACGGAGGAGTTGGTGGCCGCCTGGACGGTGAGGAAGGGGTCGCCGTAGTTCGCGTTGTCCTGGTTCTGCGGCGCGAACGGGGTGTCGCTGCCGACGACCGGGCGCTTGCTGGTGCCGTCGTAGAGGGCGTTCGGGGTGATCGGCTTGCCGTCGTGCGTCGTGGACTTGTTCTCCAGGGCGGAGGCGAGCACGATCGGCTTGAAGGTCGAGCCGGGCTGGAAGTCCTGGCGCAGGGCGTTGCTCGCCCAGTGGTCGGAGAGCCCGGTGCCGCCGTACATCGCGACGACCGCGCCGGTCTTGGGGTCCACGGAGGTGGCGCCGGCCTGCACGCTCGCGTCGACGGGGCGGTCCTTGCGGTCGAGCTTGGCCTCCAGCTCGTCCTGGACGGCCTTCTCCAGCGCGGCTTGCTTCTTCGGGTCGATGTTGAGGGTGATCTCCCAGCCGCCGGCCTGCAGCTCCTGGGTGGTCATGTTCGTCTGCCGCCGCAGTTCCGCGTCCGCGGCCTGCTTCAGGTAGCCCTTCTGGCCCTCCAGGCCGGGGGCGGCCTTGGGCTTGATCGGCATCGGGAGCTGGAGCTGCTTGCGCTTCTCCGGGTCCAGCTCCTTCATCTCGACCATGTTGTCGAGCACGCCGTTGAAGCGGATCTTGACCAGACGCGTGCCGTTCGGGCCCGCGGTCGCCAGGTCGTAGTCGCTGGGGGCCTGGAGGACGGCCGCGAGGTACGCGCCCTGCTCCAAGGTCAGCTTGTCGACGTCGACGCCGTAGTAGGCCTGGGCGGCGGCCTGGATGCCGTAGGCGCCGCGCCCGAAGTAGCTGGTGTTCAGGTACCCCTCCAGCACCTGGTCCTTCTCCAGGCGCCGGTCGACCTTGAGGGAGATCACCAGCTCCTTGAGCTTGCGGGTCGGCGTCTGGTCCTGGTTCAGGTAGAAGTTCTTGACGTACTGCTGGGTGATCGTCGAACCGCCGGCCTTGCCCTTGCCGGTGACCGTGTTGAACAGGCCGCGGGCGACACCGATGAAGTCGACGCCGCGGTCCGAGTAGAAGGTCTTGTTCTCGATGGCGATGAAGCCGGTCTTGACGTCCTTCGGAACCCGGCTGATCGGCACCATCTCGCGGTTCATCGCGCCGTCGCGCGCCATGATCGTGCCGTCCGCGTACTTGTAGACGTTGCTCTGCTTGATGGCGTCGGCGTTCGGGTCGGGCTCGTCCACGTAGAAGTAGAGGGCGACGAGAGCGCCCATGCCGAGCAGGACCATCCCGAAGAAGGCCCCGAGGATCTTCTTCCAAGTGAAGAAGCGACGTATGCCGGTCCGCTTGCCGGCACGCCCCTTCCCCGTGGCGCGCCCGCGCGGCGCCCGTCGCGCACTGCGCTGCTGCGCCTTACGCGCTTCTGCTCGGCCCATCGCTCCCGCTCCGCTCGATTACCCCCCCGACGTCAGCTCAGAAAGCTAACACCGCAGGTTGTGACAAAGGTTGGCCAACCTTGGCCAATACCGGTCAATTCGGACGTGAGAATCAGCACCCACATCAAGGGAACCGACGCGCGGCAAGCCCATAGGGTTGCGGCGGGCTCAAAAAGTGATATCACTTTGCTAAGCGGCTCGATCGGCCGCGACCAAGCGAATGGGGGCAGACCATGACGAATACGGCGGCCATCGGCGGCGACGTACGGGAGTTCACAGCACGCAGCGTGGGCGGCGGACTCGCTTTGCTGCTGGGGCTGTTGGGGGCTGCGGCAGGCGCCGCCCTGCTCGCCCTCGGCGCGGCCGCCGGGGGTTCGGCGGCACACGTCTCCATGATCGTGCTCGGCATCCTCCTGATCGCCGCCTCGGCCTTCGCGATGGGCGGGCTGAACATGGTGGCGCCGGGCGAGGCCCGGGTGGTCCAGCTCTTCGGCCGGTACCGGGGGACGGTCCGCACGGACGGGCTGCGCTGGGTGAACCCGCTCACCTCGCGGGAGAAGATCTCCACCCGGGTCCGCAACCACGAGACGGCCGTCCTGAAGGTCAACGACGCGTACGGCAACCCGATAGAGCTGGCCGCCGTCGTGGTGTGGCGGGTGGAGGACACCGCGCGGGCGACCTTCGAGGTGGAGGACTTCACGCAGTTCGTCGAGACCCAGACCGAGGCGGCGGTCCGGCACATCGCGATCGAGTACCCGTACGACGCGCACGACGAGGGCGGGCTGTCGCTGCGCGGCAACGCCGAGGAGATCACCGAGAAGCTGGCGCTCGAACTGCACGCACGGGTGGAGGCGGCCGGCGTCCGGATCATCGAGTCCCGGTTCACGCACCTCGCGTACGCTCCGGAGATCGCCTCCGCGATGCTCCAGCGCCAGCAGGCCGGCGCGGTCGTGGCGGCCCGCAAGCAGATCGTGGAAGGGGCGGTGGGCATGGTCGAACTGGCCCTGACCCGACTGGCGGAGCAGGACATCGTGGACCTGGACCCGGAGCGCAAGGCCGCCATGGTCTCGAACCTGATGGTGGTCCTGTGCGGCGACCGGGCCGCCCAGCCGGTCGTCAACACGGGCACGCTCTACCAGTGAGCCCCGCCGGCGAGCCGCAGGACCCGCGAGCGGGCGACGGCCGGGAGCGGCCGCCCGCGCGGGCGGGGCGGCAGGCGCGCAAGCAGGTGCTGCTGCGGCTCGACCCGCAGGTGTACGACGCCCTCGCCCGTTGGGCGGGCGAGGAGCTGCGCAGCGCCAACGCGCAGATCGAGTTCCTGCTGCGGCGGGCCCTGTCCGAGGCCGGACGGCTCCCGGGTGGCGCGGCCCCGATCCCGCCGCGCGGCCGCCCTCGCGTCCCGCCCGAAACCTGAGCGGGTCAGGACCGAAGTCCCGAGCCGTGACCCCGTTCGCCCTGTGCGGAGCGGTCATCGAGCCGCCGGGCGCGGCCCGTACGTACGCCCCCTCCGGTACGCCCGCCCCCGCGGGCCGGCCCTACTCGGCCGGCCACACCGGGAGCGGGCGTACGGCTTGGCGCAGGGCGCCCGCCATGGCCCGGAACTCCTCCTGGCGGGCCGTCCCCGTCCGCATGGCCAGCGCGATCCGCCGCGAGGGCGCGGGCTCGGCGAAGTACCCGGTGGCCAGGTGCTCGTTGCGGGCGGTCTCCAGCCGCAGCGCGGTGCGCGGCAGCAGGGTCACGCCGAGCCCCCCGGCGACCAGCTGTACGAGGGTGGACAGCCCGGCGGCGGTGGTGGTGACGGCGGCCCCTTCGGGCCGGCCCGCCTCGCGGCAGATGTCCAGGGCCTGGTCGCGCAGGCAGTGCCCCTCGTCGAGCAACAGCAGCTGCAGGCCGCGCAGTTCCTCGCGCGGGATGTCCCGGCGTCCGGCGAGCGGATGCTCCCGGGGCGCGAGGAGGACGAAGTCCTCGTCGAAGACCGGCAGTTCGGTGACCCCGGGGACGCCGAGCGGAACCGCGAGCAGCAGCAGGTCGAGCCGCCCGCCGGCCAGTCCGTCCAGCAGCGAGGAGGTCTGCTCCTCGTGCACCTGGAGGTCCATCCGGGGATAGCGGCGGTGGAACAGGCCGAGCACCGTCGGCAGCAGGTAGGGGGCCACCGTGGGGATCACCCCGAGCCGCAGGACCCCGGTGAAGGGAGCCCGTACCGCCTCGGCCTCCTCCAGCAGACCGCCCATGGCGTCGAGGACCGTCCGGGCGCGGGCCGCGATCCGCTCGCCCGCGGGCGAGAGCAGCACCTTGCGGGTGGTGCGCTCCAGCAGCTGCACGCCGAGGGCCTCCTCCAGCGCGGAGACGGCACCCGAGAGCGCGGGCTGGCTCATGCCGATCGCCGCGGCGGCGTCCCGGAAGTGCAGGTGTTCGGCGACGGCCGCGAACGCGCGCAGCTGCGCGAGCGTCGCCTGCTTCGCCCCCCTGTTGCCGACGGCCACTGATAGGTACCTCCGATCACCCGCCACCAGATTAGCTCCGGCCACCGCTCCTGGGCCCTGCGCTGCGGGCCGCCCGGCCCCGCGGGAGAGTGGAGGGAGGGCAGGAGGCCCGGCCACGGGCTTCGCCCGGGAGGCAATCATGCGGAGCAAGCTCGTTCGGATCTCCGTCCTGGTCCCACTGGCGGCCTCGCCGCTGGTCCTGGGCCCGACGCTACTGGCCCACCCCGCGGCGGCGGCGTCGCCCGCCTGCCAGGTCGTTCAGGGTTACGCCCCGCCGTCGAACAACTGGGCGATCAACGGCACCGGATTCACCGGCGACACCGTCCAGGTGACGGGCGACAACGGCTACACGGGCTCCACCAAGGTCACCGGCGGCAGCATCCGGGTCCCCGGCCTGCTCGCGGGGCACTACACGGTCGCGGGTACCGAGTGCACGGGTGGCGGGGCCCCCGCCACGAAGGACGGCACGGACACGGGCACGGACGCCAAGGCCGAGTACGACAAGGGCTTCCAGAAGGGCTTCCAGACGATCAGGGGCAACTGCAGCGCCAAACCGCCGCAGGCCCTGAACGAGGTCGACCCCAACTGGCAGAAGGGCTACGACAACGGCGCGGCGCTGGCCGCCAAGTCGTTCTGCGGCGACAAGACGGACGGACAGGCCGGCACCTCCGAATACGACAAGGGCCACAAGACCGGCTACGACAAGACCAAGGCCACCTGCCAGACCGAACCGCCGAAGACCGCCGTGGCACCCGACCCCGAATGGATCCGCGGCTACACCGACGGCGCCGCGAAGGCCGCGGCCGAGTTCTGCAAGTAGATGTCACCGAACTGATCACTCTGCGTCGCTCTTCGCCCGGACGGGCGCATTGATAGGGAAGCCTGATCAGCGCAACCACCGTTTGCGATTTCCGCGATCAATGCTGCCTGTGCCAGCATGTGAGACCGTCCAACCCCTCAGGGAAGTCCCCAAAAGGGACGTTTTCCCGTCTCGCAAGGAGAGCACGTGCTCACTGTCGGTGACAAGTTCCCCGCCTACGATCTGACCGCCTGCGTCTCGCTCGAAGCCGGCAGCGAGTTCGCCCAGATCGACCACAAGACCTACGAGGGCAAGTGGCGCGTGGTGTTCTTCTGGCCGAAGGACTTCACCTTCGTCTGCCCGACCGAGATCGCCGCCTTCGGCAAGCTGAACGAGGAGTTCCAGGACCGCGACGCGCAGGTCCTCGGCGTCTCCGGCGACTCCGAGTTCGTCCACCACGCCTGGCGCAAGGACCACGCCGACCTGCGTGACCTGCCCTTCCCGATGCTGGCCGACTCCAAGCACGAGCTCATGCAGGCCTGTGGCGTGCAGGGCGAGGACGGCTTCGCGCAGCGTGCCGTGTTCATCGTCGACCAGAACAACGAGATCCAGTTCACGATGGTGACCGCCGGATCCGTGGGCCGTAACCCCAAGGAGGTCCTGCGGGTCCTCGACGCCCTGCAGACCGACGAGCTGTGCCCCTGCAACTGGAACAAGGGCGAGGGCACCCTGGACGCCGGCGCCCTGCTGGCCGGTGAGTGACGGATGTCCCTCGACTCCCTGAAGTCCGCCATACCGGACTTCGCCAAGGACCTGAAGCTGAACCTCGGCTCGGTCGTCGGCAACCAGGACACCCTCACGCAGCAGCAGCTGTGGGGCACCGTCCTGTCCTGCGCGATCGCCGCCCGCTCCCCGCGCGTCCTGCGTGAGCTGGAGCCGGAGGCGAAGGCGGCCCTGTCGCCGGAGGCGTACACCGCCGCCAAGTCCGCAGCCGCGATCATGGCGATGAACAACGTCTTCTACCGCACCCGCCACCTGCTCTCCGACCCGGAGTACGGCACGCTGCGTGCGGGCCTGCGGATGAACGTCATCGGCAACCCGGGCGTGGAGAAGGTCGACTTCGAGCTGTGGTCGCTCGCCGTCTCCGCGATCAACGGCTGCGGCCAGTGCCTGGACTCGCACGAGCAGGTCCTGCGCAAGGCCGGCGTCGACCGCGAGACGATCCAGGAGGCCTTCAAGATCGCCTCGGTGATCCAGGCCGTCGCGGTCACCCTCGACGCCGAGGCCGCCCTCGCCGCCGAGTAGTCCCCCCTCGTACGCGCCGTACGCACAGTGCGCACGGCCGTACGAGCTCCAGGGCCCCCGCAGCCGTTCCCGGCCGCGGGGGCCCTGTCGTTCGGTTCACTTGCGCAGCGCCGCCATCAGGGCGCGCATGTCCTCGACCATCGCCGCCTGGACGGCGGCTTCGTCCGGGTCCGCGGCGTCCGACCGCCCGTACCACTGAACGGTGAGGCTGAAGACGGCTCCCCCGTCGAGCACTTCGAGCCGTGAACCGCCGACCCGGCGGGTGAGCAGCGCCCGCTCGCCGAGCCCGGGGACCTGTTCCACGTCGCCGCCCGAACTCGCCATGCCCCCGATGCCCCCGAGGCCGGTGGGTCCCGCACCGAACTCCGTGCGGGGATCGGCCTTCTTGTGTAGCTGGACCAACACCTCGGCCCCGTACGAGAGACGGCCCTCGACGTAGGGGGCGCCGTGCGCGCAGAACGCCCAGTCGAGCGCGGGGTGCTCTTCATGGCGCGCGGACTCCCCGGTCAGCTGCACGGTCGACGCGGACACCGCGGTCAGCTTGATCTTGCACAGGTCCTCGGCATGCCGGTACGCGATCCGCGGCGCAGGCTCGCCGAAACGATCCTGCGCCGTCAGGACGCCGGCCCAGACGGCCGAGGCCACTGCGGCCCCGCCGAGCGCCCATGACCAGGCCCTGCGAGGCCCCCGTACGCCCTCGCTGGGGGTGTCGGGCTCCTCGGCCGCCGTGGACGGCAGGTCGGTGCCCCATCCCCCTTCGAGCTCAGGCTCGCTGATCACGTCCTGCCTCCCGGGCGGCCTGCTCGAACGCCGTCGAGCCGTGCGGGCCCGGGCCGATCGCCGCGGCGCCGTGCAGGAGCTGGTCCCGGGAGTAGGCCCTCAGGTAGACGACCACCGTGTTGGTGACCGCGACCAGCGGGACGGCGACCACGGCACCGCCGATGCCCGCGACCATGCCGCCCGCGGCCACCGACAGCACCACGGCGAGCGGGTGCACCCGTACCGCCCGGCCCAGGATGAAGGGCTGGAGCACGTGCCCCTCGATCTGCTGCACCGCCAGCACCACGGCCAGCACCATGAGCGCGGTCCACGGCCCCTGGGTCACCAGGGCGACGACCACCGCGAGGGCGCCGGAGACCACCGCGCCGACGAGCGGGATGAACGCGAACAGGAAGATGAAGACGGCCAGCGGCACCGCCATCGGCACCTTCAGGAAATAGATGCCGAGGCCGATGAAGATGGCGTCGATGAGCGCGACGAGCACCGTGCCGCGCACGTACGCCGTCAGCGTCCGCCAGGCACGCGGACCGGCGCCCGCGACACCCGGGCGGGCGGCGGCCGGGACCAGGCCCTGCACCCACGTCCAGATGCGCTTGCCGTCGTAGAGCAGGAACAGCGTCGAGAACATCGCGAGCAGGATGCCCGTGAGCACCTCGACGAGGACCGTCACGCCTTGGAGCCCGGCGGAGGTGATCTGCTCGGTGTTGGTGCCGATGGTCTCGCTGAGGTTCTTCGCGATGTCGTTGATCTGCTTCTCGGTCACGTGGAACGGACTGTCCAGCGCCCAGAGTTTGAGCTCGTTGATGCCGTCCCGGACCCGGGCGGACAGGTCGTCGAGGTTCTCCATGACCTGCCAGACCACGAACCAGCCGACCAGTCCGATGACCACGAACCCGAGGATCGCGGTGACGGCGGTGGCGAGCCCGCGCGGCAGGCCGAGGCGGCGCAGCCGGACCACGAAGGGCTGGAGCAGCGCGGTGACGAGCAGGGCGGCGGCGAAGGCGAGCACGACCAGGCGGACTTCGCTGATCACCTTCATCACGACCCAGAGCATCCCGGCGAGCAGCAGGAGCCGCCAGCTGACCTCGGCGGCGACGCGCATGCCCCACGGGACCACGCTCACCGGGTCTGGGCGCCCGCGCAGGGTGGGCGGGTGCGGGGGGTGGCCGGGCTGCTCGGCGTGCGCGGCGGGTGCCGGGGCCTGCGGAACGTGCGCGCCGGCGTCCGCACCCGCGGGGGCCGTGCCGGCAGCGGTGGCCGGGGCCGTGGCAGCCGCGCCGATGCTCTCCGCCTCGACCTCGGCGCGCCGCGCCTGGAGCCGCGCCTCCATGCGGCTCAGCCTGTTCCCGAGCCGGCCGAGCCAGCCTGCCCTCTTCGCCATGTCTTTCCCTTCCCCCGCCCGTGGACACACCTCGAAAGACCGTACACGCGAGGAGCCCCGCGCCGTAGGACGGTGCGGGGCTCTTCGAGGTTGAGCGGAGGCGGGCTCTAGTACCAGCCGTTGGCCTGGTGGAAGCTCCAGGCGGCGCACGGGCTGTGGTAGCGCTCGTTCATGTAGTTGAGGCCCCACTGGATCTGGGTGGCCGGGTTGGTCCGCCAGTCGTCGGCGACCGAGGACATCTTCGAACCCGGGAGCGCCTGGACCAGACCGTACGCGCCCGAGGACGAGTTCACGGCCTTGTAGTTCCAGGTGGACTCCTCGTTGATGATGTTCGAGAAGCACTGGAACTGGCCGGCCGGGACGATCTGCCGGGCGATGTCCTTGACCTGGGCGACCGTGTAGGAGCTCTGGACGGCGAAGTCGCCGGCGCTGCGAGCCGCGGAGCGGCTGGCGATCTGCTCCTTCTCGTCGCGGTCCTTCTTCGCCTTCTCGTCGGCGGCCTTCTGCGCCTCGGCCTTCTTGGACTTGGCGTCCTCGGCGGCCTGGATGCGAGCGGCTTCCTCGGCGACACGCTTGGCGTCGGTGTCGGCGCCCTGGGCGATGGCGTCGGCCTGCTGCGTCAGGGACGCGTTCTGGACCTGCGCCTGCTCGCCGACCGGGATGTCGGCGAGGAGGGTCGCCCCGGACGCGGTGGTCTCGAGATCGTTCGAGGCGGCGGGGTCGCCAGTGGCAACGCCCACGACTGCGCCAACGGTGGTGACTGCGGTGGCCGAAGCCACAGCGAATCCCCGGACCGAGATCCGGCTCACACGGTGTCCTTCCAGCAGCGTCCGCAGTGACCGGGCGGCCGCAATAGTGCCCCTCGACACTGGCCTCCGTGGAGCTGTGATCACTGGAGGCGCGGGCCCGTGGGCAACTCCCTTGCGGGGGCTGCCGCGTGACGACTCGGGCGGCATACGGCGAACGGCTCTGGAGTTGTGGTGCTGCGCGTACCTCCCGTCTAGTGACGGGAGATACAGATGTGCCGTATGCGGGGCCTGACGGAAAACAGACTCTGCCGGACCCCGACACCGCAAGGCAATTCTCCATTGCGTGTGAAAGGTCACACCTGGCATGTTGCCGTTGGTTTCCTCAAAGGGCTGTGCAGCGCGACGCCGCCCGGCTAGGCTCTCGGACCTTTGCCGGGCGGCGCCAACTCGCTCTCCCGCTATGGGGTTTTTGCCCCCGTGCGCGGCTACAGCGATTCGAGCATCTCGGTCACCAGCGCGGCGATCGGCGAGCGCTCGGAGCGGTTGAGCGTGACATGCGCGAAGAGCGGATGCCCCTTCAGCTTCTCAACGACGGCGACCACTCCGTCGTACCGGCCGACCCGCAGATTGTCCCGCTGGGCGACATCGTGGGTCAGAACGACCCGTGAATTCGCACCGATTCGGGACAGAACGGTCAGCAGCACATTGCGCTCCAGCGACTGCGCCTCGTCCACGATCACGAAGGCGTCGTGCAGCGAGCGCCCGCGGATGTGCGTGAGCGGCAGGACCTCCAGCATCCCCCGGTTCAGCACCTCCTCGATGACCTCGCGCCCGGCCACCGCCGAGAGGGTGTCGAAGACCGCCTGCGCCCAGGGGCTCATCTTCTCGGACGCGTCCCCGGGCAGGTAGCCGAGGTCCTGGCCGCCCACCGCGTACAGCGGCCGGAAGACCATCACCTTCTGGTGCTGCCTGCGCTCCAGCACCGCCTCCAGGCCCGCGCACAGCGCCAGCGCCGACTTTCCGGTGCCGGCCCGGCCGCCCATGGAGATGATGCCGATCTCCGAGTCGAGCAGCAGGTCCAGGGCGATGCGCTGCTCGGCGCTGCGGCCGTGCAGCCCGAAGGCCTCCCGGTCGCCCCGTACGAGCCGCACGTTGCCGTCCGGAGTGACCCGGCCCAGGGCCTTGCCGCGTTCGGACTGGAGGACCAGCCCGGTGTGCACGGGAAGTTCGGCGGCCTCCGGTACGTACAGCCGCTCCTCGGAGTAGAGCAGGTCGATCTGCTCCCCGGACAGCGCGAGCTCGCTCATGCCGGTCCAGCCGGCATCGGTGATCGCGAGCTCCGCCCGGTACTCCTCGGCGATCAGCCCCACGGAGGAGGCCTTGATGCGCAGCGGGAGATCCTTCGAGACGACCGTGACGTCGTAGCCCTCGGCCTGGAGGTTGCGGGCGACCGCGAGGATCCGCGAGTCGTTGTCCCCCAACCGGAAGCCGGCCGGCAGGACACCGGGGTCGGAGTGGTTGAGCTCGACACGGAGGGTGCCGCCGAGATCGCCCAACGGGATGGGGGCGTCGAGGCGACCGTAGCGAACCCGGAAGTCGTCGAGCAGGCGCAGGGCCTGACGGGCGAAGTAGCCGAGTTCGGGATGGTGCCTCTTGGCCTCCAGCTCGGTGATCACCACGATCGGGAGCACGACCTCGTGCTCGTCGAAGCGCGTGATCGCGTTGGGGTCTGCCAGCAGGACGCTGGTGTCGAGGACGTAGGTCCGCCTGTCGGGCAGGCGGCGCTTTGTACTGGTCACCACGGAAGGACGTACCCCCTCGGAAGAGGTCGGGCCATGAAGACCGGACCGGTCATCGGCACCCCTGCGGGGCCGATTTCCGGCCCTCCCACTCCGTCCGTGCGAACCGCACGTGCGTCCTGGTGCAAAGGGCCTCCCGGGCGGACGACCCCATGTCGCCCGCTGAGACTCGACACCCGTGGATCGGGCATCGACCTGAAAGGGATATTCCCCGATCAGGCCCGGCCATGCCATGGCATATGACGGACGCTCGGTGAATCCCTGGTGAAGGCCTTGCAGGGGGACGGCCGGGGCCGAGGGGGCGTCAGTCCGCCGGGCCCTCAGGCTCCGTAGCGCCGGTGGCGGGCGGCGTAATCGCGCAGCGCCCGCAGGAAGTCGACCTTGCGGAAGGCCGGCCAGAACACCTCGCAGAAGTAGTACTCCGAGTGGGCGCTCTGCCAGAGCATGAATCCGGACAGCCGCTGCTCGCCGCTGGTGCGGATCACGAGGTCCGGGTCGGGCTGGCCGCGCGTGTAGAGGTGCTCCGCGATGTGGTCGATGTCGAGGATCTCGGCGAGCTCCTCGAAGGAGGTGCCCTTCTCCGCGTGCTCCAGCAGCAGCGAGCGGACCGCGTCGGCGATCTCCTGGCGGCCGCCGTAGCCGACGGCGACGTTGACCAGTATCCCGTCCACGTCGTGGGTGGCCTGTTCGGCCTCCTTGAGCACGGACTGGGTCTGCCCGGGAAGGATGTCGAGGTTGCCCACGTGGTGGACGCGCCAGCGGCCGTCCGCGGCGAGGCCCCGGACGGTGTTCTCGATGATGTTGAGCAGCGGGCGGAGCTCGACCTCCGGCCGGTCCAGGTTGTCCGTGGACAGCATCCACAGGGTGACGACCTCGACGTCCGTCTCGGTGCACCAGCCCAGCATCTCGGAGATCTTGTCGGCCCCCGCCTGGTGGCCCTGCTCCGTCGTACCTCCGGACGCCTTCGCCCAGCGCCTGTTCCCGTCCAGGATCACGCCGATGTGCTTGGGCGACGCGTCATGGTCGAGGCGGCCTTCCACCCGGCGTGCGTAGAGCCTGTACACCAGGTCGCGCAGCTTCACGATCTTCCAGCCCCTCCGTGCAATGCCCCCGTGCGAAATGCGGTCCTCCCCCGAGTCCGCCACATTACTGCGCGGCGGGATCGGGTACCCAACTCGGTCTGTCACAAGTCCGTGATAGGGAGG
The DNA here is from genome assembly GCF_044455885.1 of Streptomyces sp. NPDC051109. Taxonomy (NCBI): domain Bacteria; kingdom Bacillati; phylum Actinomycetota; class Actinomycetes; order Kitasatosporales; family Streptomycetaceae; genus Streptomyces; species Streptomyces sp. NPDC051109. The sequence goes on from NZ_JBITFF010000003.1 coordinate 219,863, forward strand.
ACAACGTGACTGATAACAATCCCTATCGGGCAGAGCCCTCGCGCTACGACTCCATGGAGTACCGGCGCACCGGCCACAGCGGCCTCAAGCTCCCCGCCATCTCACTCGGCCTCTGGCACAACTTCGGTGACGACAAGTCCCTGGAGTCCCAGCGGGCGATCTTGCGCCGGGCCTTCGACCTCGGCGTCACCCACTTCGACCTGGCGAACAACTACGGCCCGCCCCCCGGCTCGGCCGAGCTCAACTTCGGGAAGGTCTTCGCGCAGGACTTCGCCTCGTACCGCGACGAGCTGATCCTCTCCACCAAGGCCGGCTACTTCATGCACGAAGGCCCCTACGGCGAGTGGGGCAGCCGGAAGTACCTGATGAGCTCGCTCGACGCGTCGCTGAAGCGGATGGGCGTGGACTACGTCGACATCTTCTACTCGCACCGCTTCGACCCGGACACCCCTCTGGAGGAGACCATGGGCGCGCTCGCGTCCGCGGTGCAGCAGGGCAAGGCGCTGTACGTGGGCGTGTCCTCGTACACGGCCGAGCAGACGGCCGAGGCGGCGCGGATCCTGCGCGAGATGGGCGTCCGCCCGCTCATCCACCAGCCCTCGTACTCCATGATCAACCGCTGGACGGAGGAGGACGGGCTGCTGGACACCCTGGAGGAGGCCGGCATGGGCTGCATCTCCTTCGCGCCGCTCGCGCAGGGGCTGCTGACCGGCAAGTACCTGAAGGGCATCCCGGAGGACTCCAGGGCGGCCGCCGGCAAGTCCCTGAACCCGGACCTGCTGTCCGACGACGTGGTCCGCCGCCTGGCCGGCCTCAACGAGATCGCGGCGCGCCGCGGGCAGTCGCTGGCGCAGCTGGCGCTGAACTGGGTGCTCCGGGACGAGCGGATGACCTCGGCGCTGATCGGCGCTTCGAGCGTGTCCCAGCTGGAGCAGAACGTGGCGGCCCTGGGGGCTGCGCCGCTGTCTGAGGAGGAACTGAAGGAGATCGACTCCTTCGCGGTGTCCACCCCCGGCACGAACATCTGGGCCCAGCGCGGCTGACCTGCACCTTTGGGCGTGGGGTGGTGGAAACAAAAAACGGGCCGGTCCGTGGGGGGGGATACGGACCGGCCCGAGGGGGGGGTTCCACCATAACCCTTCGTAAAGCCTGATGCGTGCATCGGCGCAAGATGATTACGCTCCGAAACCGCCCAGCAGCACTGCGGTGAGGGCTCCGGCCGCCATGAAGGGGCCGAACGGGAACGCCGTCCGGCGGCCGGCGCGGCCCCGCAGCACAAGGGCGAGCCCGTACACGGCTCCGTAGAGGAACCCGAGGAAGGCTCCGGCGGCCCATACCCCCCAGCCGTACCACCCAAGAGTGACCCCGAGCGCGAGCGCCAGCTTGACGTCGCCGAAGCCCAGGCCGGCGGGGTTGAGGAGGAAGAGCAGGAGGTACGCCCCTGCGAGCGCGCCCCCGCCGATCAGCGCCCCCGTCCAGGACCCCCCGGCGCCGGGTACGAGGGCCGCGCCGCCGAGTCCGGCGGCCAGGGCTCCGGCGAGGGGGAGGGTCAGCACGTCGGGCAGCCGCTGAACGGCGAGGTCCACGATCCCGAGCAGGAGCAGCACCGGCACCGCGGCGACGAACACCACCGCTTCGGGCCGCCCCCCGACGGCCCACGCCAGCCCCCCGCACACCGCCCCGGCGATCCCGGCCGCCCATCCGGGGCCCACCCCGTACGTGTGGCGGGGGCGGGTGCAGCGGCGGGCGGGCGCGGCGTCGCGGCAGCGGGGCAGGCCCAGCCAGCCGGGGATCGGGTGGCCCTCCGGGCAGCGGTCGCGCCACGCGGCGTCCGGCTCGACCGACAGGCGGTACGCCGCCCGCGGCAGCAGCAGACCCGCGGCCACGCCGTAGGCGACCGCGGCGGCGATGATCACGAACAGGCCCATCCGCCGACGGTAGGCGCAGACACCGGCACCTGCATGGGCCCGGGGGCCCAACCACCCCTACCCTGCCGCCATGACCACCAGCAACGGCCTCCTCCGGCTCGGGCCGGACCTGCCGGCGGTACCCCTGGAGATCGCGGCCTCCTACCGCGCCCGCACCCGCGGGCTCCTCGGCCGCGACGGCCTGCCCGGCGCCGCCCTGCTCCTCACCCCGGCGGGCAGCGTGCACACGTTCCGGATGCGGTTCGCGATCGACGTGGCGTACCTCGACCGCCGCCTGCGCGTCATCGCCCTGACCACGATGCCGCCGAACCGCCTCGGCCTCCCCCGGCTCCGCTCCCGGCACGTCCTGGAGGCCGAGGCCGGCGCCATGGCCGCCTGGGGCCTGCGCGTCGGGTCCCGGCTGGACATCGAGGGACCGGACGGCGAGCCGCCTCTGGACCGCCGACCGGACACCCGCTAGGCGCCGCGCGGCCCCGGCGGTAGGTTGGGGCGGTTGAGCTGGGGTCTCAGGGGAGCGGCATGACGGAGAACGCGCGGATCAAGGCGCTGGAGCAGATCATGCCGGCGACGCACGGCGCCGACGAGGACATCGACTGGCCGGCCGCCGAAGCCACCTGGCGCACCCGGTTCCCGGCCGACTTCATCGCCTTCATGGGCCGCTTCGGCGCCGGCTCCATCAACGGCGAGGCCAGCATCCTCCTCCCCCTCCCCAAGCCCGGTCTCCAGTGGGACCCGGCCGAGATGGCCGAGGAGACCGCCAACGCCCGCCAGCTCTGGGAGGCGGAGGGCGGCCGGGCCTCCTTCGGCTTCGACCCCGAGTCGATCATCGCGTGGGGGGTCACCGGCGGCTCCGACATCCTCTGCTGGCTCACCACCGACCCCGATCCGGACCGCTGGCCCGTCCTGGTGGTCGGCCGGCACACCGCCGACGCGTTCGCCGTGTACCCGTACGGCATGGCGGAGTTCCTGTACCGGCTCTGCTCCGACGAGTTCGACGTGAGCCCGGTCAGCATCACCTTCTGGGACGGCGGGCACCTCAGCTTCGTGCACTGGCGCAAGGCCCAGCGCCGCTGGCAGGAGGGCCGCAACCCCGAGACGGGCGAGCCCGACCCGTACGCGGGCGAGTTCGCCGACTGACCTGATCCCGACGCCCGACCCGTTCCGCCGCCCCAAGGGGCCGGAATCGGGCCATTCGGCATGTCTACGCGCGTCCGATTTGTTGATCACATATCGGAAAACACCAGCAGGAAAAGCCGCAGTTGGAGCATTGCCCACAAGTTCCGCCCCAATGGACTCAACCGCCCCCACGCAGGAGAGAATTCCGGCCAACGGGCCACGGATGGACACCCCAGCCCGGAGCAACTCATAAGCAGTAACGGGACTCAAAAGAAATCCAGGGGAATACACCCGTGCAACGAAGAATCTTCGGCCCGAGCGCGACCGCAGTCGTGCTCGGTCTGCTGATACCACTGTCCGGATGCGGCGATTCAGGCAACAGCGCAGGTGACAGCGGTACGCTCCGCCTGGTCGCCGCGGAATACGGGGACACCCAGGCCACCAGTTCCAAGGCCTACTGGGACAAGGTGACGGCGGATTTCACCAAGGCCAACCCCGGTATCAAGGTCGAGGTCCAGCTCCTGCCCTGGGCCGACATCGACCGCGAGGTCTCCCGCATGGTCAAGGCCGGCAATGCGCCGGACATGGCCCTCATGGGCTCGTACTCGGACTTCGCGGCGCAGGACAAGCTCTATTCCGCGGACGAACTCCTCACCGTCGCCGCCGAGGCGAACTTCCTCCAGCCGCTGGCCGAGGCCGGCTCGGTCGGCAGCACCCTCTACGGCCTGCCCTGGGTGGCGAGCAGCCGACTCCTCTTCTACAACCAGGGCCTCTTCAAGCAGGCCGGCGTCGGCGAGCCCAAGACCTGGGCCGACCTGAAGTCCGCCGCCAAGGCCCTCAAGGACAAGGGCGTGAAGTACCCGTACGCCCTCCCCCTCGGCCCGGAGGAGGCGCACGCCGAGGCGATGATCTGGGAGCTCAGCAACGGCGGCGGCTACGCCGACAGCAGCGGCAACTACAACCTGGCCTCCGACCAGAACATCCAGACCTTCCGCTGGCTCAAGGACAACCTGGTCGGCCCCGGCCTGACCGGGCCCGTCCCGCCGTCCCGGCTCAACCGCGCCGACGCCTTCGCCGCCTTCACCCGCGGCGAGGTCGGCATGCTGAACGGCTATCCGCAGCTCCTGCACGAGGCCCGCGCCAAGGGCATCGACGTGCGCACCGCGCCCATGCCGGTCTCGGAGAACCTCGGCGCCGGGGAGAGCCCGCCGGCCGTGGGCGTCGCCGACTGGATGATGGCGTTCAAGCAGCACGGCAAGCGCGAGGAGATCGGCACGTTCCTGGACTTCATCTACCAGGACAAGAACCTGTCGGACTTCGCGGGCCGCTACCACCTGCTGCCGTCGACCGTCTCGGCCTCCCGCAACCCCTCCGGCGGCGGCCTCGACAGCAACGACCAGTTCTTCCTGACCGCCCTGCGCGGTGCGCAGTTGTACCCGGTGAACGATCCGTCGTGGGTGACGGTCAGCGACACCATCAAGCGCAACATCGGGCGCGCCGTGGAGCCGAACGGCGACGCGAAGAGCGTCCTGGAGGAGATCGCCGCCAAGGCGAACGAGGAAACCAGGAAGAAGCACTGACGGAGCGGCACCGCCCGCCGAGACTCCTGAACATCCCGTCCGACACGGGACCTTCGACCCTGTCGCACCCCACCCCGTGCGTCAGAATGGCTGCTACGGCTCTTGATCCAAGGCCGCGGACCAGTCGCCGCCGATCACCCACGAGGTGCGCGGGGCGGCCGGCCCCCTCCCTCCTTCTGCCCCTGCCTCCGCCTGTCCTCCCTGACGGCCGGGTCAGACCTTGCCGTTCTCCGTCGAGAACGCCGTCCGGTACCGCTCACAGCCGGAGTCCCAGCGCAGCGTGCCCGTGAGCGTCCCGTAGCCCGAGCGCGTGACCGACCATTCCACCGTGTACTCCCCCGAGTCGCAGGCGATCCGCTTGCCGCCGGGGACCCTGGCGCGCCCCGTCGCCGGCCGGTCCGCCAGCTCTTGGTGCACCTCGACGGCCTTGGCGTGGTCCGACGAGCGCCGCAGTACGGCGTGCACGACGATCGGGTGCTTGCCGTCCTTGGTGGTCACGGCCTTCTTCACCAGCGTCGAGTCCGACACCGCCCAGCCGAAGTCGAACGAGGGCTGCCACGCGAGCGTCTTGGGGTCGGCGACCTTCCGCTCGTAGTCGGGAGCGCCCGAGGGGCCGGGGCGGGTGACCGTCTTGTACTGCACTCCGGGATAGAGGCGGAACTGTCCCTCCACCTTGTGCATCTCGTCCTTGGTCCACTGCGACTTCATGGTCTTCTCGCCGCCGGCCGGGTCTTGGAGGTACCCGCTGTCCGCGGCGGTGGCGGCGGCCTGGCCGAGAGCCGGGGCGAGGGCCGCCGCGGCGGTCGCGAGGGCGAGAACGGCGGTACGGGTGCGCTTCATGCCCGACCCAACGGGGACCCGCGCCGGGCTGAAACGAGGCCGGCGGCGCTTTCACCCGTACGGGATCCGCAGCGGGGCCCTCGCTGCGGCAGAGCCGGAGGGCGGCGGCTCAGGCCTGCCCGGTCTCGAAGCGGCTGATGCGGCCGCCGTCGGTGACGAACCGCCAGGCGGTGCGCATCTCGCCCCACGTGTCGTTGCGGTAGTCGACGACGAGGGCGAGGCCGTCGTCGGACTCGCTCAGGACGTCCATGTGCCCGTTGGAAGACCAGATCTCCTTCTCGGCCCACGGGGCGATGTCGCGGTCCGAGCCGTCGTCGGACATGGTGGCGTTCGCCGCGAGGACCGCCTGGAAGGCGTTCCGGTCGCCCGCGTTGACGGCGGTGACGAAGGCGCGGACGGTGGGGTCGGACAGCTGGGCCGGTGGGATCACGGGGGCCTCCTGGGCGGCGGTCGTACGGGTCCTCCCGTACGGGGGTGGCGTACGGGCCCGCGTACGGGGTGGCGTACGGGGGTTGCGTACGGGTGTGCACCGGGCCGCGTACGAGGTTGCGTACGGGCTGTGTGCGCGACCAGGGAACACCGCGGGTGCCGCCGGGGCGGCGACCTTCACCCGTTTGCCAGCGGACGGCGTGTCAGGAGCCGTCGGGGGCGGTGCGGACGGGGAACCCGGTGGGGCGGCCCTGGTCCTTCAGCCAGTCCAGTATCCGGTCGAGGGCCTCGACGGTCTGGGAGCGGTTGCCGCCGCCGTCGTGGAACAGGATGGTCGGGCCGTTGCCCATCTCGCTCTTGACCGCGTTGGCGATGGCGGCGGCGCCGGGCTTCCCGAAGTCCTTGGTGTCGACGTTCCAGCCGAGCGGGCGCATGCCGTTCGCGGCCGCGATGCGGCGGCTGTCGGGGGTGAACGCGCCGCCGGGAGCGCGGTAGTACTCCACCTCGGCGCCGCCGCCCGCGGCGTCCTCGATCATCTTCTTGGCGTCCAGGATCTGCTGCTCCTGGTAGGCGACGGGCTTCTTGTCCATGGCCGTGTCGTGGTTCATGGTGTGGTCGCAGAGCCGGTGGCCGGCCGCGACGACGCGCTTGACCACGTCGGGGTGGGCCTTGGCCTGCGGTCCGATCATGCAGAAGGTCGCCTTCACGTCGTGCTTCTTCAGTACGTCGAGGACCTTGGGGGTCCACTGGGGGTCCGGGCCGTCGTCGATGGTGATGTTGACGGCGTTGCCCCCGCTCTCGGAGGCGTGGGCGATGCCGTCGGGTATCGGCGACTGCGGCGCGCCGCCGTTCTTCGCGTCGCCGTCGGGGGTGCCGCTCTCGCGTGACGCGTTCGCGTGCGCGGGCTGTCGGCCGGCCCCATGGCCCGGTCCGACGAAGGTCGCCGCTCCCCACACCGTCCCGGCCACCGCGGCGGCCGCCGCCACGACGGCTGCCCCGGCCCGGATGCCCTGCCTGTTCGCGCGCGCCATGAAGCCCATCGACTGTCCCCTCCCCGTGCGTGTCCGTGTGCGCTCTGCCTTCCAGGACGGCCTGTGAAGCAGACGGGTTCCCGCCAATTCCCCCATAAAATTCAGCTAATAGGACCTTGGTCCTTGATGGTCCCGATTTGGACCCCACCTGAAACAGGACGGAACCTGACCAACCTCCCCTGCATCACTCGTACTCACCTACCCCACGCGCCACGGCTTCAGCCCATGAAAAAACCCGGCCCCGGCGGAAGATCCGCCGGGGCCGGGCTGGTGAACCGAGTGGCCCTCGGGGCCGGATGGGCCGTGAGGGCCGGGTGGGCCGTGAGGCCGGGGTCAGTGGGCGAGCGACTCCGCCTGCGCCTGCGCCGCGTTGCCGCCGGCCGCGTCGCCGGCCTTGGCCGGACCCGCGCCCCGCAGCGGGACCTCCTTGACGAACCAGGCCGCCACGAAGCCCAGTACGGCGACACCCGCACCGAGGAGGAACGCCGAGTGCGTACCGGCGGCGACCGCGTGCTGGTAGGCCTCGCGGATCGTCGGCTCCAGCTTGGCCAGGCTGGCCGCGTCGAGCTGCGCCGAGCCAGCGGCCTTGGCGGCCCCCGGACCCAGGCGGTCGGTCATCGTCTGGGTGACCTGGCTGGTGAACAGCGAGCCCATCAGGGCCACGCCGAACGAGCCGCCGAGCGTACGGAAGAGGGTGGCCGAGGAGGACGCGACGCCCATGTCCTTCATGTCCACGCTGTTCTGCGCGACCAGCATGGTGATCTGCATCAGGAAGCCGAGGCCGGCGCCGAGGACGGCCATGTAGACGCCGGACATCAGACGCGTGGTGTCGGTGTCCATCTGCGCGAGCAGGAAGAGACCCACGACCATGAGCGCGCCGCCGATGATCGGGAAGATCTTGTACTTGCCGCTGCTGGTGGTGACCCGGCCCGCGATCAGCGAGACGACCATCATGGAGAGCAGCATCGGCAGGAGCAGCAGGCCGGAGTTGGTGGCGGAGGCCCCCTGGACCGACTGCTGGAAGAGCGGCAGGTAGAGCACGCCGCCGAACATCGCGAAGCCGACGAGGAAGCCGATGACCGACATGAGCGTGAAGTTGCGGCTGCGGAAGATGTGCAGCGGCATGACCGGCTCGGCGGCCTTGGTCTCGGCGAAGAGGAAGGCGGCGATCGACACGACGCCGACGACGATCAGGCCGATGATCTGGCCGGAGCCCCAGGCGTACTCGGTGCCGCCCCAGGTCGTGACGAGCACGGTGGAGGTGATGGCGACGGTCAGGAGGGCCGCACCCAGGTAGTCGATCTTCGGCCGCTGCGCCCCGGCCTTCTTCGGCAGGTGCAGGACGGCGGTGACCATCGCGAGCGCGACGGCGCCGAGCGGCAGGTTGATGTAGAAGGACCAGCGCCAGCCCAGGTGGTCGGTGATGGTGCCGCCGACCAGCGGTCCGCCGATCATGGCGAGGGCCATCACGCCGGCCATCATGCCCTGGTACTTGCCGCGCTCACGGGGCGGGATCAGGTCGCCGATGATCGCCATGACGCCGACCATCAGACCGCCGGCACCGAGGCCCTGGACGGCGCGGAAGCCGATCAGCTGGGCCATGTCCTGGGCCATGCCGCTGAGCGCGGAGCCGATCAGGAAGATCACGATGGAGGTGAGGAAGGAACCCTTCCGCCCGTACATGTCGCCGATCTTCCCCCAGATGGGGGTGGAGGCGGCGGTGGCCAGCGTGTACGCGGTGACCACCCAGGAGAGGTGCTCCAGGCCGCCGAGCTCGCCGACGATCGTCGGCATCGCCGTGCCGATGATCATGTTGTCGAGCATGGCGAGAAGCATTGCGATCATGAGAGCCATGAGTACGACACGGACGCTGCGCGGCTTCACCCCCTCGGAGATCTCCGCCGCGTTTATGTTTTCAGCCATGTCACTCCCCGTTTACCCATGCGCTCCGGGCCCTTACTTGCCGCCCGGCTAGTTCACTACACTGGGGAAGGTAGACCCGTCACTAGCCGGGCGTCAAGTAAGTAGTTTGGGGAGAGCCATGTCCAGCAGCAGTCCGCAGGCGCGCCGCGGCAACACGCGCCAGCGCATCCAGGACGTCGCACTGGAACTCTTCGCCGAGCAGGGGTACGAGAAGACGTCTCTGCGCGAGATCGCGGAGCGGCTTGAGGTCACGAAGGCGGCGCTGTACTACCACTTCAAGACCAAGGAAGACATCATCATCAGCGTCTTCGAGGACCTCACCAGGCCGATCGACGAGCTGATCGACTGGGCGAAGCAGCAGCCGCGGACGCTGGAGATGAAGCGCGAGGTGCTGCGGCGCTACAGCGAGGCGATGGCGGCGGGCGCGCCGCTGTACCGCTTCATGCAGGAGAACCAGGCGACGATGCGGGAGCTGAGCATCGGCGAGACGGTCAAGCGCCGGCTGTTCACGCTGGTGGAGCTGTTGCGTACGGAGGACGGACCCCTGGCGGACCAGGTGCGGTGCGTGAGCGCGCTGTTCACCCTGCACGCGGGGATGATGTTCCTCCAGCACGTGGAGGGCAACCCGGAGGAAACCCGCCAGGCGGCCCTGGAGGTCGCGACGGACCTCATCACCCAGGCGCACCAGGCGTCCTGAGGCCCACCGTTCACCCGATCCGGGGGTTTACCCTGCCACTCACTACTCTCCGTAACCGACTCGACTACCTTGAGTGAAGTGCGCCACCCGGATCGGCCGGTACGGCGCCCCAGCCAAGGACACCGCCATGCCGTTCCGCGCCGGGTACGCGCTCGTGAGCGCCCTCGCCCCCGTGACCCTGACCACCGCTCCGGCCGCGGCCGCACCCCGGCCCGAGCCCCTCGACTACGCCGCGCTCGGCGACTCCTACAGCCCCGGCGCCTTCGTTCGCATTCGCCCCTGGGCCGCCGATGACGGCTGCGGCCGCTCCACCCTCAGCCACGCGCAGCAGACCGGCCGCCGCCTCGACGTGCGTCCCACCGACGTCACGTGGGCGGCCGCCGAGGTCAGAGCCGGCGTCCCGGAACCACAGACCGAGTTCACCGGCCCCCCTCCGGCCGCCCAAGGCGGGCTGGGCCCCGAGGCCGGCCCAGATCACGGCCGTCACCGCCGCCCCGGACCTCGTCACCCTCCCAGCGACGGCAGGTTCACCGCCCTGGAAGCGGAGTTCGCGACCGCCCTCAAGGACATCCGGGCCCGGTCACCCCGCGCCAAGGTGGTGGTCGTCGGATACCCGGCCGCCGTCGCCGACAGCACCGGCTGCTCGGGGGATGACCCCCAGCACGATCCGGGACCAACCCCCGCCCGACCCGGGGCCTGGGGCTCCCGATCGCTCCTGCACGCCGAGGCGCATCCTCGCGACATCGCGCTCGGTGGGACTGGGCGGGCGCTCCAGCCTCCCGCCGGGCCCCTCGCGGGACCTCATCCGTCAACGCTTCGACGTCGTGGACCGGATGAACGCCGTGAGGTCGTCGGCGTACCGGTCGGGGTGGGTGAGGTGGGGGACGTGGCCGTCCCCCACGAGCGTCCGCATCCGCGCCCGGCCGCCGAGCGCGGTCGCGAGCTTGCCGACGATCACCGGGAACCACGGCGGGCTCTCGCTGCCGAAGGTCAGCAGCGCGGGGCCCGGGAAGCCGGCGATGCGGGCGAGGTCGAGGCGCGCCCAGTCCGGGTCGCCGTGTTCGTCCGCGAACGTGGGGGCGTTCGCGGTGAGCGTCTCGCGCACCCGGTCCGGCAGTTGCCCCCAGGTACCCGGGCCGATGGCGACCTCGTCGACGAACCGCTGCGCGCCCGCCCGGTCCTCACCCTCGCGCAGAGCCGTGAGGACGCCGTCGAGGGCGGCCTCCATGGCCCGGAGCACCGGCCGGAGTTCCCGGTCCTCGTCCCCCACCATGCTCATGAGCGGGGGCTCGTGCGCGGTCAGGCTGCGCAGCAGCTCGGGGCGGCGGGCGGCGAGGCCGAGGGCTGCCGAGGCGCCGAAGGAGTTCGCGGCCACGTGGGCCGGGGCGCCGAGGATCTCGATGAGGGACGCGAGGTCGTCCTCGTCCTGTCGCCGGCCGCCCTGCCCCGGCGGGCGCTCGCTGCGGCTGTGGCCGCGCCGGTCGTAGACCAGCACGCGGAACGACCGTGCGAGGCGCGGGACGACGCGCTGCCAGGTCTCGTGGTCGACCCACGAGCCGTGGACGAGGACCAGGGGCTCGCCCGCGCCCACGACCTCGTAGGAGAGGTCCACGCCGTTCACGCGAGCCCGTGCCGCCATGCCGAGTCTCCTCACGGGGGGTGAGTACTCGCGCAGACACATACCGCGGGGCGGGGGACGGCACACCTGGCCGCGGATCAGGTGAGCCGGCGGTCCTCGGGGGTGATCGGGATGTCGTTGATGCTGGCCTCGCGGCGGCGCATCAGCCCGTTGCCGTCGAACTCCCACTGCTCGTTGCCGTGGCTGCGCCACCACTGGCCGGAGGCGTCGTGCCACTCGTACTCGAAGCGGACGGAGATCCGGTTCCCGGTGTAGGCCCACAGTTCCTTGCGGAGCCGGTAGTCGAGCTCGCGCTCCCACTTCTCGGTGAGGAACTCGCGGATCTCGTCGCGGCCGGTGAGGAAGCGGTCGCGGTTTCGCCAGACCGAGTTCTCGGTGTAGGCGAGGGCGACGCGCTCGGGGTCGCGGCTGTTCCAGGCGTCCTCGGCGGCCCGGACCTTGGCGCGGGCGGTTTCCTCGGTGAAGGGCGGCAGGGGCGGGCGTACGGCGGCGGCGGGGTCGGCCATGGCGGTCACCTCGGGTCGAGAGCGCGTGAGAACGGTCGTTCTCGACAATAGAGAACGACCGTTCTCCTAGCAAGCGGTCCTGGGCTACGCTGCCTTCATGGACGACGAAGAGGCCCGGACCCGGCTGCTGGACGCCGCGGAGGTGCTGTTCTACGCCGGGGGCATCCAGGCCGTCGGCATGGACCGGATCCGCACGGAGTCGGGCGTGCCGCTCAAGCGGCTCTACAAGGTCTTCCCCGCCAAGGAAGCCCTGGTCACGGCTTACCTCGACCGTCGCGACCGGCGCTGGACGGCGAGCCTGCGCGGCGCCGTGGCGGGGGCCGCCGATCCGGTCGGCGCGGTCTTCGAGTGGCTGGCGCAGTGGTTCTCGGAGCCGGACTTCCGGGGCTGTGCGTTCCTGAACGCGTACGGGGAGCTGGGCACCGGCCCCGCCGCGGTGCTGGACGTCGTACGCCGCCACAAGGCAGAGCTGCGGGAGCTGCTGGCGGAGGCAGCCGGGCCCGGGCGGCAGGCCCTGGCCGACCAGCTGCTGATCCTGGTCGAGGGCGCGACGGTGGTGGCTGCCCTGGACCCCGGCCCGGAGCCGGCCCGCAGCGCGGGGGCGGCGGCGGCGGCCCTGATGCGGGCCGGGGGCAGACCGGGCTAGCTGCCGCCGGCGGGGGTGGTGCGGGGGAAGGTGATCTCGACTCGGCGGTTCTTCTTGCGGCCTTCCTCGGTGCCGTTGTCGGCGATCGGATAGTCCTCGCTGTAGCCGCGTACGTCGTAGACGACGCCGGGGCTGGTGACGGTCTTGGCCAGCTCGGCCTGCACGGCGTCGGCGCGCTGCTTGGAGAGTTCCTTGCCGTGCTCGTAGCTGCCCTGGTCGTCGGTGAACCCGAAGACCCGGACGCGGGTCGCCTTCTGCGTGTTGATCTCGTTGGCGATGGCCTGTATCCGGGCGGCGGCCTGGGCGTTGAAGACGGCACTGTTCTCGGGGAAGAGCACCTCGGACTGCAGGGCCATCATGACGGTCTGATTCGTCTCCTGCCGCCGCTGCTCACCCCCGAGGTCCTCGACGACCTCGGCGATGTCGAGCACCTTGATCGGAGCCAGGGTTCCCCCCTGGGGGATCTTCAGGCCGGGCGCGTTGGAGTCGATCGGCACCGGCGCGGCTGCGGAAGGTTCCGTGCCGGGAGGGGCGGACGGCTTCACGTCGTCGGCGTAGGCGCTGGTCGCACCCATCAGATGGGCCCCGGCGATGACGAGACCGACGACGGCTGTCGCAGCGGAGACGCGGTGGCGTTTATTCATGGGGTCACCCGGAGATTTTGATGGTGGCCGTGGCGAAGGTGGGGAGGTTGAAGTCCACCTGCGTGGTGTTGTTCGGAGGCACCGGGAACTGTGCAAAGAACGGCACCGACTGGCCGGCGTCGATAACAGTCAACCCTGTCGTGCAAAGGCACCTGCCGTCGGTGTCGCGGAGCACGTAGTACCGCTTCTTGCCCGCCTTGTCGACCAACGTGACACCTGCGACCGAGGCCCCGCTGCTGTTGAGTTCATTGCCCCGCCACGCCGCAGTACTGGCGAAGGCCTGACTGCCGGTGTTCTTCAACTGGCCGCTGATCGTAAGGAAGCCGCCTGCGTCACGCGCCGCCGAATTGATGGTGAGCGTCATGCCGTTCTCACCGTTGACTGTGGCTAGCACTTCGGTCGGCGTGGGCATCGGGCTGCCGCTGGGCGCCTGCGGCTGAGGTGCGCCGCCTTGGGAGTTCGACGACGGGCTTTGGGCCGCCTTGGGCTTGTTGTCATCGCTCCCTCCGCATCCGGCCATCGTGATCGCCAGAACCGCCACAGACACGGCGGCCGCTCCCCCACGGAACCTCACCGAGTGCCGAGTGCTCATCTATGCCGCTTCCTTCTCTCATTCGCTGTCAATCGACCAAGCGCACGTCAAACAGGGTCCTGGCGATCTTGCGCCAGGGGTCGGGCTTCGAAGGGTCCACCACCAGGTCTTTTCCTCCCTTGCACTTGAACGTCACCGGCCGCGCCGGAGTCGGCGCCGGAGTGGGGCCTTGGGTGGGCGTCGGGGATGGCGTGGGAGCAGGCATCGGAGCGGTGTCGAGAGTGCATCGAGGCTCGATCGCCGCCGTTGCCCTCGCCTGCCCGTGCACGCTGTCGGTGCCCGGGACGACGGACTTGCCGACCGTCCCGTCGGTCGTCACTGCGACCACGAACCCACGAGATCGGGGAGTACAGGTCGCCGACGCGTCGTTCTTCGCCGCGAACGTGCGCGCCTTCGCGCAGGCTCCGGCCGAGTCGAACAGCTCACCGCTCAGGATCTTCTCCCAGTCCCCGGGGTCGAACTTCGCGAAGTCCAGGCCTGGGACCAGATGGTCTCGGGCGTCCCGGGCGGCTGCCAGGGCGGCCGCGTCGGCGGCACCTTGCGCATTGCTGCGCGTGAGTGCCGCCCGCCCGAAGACGAAGAAGGCGAACGCGGCGAAAAGCATCCCCGCCACCAGCACGATGTAGATGGGAAATGCCTGTCCTCGTTCGTCGAACTTCGCCGAGATCATTTCCCTGCGGTGACCGCGGTGACCGCTGCAGCGATCCGGTTGGTGATGGTCTGGCCGATGCCCGTGCCGACGATCGCGCCGATGATCACTACGACCACCAGGATGATGCCCAGGTATTCGAAGGCCGTCTGGCCTCGGTCTCGGGCGCCCTTGGATTCGTACCGGTTCCGCATCCTCGCCAGGGTGTTCTGCAGCATGGGGGTTCCCTCCCGGGCCGGTGGCGCTGTTGGTTTGCGGACCGTACGGGGAGTCACCGGTGATAACCAAGGGTCCCGGGGCCCAATTACGGACCCACTGCGCACTCCGTCTACCCATGGCCGCTCACCCCTGGACGGGCCGTTCCCAGCCAGCGCGCTATCGCCTCGCTGCGGCTCGTGCTCTGCAGCTTCGCGAAGATGCGGTTGATGTGGTTCTTCACCGTCTTCTCGCTGATGAAGCAGGTGGCCGCGATCTGCTGGTTGCTCATCCCGGACGCGATGAGATCCATGATCTCCACCTCCCTCGAACTCAGGCCGAAGAGAACTGAGTTGTGCAGTCGCTCAGGAGAGCGTGCCACAGTTCGTTGCGGTTGCGAAGAGGTCCGGAGTTCCGCGAGGAGTGCGCTCGCCGCCGTCGGCGTGAAATGGGCCCGGCCCTCGCGGACGTCGCGGACCGCGCGGACCAGGTCCTCCGGCGTGAATTCGCCGTGGACCAGGTAGCCCCCCGCGCCCAAGAGGAGCGCTTCTCGGACGACCTCCGACTCCTGGCTGTACGTCAGCATCAGTACGGGCGCCAGCTGTACGAGGTGCGGCAGGGCCGAGATGCCGTCCACGCCCGGCATGCGCACGTCCAGCAGGATCACGTCCGGGGCGTGCCTGCGGGTCAGGCTCAGGGCCTCGCGGCCGTCCGCCGCCTGGGCCACGACCTCCATGTCCCCGGCCGTCGCCAGGAGGGACGTCAGCCCCGCCCGTACCACCGGGTTGTCGTCGGCGATCAGAACGCGCAGCGGCGTCACGGGCTCCCCTCCGGGGTCAGGGCCGCGAGCGGGAGGTCCAGGCGGACCACCGTCCCGGGGCCGGATGGCCGGGCTCCGATGCGCAGGCGGGCGCCGATCGCCGCCGCGCGTTCCTCCATGCCAAGCAGCCCGAAGCGGCCCCCGCGGCGCAGGGCGTCGGGCGGGAGGCCGCAGCCGTCGTCCTCGACGGTCAGGGTGAAGTCCCTCGCGTCCACCGCCGCCGAGACCAGCACGCGCGAGGCTCCCGCGTGGCGGCGGGCGTTCTCCAGGGCCTCCGCGGTGATGGACAGGACGTGGTGCGCCGCCCGGGAGGGGAACACCGGGAGGACCCCCTGCGTACGGAGCTCCGCGTCCGCGCCGGCCAGGCGGCGCAGTTCCCCCTGCAGCGAGACGCCGGGCGCCTGCGTGTCCCGCCGCAGGTCCGTCAGCAGTGCGCGGGATTCCGCCGCCGCGGCGCGGGCCGCGCCGGAGAGGAAGGAGGCCTGGCTGCGCACGGCCGCCGGGTCCGTGGTGCGGGCGAGGGCGTCCGCCGCCAGGGCCAGCCCGTGCAGGGTCTTCGCCACCGAGTCGTGCATCTCGCGGGCCAGGTGGTCCCGTTCGGCGCGCACCGCCTCGGCCACCGCCAGCCGGGCCCGCGTCTCCGTCAGGGCCTGGCTCGCCGCGCCGAAGCGGAAGAGGAGGTCCCGGAGCGAGGCGCCGGCCGCGCCCGCCAGCAGGCACAGCACCGGCAGGGTCAGGCCGCCGGCCGCGGCGGCCACGGCCACCGCCGCCAGGGCCGCGTACACCGCCGAGCCGCGCCACCCGTAGACCAGCCCGGCCAGCAGCGGTGTGCAGAGCACGGCGAAGCCGAGCGGCGACTCGGGCCTCGCCGTGACCAGCAGCAGCCCGCAGCACGCCAGGTCCGGGGCCAGCAGCCACCGGTGGCGCAGCAGCAGCGGCCCGAAGCGCTCCCAGTCGCGGAAGAGCACGTACGAGAGCATGAAGGTGAGCAGGACCGCGCCGCCCACGAGGTACGTCGGCCCGCCGCGCGCCGTGTGCCCCAGCGCCAGCGGCGCGCCCAGGCCGATCATCACCATCCGGAACGCGAAGACCCTGCGGGAGAGGGCCTGGAGCGCGTTCGACCGGAGGGTGAGCGAAGGGCCTCCGCCCTCGCGGCGCCGCCGCGCACCGCCCCGCACCGCCAGGGGGATGTGGAGGACCGCCATGGTTCACCCGCCCCCGAGCAGCGCGCCGAAGTCCACGTCCGCGCCGTACACGAAGCCGCAGACCAGCAGGATCAGCGTTCCCGGCAGCATGAAGACGGTCACCGCGAAGGTGGCCTTCGGGACCGCCCGTGCCGCCCGCCGACGGGCGTTCTGGGCGTCCGTACGGCGCATGTCCTCGGCGATCGCGATCAGCGTGTCGACGATCGGCGAGCCCAGCTCCTCGCCCTGCAGCAGGGCGGTCACGAACTGCGCCACCTGCTCGGAGTCGTTGCGCCGGCGCAGCTCGTCGAAGGCCTGGCGGCGGCTGACGCCCATGTCCATCTGCTGCAGGGTGATCCGGACCTCGTCCGACCAGGGGCCGTCGTACTTGGCGGCCACCCGCTCCAGCGCCTGCCGGAAGCCGAGCCCGGCGCTCACCACGACGGCGAGGACGTCCAGGAAGTCCGGCAGTGTCCGCTCGATGTGGTCGCGGCGGACCCGGATCGCCGACCACAGGCCGACCTCGATCCAGAACAGGCCGAAGGCGACCATCAGCAGGGCCGGTACGAGCTGGCCGTTGATCAGCATCGAGAAGGCGCCGAGCGCGCCGAGGAACCCGTACACCGCGCGGCGCGCCGCGTACCGGTCTATGGTCAGGCCGGCCGGATTGCCCGCCAGGTCGATCTGGCGGCGCTTGCGGGCGACCCGGTTCGGGCCCATCAGGCGCAGCACGAGCGGCGCCCAGCGGATGCCGAGCCGGTCGACGGCCGAGCCGACGGCGGTCGTACGGGTGGCGCCGACCTCCAGGGCCAGCGCGAGGTCGCTCGGCAGTTTCACCTCGGCGCGGTAGAGGCGGACGCCGTGGAAGACGCCGAGGACCGACACCCCCAGCAGCAGCGCCAGCAGCAGAGCCGTCATGTCCGTCGCCCCCTCACACGTCGATCTTCGAGAGCCGGCGGATCAGGACGAAGCCCAGCGTGAAGAGCCCGATCGCCACCAGCACCGCCGTCTGGCCGAGGAACGCGCCCGTCATCCGGTCCAGGGCGCCCGGCATCATCGTGTTCACCAGCAGCAGCGAGCCGAGTCCGATCGCCGGCACCAGATAGGCCGTCACGGTCACCTGGGAGAGCTGGGTGCGGACCTCGCGCCGCGTCTCCTTGCGCTGCTCCAGCGTCACGGTCAGGTTGCGCAGGCTGCCGACGATCGCGCCGCCCGCCCGCGCGGACAGCACGAGGGTGGAGACCAGGACGACGAGCTCGCGGGAGGGCAGCCGTTCGGCGATCTCGCCCAGCGCCTCGTCGATGGAGTGGCCGACGGCGAGGCGGTCGGCGACGCGCGAGAGTTCCTCGCCCGCCGGGGCCTCCAGCTCCTCCGCCGCTATGGCGATGGCCGTACGGAGGGCCAGCCCGGCCTGGGTGGCGTTGGCGAGGATGCGCGCGAGCTCGGGCAGCTGGTTGATGAACCGCTCGCTGCGCCGCGCCCGCTGCCAGTTGAGGTACGCGTCGGCCGCCCACAGGCCGATCAGGGCGGCCACCGGGCCGAAGAAGGGGGCCAGGAAGCTGGCCGCGACCAGCCACGCCCCGGCCACCGACATCAGCACGTAGACGAAGAACTCGCCGGGGGTGAGGTCCAGGCCGGTCACGGCCAGCTTCAGCTCGATCCGCTTGCCGAGCGCGGTCCTGCGCAGCCGCCGGTCCACCCCGGGGAAGCGGCGCCTGCGGCCCGCCTGCTCCGGTGCGCCGTCCGCGGCGAGGCGTTCGATGAGGGCGGCGCGCTGGGCGCGGCCGGCGGCGTACGCCCGGACGCCCGCGACCACGAGGACGCAGGCCAGCAGGGTGGCGCCGAGGGTGAGGAGGATCAGTGGGTTCACAGGACGGTCCGGGTGATGCGGGTGGCGAGCTGGTCGTCGGACAGGGCGACCCCGAAGGCCTGTGGGATCGGCTGGTTGTTCATGTAGAGGCGGTCCGCGATCCGGCGCGGCAGCGGGTAGTACTCGAAGTGGCCGTGGACGCGGCCGTCGGCGCTCATCGGCTGGGCGGAGAACCGGCAGACGGTGGTGATGCGGAAGGGCTCGCGGCCGTGCGAGTCGAGGATGGCGATCTCCGTGAGGCGGCGCGATCCGTCGCCGAAGCGGGTCAGTTGGACGACCACGTTCACCGCGCTGTTGATCTGGTCCTGGAGGGCTTCGAAGGGGACCTCCACCTCGGACATCGAGGCGAGGGTCTGCAGGCGCATGAGCGCGTCCTCGGCGCTGTTCGCGTGGACGGTGGCCAGGGAGCCGTCGTGGCCGGTGGACATCGCCTGGAGCATGTCGAGGGTCTCGCCTCCGCGCACCTCTCCGACGATGATGCGGTCGGGGCGCATGCGCAGGGAGTTGCGTACGAGGTCGCGGATGGTGATGCGCCCCTTGCCCTCCACGTTCGCCGGGCGGGATTCGAGGCGGATGACGTGCGCCTGCTGGAGCTGGAGCTCCGCGGAGTCCTCGATGGTGATGATCCGCTCGCCCTCCGGGATCAGGCCGGAGAGGGCGTTGAGGAGCGTGGTCTTGCCGGTGCCGGTGGCGCCGGACACGATGACGTTCATCTTCGCCTGGACCAGCCCGGACAGCAGCAGGAGCATCTGCTCGTCGAGGGAGCCGAGGCCGATCATCTCGTGCAGGGTGAAGGCGCGCGGGAAGCGGCGGATCGTGAGGGTGGCGCCGGTCAGGGACAGCGGCGGGATGATCACGTTGACGCGCTCGCCGCTGGGCAGGCGGGCGTCGACCATGGGATTCGCCTCGTCCACCCGGCGGTTGACGGTGGAGACGATGCGCTCGATGGTCTGCATCAGCTGCTCGTGCGAGGCGAAGCGCAGGGGCAGCTGCTCGACGCGGCCCGCGCGCTCCACGAAGATCTGGTCCGGTCCGTTGACCATGATCTCGGAGATCGAGGCGTCTTCGAGGAGCGGTTCGAGCACGCCGAGGCCGAGCGCCTCGTCCACGACCCGGCGGATCAGCTGCGCGCGCTCGACGGTGGACAGGACGGGGCCCTCGCGGCTGATGATGTGCCCGAGGACGCGCTCCAGCCGGGCACGTCGCTCGGCGGGCGCGAGCGCCGACATCTCGGCGAGGTCGATCTCCTCCAGGAGCTTCGCCCGGTACGCGGAGACCAGCCGGCCGTCCTCGCGGGGACTGTGCCGGTCGTCGGGGGTGTTGACGCGGGAACGCAGGCTCATGGTGCGGTCACCCCTTCGGATCGTCGTTGGGCATGACGGCCGTGCGCTCGGCCGTGTAGGGGTCCAGGCCGGGCACGATCGACTTGACGGTGATGCGGGCGGTCGCCGTGACCGTGTCGGACGTCCCGGCGATCTCGATCTCCGCGAGCGAGGCGAGGCTCGGCCGGATCGCCGCCTTGCCGGCGGCCTCCCCGCCCTCGCCCTTGCGGGCCTCCACGCGGGCCGCGGTACGGGCGGCCGTGTCCGCCTGCTGCTCCACGTACGCGACCCAGCCGAGCTGGATCCCGCAGAGCGCGACGAAGAGCAGGATGGGGATGAATCCGATGTACTCCAGGGCCACTTGGCCCCGGTCCCGGTTGCGGTGCCGGCTCATCTCAGTCCTCCTCCTTCGGGGAACCGCCCTCGCCCGTGATCGGCGTGCCGATGTCGAGGCCGGGGAAGAGGACCGGGAGGTTGAGCTCCACGGTCGCCTTGTAGACGTCGCCCGACTCCCCGCAGCGCACGCTCATCCGCCAGGCGCCCCCGACGTGCCGCCGCGCAGCGGCGTCGCAGGCCCCGTCCCCGTGCACCGCGCCCACCCGGGCCGCCTCGTCGGCCGCGTTGCCCGCCAGCGAGAAGGCGTACCCGATCAGTACGCACTCCCACACCGCCGCCACGAGCAGCAGGATCAGCGGCACCATGCCGACGAACTCGACCGCCACCTGGCCGAGGTCCCGCCGGGCGGAACGGGCGCCGCGGGTGGCCCGTGCGCCCCGTGCGACCCGTGCGCCTCGTGCGACCCGTGCGACCCGTACGACCCGGGTCGCCCCGGCGCTCCCGGCGGGTCTGCGCGCGGGCATCCGTCAGCCCTCCCGGCCGCGGCGCAGCCGCGCCACCGGGCCGGCGGCCCGTAGGGCGAGGGCCGCGCCCGGGCTCCCCGCGGCGGCGGCTTCCGGCCCCGCCGCGGACGGCGCCGCCAGCAGGCCGAGTTCGCCCGCCAGGGTCCACAGCGCCTGCTTCACGCTGGAGCGGTTGTCGAGGTCCTGCACCCGGCCCGCGTCCACGACCGCCTGGAGCTCCTTGAAGGCGGCCGGCACCGGGGTGCGGGTGGCCCGGGTCTTCGTGATCTTCTCGATCAGGGAGGGCTGGATCTCCGTGTGCTTGCTCCAGCGGTTGACCACCATCGCGGTGTCCTCCGCCTTGCGGACCTGGAGCCGCTCCCACATCCGGACCAGCCGCTTGGCCGCCCGTACGCAGACCACGTCGGGCGTGGTGACCAGGACGGCCACGTCCGCCATCTCCACCGCCGCCGCGTTGGCCCCGGTCACCTGGGAGCCGCAGTCGATGACGACGAGCTCGTACCGGCTGCGCAGGGCGCCGACGATGTGCCGGGCGGCGCGTTCGTCGACCTCCTCGCCCCGCTCGCCCTCCGCCGGGGCCAGCAGCAGCGCCAGCCCCGTCCGGTCCTCGTACACCGCGTCCTGCAGCACGCGCGGGGAGATGTCGTGGATCCCGGCGAGGTCCGCGATCGAGCGCCGGAACTGCACGTCGAGGTACGAGCCGACGTCGCCGGCCTGGAGGTCCATGTCGACCAGGGCCGTACGCCGTCCCGAGGCCGCCGCGGCCAGCGCGAACTGCACGGCGGTGAAGGTGGTGCCGACACCGCCCTTGGCCCCGGTGACCGTGACCACCCGGCCGCCGGGCCCGGTGAACACGTCGGCCCCCCGGCCCAGGTGGCGGCGTACGCCGACGGACCACTGGGCGGCGGCCTGGACGCGGGCGGCGAGTTCCTCGTACGCGAGCGGCAGCCCGATCACACCCCGCGCGCCCGAGTCCATGGCGGCGGAGAACACCGCCGGTCCGGCGTCCGAGGAGACCAGCACCACGCCCACGGCCGGGAAGCGGAGCGCGACCTCGCGGATGAGGTCGAGCGCGGGCACCGGGCCGATCCGCTCGTGGACGAGGACGACCTCGGGCAGTTCGTCGACGGACTCGGCGGCCAGCCGCCCCAGGGTGTCGAGCAGGGTGGTCGAGTCGGAGACCGGGACGCCCGGCTCGGCGGCCGGGAGCTGGCTGAGGAGGGTGGAGATGTGGCGGGCGGCGTCCGGGTCGCCGGCCGCGGGGAGGATTCGGGTGGTCATCCGGGCCTCACTTGTCCCCGTCGAGGGTGTACGTACGGTCGCCCGGGCCGGGCGCGGAGTCGGTGCCGGGGGCCACCAGGGCCAGCCGTACGTGCTCCGCGAAGGACTCGGCGTACGCGACGCGCTGGGTGTCCTTGGTGTTCAGGGCGAAGGTGATCGGGACCGCCTCGGCGGGGCCCTTCTTGTCGCTGTCCTTGTCGAGGGCGGTGAGTTTGCCGACGTTCAGGACGCGGGCGTTGGCCACGATGATCACCGAGCGGGAGGGTTCGGTGTCCTTGGCGCCCTTGAAGGTGGCGATGATGTTGACCTTGGCCCCGGAGTAGATCTTGCCGGCCACCCCCGTCGCCGCGTCGATCATGATGGCGATCTCCTGCTCCCCCGGCTGGAGCTGCGGTTTGTCCACGAACATGCCGGCTTGGAGCAGGGAGCCCTTGCGCAGGGTGGTGAGCGTGATCTTGTCCTTGAGCTGCCCGAGGTCGGTGACGGCGGTCTCCGACAGCCAGCGCCTCGGGATGGAGACCTCCTCGAACTGGCCCGCCGACAGCGGGCTGTAGGGCGGGACATCGCCCTTGGCCCGGTAGGCCGTGACCTCGGCCCCGACCTTGGAATTGACGTCGCCGATCACCACGAGGACCCCGCCGAACGCCGCGAGGGCGCACAGGACCGACAGGAGCAGCAGGATGACGCCGCGGCGCTGGCGTGAGTTCATGGGCCGTACTACCTCGCCGTTCTTCGATCGATCAGCCGGTCAGTGTCTTGGTCTGGGGGCGCCGGAGAAGGCCGGCGGCGGTGTCCCGTCCGCGGTCCCGGCCGGCGGCGGGGCCGCCAGGGGGGCGGCGCAGAAGGCGCAGCGGTCGCCGATGAGTTCGAGGCCGCACCAGTGGCACTCCTCGCGGCGGACGGAGGCGACCAGCTGGTAGAGCACGGACGGGTCCGGGATGGCGGCGGCGAACTCGACCAGCTTCGCCGTGGCCCACCAGCCGGGCGAGTCGGCCGGGAGCGGGTTCTCCATCACGCCCTGGACCCTCCAGGCGGGGGCGAGTTCGGCCGCCACCCAGTCGGAGGCGAGCTGGCCGCGGGCGAAGGTGAGGTGGGTGGCGTACGCGGGGCCCGGCGGCAGGGCGCCGCCCCCGGCGTGCGCCCCGCCGCCGGAGCCGGTCAGTTTGACCAGGTGCGGGGTCGGGTGGGCCAGTACGGCGAACTGCGCGCCGGGCGACCACGATCGGGCGTGCGCCTTGAGGCTGACCGGGACCCGGTCCAGTTTGGCGACCGAGCCCAGCAGGGCCCCGGCGTGGATGTAGTGGGACAGCAGCCGGGCGGCGGAGGCGATGACTCCGGGACTGAAGTCGCAGACGCTGAGCTGGCGCAGCTGACGCACCAGCAGGGCCGTGGCCAGCGGGGGCAGATCGACGTCGAGGAGGGCGATCCGGTCGGTCTCCAGGATGGCCCGCACGGTGTGCAGCCGTTGGACGGTCGCGGTCGGCAGCCAGGGCGGTACGAAGGCCACGAGGTGGCCGTGGCGCTCCAGCAGGGCGCTCGTCTCGGCGAGGGCGCCCGCGAGGTCGAGCTGCCCGGGCGGGTGCAGGACGACGGCCGGCGGTGTGTGCCGGTCGGGGGCCGGCAGCACCAGATCGGCGCTGGTGACGGCAATGGCGGTCGGCACGCGAATCCCCCTGTTCACCCCGTACGCCCCATACGTCGGCGCCGCCGTCGCGTACGCGCACCCCTGCGCGACCGCAAACGATCGGCGCCCTCCCCCTTGCCCCAGCACCATATCCGCGCCGTCCCCGGCGGGGCAGGGCCTTGGTGATTCCCGTACCGGCAGGCCCGGTCACAGGTGGCGGGAAACCCGGACATCCGGGATCGGACGCCCCATCAATTCAAGCCACATTGCAAAGAGTCTTGACAGGAGGATTGGTCTGGACCAACTTTGGCGCAACGCGGCGACGCGCCGACGGGGTTTCCCCCACCCACGACCCCGGGTGCGTTCGTTCACCCGTTCCACCTCCCCCTCACATCCCCCTTCTCCCCCCACGGAGACCACGTGAACCGCATACGCTCGCTCGCCCTGCTGGGCGCCGCCACCCTGACCGCCGGCGGCCTGACCGCCCTCGCCACCGGCACCGCGCAGGCCGCCGACGTCAACGTCGCCCGCAACGGGGGCTTCGAGTCCGGGCTGGCAAACTGGACCTGCACCTCCGGGAGCGGCGCCGTCGTCTCCTCGCCCGTGCACGGCGGGGCCGCCGCCCTCAGGGGCACCCCGGCCGGCCAGGACAACGCGCAGTGCAGTCAGACCGTCACGGTCAAGCCGAACTCGACGTACACGCTCAGCGAGCAGGTGCAGGGCTCGTACGTGTACCTCGGCGTGACCGGGACCGGCACGCAGGACGTGTCCACCTGGACCCCCGGCTCGGGCGGCGGCTGGCAGCAGCTCTCCACCACCTTCACCACGGGAGCGAGCACCACGCAGGTCACGGTGTGGACGCACGGCTGGTACGGACAGCCGGCGTACGTGGTCGACGACTTCAGCGTCTTCGGCCCGGACGGCGGCGGCGGAACCGACCCCGGCCCGTCCGTCCCCGGCGCCCCGGGCGGGACCTCCGTTTCCGGCCAGAGCGCGAACGGGCTCAGCCTTTCGTGGAACGCGGTCAGCGGGGCGAGCGGCTATTACGTCTATCAGGACGGAGTCCGCGTCAAGACCGTGTCCGGCTCCCCCGCCCAGATCACCGGGCTCGCCGCCGCCACCTCGTACTCCTTCCAGGTGAGCGCGTACAACGCGGCGGGCGAGGGCCCGAGGTCGGCGGCGGTGACCGGCACGACGACCGGCGGCGGCAACCCGAACCCGAACCCCTCGGTCCCCAAGCACGCGCTGACCGGCTACTGGCAGAACTTCAACAACGGCGCGACCGTCCAGAAGATCTCCGACGTCCCGGCCCAGTACGACATCATCGCGGTCTCCTTCGCCGACGCCACGACCACGCCCGGGGCCATCGCCTTCAACCTCGACTCGGCCGGACTCGGCGGCTACACCGTCTCCCAGTTCAAGGCGGACATCGCCGCGAAGAAAGCGGCCGGCAAGTCCGTCATCCTCTCCATCGGCGGCGAGAAGGGCACCATCTCGGTGAGCGACTCGACCTCCGCCGCCAATCTGGCGAACTCGGCGTACGCGCTGATGCAGGAGTACGGCTTCAGCGGGATCGACATCGACCTGGAGAACGGCCTCAACCCGACCTACATGACGCAGGCGCTGCGCTCGCTGTCCGCCAAGGCCGGCTCCTCGCTCGTCATCACGATGGCCCCGCAGACCATCGACATGCAGTCGACGGCGGGCGGCTACTTCAAGACGGCGCTGAACATCAAGGACATCCTGACGGTCGTCAACATGCAGTACTACAACAGCGGCTCGATGAACGGCTGCGACGGCAAGGTCTACTCGCAGGGCTCGGTGGACTTCCTCACCGCGCTGGCCTGCATCCAGCTGGAGGGCGGGCTCGACCCCTCGCAGGTGGGCATCGGCGTACCGGCCTCGCCGAGCGGCGCGGGCAGCGGCTACGTCTCCCCGACCATCGTGAACAACGCCCTGGACTGCCTGGCCAGGGGCACGAACTGCGGGTCCTTCAAGCCGTCGAAGACCTACCCGGGGCTGCGCGGCGCGATGACCTGGTCGACCAACTGGGACGCCAAGGCGGGTAGCGCTTGGTCCAACTCGGTGGGTCCGAAGGTTCACGCGCTGCCTTAGGCGGTACGTGTGGGGGTGGCCGTCCCGGCGGGTGGCCCGGCGGGACGCCACCCCGGCGGATCTGGCCGGAATGGAGTCCTTGACCGGGACATGCCAGAAGAGCACGCTGTGCGCGTCCGCACGGCTACCCCCACACTCCCACCCAGGAGAACGCATGCGGCTCCACACACGACGCAGGGCCGCCGTCACGGCGGCCCTGCTCGCTCTGGCGCTCGGCGCGCCCGCCTACGGCATGAGCGCGACGGCGGCCCCGCCACCCACCCCCTCGACAGCCACCCAGGACGAGGCGATCGTCCAGTACGAGGTCAAGGGCCCGGCCACCGCCGCCGAGCGAACGGCCCTGCTCCGTACGGGCGTCTCGATCGACGAGGTCGACGCCCGTTCGGTCGTCGTCAGCGCCGACCCCCAGCAGGCCAAGGAGCTGCGGGCGCTCGGCTACCGGCTGACCGCCCTGCCCGGCCCGCCGGACCGCTCGGAGCGGGGGGTCGCGGCGAGCCCGATGGACTTCCCGTCCAAGGACTCGATGTACCACAACTACGCCGAGGCCAACACGGAGATCGACCAGCGCGTCGCCCAGTACCCCTCGATCATGAGCAAGAAGGTGATCGGGAAGTCGTACCAGGGCCGGGACATCGTCGCCATCAAGATCAGCGACAACGTCGCGACCGACGAGAACGAGCCCGAGGTGCTCTTCACGCACCACCAGCACGCCCGTGAGCACCTGACCGTCGAGATGGCGCTCTACCTGCTCAAGGAATTCGGCTCCAAGTACGGCACCGACTCGCGGATCACCAACATGGTCAACGGCCGTGAGATCTGGATCGTGCCGGACCTCAACCCGGACGGCGGCGAGTACGACATCGCGACCGGCTCGTACCGCTCCTGGCGCAAGAACCGGCAGCCGAACTCGGGCTCCTCGTACGTCGGTACCGACGAGAACCGGAACTGGAACTACAAGTGGGGCTGCTGCGGCGGCTCCAGCGGCAGCAAGAGCTCCGAGACCTACCGCGGCGCGGCCGGCGAGTCGGCGCCCGAGGTGAAGGTGGTCGCGGACTTCGTCCGCAGCCGCGTGGTCGGCGGCAAGCAGCAGATCACCGCCGCCATCGACTTCCACACGTACAGCGAGCTGGTGCTGTGGCCGTTCGGCTGGACGTACAACGACACCGCGCCGGGCCTGACGGCCGACGACCTCGCCGTCTACAAGACCATCGGCACGAGCATGGCCAACAGCAACGGCTACACGCCGGAGCAGTCGAGCGACCTGTACATCACGGACGGGACGATCGACGACTGGCTGTGGGGCAACCAGAAGATCTTCGCCTACACCTTCGAGATGTACCCGTCCGAGTCGGGCGGCGGGGGCGGCTTCTACCCGCCGGACGAGGTGATCGACCGCGAGACGGCACGCAACCGCGACGCGGTGCTGCAGCTGCTGGAGAACGCGGACTGCATGTACCGCTCGATCGGCAAGCAGGCGCAGTACTGCACGTGATCCGGGACCGGATCGGGGCGCCCCGCCGCCAGGGGGGCGCCCCTTCGCCGCGCCTACGGCCTCAGCCGAGGACGGCGAGGGCGTCGATCTCGATGAGCAGGCCGGCGGGGAGGCCCACGTAGACCGTGGTGCGGGCGGCCGGGGCCTGCTTCAGGCCCTGCCCGTCGAAGTAGGCGTCGTAGAGGGCGTTCATCTCGGCGAAGTGGTCCGTGTCGGTGAGGTAGACGCGGATCATCATCACGTCGTCCCAGCCCGCGCCGCCGGCCTCCAGCACGGAGCGGACGTTCTCCAGCGTCTGGAGGGTCTGCTCGCGCAGGGTCGGCCCGGCGGGGGTCGGCGCCTGGCCGTCCACGTGCGGGAGGAAGCCGACCTGGCCCGCGACCTGGAGGATGTTCCCCTTGCGCACGCCGTGCGAGAAGCGGGCCGGCGGGGTGGTGTGGGTGTCGGGGGTGAGGGCGGTCTTCTCGGTCACGGGGTGCCCTCGTCGTCGTGGGGGGCGTTCGGGGAGCCGGAGTACTCCCGGCTGATGGTGTCGGCGGTGCGCCGGACCAGGGGCAGCAGTTCGAGCAGTTCCGCGGCGGTGACGACCACGCTGGGCGCGGAGACGGACAGTGCGGCGACGGCCCGCCCGTCGGGCCCGCGCACGGGCGCGCCGAGGCAGTTGACGGACTCCTCGTGTCCGCCGAGATCGGTGGCCCAGCCCTGTTCCCGTACCAGGGCCAGCTCGCGCAGGAAGGCCTGCGCGTCGGGGGTGGAGCGGGCGGTGTGGCGGGGGTAGTCGATCCGCTCGGCGAGGCTCGTGCGCTCGGCCTCCGGGAGGTCGGCGAGCAGCAGTTTCGCGACGGCGGCGACGGTGAGGGGGACGGGCCGGCCGATGCGGGAGTACATGCGGACGGGGTAGCGGCTCTCGACCTTGTCGATGTACACGACCTCGTCGTCCTGGTGGAGCGCGAGGTGCACGGTGTGGCCGGTGAGGCGGTTGAGCTCGACGAGATGGGGGTGGGCGACGGTGCGGACGTCGAGGCTCTCCATGGCCTCGGCGGCGAGCGCGAAGAGCTGGGCGCCGAGGCGGTGGCGGCCGTCGGGCTGGCGGTAGACGAACCCGTGCTCGTGCAGGGTGCGCAGCAGCCGCAGGGCGGTGCTCTTGTGGACGCCGAGCTCCTCGGCGACCTCGCCGAGCCCCGCCGGGCCCTTGGCGAGCAGCGGAAGGATCCGCAGCGCCCGCTCCACCGACTGGCTCACGCCGTCTCCCTTCGCCCCGCCGGCGCCGTCACGGCCGGCACCGCCGCCGTCGTCACCGTCGTACCGGAACCCGTACACACGGCCGGGCGTTGACCCCTCGTACGCAGGATGCTAGACAGCAAGCGGCACAACACGCAATGCACGTTGCAGCAGATGCAACGCAAGGAGGAATCCGCATGGGCAGCGACGCAGTCCGACGGCTCGCCGACGAACCGGTCGACCACCGGTTCAAGGGGCTGCCGCCCGACGCCGAGCGGGCGAAGCTCACGGTGGGGCAGCTGGCCGCCGAGAAGCGGGACCTCTACGGCGGCGGGTTCACCACCCCCGTCCTCACGCTCGACGCCGAAGCGCTGGAGCACAACCTCACCGCCCTCGGCACGTACGCCGCCCGCCACGGCCTCGCCTTCGCCCCGCACGGCAAGACCTGCATGGCACCGCAGCTCTTCCGCCGCCAGCTCGACCACGGCGCCTGGGGCATCACCGCCGCCGTCCCCCACCAGGCCCGTGTCTACCGCGCCTTCGGCATCCAGCGGATCTTCCTCGCCAACGAGCTCGTCGACCCGGCGGCGCTGCGCTGGGTGGCCGCCGAGCTCGCCGCAGACCCCGGCTTCCGCTTCGTCTGCTACGTCGACTCCGTCCGCGGGGTCCGGCTCATGGACCGGGCCCTGCAAGGCCAGCCCCGTGCCGTCGACGTCGTCGTCGAGCTCGGGGCCGGCGAGGGCGCCCGTACCGGCGCGCGGACCGACGAGGACTGCCGGGCCGTGGCCGACGCCGTGGCCGAGACCGCCACGCTGCGCCTCGTCGGCATCGCCGGGTACGAGGCCGAGGTCCCCGGCGCCGACCCGGAATCCGTCCACGCGTACCTGCGCCGCCTCACGTCGCTGGCCGTCGAGTTCGACCGGGCCGGCCGGTTCGCCGCCGATCTCGACGAGATCGTCGTCAGCGCCGGCGGCTCCTCCTGGTTCGACGCCGTCGCCGAGGTGTTCGCCGAGCTCCCGGAGCTTTCCCGGCCCGTGCTGCGGCTGCTGCGCTCCGGCGCGTACGTCTCGCACGACCACGGCTGGTACACCCGGCTCACCCCCTTCAACCGGGTCCCGGAGGAGGGCGGCCTGCGCCCCGCCTTCCGGCTCTGGACCCAGGTCGTCTCCCGCCCCTCCCCCGACCAGGCCTTCGTCAACGCCGGCAAGCGCGACATCGCGTACGACCTCGGCCTGCCCGAGGCCGAGCTGGTCCGCGACGCCCTGACCGGCGAGGAGCGCCCGGCCTCCGGCGTCCGCGTGGTCAAACTGTCCGACCAGCACGCCTGGCTGGAGACGGACTCCGCCGAGGACGTGCAGGTCGGCGACTGGGTGGCGCTCGGCATGTCCCACCCGTGCACGATCTTCGAGAAGTGGCCGCTGATCCCGGTCGTCGAGGCCGACGGCACGGTCACCGACTACGTCCGCACCTTCTTCTAGCGGAGCCGCGCCGGTGGACCTGGTCATCCGCGGGGCCCGCGTCGTCGACGGCACGGGCGGGCCCTCGTACACCGCCGACGTGGGGGTGCACGAGGGCCGGATCGCCGAGATCGGCAGGATCCGCTCCGGCGGCCGGCACACCGTCGACGCGCACGGCCTCGCCCTCGCCCCCGGCTTCGTCGACATGCACGCCCACAGCGACCTCGCCCTGCTCCGCGACCCGGACCACAGCGCCAAGGCCGCGCAGGGCGTGACCCTCGAAGTCCTCGGCCAGGACGGGCTCTCGTACGCCCCCGTCGACGACCGCACCCTCGCCGAGGTGCGGGCGGCCATCACCGGCTGGAACGGGGCGGGCGAGGACGTCGAGTTCGACTGGCGGGACGTGGGCGGGTACCTGGACCGGCTCGACCGCACCGGCATCGCCGTCAACGCCGCGTACCTCGTCCCGCAGGGCACCGTCCGCGCGTACGCCCTCGGCTGGGGCGACCGGCCCGCGACCCCCGCCGAGCTCGACCGGATGCGGACGCTCGTCGCCGAGGGCCTCGCCCAGGGCGCGGTCGGCATGTCGTCGGGGCTCACCTACACCCCCGGCATGTACGCGTCCGGCTCCGAACTGACCGGGCTGTGCAGGGTGGTGGCCTCGTACGGCGGCTACTACTGCCCGCACCACCGCTCGTACGGGCGCGGCGCGCTCGGCGCGTACGCCGAGATGGTCGCCCTGGCCCGGGAGGCCGGCTGCGCGCTGCACCTGGCGCACGCCACCATGAACTTCGCGGAGAACGAGGGCCGGGCGGGCGAGCTGCTCACCCTCTTGGACGAGGCCCTCGCCGCCGGAGCCGACATCAGCCTCGACTCGTACCCGTACACGCCCGGCTGCACCACCCTCGTGGCGCTGCTGCCCGGTTGGGCGAACGAGGGCGGGCCGGAGGCCGTTCTCGCCCGGCTGCGCGACGACTCCGAGGCCGAGCGGATCCGGCACGCGCTGGAGGTGACCGGGGCGGACGGCTGCCACGGCGTTCCGGTCGACTGGACGACGATCGAGATCGCGGGGACGGCGGACCCTGCGCTCGGGGCGTACGTGGGCACGCGCCTGCGGGACTGGGAGACGGCCCGGCGGCTGCTGCTGGCGGACCGGCTGGGGCCGACGGTCCTCCAGCACGTGGGGCACGAGGAGAACGTCCGGGCGATCATGCGCCACCGGGCCCACACCGGCGGCTCCGACGGCATCCTCCAGGGCGCGAAACCGCATCCGCGGGCGTACGGGACCTTCCCGCACTACCTGGGCCACTACGTGCGCGAGCTCGGGGTGCTCTCGCTGGAGGAGTGCGTGGCCCATCTGGCGGGCCGTCCGGCGGCCCGACTGCGGCTGCCCGACCGGGGGTTGGTGCGCACCGGGTACCGGGCCGACCTCGTGCTCTTCGATCCCGGGACGGTCGCGGCCGGGTCCACGTACGAGAACCCGCGGGTGCTGCCGACCGGCATCCCGCACGTGTGGATCGACGGGCGGTTCGTGGTGCGGGACGGGCGCAGGACGGACGTCCTGGCGGGGCGGTCGGTCCGCAGGACGCC
Source organism: Streptomyces sp. NPDC051109 (assembly GCF_044455885.1). Taxonomy (NCBI): domain Bacteria; kingdom Bacillati; phylum Actinomycetota; class Actinomycetes; order Kitasatosporales; family Streptomycetaceae; genus Streptomyces; species Streptomyces sp. NPDC051109. Next base: position 251,114 of record NZ_JBITFF010000003.1, read on the forward strand.
GTACAGGGGCCGTTGAGGGGCCGTCGGGGCCGGCCGGGGGAGCGCCGGGTCCGCCTACGATGGGCGGCATGCTCGCCTTCGTCCCCGCCGTGCTGTTCTTCGTCCTCTTCTGCGTGAGTGTGCGGGAGGACCGCCGGCGCTTCCGGAACGCGGTCCTGCTGGGCCTCACCCTCATATGCGGGTCGATCGGCCTGCTGTTCCAGATACCTGAGCTGCCGTCACCACTGGACGCGATCGCGGTGCTGCTGGTGCTGGTCGTGCCGACTGTCGGCACGCTCGTCCTCGGCGGCTACCTGATCCGCAACGGCCTGACGATGGTCCGCAAGGAGGGCCGCAGGCCGACCAATCTGCTCTCCATGGCGGCCGGGCTGGGCATCTTCGCGCTGATCGCGCTGGTCTTCGGCGTGGCGGGCCGCGGCTCCCGGGTCGTGGACACGATGGTGGCGGGCCTGGTCATGCTCGTCGGCTACGTCTCCTTCCTCTTCCTCTGCTTCCTGGCGTACGCCTTCCTGTACGGGCGGATCACGGTGCGCGGCGACGTCGACTACGTGGTGGTGCTGGGCGCCGGGCTCATCTGCGGCGAGCGGGTGTCCCCGCTGCTCGCCTCCCGGTTGGAGAAGGGCCGGCAGATCCACGCCGCCCAGGTGGCCCGCGGCGGCCGGATTCCCCTGCTGCTGGTCTCGGGCGGGCAGGGGTCGGACGAGAAGCTCTCGGAGGCGCGGGCGATGGCCGACTGGCTGATCGCGCGGGGCGTCCCGGAGGAGCGGATACGGCTGGAGGACCGCTCGCGCACGACGAGTGAGAACCTCGCGTTCAGCCGCACGATCATGGCCGACGCGGACCCCGGCTACCGGTGCGTGGTCGTCACCAACAACTTCCACGCGTTCCGGGCCGCGATGACGGCCCGCACGGCAGGCGTCAACGGCCAGGTGCTCGGCTCCCCGACCGCCACGTACTTCTGGCCGAGCGCCACCCTCCGCGAGTTCGTCGCGGTGTTCTGGGAGCACCGGACGGTGAACCTGAGCATCTGCGCGGCCATAGCCGCCGTGACGGCGCTGGCGGCCGTCGCCTTGGCGTAGCCGGCGGGACGGGACCGCCGTCAGATACCGCGCTCGCGCACGTGCAGGTGCCCGTCGGCGGGATGGGCGGGCGGCTGCGCGGCCAGGACCCCGGCCAGCGCGTACCCGCACTTGTGCGCGACGCGGCACGACGCCGGGTTGTCCGCCTGGTGCAGGAGCTCCAGGCGCGCCAGCCCGTGGCCGCCGAAGCGGGCGAAGGCCCAGTCGGTCAGCGTCCGCAGAGCGCGCGACGCCACGTCCCGGCCGCGCGCGGGGGCCGCGGTCCAGTAGCCGACCTCGGCGGACGCGGCGCCGGGGAGGGCGCCCTTGAGGACCACCTGACCCAGCACCCGCCCCTCCTCCCCGTCCGCCCCGGACTCCACGACGGCGAAGGCGAAGCGGTCGCCCGTTTCCCATCCCCGCTGCTGGTCCCGGACCCACTGCGCCGCGCTCGCCTCGTCGTGGACGGCGGCGCTCGCCCAGCGGCGCAGGGCGGCGTCCCGGTACACCGCGACCACGTCGCCGGTGTCGGCCGGCCGCCATGGACGCAGCAGGAGGGCCGGAGCGGTCGGCGTGGCGGCGGCCTCCAGGCGGGAGGTGATCTTGTCCATGGCGGGAGGGTACGGGTCCGAGGTGCGTTCATGGCGCCGTCGCCGGACGATGAGGGAACCGGGGGGACACCGCGTTTTTGAGGAGGGATCCCGATGGACAGTGAATCGGGCCAGCAGCCCAATCGGCCGGCCAAGCTCTTCAGCGGCGGGGAGCGGCCGTACGACCCTGAGGACCTCGTGATGGTGCAAGGGATGGAGCCGACTCCGGAGCGGCTCGAAAAGGCGCGCCAGCTGATCGAGAAGGAAGGCCCGCAGGTCATCGAGCGATACCTGCCCTAGGGAGGTCGTCACCGCAGCGTCGGCCGGACGGGACTTTGACGACAACGACCCGAGCAGGGCTGTGGCGCGGCACGAAAGCTGCCGGCGGCCCCCGGCCGGGGGCGGGTCCCCGGGCTGGGGGCGGCTCCCCGGCCGGGGGCCGCACGCGTGCCGCTACGGGGCGCTGGCCGTGGCGGTGGCAGACCCGGCTGCGGAGGCTGCGTGCAGGCTCCACCAGACCGAGCCGAGCAGCAGCGCTCCCGGGAGGATCCCCGCTGTCACGGCGATGGCCGCCGGGGAGGAGCCGAGGGCGGCCAGCACCAGGCCCGCGGCGCCGCAGGCGGACATCGCGGCGGCGAGCCGGTTCAGTGAGGGCATCCGCCAGACGGCCGCGAGCCCGAAGAAGTGCAGCCCGACCACGAGCGCGATCCAGGCGACCACCGCGTCCGGGGCGTCCAGCGGGCCGTTGATGACGAGGATTCCGGCCGCTGCGGCGACCACTTCGGCGCCCACGACGTATCCGTAGCGCCGGCCGAAGTACGGCCGCGCCTTCGCGGCCCCGGCCGAGGCCGGCCCGTGCGCGGGGCTGCGGCGCACCCCGCGCAGCACGGCCAGGAAGCCGATCAGCGCGAGCACCCGCAAGGGGATGCCGGCGGCTTCCGGCAGGGCGGCCGCGTTCACCTGGATGAAGGCCAGCCCGAATGTCGCGCCGATGATGCGGCCGGTCTTTTCCCTTGTCATGGCCACAGTCTCCGTCATGGTGATCATGAGGCGCAAAGCGCGCGCTTCCGGCCGACCGCATCCAGAATCGGTGAAGGATCGTTAAGCCGCGCGGGGGGTCTGATTCCGGAGGCACCGCCATGCAGACGATCACCATCGACTGGGACCACCCCACCGACCCCTGCCAGAGCCGCGAACGCGAGCACGTACAGGACTACGTGACCACCGGCGGACTCGACGGCCACCTGTGGCACGGGGTCCCCACGCTCCTGCTCACCACGTTCGACCGCGTCACGGGCCGGACCTCCCGGACCCCGCTGATCTACGCCGAGGACGCGGGGCGCCACATCGTGCTCGCGGCCCACTGGGGCGCCGCGGAGCACCCGGTCTGGTACCGGAACCTGACCGCCCACCCGGAGGTCCGCCTCCAGGTCGGCGCGGCCGTCTTCCGGGCCACGGCCCGCACGGCCTGCCCGGCGGAGCGCGAGGTCTACTGGCCGGCGATGACGGCCCTGTGGCCCCTCTTCGACGACTACCAGGCGTCCGCCTCGCCCCGCGAGATCCCCCTGGTGATCCTCACCCCGTAGCGCCGGCGGCGCCCCCCGCGAGCGCTCAGGCGTGGTCGTAGACGGTCACGGCCACGTCCCGGGCGCACAGGGCCTCGGTGATCAGCGGTTCGACGCGGGACCACTTCCCGCCGGCCAGGCCGCAGCCGATGCGGGGCATGTGGACCGAGGCCCCCAGCGCGAGCGCGTGCCCGCCGAGTGCCACCAGGCAGCGCCCCAGCGCGTCGTAGCGGATCGGCGGGCCGCCGCTGCCCGTGCGTATGCCGCGCTGGGCGACCATGTTGGCCACCCAGGTGTCCGGCCGTACTGGGACCAGCTGGACCGCGCCGAGGCCGAAGTCGTTGCCGCTGCGGCGCCGGTGCCAGGCCCGGAACTCCTTCTCGGGCTCGGGCCAGCGCTTCGAGAGCGCCAGCACGAAGCCCCTGCCCCAACCGCCGATGTCGTTGCAGACGTGCCCGATGATCTTCGGGCCCTTGGCCTGCGGGCTGGTCGCGTCCCCGGCCGTGATGTGAAGTCGCTCCACGTCCCGCCCCCTTTCCCCGTCCACGACCCTACGGGCGGCCACTGACAACGGCACCGGCCGTCGGTCACAGGTACTCCCGGGCGAATTCCATCGCCCATTCCACCGCCGCGACCGGGACGCTCCCCGACAGGGGGTCGATGGTCAGCCGGGCGGCCTCCCAGCCCTGGTCGTGCTCGCGGTGGATCGCGAAGTGCACCCCCTCCGCACCCGCGGCGCCCTCACCGCTCCGCGGCGCGACCAGGAACTCGATCGCCCGGTCGTCCCCGTCCGTGCCCACCGTGGTGATCGCCATGTCGCCGACCGTGAATTCCACCGCTCCGCCCCGCCCTCTCGCGCCTCCGACCACCCGTCGAAGGCAAGCCTGCGCAGCGGCGCAGGGCGACACATGAGTACGCGCACTCATGCCCGTACTCAGGCCCCGTAACGCGCCCCCGTCCGCACACCCCGACGTGACGAGTGCAACACCACCGGTCCGGCGCCACCTGGGGTCCACCCATTCCGCAGGTCGCGGCGGCGGAGCGGCCGCCGTTTCCAAGGGCGGACCCGGTCCGCCACCGTCCCATCATGCGAAACGGGACATATCCCTTCGACGGTCCCTCCCCGAATACCTCGGCGGACCGGCCGCCCGGCCCGTAAGCTCCCGTCATGCAGGTGATCCAGTCAACGAAACTCGCCAACGTCTGCTACGAGATCCGCGGGCCCGTGCTCGAAGAGGCCATGCGGCTCGAAGCAGCAGGTCATCGCATCCTCAAGCTGAACACCGGCAACCCCGCGGCCTTCGGCTTCGAGTGCCCGCCGGAGATCCTCGAGGACATGCTCCGCAACCTGGGCAACGCCCACGGGTACGGGGACGCGAAGGGGCTGCTCTCCGCGCGCCGCGCGGTCATGCAGCACTACCAGACCAAGGGCATCGAGCTGGACGTCGAGGACGTCTACCTCGGCAACGGCGTCTCCGAGCTGATCCAGATGTCGATGCAGGCGCTGCTCGACGACGGCGACGAGGTGCTGGTCCCGGCGCCGGACTACCCCCTCTGGACCGCCTCCGTCAGCCTGGCCGGCGGCACCGCCGTGCACTACCGCTGCGACGAGCAGTCCGACTGGATGCCGGACCTCGCCGACATCGAGCGCAAGGTCACCGACCGCACCCGCGCGATCGTGATCATCAACCCGAACAACCCGACTGGCGCCGTCTACGACGACGAGATGCTGCGCGGGCTGACGGACATCGCGCGCCGCCACAACCTGATCGTCTGCTCCGACGAGATCTACGACCGGATCCTCTACGACGGCGCCACGCACACCAACACGGCCGCCATCGCGCCCGACCTGCTGACCCTCACGTTCAACGGGCTGTCCAAGAACTACCGCGTCGCCGGCTACCGGGCCGGCTGGATGGCGGTCTGCGGCCCCAAGAAGCACGCCTCGTCGTACATCGAGGGCCTGACGATCCTGGCCAACATGCGGCTGTGCGCGAACATGCCCTCGCAGCACGCCGTCGCGACCGCCCTCGGCGGCCGGCAGTCGATCAACGACCTGGTCCTCCCGGGCGGACGGCTGCTGGAGCAGCGCGACACCGCGTACGACCTGCTGACGCAGATCCCCGGCATCAGCTGCGTGAAGCCCAAGGGCGCGCTGTACCTGTTCCCGAAGCTGGACCCGGCCGTCTACAAGATCAAGGACGACCGCCAGATGGTCCTCGACCTGCTGCGGGCCGAGAAGATCATGGTGGTTCACGGCACGGGCTTCAACTGGTCCGAGCCGGACCACTTCCGCATCGTGACGCTGCCGAACGCCAAGGATCTGGCGGACGCGGTGACCCGGATCGGGAGCTTCCTGGACGGGTACGGCCAGCATTAGGCACTCGATACCGGATCCAGCACAACTTTAGAACCAATCCAATGTAGGATGGCCTCCTGACCAAGCAGGAGGCCTCCTCATGTACGAGCCGATCCGTACGAAGTCGGTCGTCCACCGCGTGGGCGGCCACCACTCCGACAGCCACTCGGGATATCCGCACAGCAGCCGCGGCGAGGCGCTGGACATCCAGCTCGCCGGGCACCTGGCGGCCCTGCTCGCCGTCACGGACGAGCTCGGCCTCGACGGCGCCGCCACGCGGATCGCCGCGCAGGTGGCACGTCTGCGCGGCTCCGATCCGGCGCGGGCCGCACGCGCCGACGTCGCGGATGCCGCCGAACTCCTCGCCCTGCACCAGCGGGCCCATGACCTCGCCGGCCGCGCGCTGGTCGTCGCCGCGTCGCGCGCCGACACCACCGTCGCGATCCTCGCCGCCGAGCGCATGGACGCGCATGCCGCTGCCCTGGCCTCGCGGGACCTGGCCGGCAGCCTCTGATCGGCCCCGGTCCGGGGCCGCGGAGGCTCCGGACCGGGTGCCACCGCCCTGGCCGGGCCGGGCGCGGGCCCGGTCACGGCCGAATCATCCGGCGGGGGCGGATGCGAACTCGGCAGCCGCGACCCCGCACCAGGGGGTCGCCCCCGCCGGCCAGACGGGGCCCAGGGCTTCCGCGTGTTCCGTCGCGGACGGTGCCACCCCCGGGAGTCTCACCAGGGCCTGGGCCGGTCGGGCCGCCGGGTCCGGGGTCGCCCTCTCGCGGAACTCGACCGTCACCACGTACGCGCCCGTGCCCTCGGCGCGGCCCGATACCTCCACCGCCGCCACCACGCGGCGGCTGCCCGGGTCGATCCGGCAGCCGGTGACCCGTACGTCCTCCACCGCCGGCCGCGGCGGTGCCGCGCCCGGCTCGCCGCTGGCCCACACGTACAGGCCCAGCGGGGCGAACACCAGCAGGCCGGCCAGGACCGTCAGGCCCACCGCCCAGCCCTGCCACTTCAACGCGCTCACGCCCATGGGACGATCCTCCCGGCCTGCCGCCCCGCCTGCCAGCACCGGCCGATCCACACAGCATTTCGAAGTGGGACCGCCTGGACACCTGACGTTCATTCGACCTCACGCGGAATGTGGGTTTCCGCGAGCACGCTGCACCCGTGAGACGCGTCCTGGGAATCGCCCTGGCGATCCTCCTCCTCGGCGGCGTGGCCGCCGTCGCGATCCTCGGAGGAGGGGATCCCCCGCCCACGGCACCGAAGACCGTGGTGAAAGGCGTCATCGGATCCGAGAAGTCCGAATACTTCCGCGACCCCGACGTCGTCAAAGCCCTGGCCGACAAGGGCTACACCGTGAAGACCGAAACGTCCGGCTCCTGGGCGATGGACCAACTCGCCCTCAAGGAGTTCGACTTCGCCTTCCCCGGCAGCAGCGAGCCCGCCCCGGAGATCGAGGCCGCGGCCGGCGTGAAGGGCGCCCAGACCACCAAGCCCTTCTTCTCCCCGCTCGTGGTCGTCGCCCGCTCCGACGCCGCCAAGATCCTCGCCGGCAACGGCCTCGCCAAGATGACCGGCAAGAACTCCGGGACCCTCCTGATGGGCCCCTACCTCAAGGCCGCCGACGAGAAGCGCAACTGGCAGCAGCTGTCCGGCTCCGCCGCCTTCGCCGAGTTGACCGGCACCGTGTTCATCAAGACCACCGATCCCGCGACGTCCAACTCCGGGGCGCTGTTCCTGGCCGCCACCTCGAACGTCGCCAACGGCAACAACGTGGTCTCCGACCAGGCCGGTATCGACCGCACCGCGCCCCTGATGCAGAAGCTGATCTCCGTCCAGGGCGCCCTGGAGCCGAGCACCGACGACCCCTTCCGGGCGTTCATCTCCGGCAGCGGCGAACCGCTGATCCTGGCGTACGAGTCCCAAGTGGCCGCCCTGCTCCGGCAGAAGCCGGAAACAGGGGCCGCCGACAACATGGTCGTGCTCTACCCGGACACCACGGTCAACTCCCCGCACACCTTCGTGCCGATCAGCGAGAAGGCCAAGGAGCTCGGCTCCCTCCTCGCCAACGACCCGAAGCTGCGCGAACTGGCCGTCCGGCACGGGTTCCGGCCGCAGAACGGCGTGCCCGAGTTCACCGCGGCGACCGCCGCGCACGCCGCGTACCTCAACCCGGAGCTGACCGGCATCCGCCAGGTCAGCGCACCGACCGTCGAGATCCTCACGGCGCTCGCCGCGTGCGCCAAGGGCTAGGGGGAGCACGCACATGACCCTGACACCACCGCAGGACGGCCCGCTCGTCCTCACCGCCCCCGAGCCCGTCGCCGCCGTACGGCGGGAGCAGGCCTCGGGCCTGGTCCCGCTCCAGGACGGGGTGCGCGAGGAGATGGCCCGCCGGGCCGGGGAGTACGTCGGCTCGCTCGCCGGGATCGACACCCGCTCCCCCGAGTTCGCCGGCCGCATCGGGGAGATATCCGGGCTCGGCTCCGGCGAGATCCGCAGCGCCGCCGGGCAGTCCAACCGGATGCTCGACCGGGCCGTACGGTCGCTGGGCGCGGACGGGGGCGGCGACGCCCAGGCCCGCGTCGCGGGCTCCCTCGTCGAACTGCGCCGCACCGTCGAGGACCTCGACCCGCGGGACACGCCCGCCAAGGGGGCCCGCAGGCTGCTCGCGAAGCTGCCCGGCGGCAACAGGTTCCGCGACCACGTGGCCAAGTACGCCTCCTCGCAGACCACGCTCGACACCATCGTGGGCGCGCTGCGCAGAGGCCAGGACGAGCTGCGCCGCGACAACGCGGCCCTGCACACCGAACGGGCCCGCCTGTGGGAGACCATGGGCAAGCTCCAGGAGTACGCCGTCCTCACCGAGGCCCTCGACGCGGCCGTGGAGCAGCGGATCGCCGAGACGGGGCACACGGACCCGGCGTCGGCCGACGCGATGCGCGCCGACCTGCTCTTCCCGGTCCGGCAGAAGCACCAGGACCTGTTGACCCAGCTGGCGGTGTGCGCCCAGGGCTACCTGGCGATGGACGTGGTCCGGCGCAACAACGAGGAGCTGATCAAGGGCGTCGACCGGGCCGCCACCACCACCGTGTCCGCGCTGCGGATCGCCGTGATGCTGGCCTCGGCCCTCGACAGCCAGCGCAAGGTGATCGAGCAGGTCGACGCCCTGAAGGGCACCACCGAGGAACTGATCCGGGGCAACGCGGACATGCTGTCCACGCAGAGCGGCGAGATCCAGCGGATCGCGGCCGACCCGGCGGTGGGTGCGGAGACGCTGCGTGCGGCCTTCGCGCAGATCTACCGGACGCTGGACGCGATCGACACGTTCAAGGCGCAGGCCACGCGGAACATGGCCGCCACCGTCGAGTCGCTGACCGGGGAGCTCCGGACCGCCTCGGCGTACCTGGACCGTACGCGTACCTCCGGTGTCCTGGAAGGCGGTGCCCGATGAGCGGCCGTGGTATCGGCGGCGTGCGCACCGCGTTGGTGCGCAGGCGGCTCGCGGCGGCGGTCGCGCTCGCCGCGACCCTGCTCGGGGCCCCGGCCTGCACTTCGGGCGGTCCGGATCCGGCGAAGCCGACCCAGTCGAAGTGCCAGGAGGGCAAGCTGCGCGTGCTGGCCTCCAGTGAACTGGCCGACATGGAGCCGGTGCTGAAGGCGGCGAAGGCGGCCACCGGGGTCGGTGTCGAGCTCACCTGGTCCGGCACCCTGGACGCGGCCGAGCAGGTCGCCTCCGGGAAGGCCGACGGCACGTACGACGCGATCTGGCTGTCGTCCAACGACTACCTGCGGCTGCGCCCCGAGGCCGCCGGAAAGCTCAGCAGCGAGACGCCGGTGATGTCCTCGCCGGTCGCGCTGGGCGTACGGGCGGAGGCGCTGGCCCGGCTCGGCTGGAAGCCGGAGGAGGTGACCTGGTCGGCGGTGCACGAGGCGGTCGCCGCCGGGAAGCTGACGTACGGGATGACCGATCCGGTGCGCTCCAACTCCGGGTTCTCCGCGCTGGTCTCGGTGGCCTCCGGGCTGTCGGGCGCGCAGGCGGCGCTGACCGACGCGGACGTGCAGACGGCGCGGCCCAAGCTGAAGGAGTTCTTCGCCGGGCAGAGGCTGACCTCGGGCTCCTCCGGCTGGCTGGCCACCGCGTACGCCAAGCGCGGGGACGTGGACGCGCTGGTGAACTACGAGTCCGTGCTGCTGTCCATGAACCGGGACGCGAAGACGGGTCTGACGGTGATCCGGCCGCGCGACGGGGTGGTCACCGCCCACTACCCGCTGACCCTGCTGACCTCGGCCCCGGCCGGGGCCCGCGAGTCGGGTCGGGCCCTGACCGACTACCTCAGCGGCGCCGAGGCGCAGCAGGCGATCACCGAGAAGACGTTCCGCCGGCCGGTGGCGGCCGGGGTGCGGCCCGCGGCCGGGCTGAACGCGGACAAGCGGCGCGAGCTGCCGTTCCCGGGCACCCGGTCGGTCGCGGACGGGCTGCTGGCCTCGTACGAGAACGAGCTGCGCCGGCCCTCCCGGACGGTGTACGTACTGGACACCTCGGGCTCGATGGCCGAGGAGGACCGCATCGGGCGGCTGCGGTCGGCGCTCACCGAGCTGACGGGGACGGGTGGTTCGGGGACCGGGCAGCGGTTCCGGGACCGCGAGGAGGTGACGCTGCTGCCCTTCGGCGACAAGGTGAAGAAGGTGCTGACGCACGTCGTCGAGCCGGGCGATCCCGGGCCCGCGCTGAACGCGATCCGGGGCGATGTGAAGGCGCTCCAGCCGGAGGGGGGTACGGCGGTGTACGGCAGTCTGAAGGCCGCGTACGAGCACCTGGGCGAGGGCAACGCGGACGCGTTCACCTCGATCGTGCTGATGACGGACGGGCAGAGCGGCGACAAGGCGAAGGACTTCGACTCCTTCTACGCCGGGCTGCCGGACGCGCAGAAGCACACGCCGGTCTTCGCGGTGCTCTTCGGTGCCTCGGACCGCAAGGAGCTCACCCACGTCACCGAACTGACCGGCGGGCGGGTCTTCGACGCCACCGGCGGCAGCGGTTCGCTGGACGGGGCCTTCGAGGAGATCCGTGGCTACCAGTAGGTCCGCCGCCGCCGGGAGGGTGCTCGCCTACCTGGAGTCGGGGAAGAACCTGGCGGGCGGCGCCTGCGGGCTGGCCGGGCTGGGCCTGACCGTCACCGGGGCGGCGGGGACGTACTGGCCGGTGGTCGTGGCCGGGCTGTACGGCGCGGGCGCGCTGATCGCCCCGCCGGAGCGGCCGGCGCCGCCCGGGCCCCGGGGGCCCTCGCAGCAGCTGGACGACGTTCGGGAGCGGTTCGGCCGGCTGCGGGAATACGTGGCCGAGGTGGACCTGCCGGATCCGGCCGACGGCCGGCTCGCGGAGCTGATGGAGGTGTACGGGGCGCTGCTGGAGCCGGGGTGGGTGGCCGATGTGCTGGCCGCCGGTCCGGAGTCGGTGCACGCGCTGTCGCGGGCGATCGAGCTGGACGTGCCGGAGTGCGTGGACACGTACCACCGCACGCGCTGGTGGACCCGCCTCACGCCGGGCGGGGAGTCGCCGGAGCGCCACATGGAGCGGCAGCTGTCGCTGCTGTACGAGGAGGCGGAACGCCTGACGGCGGACCTCCGCGAAGCAGAGGCCCGCCGTCAGCAGACGCACACGACCTACCTGGAGGAGCGCGGACAACACTCCTGACAGGGATTCGGCCGGTGCTGCGGTGGGAACCGCTTGGTCGGGGGCTCCCACACCCAGGTGCCCGGAGTCGCCCCCGGGCAGGTCTTTCAGCCCAGGCGCTCGACGAGCGCGTGGTACTGGTCCCACAGCTCCTTGGGAGTGTGGTCGCCGTAGGTGTTCAGGTGCTCGGGGACCAGGGAGGCCTCGTCGCGCCAGACCTCCTTGTCGACGGTGAGCAGGAAGTCGAGGTCCGCCTCGGGGAGGTCCAGGCCGTCCAGGTCGAGGGAGTCCTTGGTCGGCAGGATGCCGATGGGGGTCTCGACGCCGGCGGCCTTGCCGTCGAGGCGCTCGACGATCCACTTCAGGACGCGGCTGTTCTCGCCGAAGCCGGGCCACACGAACTTCCCCGCGTCGTTCTTGCGGAACCAGTTCACGTAGTAGATCTTCGGGAGCTTGGACTGGTCCTTGTCCTTGGCCACGTCGACCCAGTGGCCCATGTAGTCGCCCATGTTGTAGCCGCAGAACGGCAGCATGGCGAACGGGTCGCGGCGCAGCTCGCCGACCTTGCCCTCGGCGGCGGCGGTCTTCTCGGAGGCGATGTTCGAGCCGATGAACACGCCGTGGTTCCAGTCGAAGGACTCGGTGACCAGCGGGACGGCGGAGGCGCGGCGGCCGCCGAAGAGGATCGCGGAGATCGGGACGCCCTTGGGGTCCTCCCACTCGGGGGCGATCGTCGGGCACTGGGAGGCCGGGACGGCGAAGCGGGCGTTGGGGTGGGCGGCCGGGGTCTCGGACTCCGGGGTCCAGGCGTTGCCCTTCCAGTCGATCAGGTGCGCGGGCGCCTCCTCGGTCATGCCCTCCCACCAGACGTCGGAGCCGTCCGGGGTGAGCGCGACGTTGGTGAAGACGGTGTTCGCGTACATCGTCTTCATGGCGTTGGCGTTGGTGTGCTCGCCGGTGCCGGGGGCCACGCCGAAGAAGCCGGCCTCGGGGTTGATCGCGTACAGGCGGCCGTCCTCGCCGAAGCGCATCCAGGCGATGTCGTCGCCGATGGTCTCGACCGTCCAGCCGGGGATCGTGGGCTCCAGCATGGCCAGGTTCGTCTTGCCGCAGGCGCTCGGGAACGCGGCGGCGACGTACTTCGCCTCACCCTGCGGCGGGGTGAGCTTGAGGATCAGCATGTGCTCGGCGAGCCAGCCCTCGTCGCGGGCCATGACGGACGCGATGCGCAGGGCGTAGCACTTCTTGCCGAGCAGGGCGTTGCCGCCGTAGCCCGATCCGTACGACCAGATCTCGCGGGTCTCCGGGAAGTGCGAGATGTACTTGGTGGTGTTGCAGGGCCACGGCACGTCGGCCTGGCCCTCGGCGAGCGGAGCGCCGAGGGTGTGGACGGCCTTGACGAAGAACCCGTCGGTGCCGAGCTCGTCGAGGACGGCCTTGCCCATGCGGGTCATGGTGCGCATGGCGACGGCGACGTAGGCGGAGTCGGTGATCTCGACGCCGATCGCGGAGAGCTCGGAGCCGAGGGGGCCCATGCAGAAGGGGACGACGTACATCGTCCGGCCCTTCATGGAGCCGCGGAAGATGCCCTGGTCGCCGGTGAAGATGTCCTTCATCTCGGCCGGGGCCTTCCAGTGGTTGGTCGGGCCCGCGTCCTCCTCCTTCTCGGAGCAGATGAAGGTCCGGTCCTCGACGCGCGCGACGTCGGACGGGTCGGAGGCGGCGTAGTACGAGTTGGGTCGCTTGCCCTCGTCCAGCTTCTTGAACGTGCCCTTGGCGACGAGCTCCCCGCACAGGCGCTCGTACTCGGCCTCGGAGCCGTCGCACCACACGACCCGGTCGGGCTCGGTGATCGCTGCGATCTCGTCCACCCAGGAGATCAGCCCTGCGTGCTCGGTGGGGAATGTCGAACCAGAAACGGGAGCCGCGTTCTCGCGCGCCACGATTGCTCCTTGAAGAGGGGGTGTTTGGTGTTTGCCCCGTGGGGGCTGCGACCCGGATGCTTCGCGCTCCGCTCATCCGGTGCCGACCGCACTCATCTGATCATCCGGTGCGTGTGCGCATATGTCCAGGGGGCCTCTCACGTGAGCATCGCCACTCCCGTCAATCTTCCGTAAAGCGCACTAACGGAAACCTACGGACCCGTAGGTAGCATGGCGGCCATGACTTCTGACGCCGCCGTGCCGGTCGACGCCGCGCCCGTCGCACCCGACGCCTCCGAGGCACCGGAAGCCAAGCCGCTGATGCGCGGCTGGCTGCACACCGGGATGTTCCCCGCCGTGGTCGTCGCGGGCCTGGCGCTGATGGCCTTCACCGAGTCGACGCGGGCGCGGGTGGCGTGCGGGGTGTACATCCTCACGGCCTGCCTGCTGTTCGGCGTCAGCGCGGTGTACCACCGCGGCACCTGGGGTCCGCGGGGTGAGGCCATCCTGCGGCGTCTGGACCACGCCAACATTTTTCTGATCATCGCAGGGACCTATACCCCGCTGACGGTGCTCCTGCTCCCGCCCTCCACCGGACGGACGCTCCTGTGGGCGGTGTGGCTCGCCGCCGCGGCCGGCATCGCCTTCCGCGTCTTCTGGGTCGGCGCCCCCCGCTGGCTGTACACCCCGTGCTACATAGCGATGGGGTGGGCGGCGGTCTTCTTCCTCCCCGACTTCCTGCGCACCGGCGGCATCGCCGTCCTGGTCCTGGTGATCGTCGGCGGGCTCCTCTACAGCGCGGGCGGCGTGATCTACGGGATCAAGCGCCCGAACCCCTCCCCGCGCTTCTTCGGGTTCCACGAGGTCTTCCACTCCCTGACCCTGGCCGCCTTCGTGGCGCACTACGTCGGCATCTCGCTCGCCGCGTACCAGCACTAGCGGCGCGCAGCACGAGCAGCACGAGCGGAGCCCCGTCGCGGTGTGCGGCGGGGCTCCGTTCCGCGTGCGGCCGTGCGCGACCGGGTGCGACCGGGTGCGGCTACGTGCAGGCGTAGCCGTCGCCGTCAGGGTCCAGGCGCAGCGGGTCGCTGCCGTTGACCTTCATGCGCTTCGGGTACTGGTGGGAGGCCAGCCAGTCGCAGCGGGCCTTCGTCGTCTCCTTCACCTCCGCCGGGAACTTCGTCGGCACGCACTGGCCGGCCGTGCCGTAGTGCCGGTCGCAGCCGGCCACGCTGGGGGCGACCGGCACCGAGTCCCGCTTCCCGGGGTTCTGCTTCGGGGACGCCTGCGGCGCGTCCGCGAAGTCGTGGACGTGCGGGGACGGGGCTTCCTGTGTGGCCGCGAGCGCCGACGGGCCGCCCAGGTGCACCCAGGTCGCCACCGACGGGACGCCGTTCGCGTCGACCCCGAAGAGCATGTACCAGCCGGGCGGCGCCAGGTTGGGGTTGCTGGTGACGTTGAGGTCGACGGTCGTGTTGTCGACCACCGACAACGGCAGGTCCACGTACCGCTGGTTCGGGTCCGAGGAGTGCGTGACCGCCGCCGGACGGATCAGCTCCGCCTTGGCGATCGGCCGGTCGACGGTGATCCGCTGCGTGTCCCCGTACACCCACTGCGTGTCGATCACCGAGGTGAGCCTCGGGCGCGCGCCCTTGAAGAGGTACGGCGGGGTGTAGATCGACACGTTGTTGTTGTACGTGCCGTTGCCCGGGTTGTCGCCGACCGTCATGACCCGCCCGTCGGGCAGCAGGAAGGCGCCCGAGTGGTACGTCCGCGGGATCGGGTCGGCCGGCAGTCCGGCCTTGTAGGTGTTGGTCACCGGGTCGAAGAACGAGGCCTCGTACACCGGGTCGGCCCGGTCGTGCAAGCCGCCGCCCGTCTCCAGCACCTTGCCGTCCGGCAGCAGTACGGCCGACACGTACATCTTGCCCTCGGCCCCGGTCTGCGCCCGCTTGACCCCGCCCACGTCGACCAGGCCCTGCGGCAGGTCCGGTCCGGCGGTGTACGCGGGGCTCGCCGCCTTGAGGTCGATCAGCTCGGTGAGCCGGTTGGCCGCCGGGTTGGTCTCGTTGTTGCCGCCGCCGATCGTCAGGACCCGCTGGTCCTGGGCGGGCGGCAGCAGCACGCTCGCCGACTCGTCGCGCTCGTCCTTCCTGCGCAGCCCGGGCACGTCCGTGATCGTGTTCGCGTTGTAGTCGTAGATCGACGCGCCGCTGCCCTGGGTGCCGTTGCCGAAGGTGTGGCTGCCGGAGTAGAAGAGCCGCCCGTCCTGCATGAGGATCATCGACGGGTACAGGCCCCAGTACGACCAGGTCTGGTTGACCTCGTTCATCGGCAGCCACTTGCCCTGCGCCGCCGAGAACTTCTCCGCGGTGACGTTGCCCGTCGAGTCCTCCTTCAGACCGCCGAAGGTGATCACGTCGCCGTTGCCGAGGATCGTCGCCGACGGGTACCAGTGCCCGCCGTTCAGGTCGTTGGTCTTCGTGTACGCCTCGGTCGCCGGGTCGAACACGTAACTGTCCTTCAGCCCCTGGTAGCCGACCTTGCCGTCGGCGGACGGGTACCCCTTGTTGCCGCTCATGACCAGCACCCGGCCGTCCGACAGCTGCACGTGCCCGGAGCAGAACATGTCCACCGGCGTGGGGATCGTTTTGAAGGACCCGTTCGCCGGGTCGTACACGGCCGAGGTGAACGTGCCCGCGTTGAACTGGGCGATGTCGTTGCCCGATCCCGCGATCAGCAGCACCTTGCCGTTCCTCAGCACGACGGCGTGCATCGAGCGCACCGGGTTCTTGGCCGGGATCACCTCCCACCTGCCCTTGGCGCACTCGTCGGGCGTGCCCGTGCAGCCCGGCTGCGGCGGGACCGCACCCACCTCCTCCAGCGCGTAGTCGTCGGTGGTGAGCGTGCCCACCCCGTAGACCGAGAGCCCCCACGTGATCTTGTCGGTGCCGGGTGGGACGACGGGCGTACGGACCTCGGTGCGCGCCCATCCGGCGCTGACCGGCGGGTTCTGCAGGTCGGTCCAGTACTGCCAGCCCGCGGTGGTGTCATGGCGGAACACGGTCACCGACACGTCCGGGGTGTTCGACTTGTACCAGGCGGACAGGTCGTACTGCTTGCCCGGTACGACGGCGGGCGCGCAGGTGGTGTTCTCGGTGACGAGCGCCTTGCGGTCGCCGCTGAGGCGGCGGGTGAGCGAGACCTTCATGGCCTTGGTGCCGCTGTGCGCGTCGGCGACGGTGGCGTAGGTGAAGTCGTTGTCGCCCCAACCGGACTTCTCCCAGCAGGACGGCATGTCCTGGCCGGGTGCGCCGGCGGTCTCGAAACCGGAATTGGTGAGCAGATTGGGCGGTCCGGCCGTGGCCTGCTGCGGTGCGGTGAGCAGCAGGCCCGCGGTCATCGCCCCGACGGCGGCCAGGGCGGCACGCCGCCCGGCCTTCCGCCGGATGTTCGCTGGCATGGACGAGTTCCCTTCTGTTCTGTGCGGCGGATCTGTGCGGCTCAACTCCTGGTGGTGCGTGCGGTCCGGGCCTTGCGCGGCAGGTAGACGAGGGCCTCGGTGGCCGCGAACCGCAGGACGGAGGTGGTGACCAGGGCCACGGCCGTGGCGGGCAGCACCTCCATGGCGAACCTGCCGACGAACAGGGCGATCAGCGGGATGCGCAGCAGCAGGTCGGCGTTGGCCAGCAGGGCGAAGCGGCCGATCCGGTCCGCCCAGTGGCGGTGCCGGCGCCGGTCGCGGAAGAGCAGGGTCTCGATGAGGACGAAGTTCCAGAGCACCCCGGCCTGGTTGGCGGCGATCTCGGCCGGCAGGTAGTGCACCCCGGCGTGCGTGAGCAGCCACAGCGCGAACAGGTTCGGGACGAAGCCGGAGAGGCCGATCAGCCCGAAGCCGATCATCCGGGCCAGCGGGGTCGCGGAGCGCAGCGCGGCGAGGTGGGCGAGGAAGCGCAGCCCCTCGCGGGCCCCGGACTTGGACTCCCCCGAGTAGCGGTCCTGGAAGACGAACGGCACCTCGGCGACCTTGGCGGGCCGGCTGCGGACCGCCAGCTCCAGCAGGATCTTGTAGCCGAGCGGTTTGAGGGCGTCCGCGGTGACCGACGGGCGGCGCATGGCGAAGAAGCCGCTCATCGGGTCGCTGATGCCGCGCAGGGCGCGCGGGAAGAGCCCCTTGGTGAGCCAGGTCGCGCCGCGCGAGACGGCGATGCGGTAGTTCCCCGCGAGTCCGGCCCGGCTGCCGCCGGGGATGTAGCGGGAGGCGACGACGAGGTCGGCGCCGGTGCGCTCGCCCTCGCCGACGAGCTCGGGCACGAGGTGGGGCGGGTGCTGGAGGTCGGCGTCCATGACCACGATCCAGTCGGTGTCCGCCCGCTTGAGGCCTTCGACGACGGCTCCGCCGAGGCCGCCGACCGCCCGCTCGCGGTGCAGGACGGAGACCGGGAAGGGCAGGTCGAGGGCGGCCTTCTCGATGACGGCCGGGGTGTCGTCCGTGGAGTCGTCCACGAACAGCACCTCGCAGGGCAGGCGGGCGGGGAGCGAGTCGGCGAGCCGGCTCAGCAACTCGCCGACGTTCCCCGCCTCGTTGAAGGTCGGGACGATGAGGGTGACGCTGCCCGCCGTCACGCTGCCCGCCGCCGGCTCCCCCTCTGGCGGAAGGGAAGCCTCCGGATCGCTCAGGGCGTGCGGGGTCCACAGGTCCTCGCTCATGGCGGATCAGCTCCCGTCGGCTCGGTCGGTCCTGCGGATCTCGATGCGGTCCTCGCCGGAGCCGAAGACGGCCACCGTCGTCGAATGCTCCAGCGCGGCCTTCACGTTGGGCAGGTCCACCGCGTCCCGGCGGACGGTGGGCGAGGAGACCACGTAGTCGATGTCGCGCCAGCCGCGCGGCAGGGTCCGGGTGACGGCGGGGTCGAGGTCCGCCTTGTAGAACCAGACGGCGCCGAGCCCCGGTTCGAAGCCGTGGTGCACGGCGTCCAGCCACAGTGCGTCGTCGACCAGGACCCGGGTGTGCCCGGGGTCGGGGACCTCCCGGCCGAGCCAGGCGGCGGCCTGCCGGTACGGGGCGTTCGCGTCGGCGGTGAGCGCGGTGCGGTTGCCCTCGTACCAGCGCGGCAGGACGTACACCGCGGCGGCCGCGGCGAGTACGCCGATCAGTGCCCGGCGCCCGTACGTGAGCGCCCGGCGCTCCCCCGGCGCGCGGCGGCGGCGCAGCACGGCGTGCGTGACGCTGGCCGCGCCCCCGGCGAGGACCAGCGCGAGGAACGGCAGCGCCTGGATCACGTACATCGCCGGCAGGTAGCCGGAGGGCCGCATCGCGACGGCCGCGAGGAGCGCTGCGGCGAGCGCCGGGCCGGCGAGCGCTCGGGCGGTGACCGACCACCGCAGGGTGGCGAGCAGCAGGAGCGCTCCGGCCAGCCCGCCGAGCGGCAGGACGGTGTCGTAGTACAGCCAGGACCGGAACACGCCGTTCGAACCGGAGCCGGGGGTGAGGATGAAGCCCGAGCCGGGCCGGCTCATCTGGTACGTGATGCCGTCGATCAGCGAGACGTGCCCGGCGCCTGGCAGCAGCTCGCTGTTGAGCAGCGCGTACAGGGGGTACGAGAGCCCGATGAGCGCGCAGGCGGTGACGGCGCCGGTGACGGCGAACTTGCGGGTGTCACGGTGGCTGTGGCGCCACATGGTCACCAGCAGCGCCGGGAGCACCACCAGCATCGTCTCCTTGGTCAGGACGGCGGTGGCGGCCGCCAGTCCCGATCCGAAGTGGTGCCACAGGTGGCGGCTGGGGGACGCGGCCAGGCAGAAGGCCAGCAGCATCCACACCACGGCGAGGTTGTCGAGGAAGATCTCCCGCTGGAGCACGACGGAGAGCGGGGAGAGCCCGAAGAGGGCCATCGCGAGTCCGGCCGCCCAGCGCGGCAGCCAGAGCCGGCGGGCGAGGACGTAGAGCAGCACGGAGCCCGCGGCGGAGACCGCGAGCATCGAGAAGCGCATCGGCGCGACGGTCATCCAGTCGGGCACGAGGAGGGACGGCAGGTAGGTCAGGCCGGCTATCTGTATCCAGCCGAGCGGCGGATGGTCGTACCAGTACGTGTAGTGGGCGAGGCCGTCGCCCTGCTGGACGGCCCAGGCCTGGGCGAGGTACGTGCCCTCGTCGTCGCTCAGGGCCGGGAAGTGCGTGATGTTCCAGCCCTGGACGAGGACGATCGCGAGCAGGACCGCCCCGCAGAGCAGCAGGTCGGGGCGGGAGGAGCGGAAGCGCAGGAGGGGGTGGGCCGGGGCGGGCGGCCGGACCCCGAGGCCGCCGCGGCTGCCGGGGCCGCTCGGGCCGCGCTGGGCGGGGACGCGCGGTTCGACGAGGGCGGCGGCGCCGGGCTGGGGATCAGTGGCCGTGGGCAGGGTGGCGGTCACTGGTGGCTGTCCTCTCGGATCGCGGTGGACGCGCCGGCTGTGGACACGCCGGCGGTGGCGCTGATCGGAGCGAGGTGGGCGCCGGTGTGGCTGGTCAGCTCCCACTCGTTGCGGCCGCGCTGCTCGCGCCAGACCGCCCTGATCGCGGCGCCCGCCAGCATCACCTGGTAGAACGGGCCGCCGACGACGAGCTTGAGGTAGTGCACGAAGCGGACGCGCAGGCCGTACTGGCGGCCGAAGTCGTGCAGGCCGACGATCTCGAAGACGAACGTCACCATCGCCGTGATCATGGGGAGGAAGGTGATGATCGCGATGCCGACGGGTACGTCGAGCAGGACCGCGACGGCGAAGTTGAGCGGGATGATCACCCCGGAGGCGGCCTGCATGAACGGGGTCATCAGCGTGTAGCGGGCCAGCCAGCGCTGGCCGCGGCCGGGCAGCTGCTGCCAGTCCTTCTTCCGGTAGACCTGGAGGAAGCCCTGGTTCCAGCGGGTGCGCTGCTTGAGCAGGCTCATCAGCGACCCGGGCGTCTCCTCGCGGGTGACCATGTCGCAGTCGTAGGCGACGACCACCTTCTTGCCGACCGAGGAGAGGCGTACGCCCAGGTCGCAGTCCTCGGCCAGGCAGTTCTGGTCCCAGCCGCCGGCCTCGCGGAGCACCTCGGTGCGCACGAAGACGGTGTTGCCGCCGAGCGGGATGAACCCCTTCTCGGCGTGCAGGTGCAGCCGGGAGCGGAACCAGAAGAAGTACTCCAGGCAGTTGCGCAGGCTGTACCAGGAGGAGTGGAAGTTGATGAGCTGGACCCCGCCCTGGACCACGTCGGCGGCGGTGGAGCGGAAGGCGTGGTCGACGTGCGCGAGCAGCTCGGGGTGGACCTGGTCCTCGGCGTCGAAGACCCCGACGATGTCGCCCCGGCAGTGCGGGAGGGCGGTGTTGAGGGCCTTCGGCTTGTTCTTGGCCTGGTGGTGGTCGACGACGACCCGTACCCGGTCGGGCGCCCGCGCGGCGGCGGCCTCGGCGACGGCGGCGGTCTCCGGGTCGTCGTGCCCGACGATGACGATGATCTCGTAGTCGCCGTGGCTCGATTCGAGCAGCCGCTCGATCGTGTGGCGCAGGACTGCCTGCTCGTGCCGGGCCGGCAGGAGCAGCGAGAAGGCCAGCCGCCCCTCGCCGTCGGGGCGGTCGAACCGGGTGGAGGCGAGCGTCTCGGGCGTGCGCCACGCGTGCATCTGCCACCACAGCGTGAAGGCGGCCATCCAGAAGAGAGCAAACGAAATCACGGATATGACGACAGAGGTGTACAAAACGTCCCCCACAGACATGCCGCGACGCCAGGCGGCGATCGGCAAACCCCCCAGGGATCGAGGCGGGCCCCCCGGCCCGCCTGCCCCTGCTTCCCCCAGCTCCCCCTCGGACGCACCCCCCAGCGCGCCTGCTCCGCGGCTCCCCAGTGACGTCCGCAGACACGAGAGTAGGCAGCGAATGTGAAACTCAGGAGCCGCGAGAATAAAAACCAGGTTTCCGAACTCTCGGACAGGCAACCGGAATTGACGGTACTCCGGCAGATTCAGGGATGAACCGCACCCAACTGATCAGCCAGCTCGACCGGGTCTGTCGTAGGCCGCGCGCAGACGAAATGTCGACACACATACGCCGTCGGACGGTCGTGCACGAGTGTGCGCTCGGCCAGGAGGGGGAACTCGCCCCCGCTGCCGTCGGCCGCCCGCGGCAGCCCGACCGCCACCACGGCCCCGGGAGCCGTCCCCAGCAACGCCGCCCGGTGCAGCCCGGCCAGCGCCGGATCCTCCGGATCACCCACCACGGCCACCTCGCGCGGACCGTCGAGCAGCGCCTCGGCGACCGCGAGCCCGTGCCCGATGAAGCGCGGGACGCGCGGACCCAGCGCGTGCACCACGCCGAGGGCCCGCTCGGCCGCCGTGCGGTGCGCCTCGGAGCCGGTGTGCGCGGCGTACGAGAGGAGCGCGCCGGCCGCGGCCGTCCAGCCGGAGGGCGCCGCGGTGTCGGTCGGGTCCTGGGGGCGGCGGATGAGCTGCTCGGCGTCGTGCGCGGTGTCGTAGAGGGAGCCGTCCTCGGCCGTGAACCGGTCCAGGACCAGGTCGACGAGGAACCCGGCGAACTCCAGCCAGACGCCCTCGCCGGTCACGGCCGCCAGCGCGAGGAAGCCCTCGGCGACGTCGCCGTAGTCCTCCAGGACACCGGCGTTGGCGCCGACGCGGCCGTCCTTGCTGGTCCGGGCCAGCCGGGCGCGGCCGGCTGCCGCGTCGAAGTGGACCCGCACCAGGAGGTCGGCGGCCTCCGTCGCCCGCTCGACCAGGTCCGGCCGGTCGAAGTACGCCCCGCATTCGGCCAGCGCGGCGATGGCCAGGCCGTTCCAGGCGGCGACGACCTTGTCGTCCCGGCCGGGCGCGGGCCGCTCGGCGCGCGCCGCGAGCAGCCTCCCCCGGATCCGCGCGATCGCCCCGGCATCCACGACGGGCCCGTCCTGCGGCAGCTGGAGTACGGACGTGCCGTGCTCGAAGGTGCCCTCGTCCGTCACCCCGAAGTACGCGGCGGCCAGGGCCGCGTCGTCCGCGCCGAGCACCTCGGTCAGCTGGGCGGGGGTCCAGGCGTAGTACGCCCCCTCCACGTGCTCGCCGGTCTGCGGGTCCTCGCTGTCGGCGTCGAGCGCGGAGGCGAAGCCGCCCTCCGCGGTGCGCAGCTCGCGGACCATGAAGTCGGCGGTTTCGAGCGCGACGCGGCGCGCGAGGTCCGACCCGGTGGCCCGCCAGAGGTGCGCGTACACGCGGCACAGCAGCGCGTTGTCGTACAGCATCTTCTCGAAGTGCGGAACGGTCCACTCCCGGTCGACGGAGTACCGGGCGAACCCGCCGCCCAACTGGTCGTAGATCCCGCCGCGGGCCATTGCCTCGCAGGTGTCGGCGGCCATCTGCAGGGCCCCCTCCGCCCCGGTGCGCGCGTGGTGGCGCAGCAGGAACTCCAGCACCATGGACGGCGGGAACTTCGGCGCCCCGCCGAAGCCTCCGCGGACGGCGTCGTACTCCCGCGTCAGCCCGAGCAGCGCCCCGGCCAGCTCCTCGGGGCCGGGCGCACCGGCCTTGCCGTAGTCCAACTGCCGCCCGGCGAGGTCCCGTACGATCCGCTGCGCGACCTCGGCGACCTCCTCGCGCCGCCCCACCCAGGCGGTGTGCACGCCTTCGAGGACCTCCATGAAGGAGGGCATCCCGTGCCGGGGCTCGGGCGGGAAGTAGGTACCGAAGTAGAAGGGCTCGGCGTCGGGGGTGAGGAACACGGTCATGGGCCAGCCGCCCTGCCCGGTGGCGGCCTGCACGGCCTCCATGTAGACGGCGTCGACATCGGGCCGCTCCTCGCGGTCCACCTTGATGTTGACGAAGTGCTCGTTCATGTAGGCGGCGGCCGGGCCGTCCTCGAAGGACTCGTGCGCCATGACGTGGCACCAGTGACAGCTGCTGTAGCCGACGCTGAGCAGGACGGGCACCCCCCGCTCCCGCGCCTGCGCGAACGCCTCCGGCGACCAGGGCCACCAGTCGACGGGATTGTCCGCGTGCTGCAGCAGATACGGCGAGGTCTCATGGGCGAGGCGGTTCGACATGGCCCCATCCTCGCGCACCGGGCGGGACGCGGCCGGGACCGGACGACGGCGTGCCCACCGCACGTCGGCCGCGCCCCGGGCCCCGGGGCGGCGTCGTGACCACCCCCGCGCCGTCCCGCCTTCGCCGGTGGGGCCGCATCCGCGGGGTGGAACGTACATATATGCACGTGAGCGGGGGGAGTTGGGGCAACTCCCTCTGATCTAGCTCAGATTCCCTCGCGCTCGCGGCGGTCCCGGCGGACACTTGGGGCCACGTTGCCGGAGCTCTCTTGAGGGGGATGCGGATGCGGGACAGCCATCGCGGTGAGGCCGAGCGGCTACTGGAGCGGGCCGTGGACGAGGAGGCCCGGCGCGGCGCCGGGGCCGACACGCCGGTCGGCAAGGCGGCGCTGATGGCGCGCGGCCTGGAGGCGCTGGACGCGCTCGCGGCGAGCGCCGCCGAGGAGTACGAGGCGTACGTACGGGCCCTGGACGAGGCGACGTCCGGGGACGAGTCCCTCGGCGAGGCCTTCCGGCGCGGCAACACCTCAACGGCACTGCTCGTGACGGCGGTTGCGGCGGCCGCGGCCGTCGGGGCCGATCTGTCGCTCGGCGTGGCCGCGGGTACCGCACTGGCGGCCGGAGCCGTCACCGGCATCGCCGGGGCGGCGGCCACGGTGGCCAAGGTGACCGCCCTGCACCTGCCCGCCGCGAACCGCCGGGCCGGGGTGCGCGGCCGGCCCGGCGGGCCGGAGCAGCTGAGACTGCAGTGGCTGACGGCGCTGGAGGTGCGCGGGATACGCCCGTTCCTGGAGCAGCAGCGCGCGGTGGCCGCCGCGGCGCGGGCTCCCCGGCAGCCCTCCCGGACCGCCGCACCCCAGCTGCGCCGGACCGACCGCAGCGCGGAGGCCCGGCGGCGCAGCGTACTGGAGCAGTCCTTCGGGCAACTCCCGCAGACCGCGGCCGCGTTCGCGGGCCGCCGGGCGGAGCTGACCCGGATCGCGCAGTGGGTGCAGGCGGCCCGGGCCAGTACGGAGACCCGCCCGGTGGTCGTGGTGCTGCACGGCGAGCCCGGCGTGGGCCGCACGGCCCTGGCGCTGCGGGCCGCGGACGCGCTGCGCGACCAGTTCCGCGGGGCCTGCGTGGTGGACCTGCGGGGCGGCTCGCTCAGCGGGGAGGCGCCGCTGCCGATCCGGGAGGCGCTGCTGCACCTGCTGAACCGGCTCGGCGCCCCGCGCGAGCAGCTGCTGTTCCGCGAGGGGTCCTCGGCGGAGCAGCAGGTACGGCGCCTGGGCGAGCTGTACCACCAGCACCTCCAGGGGCTGCCGGTGACGGTGCTGCTGGACGACGCGGTGGACGCGGAGCAGGTCCGGACGCTGGTGCCGGAGCGGTCGGAGAGCCTGGTGCTGGTGACCGCCCGGGAGCCGCTGGAGCTGCCCGGCCTCTCGGCCTGGGTGCACCAGCTCCCGGTGGGGCGGCTGGCGCCGGCGGAGGGAGCGGAGCTGGTGCGCACCGGGGCCCGGGCGGCCGGCACGGCCCCGTACGAGGAGGAGGCCCTGCCGGGCCTGCTCGCACTCGGCGGCGGGCTCCCGCTGGCCCTGCGGGTGCTGGCCCCGCTCGGACCGGCCGAAGCGGAGGGCTCCGCCGCCGGCGACGCC
This sequence comes from Streptomyces sp. NPDC051109, assembly GCF_044455885.1. NCBI lineage: Bacteria > Bacillati > Actinomycetota > Actinomycetes > Kitasatosporales > Streptomycetaceae > Streptomyces > Streptomyces sp. NPDC051109. Next base: position 275,967 of record NZ_JBITFF010000003.1, read on the forward strand.
GCCGATGCGCTGGAGGGAGCCCTCGCCCTGGCCTACGTACGGCTGCCCGAGGAGCGGCGGCGGCTGCTGCGCCGGCTCACGCTCGCCGGGCGGGCCTCGCTCGGCCCGTCGGCCGCGGCGGCCCTGATCGACGCGGACCGGGCTGCGGCCGGGCTGTTGCTGCGCGAGCTGGCGCAGGCGGGCCTGCTGGACCACGTGCGCGGGGAGCGGTACCGGATGCACGACGCGGTGCGCTCGTACGCGGCGGCGCGGCTCGCGGCGGACGAGGACCGGGCCGAGTCCTCGGCGGCGCACGGCCGCCTGATCCGCAATTACGCGCAGCTCGCCGACGCGGTGATCCGCATGGTCGACGGGAAGATGTCGACCCGCGCCCATCACTTCGGCGGGCACGGCTTCGCCTCGCTCGACGCGGCGCTGCGCTGGCTGGACGACGAGTCGAGCTTCATCACGGCCGCGCTGCGGCACTCGCAGGACGTGGACCAGCAAGCGGTCCTGGACCTGCTCGGCGCCCTCTGCGACTTCTGCCTGCTGCGCGGCGACCTGTACCGGCTCGGCGAGATCAACGAGCTCACGCTGGCGGTGGAGGCCGCGCGCCGGGGCGAGCCCGGCCAGGGGCGGCTGGTCCGCTCCGTGCAGTGGCGCACCGGCATCGCCGCCCGCCAGCTCGGCGAGCTGGACAAGGCCCGGACCACGCTGACCTCGGTGGTCGACCAGTACCGGGAGGCCCACCAGGACGCCGGCGCGGGCATGGCCCTCATCTCGCTGGGCATCACCCTGCACCACCAGGGCCAGCTCCCGGAGGCCGCGGCCCGGATCCGCGAGGCGCTGGTGCTGCAGGAGCCGGAGGAGCTGGCCGGCGACCGCGCGTGGGCCCTGCACGCCCTGGCGGCGGTGGAGCGGGACCGGGCGCACCTGGCGGAGGCGGTGCAGCTGCTGGAGCGGTCCCTCGCCCTGCACCGGGAGAGCGAGAGCGTGCACGGCGAGGCGTGGGCGCACTTCCAGCTGGGGCAGGTGTACCTGCGGCTCGGCGACGTCCCCGGGGCGGAGGCGGAGCTGAAGCTGGCCCTCGACCTGTACGGGCGCACCCACGACGAGCGCGGCCAGGCCTGGGCGCTGACCCAGCTGGGCCGCGCCCGGGTCGTCGACGGCGACCCGGGCCCGGCGGTGGAGCGGCTGCGCGAGGCGCTGGCCGAGCACCGGGAGCAGGAGGACGCGCGCGGCGAGGCCTGGACGCTGTACTACCTCGGGCAGGCGCTGGAGGAGGGCGGCGAGCGCGACCAGGCGGTACGGGAGCTGGAGCGGGCCCGCACGATGTTCTCGCGGATGCGGGACGTGTACGGGCTGGCGCACGCCCGCCACCACTCGGGCCGGGTCACGCGCGACCAGCGGGCGGCCCAGACGGGGAACCTGCGGAACTCCGGGTTCGCGCGGCAGCTGCTGATGGACGCGCGGGCGGACTTCCGGCGGATCGGGCTGGCGCACGGGGAGGCGTGGACCTGCCTGGAGCTGGCGGTCGTGGACGCGGGCAACGGGCGCGTGGCGCAGGCGCTGGGGCTGTGCGAGGAGGCGGCCCGGCTGTTCATCTCGTACGGGGACCGGCGCGGGGAGGACTGGGCCCGTTTCCTGCGCTGCACGCTGCTTCCGTACGCGCTCCCGGGCGCGGGCGCGGACGAGGCCCGGGCGGATCTGGCCCGGCTGGCCGCGGCGCCGCACGCGATGCGGGACGGGCGGCTGGAGGACGGCCTGGACGCCTACGCGGTGGTGCTCGGGCGCGGGGTGGACCCGGCGGAGGGCTGGCAGGCGTGGCGGCTCGGGCTGGTGCCGAACCTGCACTCGCGGGAGATCATGGGCGTCCCGATGCCGCCGCCCTCGCCGACCGCCTGACCGGCCGGCCTCGACCGCCTGACCTCGACCGCATGATCGTCGACCGCGCGCCGTACGCACGCGGCCGCGGACACGCGCAGTCGCCGCCCCTCCCGCGAAGCCGGCACGGGAGGGCGGCGGCCGACAGCCGGAGAACCGGCTCCTACGGGGCCCGGTCCGCCGCCGGGGCGGCGGCGGGCGCCGCTCCGGCCTCCGGGGCCTCCTGGAAGTCGACCCGGCCCATGTGCCGGCTCATCGACTTCATCAGGCCCCACACCGCCAGGGCGAGGGCCGCGAACACGATGAAGCCCAGGACTCCGGGGGTCACCTTGTTCTTGTCGAAGGTGTCACCCGCCAGCGGAAGGAGCTCGGTCAGTGCTGCCTGCGTAGCGCTCATAGCTACGCATTCTCCCGGATGCCCTCGAAGAGGTCGGACTCGGGGAGGGAAGTGTCGACGAGCGACTTCGCGAGCTCGTACTCCTCCGTGGGCCACACCTCCTTCTGGATCTCCATCGGCACGCGGAACCAGCCGCCGTCCGGATCGATCTGCGTGGCGTGCGCGATGAGCGCCTTGTCACGGATCTCGAAGAACTCCGCGCACGGGACGTGCGTGGTCAGGGTCCGCTCGGAGCGCTCGAACTGCTTCCAGCGCTCCAGCCACTCCCCGTACGGGGACTCCATGCCGCGCGAGAGCAGCGCCTCGTGCAGGGCGATGGTGCGCGGCTTGTTGAAGCCCTGGTTGTAGTAGAGCTTCTGCGGCTGGTAAGCCGGGCCGAACTCGGCCTCCGGGTACTTCACGGTGTCCGCGGCGCCCTCGAAGGCCACCATCGAGATCTTGTGGGTCATGATGTGGTCGGGGTGCGGGTAGCCGCCGTTCTCGTCGTAAGTGGTGATGACCTGCGGCCGGAAGGCGCGGATCTTCTTCACCAGGCGGCCGGCCGCCTCGTCCACGTCCTGCAGGGCGAAGCAGCCCTCGGGGAGCGGGGGCAGCGGGTCGCCCTCCGGCAGGCCGGAGTCGACGTAGCCCAGCCACTCCTGCTCGATGCCGAGGATCTGGCGGGCCTCGTCCATCTCCCTGGCGCGGACCTCGTGGATGTTCTCCTCGATGTACTTGTCGCCCTGGAGCTTGGGGTTCAGGATCGAGCCGCGCTCACCCCCCGTGCAGGTCACCACCAGCACGGGAACCCCCTCGGACACGTACTTGGCCATGGTGGCCGCGCCCTTGCTCGACTCGTCGTCGGGGTGGGCATGGACGGCCATCAGTCGAAGCTGCTCGGTCAAGACAGGATCCTCTTTGAGTCGTCAGGGCGTTCGCCTCCTATAGTGACCGAATCGGGGGGTGGAAAAATTCCGGGGCCCGCCCCCGGGAACGACAGGGTCGACGACGTACATGCCCTCCCGAAAGGAACGATCGATGAGCGCGGTGCGCGAGGGGCTGCCCGAGGGTCGGTACGGCCGGTCGGGGGACGAGCGTGCGGACCGCAAGCTCAAGATCGTCGGGTCGGTGCTGGGCGTCGGGCTGCTGGGCCTGGTCGGCTGGATCGGCTGGGACTACGTCGCGGGCCAGAGCGTCAGTGCCGAGGTGATCAAGTTCCAGGTGGTCTCCGACACCGAGGTGAAGGTGCACCTGGAGGTGCGCAAGGACGCCGGGGTCACCGGGGTCTGCACCCTCAGCTCCCAGAACGAGGAGCACGCCGAGGTGGGCCGCGCGGACTTCACCTTCGCACAGAAGGACACGCGCGTGGACGAAATGCTCTCGCTGAAGACCACCGGCCGGGCCACGATGATCGAACTCGTGGGCTGCCAGGCGGCGGGCCAGGGCACCACGCCGACGTCAGGCTGAACTCTTTCCTGCTCACGGGCCCGATGACACACTTCATACACATGGTGTCCTCCCCCTTTTCTTCCCGAATTGTTAGGCTCGTGGTTTCGCCCGCCGCTGGCGGCCAAGTAGTCCCCTGTACCGACGAGGAGCACCCGTGACCCAGACGAGCGAGAGCGTCACCTGGCTGACCCAGGCGGCGTACGACCAGCTGAAGGCCGAGCTGGACTACCTCTCTGGTCCCGCACGCACGGAGATCGCCACCAAGATCGCAGCCGCCCGCGAGGAGGGCGACCTGCGTGAGAACGGCGGTTACCACGCGGCCAAGGAGGAGCAGGGCAAGCAGGAGCTCCGCGTCCGCCAGCTGACGCAGCTCCTGGAGAACGCCAAGGTCGGCACCGCACCCGCCTCCGACGGCGAGGTCGCGCCCGGCACGGTCGTCACCATCGCCTTCGACGGCGACGAGGACGACACCATGTCCTTCCTGCTCGCCTCGCGCGAGTACGCGTCCTCCGACTTCGAGACCTACTCCCCGCAGTCCCCGCTGGGCACCGGTGTGATGGGCAAGAAGATCGGCGAGAACGCCGAGTACGAGCTGCCGAACGGCAAGAAGGCGACCGTCAAGATCCTCGACGTCAAGCCCTTCACCGGCTGATCACCCCACGCGTACGGGGAAGCCCCCGCCGGCCCGGTCCGGCGGGGGCTTTCGCGTACTCCCGCGCTCCCGGGCGGGCCGGGCGGTGGCGCTGAACCGCGAGGCCCGCGCCCGCGCCGGCCGTGGCGCGGGTCAAGCGTCGCCCGTGGGTCGACCCGCGGGCGTCAACCCGCGCCGAGGTAGGTGACGTTCACGGTGAGCAGGCTCTCGCCCGATTTCAGGTTCACCGTGCTCGACTGCTTCGTGCTGCCGATCAGCAGCACCCAGTCCGTCTTCTCGTAGCTCTGCGGCGCCGTCTCCCGCCAGCCGAGGTGCTTGAGCTGCTCGCCGAGCCGCGGCAGGGCCCACTCCGCCTGCTGCGTGGTCGTGACCGCGGTCCAGTCGACCACGCTCGCGTTCTTCGTCGCGTTCGCGTCGCCCGAGCCCTTCCCCTTCTCGGGGTCCAGACCCGCCGCGCGCAGCGAGGACTTGACCTCGTCGTCCACGGCGTCGCGGCCGAGCGGCGCCCCGGTGGCCTTCGCGGAGGGTTTGGCCGACTGGGACGCGGCGGCCGCGGGCTTCGGCGCCGCCGCCCCGGATCCGTCGGAGGACGAGCAACCCGCGAGGGCGAGGGCCGCCGAGGCGGCCAGAGCGATGACTGCCGCCGTTTGCGGTCTGACGCGTATGTGCACCGAGAGACTCCCACCCCATGTGAACGTGGCCGGGAGTCTCACACAAACGGCCGGATTCCGCACCCCTGTGTCACCGGCGAAGGGGACAAGAGCTAACCCATCACCGTGTATCCGGCAGCGTGGAGCGAGCGCGCGACCTCGGCGCAGTGCTCCTGGCCCTTGGTTTCCAGGTGCAGTTCCACCTCCACCTCCGTGAGCCCCAGCCGCGGGTCGGTCCGTACGTGGCTCACGTCCAGCACGTTCGCGTCCACGACCGACAGCACCGCCAGCAGCCCGGCCAGCGCCCCCGGCCGGTCCGCCACGCGCAGCCGCAGCGAGAGGTAGCGGCCCGCCGCCGCCATGCCGTGCCGCAGGATCCGCTGGAGCAGCAGCGGGTCGATGTTCCCGCCGGACAGGACCGCCACCACCGGGCCGCCGCCCCCGTACAGCTCGGGCCGGCTCAGCAGGGCGGCCACGGGGCTGCACCCGGCGGGCTCGACGACGAGCTTGGCGCGCTCCAGGCAGAGCAGCAGGGCGCTGGAGAGGGCGTCCTCGGAGACGGTGCGGACGCCGTCGAGGAGGTCCCCGATGATGTGGAAGGGGATGTCGCCGGGGCGGCCGACCTTGATCCCGTCGGCCATCGTGACCGGGTTGTCGATCGAGACCGGGTGCCCGACCCGCAGCGAGGGCGGGTAGGCGGCGGCGCCCTCCGCCTGGACGCCGATCACCTTCACGTCCGGCCGCAGCGCCTTCACGGCGACCGCGATGCCCGCCGCGAGGCCGCCGCCTCCGATGCCGACGAGGATCGTCCGCACCTCGGGGCACTGCTCCAGGATCTCCAGGCCGACCGTGCCCTGGCCCGCGATGATGTCGCGGTGGTCGAACGGGTGGATGAACACCGCCCCGGTGCGGTCGGCGTACTCCTGGGCCGCCGCCAGGGTCTCGTCGACGACCTGCCCGTGCATCCGCACCTCGGCCCCGTACTCCTGCGTCGCCGCCACCTTCGGCAGCGGCGCCCCGACCGGCATGAACACCGTCGAGCGGACGCCGAGGAGGGAGGAGGCCAGGGCCACGCCCTGGGCGTGGTTTCCGGCGCTGGCCGCGACCACGCCGGCGGCCCGCTGCTCGGGGCGCAGGCCGGCGATGCGCACGTACGCGCCGCGCAGCTTGAAGGAGCCGGTCCGCTGGAGGTTCTCGCACTTGAAGTGGACCGGGGAGCCGGTGAGGGCGGTCAGGTGCCGGCTGCCTTCCATCGGCGTGACCCGGGCGACGCCGGAGAGCATCTTCTGGGCCCCCCGGACGTCGTCGAGGATCACCTGCGGAACGGGCACGGGCACGCGGTAGTTCATGCCGCCAGTCTCGCAGCCCCCGGCGATCACGGCTCCGGGCAGCGAACCGGGCAGCGGAACCGGGCAGCGGAGCGGGGCCTTCCGGACCGGGCACACATGCGGATCGGCAGGCGCCGGAGGGCAGGGCTCCGGGGTCCCACAGGGGGCGAAATCAGGCCATCCGGGACGGGCCCGCAGCCCCGGTCCGCACGGCCCGTATCAGTTCTCGTACGAGGCGTACGGGCCGCCCCACGGCCGCGTACTCTGTCCCCCAACCTTGTCGGACCCACGCGAAGAGAGCTCACGGCCATGCCCTCCAACCCGGCCAATTCCGACCTGCCCACAGCGGCCGAGGCGTCCGCCGAAGCCGGGCTCCTCGACGCGCTCCAGCACCAGGTGGCCGTCTTCGCCCGCCGCGCGGAGCAGACCCGCCTGGGCGGGGTCGGCCAGGCCCGCAACTCGATGGACCGCGCCGCGTACCTGCTGCTGAACCGTCTCGACCTGGAAGGCCCGATGGGCGTCAAGGCGCTCGCCGGCGGCATGGGCATCGACTCCTCCACCGTCACCCGCCAGGTCGCGCCGCTCGTCGACAGCGGCCTGGTCAAGCGCACCTCGCACCCCGAGGACGGGCGTGCCGTGGTCCTCGCGCTCTCCCCCCGCGGGCTCGCACGGCTGGAGGAGGTCCGCTCCTCGCGGCGCGAGCTGATGGCCCGGGTGACGGACGGCTGGTCCGAGGAGGAGCGCGAGTCGTTCACCGGGCTGCTGACCCGCTTCAACGGCTCGCTGTCGGAGCTGATGGGCGCCGCGTCGGAGGCGGGCCCCGCCTCCTGATCCGCCGGCTCGATCCGGAGTCCGTCCGACCTCTTGGCCGGGCGGTCCCGCTGCCCCCACTATGTGGCCTGTGGACGACCACGGGCCGGGCACCTACGCGGAGTTCGAGGCCTTCGTCGCAGGTGCGGCGGGGCGGCTCCTGCATGTCGCCGTCCTGCTGACCGCCGAACCGGAGACCGAGCCCGCCGCAGCCCGCCGGCTGCTCGCGGGCGCACTGGCCCGTACGTACGCGCAGTGGCGCCGGGTGCGCGGCGACGACCCGTACGACCACACCCGCCGGGAGCTGTGCGCCGCCTTCGCCCGCACCGGCTGGCGCCACCACGGCGGTACGGGGCTACTCGCGCCGCTCGGCCCGCTGGAGCGGCTCGTACTGGTGCTGCGCGTGTACGAGGGCGTCGCCGAAGAGGTCACCGCCGCCCAGCTGGGGCTGCCGGTCGAGCGGGTACGGGCGCTGTGCACCCGGGCCGTGGCCGCCGTGCGCTCCCAGGAGGCGGCATGAGCCCCCGCGACCGCAAGGAGGACCAGGTCAGGCGGATGCTGGAGGGCCCCCGCCCGGTGGTTCCGGCCGGGCTGGCGGCGAGTGCCGCGGCCCGCGGGGGCCGGCTGCTGCGCCGCAGGCGGGCGCTGCGCCGCCTCGGCTGGACGCTGCTCGCCGCGGCGGCGGTGGCCTTCGCGGTGTGGGCCTCGCTGACCCGCCCGTGGGAGGTGCCGCCGAGCGGTGTCTCCCCGCCCCTGGAGGGCTGGTAGCCACCGCCCGGCGGCGCTCGTCGTACCGGGGTGGGCTGCCGAGGGCTAGCCGAGGGCCTGGGTCAGGTCCGCGATCAGGTCGTCGGCGTTCTCGATGCCCACCGAGACGCGGATCAGGTCCGCCGGGACCTCCAGGGCCGAGCCGGCCACCGAGGCGTGGGTCATGCGGCCCGGGTGCTCGATGAGGGACTCGACGCCGCCGAGGGACTCGGCCAGGGTGAAGATCTTGGTACGCCCGCAGACCGCGACGGCCTCCTCCTCGCCGCCGGCGACCTGGAACGAGACCATTCCGCCGAAGTTGCGCATCTGCTTGGCGGCGATCTCGTGGCCCGGGTGCTCGGCCAGGCCCGGGTAGAGGACCTTGGTGACCTTCGGGTGGCGCTTCAGCACCTCCACGATCTTCTCCGCGTTCTCGGCGTGCCGGTCCATGCGCACCGCGAGGGTCTTGATGCCGCGCAGCACGACCCAGGAGTCGAAGGGGCCGGCCACGGCGCCCATCGCGTTCTGGTGGTACGCCAGTTCCTCGCCCAGCGCCGCGTCCGCGGCCACCAGCGCGCCGCCGACCACGTCGGAGTGGCCGCCCATGTACTTGGTCAGCGAGTGCACGACCACGTCCGCGCCGAGCGCGAGGGGCTGCTGGAGGTAGGGCGAGGCGAAGGTGTTGTCCACGACCAGCTTGGCGCCGGCCGACCGCGCGATGTCGGCGACGACGGCGATGTCGGTGATGCCGAGCAGCGGGTTGGAGGGGGTCTCGACCCAGATGACCTTGGTCTTCGGGGTCAGGGCGGCCCGCACCGACGCCGCGTCGGAGGTGTCGGCCACCGACCATTCCACGCCCCAGCGGGAGACGACCTTCGCGAAGAGGCGGAAGGTGCCGCCGTAGGCGTCGTTCGGGATGACCACGTGGTCGCCCGGGGAGAGCAGCGTGCGCAGCAGGCAGTCCTCGGCGGCGAGGCCGGAGGCGAAGGCCAGGCCGCGGGCCCCGCCCTCCAGCGCCGCGAGGTTCTCCTCCAGCGCGGTCCGGGTCGGGTTGCCGCTGCGGCTGTACTCGTAGCCGCCGCGGAGTCCGCCGACGCCGTCCTGCTTGTACGTGGACACCTGGTAGATCGGGGGCACGACCGCGCCGGTCTGCGGGTCCGCGGTGTTGCCCGCGTGGATCGCGCGGGTCTCGAAGCTCTGGTGCTCGTGGCTGTCGTCGCTCATGGGCAGAGCTTATGGGGTGCCGCGCCGGACGGCGGGTGGGGCATTGGCCTTTGCGCGGGTGCGTCTGGTTCGCTGGGGGGCATGGACATTCTGTGGTTCCTGATCGCGCTCGGCCTGCTCGTGGCCGCCTTCAGCCCGTACATACGGCGCAGGCGGGGCGGCAACCTGCGCCTGGTCGCGCCGGGCAGCCCGGACGCGGCCGACCCCGAGAACTACGGTTTCGCCCGCCAGGAGCACCTGGACATCCGGGTCCCGGGCCCCGACGAGGACCTGATGGACGCCCTGGAGGCCGTGCAGCGCACCGGGCAGTGGCAGGCGGCGTCCCAGCTGCTGGCCGGGACCCCGAAGGAGGGCGAGCTGCGCTGGCAGCGGGTCCAGGCCTTCGGCGGGGCCGCGGCGCTGGAGCTGGTCGCGGAGCCAGGGGTCGGTGCGCGCTGGCTGAAGGCGTGGCGGCTTGAGGCGGAGAAGGACGCGGGCGGCGCGCAGGTGCACGCGGAGCTGCTGGTGCAGCAGGCGTGGCGGCATTCGGGCGGCGTGGGCTCCGCGGACCACCGGATCATCCTGGAGGAGGCCCGGGAGGCGTGCCGCAAGGCGGCGCTGCTGGCGCCGGGCGACCCGGTCCCGTACATCACGGAGCTGGCGGTGGCGCGGGCGCTGGGGTACTCGGAGGCGGAGTTCGACGCGCTCTGGGCGAAGGTCATCGACGTGGCGCCGGCGCACATGGGCGCGCACCTGGCGGCGCTGCACTACTGGTGCGAGAAGTGGCACGGCTCGCGGGAGAAGGCGGACGCCTTCGCGCACGCGGCGGCCGCCCGAGCCCCGCGGGGCTCGCTGCTGGCGGCGCTGCCGCTGTTCGCGGTGTACGAGCACGTGCCGGACGTCGTCCTGACGAACTTCTGGCAGGGCTCCGTGGTGACCCGGGCCGTGGAGGGCGCGCTGTACGCGGTGCACTCCGCCCGCCAGGACGACCCGATGCCGGCGCACGTACGGCACATGCTGCTGTCGTTCCTGGTGCCGATGGAGCGCTGGGCCGAGGCGATGGAGCAGATCCGCCACATCGACGGCTGCGTCGGCGCCCTCCCGTGGTCGGCCTCCGCGGACCCGGCGGCCCAGTACGCGGTGTTCCGCGCGCTGGCGGTGGCGGGCTACGAGGCGAACGGCGGCTCGCCGGCGACCCTGCCCCGCTGACCCGGCGCCGCCCGCGGGTGGAGGCTCTCCCCCCTGGCTTCCACCTGGCTTCCACCTGGCTTCCACCTGCGGAAACCCGGCACATGAGTTGCCGTAAAGACCTGCGGGCGCACTGCGTCCCGGCGTGACGGCCCGGAGCGGCCGGCCTCGCTGCTGCCTCTGTACGCGTACCTGGAGTGCGAGATGGCGGAGTCGGAGCTCGACCCGAGCGTCTACTACAAGCGGCCGGAGATCGTGGCCGCCACGGACGTGGCGCTCGCGGACGTGGCGGCGGCGGACCCGGCCGACCGGCGGGTGGCCCGGGTGCGGCACATGCTGGCGTGGAACCTGTACTGGCAGGACCGGTGGGCGGAGGCCGTCGAGCAGTTCCGCGCCGTCGACGGGTACGTCGGGGCGACGCCGTGGAAGTACTCGGCGGACGCCAAGGGCCGGTACCTGCAGGCGAGGGACTTCAGCGTGCGCCGGGCGGCCACGCGGAAATGACGGAAGTGTGACGCGGCGGCCGGGGGCGGGCCGGGGGGGAATCCCGGTCCGCCCCCGGCCGTTGAACGGAGCACCACTAGGAGGGAATCATGTTCTCGTACCGCCGCACGCCCGAGCTCCCCACCCGCGAGGAGGCCCTCCAGGGCCGCGCGACCCCGCAGTTCTCGCTCCCGGACCGGCACACCGTCCTCGGCAACCCGCTCGCCGGCCCGTACCCGGCCGGTCTTGAGGTGGCCGACTTCGGCCTGGGCTGTTTCTGGGGCGCGGAGCGCAAGTTCTGGCAGACCCCGGGGGTGTGGACCACGCTGGCCGGCTACCAGGGCGGGTTCACCGAGAACCCGACGTACGACGAGGTGTGCTCGGGCGGGACGGGCCACACCGAGGTCGTGCGGGTGGTCTTCGACCCGGCGCAGGTTTCGTACGCCACCCTGCTGAAGCTCTTCTGGGAGTCGCACGACCCCACGCAGGGCTTCCGCCAGGGCAACGACGTCGGCACCCAGTACCGCTCGGCGATCTACACCCACTCCGCGGCCCAGCAGGCGGAGGCGGAGGCCTCCCGCACCGCGTACCAGCAGGTCCTGGCGTCGTCGGGGTACGGCGAGATCACGACGGCGGTCCTCCCGGCGGCGGAGCGCCCCTTCTGGCCGGCCGAGCCCTACCACCAGCAGTACCTCGACAAGAACCCGGACGGGTACTGCGGAATCGGCGGCACGGGCGTCAGCTGCCCCATCGGCGTGGCCAGGGCCGACGGCTGACCCGGCCCTCCCCGAGCGGCTCGGCGCGGCCCCACCCGTTCCGGCGTTCCACGCCGGAACGGGAGTGTCCTCAGATCGTCGAGGCGTCGATCACGAAGCGGTAGCGGACGTCGCTGGCCAGGACTCGGTCGTAGGCGGCGTTGATCTCCGCCGCAGGGATCAGTTCGATCTCCGAGCCCAGGTCGTGCTCGGCGCAGAAGTCCAGCATCTCCTGGGTCTCGGCGATGCCGCCGATCATCGAGCCGGCCAGGGTCTTGCGGCCCTGGATGACGGAGAACAGGTTCAGCTCGACCGGCTCCTCCGGGGCGCCGACGTTCACCAGCGCGCCGTCGACCTTCAGCAGGCCGAGGTACGCGTCGAGGCCGAGCGGGGCCGAGACCGTCGAGATGACCAGGTCGAAGCTGCCGGCCAGCTTCTCGAAGGTGGTCTCGTCGCTCGTGGCGTAGTAGTGCGAGGCACCCAGCCGCAGGCCGTCCTCCTGCTTCCGCAGCGACTGCGAGAGGACGGTGACCTCCGCGCCCAGGGCCGCCGCGATCTTCACGCCCATGTGGCCGAGCCCGCCGAGGCCGACGATCGCGACCTTCTTGCCGGGCCCCGCCTGCCAGTGCTTCAGCGGGGAGTACAGGGTGATCCCGGCGCACAGCAGCGGGGCCGCGACGTCGAGGGACAGGCCGTCGGGGATGCGGACGGTGTAGTTCTCGTCGACGACGAGGTGCGTGGAGTAGCCGCCGTACGTGGGCTCGCCCTGCCTGTCGCGGGCGTTGTACGTCCCGGTCATGCCCTCGACGCAGTGCTGCTCCTGCCCGCGCAGGCAGTACTCGCACTCCCGGCAGGAGTCCACGAAGCACCCGACGCCGACGTGGTCGCCGACCGCGAACTTCGTGACGCCCGGTCCGACTTCGGCGACGACGCCGGCGATCTCGTGGCCCGGGACCATCGGGTAGATGCCCTCGCCCCAGCCGTCGCGGACCTGGTGGATGTCGGAGTGGCAGATGCCCGAGTACTTGACCTCGATGAGGACGTCGTGCTCGCCGACGGGTCGGCGCGGCACGGTGGTGCGCTCCAGCGGGGCCTTCGCGGCGGGGGCGGCGTAGGCGGCGACCTGGGTGACGGACATGGTGAGAACTCCTCGAACACTGCTGCTGACGGTCTGCGTGCACCGAACGATGCCCCGTCGGCCCGCCGGCAGCCACGCCCCTGTTCGGCCTAGGACCGGCGGTCCTACCCCTGGCGGGGTCAGGAACACGGTCCCGGCGCGCCGGCCGTGCGGCGATACTGGCGTCATGGACCAGCTTGATCAGCGTGCCGAACTGGGTGAGTTCCTGCGCTCCCGCCGTGCGCGGCTGCGCCCCTCGGACGTCGGCCTGCCGGACCACGGGCGCCACCGGCGCGTACCCGGGCTGCGCCGCGAGGAGCTGGCGCAGCTGGCGGGCGTCTCGGTGGCGTACTACACGCGGCTGGAACAGGGCCACGGGCAGAACGTGTCCACGGAGGTGCTCGACGCGATCGCCCGGGCGCTGCGCCTGGACGGCACGGAGACGGCCCACCTCACCCACCTGGCCCGCCCACGGCCCCGCAGGCAGCGCGCGAAGCAGTACCGGGCGGAGCACGTGCGTCCCGAGCTGCGGACGCTGATGGACGCGATGGACGGGGTCCCGGCGTACCTCCTGGGGCGGCGGCAGGACGTCATCGGGTGGAACCGGCTGGCCGCGGCGGTGTTCGGGGACTTCGGCGAGCTGCCGCCCCAGGAGCGGAACCTGGTGCGGCTGGTGTTCCTGGACCCGGCGGCGGCCGAGCTCTACGAGGAGTGGGACTGCCTGGCCTGCCGGGTCGTGAGCAGTCTGCGCATGTACGCGGGCGAGCACCCGGACGACGAACAGCTGTCGGCCCTGGTCGGTGAGCTGTCGGTGAAGAACGAGGAATTCCGCAGGCTGTGGGCGGCGCACACGCTGGCGGACAACAAGACGCACGGGGTGAAGAAGCTGCGGCACCCCTTGGTCGGCGAACTGTCCCTGTCCTTCGAGACGCTCGCCCTGCCGGGCGACTCGGCGCAGGTCCTGGTCACCTACCACGCGGCGCCGGGTTCCCCCTCGCAGGACGCGCTGCGGATGCTGGCCTCCTGGTCGGCGCCTGCCGCTCCGTCGGCCCCTTCCGCCCCGTCCGGCGGCCCCGGCCCTTCCGCCTCCTCCCCGACTGCCTCGTCCCCCGGCGGGCCCACGGCCTGAGCAACGGCGGATGGCGGGGAGCCCGCCGTTTCCGGGGGCTCCCCGCCATCCGCGGGGTTCGGTCTGAACCTGAGGTCAGGAGGCCGTGCCGGCCTTCCAGTCCGCCCAGCTCATGTTCCAGCCGTTGAGGCCGTTGTCCGGCTTGATGGTCTTGTCCGGCGAGTTGACCACCGTGACCACGTCACCGATGAGCGAGTTGTCGTAGAACCAGGCGGCGGGCTGGTTCGGGTCGTTGGCACCCTGGGCGTCGTTCAGACCGACACAGCCGTGGCTCGTGTTCACGCTGCCGAAGATCGAGTCCGATCCCCAGTAGTTGCCGTGGATGAACGTGCCCGACTGGGACAGCCGCATCGCGTGCGGGACGTCCTTGATGTCGTACTCGCCCTTGCCCTCGCTGTTCTTGAAGCCGACGGTGGAGCCGTCCATCCGGGTCTCCTTGAACTTCTCGGAGATCACCATCTGGCCGTTGTACGTCGGGTTCTCCGGGGAGCCCGCCGAGATCGGGATGGTCTTGAGGACGGCCCCGTCCCGGGTGACGGTCATCTTCTTCGTCTTCGCGTCGACCGTCGAGACCTGGCTGCGGCCGATCTTGAAGGTGGCGGTCCGGTTCTGCACGCCCTGGACGCCGGGGGCGCCCTGCACCCCGTCCAGCGCCAGCTTCAGCGTGACGGTGGAGCCGGCCTGCCAGTACTGCTCGGGGCGGAAGTCCAGGCGCTGCGCGCTGAACCAGTGCCCGACGACCTCCTGGCCGCTGCTGGAGGTGACGTTGATCGCCGCCTGGACCGCCTTCTGGTCCTTGATCGGCTTGTTGAACGTGATCGAGACCGGCATGCCCACGCCGACCGTCTGGCCGTCGTCCGGTATGAACGAGCCGACGAAGCTGTTCTCCGGGGAGACGGTGGTGAAGGACGCGTTCTCGTGCGCCTCCTTGCCGGCCTCGTCCTTGGCGGTCGCGGCCAGGACGTACTTCGTGGAGCGCTTCAGCGCGGAGTCCGGCTTCCAGCTCTTGCCGTCGGCGGATATCTTGCCGGCCACGGCCGCGCCCTCGGAGGTCTTCAGCTCGACCGCCGTGAGGGTGCCGTCGGCGACGGCGACGCTGGTCGCGTCGTTCAGGCCGACGTTGGTCGCGCCGTCCTTCGGCGTGATCGTCATCTTGGCCTTGGAGGCGTCCTTGGCCGCGGCCGCGTCCACGTCCGACTGGGACTTGCTGCTGCCGTCGCCGCCCTTGGCCTTGCCTTCGTCGCCACCACCGCAGGCCGAGAGCACCAGCACGCCACCGAGTACGGCGGATATGGCCACCAGGGACCTCCTCCGCCGCTTCTTGTCCGTCCTCACACGCCACTCCATCGTTGCCAGAACCCCCGAGCTTCCTCCGGCGACCGCCGGAGGTGCCCCGATCAAGGCAGGGAGACACGCCCCCTGCCCCGCACCAGTCAACGCGTTGAAGGGCCGGATCGGTTCCACATCCCGTTTGAATGTGGGCAACCACACGGTCAGGCGTTGTCGGTCGTCTCTTCGTCGTACTCCCCATCTTCCTCGCCCAGGTCCCACTCCATGGACTCGGGGTCGTATTCGACGGGCTCGCTGCTCCAGGAGGCCTGCGCCAGCTCCACCCCGGGGATGTCCGCGACCAGGTCAGTGGGGTCGACGAGGTACGCGAGGGCTTCCGATTCGTCTTCCCGTACCGCCGATTCGGCGTGGCCGCGCTCCTCGTCCGGCATGAACTCGTCGGCTTCGATGTGCGCGAGCGCGGCGCCGGTGAGCGCATCGGCGTCGGGCACTTCCAGCACCAAATCCACTCGAAGCCGGACGTATCGTGATGTGTCAGAAGGGTTCATACGACGGAGCGTAAGCCCGCGACAGCCCCGACTTTCCCACGACCCGCCCTTGTCCGTAGCATCACCGCACACGGCCAATTCGCTGCGTCCGCAAGGGGGATCGCACCGTGTCCGCACGTCGACCGCTGCTCACCGCTCTCGGGGCGACCAGCCTCCTCGCCGCCCTCTGGTTCGTGCCCTCGGCGAACGCCACCGCACCGGGGTCCACGGGGTCCGAATCCTCCATGTCCTCCGGTTCCGGTTCTGGTTCCGGTTCCGGCGCGCCGGAGTCCGCGAACACGGCGGGTACCGGGTCGGTGACCACGCTGGCGCCGAATTCCCCGGACGCTTCCGGCGACAGCGCCCGCAGCGCCGGCCAGGTTCCGCTGGGACTCGCCGACACCGGCGGCATCGACACCACCCCGTACCTGCTGGGCGGCACGCTCTGCCTGGGCCTCGGGGCCGGGTTCGTCGCCTACTCCGTACGCCGCTCGCACGCGTAGCGCCCGTACGAAGACAAGCCGAAAGACACACCGAGACACGCCGAAGGGCCGCCCCCGGGACTTCCGGGAGCGGCCCTTCGCGGCGCGTGTGCGACCGGGCCGGTATCCGGCTAGGCCAGCGGGCCCGTCACCGGCTCCACCGCCGCGACGAGGCCGCCGCTGCGGACGAACGCGTCGGCCGCGGCCAGGTCGGGAGCGAGGAAACGATCCGGCCCGGGACCCTCCACGCCGGCCGCCCGGGCCGCCGCGATGGCCGCCCGGCTCGCCGGGGCCGGGGTGAGCCCGTGCCGCAGCTCGATGGCACGGGTGGCCGCGTACATCTCGATCGCGATGATCCGGGTCAGGTTGTCGACGGCGGTACGGAGCTTGCGGGCGGCCGACCAGCCCATCGAGACGTGGTCCTCCTGCATGGCGGAGGACGGGATCGAGTCGGCGGAGGCCGGCACGGCCAGCCGCTTCATCTCGCTGACCAGGGCGGCCTGCGTGTACTGGGCGATCATCAGACCGGAGTCGACGCCGGCGTCGTCCGCCAGGAAGGGCGGCAGCCCGTGCGAGCGGTTCTTGTCGAGCAGCCGGTCGGTGCGGCGCTCCGCGATGGAGCCGAGGTCGGCCGCCGCGATCGCCAGGAAGTCCAGGACGTACGCCACCGGCGCGCCGTGGAAGTTGCCGTTGGACTCGACGCGCCCGTCGGGCAGCACCACCGGGTTGTCGACGGCGGAGGCCAGCTCGCGCGAGGCGACGAGGGCGGCGTGCGCCATGGTGTCGCGGCCGGCGCCGGCGACCTGCGGGGCGCAGCGCACCGAGTAGGCGTCCTGCACGCGCGGGGCGGACTCCTCCTGGAAGTGCTCGGTCAGCCCGGAGCCCTTCAGGACGGCGGCCATGTTCGCGGCGGAGGCGCCCTGGCCCGGGTGCGGGCGGATGGCGTGCAGCTCGGGCGCAAGCACCTTCTCGGTGCCGAGCAGCGCTTCGAGGGTCAGCGCGGCGGTGATGTCGGCGGACTTGTAGAGCTTGTCGAGGTCGGCGAGGGCCATGACCAGCATGCCGAGCATGCCGTCGGTGCCGTTGAGGAGGGCGAGGCCCTCCTTCTCCTTGAGCTCCACGGGCTGGATCCCGGCCTCGGCGAGCAGCTCGCCGGCGGGGCGCACGACCCCGTCCGGACCCTCTGCGTCGCCTTCGCCCATCAGGGTGAGCGCGCAGTGCGAGAGCGGCGCGAGGTCGCCGGAGCAGCCGAGCGAGCCGTACTCGTGGACGACGGGCGTGATGCCGGCGTTGAGTACGTCGGCCATCGTCTGGGCGACGGACGGCCGGACGCCGGTGTGGCCGGAGGCGACGGTCTTCAGGCGCAGGAACATCAGGGCGCGCACGACCTCCCGCTCGACGCGCGGGCCCATGCCGGCGGCGTGCGAGCGGACGATGTTGCGCTGGAGCTGGGCGCGCAGCTCGGGGCTGATGTGCCGGGAGGCGAGGGCGCCGAAGCCGGTGGACACCCCGTAGACGGGTTCGGGCTTGGCGGCGAGGGCGTCGACGATCTCGCGGGCGCGGGCGAGGGCGGCGAGCGCCTCGCCGGACAGCTCGATCCGCGCGTTGCCGCGGGCGACGGCGATGACGTCCTCGGCGGTGGTCCCGGAGGTCCCCACCACGACAGTGTGCATATCCATATTCAGCACCCTACGGACTGAATCGCTTCATGTCACTAGCGACTTTCGGGAGGGACCCTTACGCCCCGCCCCCGGCTCACCCGGTGCCCCCGCCCGGCCCGCACCCGGACCGCATCCGGCCCGCGCCCGGCCCCGCCGGGCCTACGCGCGACCGCGGAAGCGGCGCCGTTCGCCCGCCGCCTCCTGCTGGGCCGCGTCGGCCAGCCGGACGACGGCGGTGTCGCGGCCGGCGACCACGGGCTTCGGGGAGCGGGCGGCCTTGGCCTTGTACTGCGCGGCGTCGGCCAGCCGGAACAGCCTCCGGGAGGACTTCACGGGCCCGATCGGGTCCCCGGTGGACGCCACCCCGCAGGCCACGCCGTCCCCGAGCTCCAGCTCGGCGGCGCGCAGGCACAGCTCCTCGGTGACCCGCACCACCTCGTCGGCCGGGGGCCCGACGCTGACCAGGCAGAACTCGTCGCCGCCGAGCCGGGCGACGAGCGCGCCGGGCAGTATGGCCCCGCAGAGGCTGAGCACCGACCCGAACCGCTCCAGCAGCCGGTCGCCCGCGGCGTGCCCGAGGGTGTCGTTGACCTTCTTGAGCCCGTTCAGATCGCATACGACGAGGCTGACCACGGCGGCGCTGCGCCGGTGCTCCTCCAGGGCCTCGTCGAGCCGCATGTCGACGGCGCGCCGGTTGGCGAGGCCGGTCAGGGGATCGGTGAAGGCGAGGCGGCGGGCCTCTTCCAGCCGCTCGTTCTGTGCGAGGCCGGCGGCGACCACGGCGGCCAGGACGGTCGCGAACTCGGCGTCGTCCGCGTCGAAGGCGGGCAGGCCGGCGTCGCGGGCGACGTACAGCTCGCCCCAGGCGCGGCCGCTGAGCACGATGGGCGCGACCACGCAGGTCCCGCGCCCGCGGCGGCGCAGGGCCTCGCCGCGGCGCCCGGGGCGGCCGCCGGCGGCCCCTTCCACCCAGGCGTGCGGCCCGCCGCCCCCGACCCACCGCTCGTGCAGGAACTCGGTGATCTCGGGAAAGTCGTGGACGGGATAGGACTCGTCCTCGGGAAACTCCTCTTCCCCGCCCCGCAGCCCGCCCTCGTTCACGAGCACGCGGAGCCGCCCGCGCTCGCGCTCCCAGGCGGAGATCGCGGCGAAGGAGCCGTCCATCGCGAGCCGGGCCCCGCGGGCCGCGGCCCGTACGCTGTCCCGCGGTGCGCATGCGGCGGCCATGGCCTGCGCCAGCCCCACGACGGCTCGCAGCCGCCCGTCGACTCCCATCACCCCAGGTTAGGGAGTTTTGTCAGATTTGCCGACAATCGCCGCGATCTTCGACCTGCGGTCGGGGCCCGGCTCCGGGCCGCGACCGGGGAGGGTCGGCAGACCGGGCTTCGACGACACGGCTCAGCGGCCCGGCCAGACGGGGCGACGCTTTTCGTTGAACGCCGCCACGCCCTCCGCACGGTCCCCCGAGAAGGCCACCGTCCGCCAGGCCGCGTCCTCGATCTCCAGGCCCGCCGTCAGGTCCATCCCGTGGCCCAGGCGCAGGGCGCGCTTCGCCGCCCGCAGGCCCACCGGGGAGTTCGCCGCCATACGGGCCGCCAGGGCGAGCGCCTCGGCCCGGTCCGTGCCCGCCGGGACCACCGAGTCGACCAGGCCCAGCGACAGCGCCTCCGCCGCCTCGACCCGTCGCGCCGTGAAGATCAGCTCGGCCGCCCGCGCCGCACCCACGCGCCGCGGCAGCAGCTGCGTACCGCCGCCGCCCGGGATCACGCCCACGGAGACCTCCGGCAGCCCGACCACCGCCGTCTCGTCCGCCACGATCACGTCGCACGCCAGCGCCAGCTCGAAGCCGCCGCCCAGCGCGAACCCGTGCACCGCCGCGACCGTCGGCATCGGCAGCTCCAGCACGCCCCCGTACGCGCCCCTCGTGGTCGGCCGCTGCCGCACCAGCTCCGCGTCGGAGAGCGAGTTGCGCTCCTTGAGGTCGGCCCCGACGCAGAACGCCCGCTCCACCGCCGACGACAGCACGACCACCCGTACCGACGCGTCCGCCGCGAGCTCCGCGCACGCGTCGCCGACGGCCCGGGCCATCTCCGTCGACACCGCGTTCATCGCCTTCGGCCGGTCCAGGACCAGCTCCGCGACCCCGTCCTCATGACGGCGCACAGCCACGAACTCAGACACAGCGACCACCGCGACCCTCCCGGTTAACGAACGTTACCCGGGGATCTTAGGCTTCCGCCGCGTCAGCGACCAGGGCTCCACGACCCCCAGACCGCGCACCGGCCGCTGCCACATCGGCTGGAGCGCGAAGCGGTACGCACCGCCGCCCTCCTCCGCCTCGGCCTCCTTCTCGGAGACCGGCGCCGCGCCCGTCCGACCCAGCTCCTCCGCCATCGCCCCGTCGACCAGCACCGCGTCCTTCGGCGCTATCGACGTCAGCCGCGAGGCCAGGTTCACGGTGGTCCCGAAGACGTCTCCCATCCGGGTCGTCACCGTCCCGAACGCCATGCCGACGCGCAGCTCCGGCATCTGGGCGTCCGCTTCCATCGTCTCGATCAGCCGCAGCGCGATCTCGGCGGCCGTCGCCGCGTCGTCGGCGCAGTACAGCACCTCGTCGCCCAGCGTCTTGATCAGCCGGCCGCCGTGCGCGGCCACCAGGTCCGCCGAGGTCGTCTCGAAGGACTCGACGAGCTCGCCGAGCTCCTCCTCCTCCAGCCGCCGCGTCAGCCGCGTGAAGCCGACCAGGTCCGCGAAGCCCACCGCGAGCCGCCGGTCGACCATCTCCTCGTCGTCGGCGACCTGCACCACCCGCCCGGTGGCCGCCGCCAGCTGGCGGCGCCACACGTAGACGAGGAACTCCTCCAGCTCCGGCAGCAGCAGCTCGACCAGGGGGTACGTGACCTCCGTACGGGTCATCCCCGGCTCCGGCGGCTCCGTCAGGCCCTCCAGGAAGGAGTCGATCTGCCATTCGGCCAGTCGGGCGGTGGTCTGCCCCGTGGACCGCGCCACCTGCACGGCCATCGGCTCGCTCAGCAGCCCGGCCTCGACCAGCCCCGCGAGCCGGCGCAGCGCCAGTACGTCGGCCTCCGTGAGCGCCTTGGCCTGGCCGATGTCCGCGAAGCCCATGGCCCGCCAGAAGCGGGAGGCGAGCTCCATCGAGACGCCGGCGCTGCGGGCCGCCTGGAACGGGGTGTACCGGCGCTCCGCGCCCAGGATCAGCTGCTCCAGCCGGATGGCGAGCGGGTCCGCCGTCGGCTGTGCGGTGTGGTCGACCTCGTGGTGGGGAGTGTGCCGGTCTCGCCCGATCGGGGTGCCCGGACCGGTGGACCCCGGGCCGGCCGGCCCCGGACCACCCGTCCGTGAGGCGGACGCGCCGGACGTAGAGTCGTCGACGGTCAAGGGCCGCCTCCTGTCCATTGCCGTGCGCACTGCCCTGCCGAACCGGGTGATCACCGGGAGGACCGGGATCGCCTAAACCATACGGCAGGTGTGCCGTAGCTCACTCCCCACTCCTCGCAGCCGCGCCCGCGGCGCCGGCCGGCTACCGCACCGACCGCAGGTGGACGACGTCCCCTGCCCCCACGGCCTCGTGCTCGTCCTCGGCCGTACGGATCACGAGCCGCCCGTCCGCGTCGACCGCTTCCGCCGTCCCGGTGAGCGTGCGCCCGCCGGGCAGGTCCGCCCGTACGTGCCGGCCGAGGGTCACGCAGTCCGCCGCGTAGGCCTCCTGGAGCCCGCTGGCGGCCGGATCCCCGCCCGCCGCGCGCCAGTCCCCGTACCACTGCTCCAGGGAGCGCAGTACGGCCTTGAGCAGGGGCTCCCGGTCGGTCACGGCGGCCTTGGCCAGGATCAGCGACCCGGCTTCCGGCACCGGCAGCTCCTCCTCGGTCAGGGTGACGTTGAGCCCGATCCCGATCACGACCCCCTCGCCCACCCGCTCGGCGAGGATGCCGCCGGTCTTGCGCTCCTCGCCCTTCACGGTGACGAGCAGGTCGTTGGGCCATTTGAGGGCCGCGTCCACGCCGGCGGCGCGGGACAGCCCGGTCGCGGCGGCCACCCCGGCCAGCAGGGTCAGCCACCCCCACCGCTCCTGCGGTACGGACTCGCCCGGCTTGAGCAGGACGGAGAAGAACAGTCCGGACCGCGGCGGCGCGACCCAGCTGCGGTCGAGCCGTCCGCGCCCGGCGGTCTGCTCCTCGGCGACGAGCACGGACCCCTCGGGCAGCTGCGCGGCCCGGGCGGCGAGATCGGTGTTGGTGGACCCGGTGGCGGCGACCACCTCGACCGAGCTCCACAGCCCCCCGTCGGCGACGAGGGCCCGCTCCAGCGCGACGGCGCTCAAAGGCGGCCGCTCAAGGCTCGACCAGCGGCCGGTGGAAGCCGCACCTGATGCATCTGATGGCGTCATGCAACCCACAGTAGGTGTGTCAAACGCCGCACTGCCGAGCGCCATGCCCGCCGATACGCTACGCACCAGTAGCCAGCAGTAGTCAATCAATTGACCAGGCAGTTGACACCACACAGGGAGCCGCGACCCCGATGTCACAACCCTCAGAGCCGATCGACATGCACACGACCGCGGGCAAGATCGCGGACCTGCAGCGCCGCATCGACGAAGCCACTCACGCCGGGTCCGCGCGCGCGGTGGAGAAGCAGCACGCCAAGGGGAAGCTGACGGCGCGTGAGCGGGTCGCCCTGCTGCTGGACGAGGGGTCCTTCGTCGAGCTGGACGAGTTCGCCCGGCACCGGTCGACCGCCTTCGGGCTGGAGAAGACCCGCCCCTACGGCGACGGCGTCGTCACCGGCTACGGCACGGTGGACGGCCGCCCGGTGGCCGTGTTCTCCCAGGACTTCACGGTCTTCGGCGGGGCCCTCGGCGAGGTCTACGGCCAGAAGATCATGAAGGTCATGGACTTCGCGCTGAAGACCGGATGCCCGCTCGTCGGCATCAACGACTCCGGCGGCGCCCGCATCCAGGAGGGCGTCAGCGCCCTCGGCATGTACGGCGAGATCTTCCGCCGCAACGTGCACGCCTCCGGGGTGATCCCGCAGATCAGCCTGATCGTCGGGCCCTGCGCCGGCGGCGCCGTGTACTCCCCCGCCATCACCGACTTCACCGTGATGGTCGACCAGACCTCGCACATGTTCATCACCGGCCCGGACGTCATCAAGACGGTCACCGGCGAGGACGTGGGCTTCGAGGAGCTCGGCGGCGCGCGCACCCACAACTCCACCTCGGGCGTGGCCCACCACATGGCCGGGGACGAGAAGGACGCCATCGAGTACGTCAAGTCCCTGCTGGCGTACCTGCCGTCGAACAACCTCTCCGAGCCGCCCGCCTTCCCGGAGGAGGCGGACACCGAGGTCACCGACACCGACCGCGAGCTCGACGTACTGATCCCGGACAGCGCCAACCAGCCGTACGACATGCACACCGTGATCGAGCACGTGCTCGACGACGCGGAGTTCCTGGAGACGCAGTCGCTGTTCGCGCCGAACATCCTCACCGGCTTCGGCCGGGTCGAGGGGCACCCGGTGGGCATCGTCGCCAACCAGCCGATGCAGTTCGCCGGCTGCCTGGACATCAACGCCTCCGAGAAGGCCGCCCGCTTCGTGCGGACCTGCGACGCCTTCAACATCCCGGTACTGACGTTCGTGGACGTTCCGGGCTTCCTGCCGGGCACGGACCAGGAGTACAACGGAATCATCCGGCGCGGCGCGAAGCTGATCTACGCCTACGCCGAGGCCACCGTCCCCCTGATCACCGTCATCACCCGCAAGGCCTTCGGCGGCGCGTACGACGTCATGGGCTCCAAGCACCTCGGCGCCGACCTGAACCTGGCCTGGCCGACCGCGCAGATCGCCGTCATGGGCGCGCAGGGCGCGGTCAACATCCTGCACCGCCGCGCCATCGCCGAGGCGGAGGAGGCGGGCACCGCCGAGGAGACGCGGGCCCGGCTCATCGCCGAGTACGAGGACACGCTGCTGAACCCGTACACGGCCGCCGAGCGCGGTTACGTCGACGCGGTGACCATGCCGTCGGAGACCCGGGCCCACGTGGTCAAGGGGCTGCGGCAGCTGCGCACCAAGCGGGAGTCCCTGCCCCCGAAGAAGCACGGCAACATCCCCCTCTAGGACGCTAGGACACTAGGAGGCAGTCCCGTGGTGATCAAGGTCGTCAAGGGGAACCCGACGCCCGAGGAG
This sequence comes from Streptomyces sp. NPDC051109, assembly GCF_044455885.1. Lineage (NCBI taxonomy): Bacteria > Bacillati > Actinomycetota > Actinomycetes > Kitasatosporales > Streptomycetaceae > Streptomyces > Streptomyces sp. NPDC051109. The sequence continues at coordinate 299,881 of NZ_JBITFF010000003.1, forward strand.
CTGGCCGCCGCACTGGCGGTGGTCCAAGCGCGCGCGGCGGTGCTGGCCTCGGCACCGTCGGGCGCCGCACGGGTGGCGGACGAGTGGTCGGCGCCGGCCCGGGTGGCCCGGCGGACGCTGCCGCAGCCGGGGCCGCGCGCGTGGGCCCGTACGTACTGGCCCGGATAGCCCACCGGCCGGTCGTGAAGATGGTGTGAACGGACTGTGGCGCCTGAGTACCCGTACTCAGGCGCCACACCTGTCGGCGGGGCCAGTATCGGGGCATGCTCTGGTCAGACCCGAAGAACGAGCCGCCCAAGGACATGCGCGACGTGCAGGCGATGGTCCGGCGGATGACCGTGGTGGTCGTCCTCGCGATGCTGGTGGTCGTGTACGTGCTGGGAGTGGGCTTCTAGGAGGCGTCCCCCCAGGGCGCGCCGGGGGCGCGGGGGCCGCGCCTACGATGGCGGGCATGACTGCTGCCCAGGCCCCGGCCCACGCCCTCGTCCTCGCCTCCGCCTCGCCCGCCCGGCTCAACCTGCTGCGGCAGGCCGGGCTGGCCCCGCACGTGATCGTCAGCCACTTCGACGAGGACGCGCTCAGCGCGGAGACCCCGGCCGAGCTGGCGCTGGCGCTGGCCGAGGCCAAGGCGGGCGTCGTGGCGGCCTTGGACGAGGCCGCGGGCGCCCTGGTGATCGGCTGCGACTCGGTGCTGGAACTGGACGGCGAGGCGCTCGGCAAGCCGGCGGACGCCGAAGAGGCCACGGCCCGCTGGAAGTCGATGCGCGGGCGGGCCGGGGTCCTGCGCACCGGGCACTGCGTGATCGACACGGCGACGGGGAGTCAGGTTTCGGCCACGGCCTCCACGACGGTCCGGTTCGGCGAGCCGACGGACGCCGAGGTGGCCGCGTACGTGGCGAGCGGCGAGCCGCTGCACGTGGCGGGCGCCTTCACGCTGGACGGGCTGTCGGCCCCGTTCATCGAGGGCATCGACGGGGACCCCGGGAACGTCATCGGGCTGTCACTGCCGCTGCTGCGCTCCCTGCTGGGCGAACTGGGCGTGTCGATCACGGATTTGTGGGCTTGAGCTCCCCGGCCGGCGCGGGCGGGGCGTCCCGGCCGCCAGGGGCGCCCCCTGAGGCCGCCCCGGCCGCGCCCTGGGCCGCGTAGAGCATCAGGGTCAGGACCAGCAGGCACAGGATCAGCATCATCACCGCGAAGGCGCCCCAGCCGACGAGCCCCACGGCGAGCGCGCCGAGCACCGCGTGGGTGACGGCGGCGGTGACGAGCACGACGCGGGCGAAGGTGCCGGGCGCGCGGTCGCGTACGGCCGCCACGGCGAGGAGCACGGCGCACAGCAGCAGGAACGCGCCGATGCCCGCGCCCATCGCGTACGTGGCCGCGGACATGACGTCCGGGTCCATGCCGGCGATGGACATCGACTGGTTGTGGGTGGTCCTGCCCAGCACGATGTGGACGAGGACCAGCACCGCCGCCTCGGCGACGAGCACGACCGCGGCCAGTCCGGCCACGAGTCTGCGCAGCACGACGCCCACGACGACCCACCCCTCCCCACAAGTCCCCGGCCGTACGTCCCCGGCCCCACGTTGACCCGCAACGACCCGCAACGACCACAAGCCTGCTCGACGCCCTGGAGGCTACTAACGGGTAAACGTACGGACAAGGGGTCCGGGCAGCTTCGTTGCGCGAGGTGACTTCGCCGGTGATCACGCAAAGAATGTGTGGCACGTTCGTAGGGACTCGACAAAGAATCACCGGGGCCCGCTGACCGGGGGAACAGAGACCTCGGACGGGTGACGGGGTTACTGTGCAGTCGGGGATCCCCCTGACCTGGGGCGCCACAAGGGCTTTCCTCACTCGAGGCGGACTCGAATCACACTCCGTGTGGGCAAGGTCACCTCTAGGGAAGGGTCGAAACGCCGTGTGGACTGTCCCTAAACTCAGCTTGTTTCAAGGAGGGAGCCATCGTGCGCAAGGTGCTCATCGCCAACCGTGGCGAAATCGCTGTCCGCGTTGCTCGGGCCTGCCGGGATGCCGGAATCGCAAGCGTAGCCGTCTACGCCGATCCGGACCGGGACGCTCTGCACGTCCGCGCGGCCGACGAAGCTTTCGCGTTGGGCGGTGACACCCCGGCCGCGAGCTACCTGGACATCTCCAAGGTCCTGCAGGCCGCAGCCGACTCCGGCGCGGACGCCATCCATCCCGGATACGGCTTCCTCTCCGAGAACGCCGAATTCGCGCAGGCCGTGCTCGACGCCGGCCTGACCTGGATCGGCCCGCCCCCGCAGGCCATCCGCGACCTCGGTGACAAGGTCGCCGCCCGCCACATCGCCCAGCGCGCCGGCGCCCCGCTCGTCGCGGGCACCCCGGACCCGGTCTCCGGGGCCGACGAGGTCGTCGCGTTCGCCGAGCAGCACGGCCTGCCGATCGCGATCAAGGCGGCCTTCGGCGGCGGCGGCCGCGGCCTGAAGGTCGCCCGCACGCTCGAAGAGGTCCCCGAGCTCTACGACTCGGCCGTCCGCGAGGCCGTCGCGGCCTTCGGCCGCGGCGAGTGCTTCGTCGAGCGCTACCTCGACAAGCCGCGCCACGTCGAGACGCAGTGCCTGGCCGACTCCCACGGCAACGTGGTCGTCGTCTCCACCCGCGACTGCTCCCTCCAGCGCCGCCACCAGAAGCTGGTCGAGGAAGCCCCCGCGCCGTTCCTGTCGGAGGCTCAGAACGCCGAGCTGTACGCGGCGTCGAAGGCGATCCTGAAGGAGGCCGGCTACGTCGGCGCCGGCACGGTCGAGTTCCTGGTCGGCACGGACGGGACGATCTCCTTCCTGGAGGTCAACACCCGCCTGCAGGTCGAGCACCCGGTCACCGAAGAGGTCACCGGCATCGACCTGGTCCGCGAGATGTTCCGCATCGCCGACGGCGAGGAGCTCGGCTACGGCGACCCGGTCCTGCGCGGGCACTCCTTCGAGTTCCGCATCAACGGCGAGGACCCGGGCCGCGGCTTCCTGCCGGCCCCCGGCACCGTCACCAAGTTCAACGCGCCCTCCGGCCCCGGTGTCCGCCTGGACGCGGGTGTGGAGTCCGGCTCGGTCATCGGCCCGGCCTGGGACTCCCTCCTCGCCAAGCTCATCGTCACCGGTGCCACGCGCGAGCAGGCCCTGCAGCGGGCGGCGCGCGCGCTGGCGGAGTTCGAGGTGGAGGGCATGGCCACGGCCATTCCGTTCCACCGCGCGGTCGTCGCCGACCCGGCGTTCACCTCGGACCCCTTCCGGATCCACACCCGCTGGATCGAGACCGAGTTCGTCAACGACATCCCCGCGTTCGCCGCCCCGGCGGAGGAGACGGAGGACGAGCCGGGCCGCGAGACGGTCGTCGTCGAGGTCGGCGGCAAGCGCCTGGAGGTCTCCCTCCCGTCCTCGCTGGGCATGACCCTGGCCCGCACGGCCGCGGCGGGCGGCGCGAAGCCGAAGCGCCGCGCGGCGAAGAAGTCCGGCCCGGCCGCCTCCGGCGACACGCTGGCGTCCCCGATGCAGGGAACGATCGTCAAGGTCGCGGTCGAGGAGGGCCAGCAGGTCAACGAGGGCGACCTGGTCGTCGTCCTGGAGGCCATGAAGATGGAGCAGCCGCTGAACGCGCACCGCTCCGGCACCATCGTCGGCCTCACCGCCGAAGTCGGCGCCAGCCTCACCTCCGGCGCCACCATCTGTGAGATCAAGGACTGACGTCCTTGAACCGATGAGGCCCGGAATCCCCGCGGGGTTCCGGGCCTCACGCGTTTCGGGGCACTCCGCCGGAGCCCCGTGGGGGTTCGCTAGCGGCGCCGCATGTCCGCGACGCGGGGGCGGTCCCCCGCGGACTGCTGCTCCAGCATCGAGGCGGGGGCGCTGCGCAGCTGCGCGGACGGCCCCCCGCGCCGCTGTACCGGCAGCGGGGACTCCCGCCGCGGCCGGCGGCCCGCCATGCCGTCCGCGTTGCCTCCCGGGGCCACGGCCCCGGCGATGGTGATCTGGACCCCCTGGTCGGCCAGTGCCTGGAGTTCCGTCGCCGCGCGGTCGTCGTGCGGCGGGGGCTCGTCCGTGACCAGACGGGTCATCACATCGGTGGGCACCGTCTGGAACATGGTGTCGGTGCCCAGCTTCGTGTGGTCCGCGAGGACCACCACCTCCGCCGCCGCCTGGACCAGGGCCCGGTCCACGCTCGCCGACAGCATGTTGGACGTGGACAGACCGCGCTCCGCCGTCAGGCCGCTGCCGGACAGGAAGGCCCGGGAGACCCGCAGCCCCTGGAGGGACTGCTCCGCCCCGCTGCCGACCAGCGCGTAGTTGGAGCCGCGGAGGGTGCCCCCGGTCATCACCACCTCCACCCTGTTCGCGTGGGCCAGTGCCTGCGCGACCAGCAGCGAGTTGGTGACGACGGTCAGTCCGGGCACCCGGGCGAGCCGGCGGGCCAGCTCCTGGGTCGTGGTGCCCGCGCCGACGACGACGGCCTCGCCTTCTTCGACGAGGCCGGCCGCTACATCGGCAATGGCGGTCTTCTCCGCCGTCGCGAGATGGGACTTTTGCGGAAATCCGGACTCCCGCGTGAAACCGCCCGGCAAAACCGCACCGCCGTGTCGGCGGTCGAGGAGTCCTTCTGCCTCCAGCGCCCGCACGTCCCGCCGTACGGTCACTTCGGAGGTCTGGACGACGCGGGCGAGCTCCCGGAGCGATACCGCTCCGTTGGCCCGCACCATTTCGAGAATCAATTGGCGACGTTCTGCAGCGAACACGAAACTGACAGTAACCCCAACGACCGTCTTGTTTCAGCTCCTTGCACCGGAATACCGAAGTTGTCCATAAAACAGGGTGACTAGTGGTATACGCGGCGAGGCTGTTGAGTGAACGTCACTTCACCCTCCGGAAGGCCGCCCCAAGTACCCCCTGACGTGGGGCGGTTACCGCCCTCAGGCCTCGCCGGCGGCCTTCCGCGTGTGCAGCTGGCGCGCGACCTCGGCGATCGAACCCGACAGCGAGGGGTACACCGTGAACGCGTTTGCGATCTGCTCGACGGTCAGGTTGTTGTCGACTGCGATCGAGATGGGGTGGATCAGCTCGCTCGCCCGCGGGGAGACCACCACGCCGCCGACCACGATTCCGGTGCCCGGGCGGCAGAACAGCTTCACGAACCCGTCCCGGATGCCCTGCATCTTGGCCCGCGCGTTGCGCAGCAGCGGCAGCTTCACGACACGGGCGTCGATCTTGCCGGAGTCTACATCGGCCTGGGTGTAACCGACGGTGGCGATCTCCGGGTCGGTGAACACGTTCGACGAGACCGTCTTGAGGTTCAGCGGGGCCACGGCGTCGCCGAGGAAGTGGTACATCGCGATGCGGCCCTGCATGGCGGCCACGGAGGCCAGCGCGAAGATCCCGGTCACGTCGCCGGCCGCGTACACGCCGGGCGCGGACGTACGGGAGACCTTGTCGGTCCAGATGTGCCCGGACTCCTTGAGCCGGACCCCGGACTCCTCCAGGTTCATGTCCTTGGTGTTCGGGATCGCGCCGACCGCCATCAGGCAGTGCGTGCCGGTGATGACGCGGCCGTCGGAGAGCGTGACCTCGACCCGGTCGCCGACGCGCTTGGCGGATTCGGCGCGGGAGCGGCCGACGACGTTCATGCCGCGGCGCCGGAAGACGTCCTCCAGCACGGCCGCCGCGTCCGGGTCCTCGCCGGGCAGCACGCGGTCGCGCGAGGAGATCAGCGTCACCCGGGAGCCCAGGGCCTGGTAGGCACCGGCGAACTCGGCGCCGGTGACGCCCGAGCCGACCACGATGAGCTCCTCGGGGAGCTCGTCGAGGTCGTAGACCTGGGTCCAGTTCAGGATCCGCTCGCCGTCGGGCATGGCGTCCGGGATCTCGCGGGGGTGGCCGCCGGTCGCGATCAGCACGGCGTCGGCCGTCAGGATCGTCTCGGTGCCGTCGGCGGCGGTGACGATGACGTCGCGCGTGCCGTCGATGCCCTGCGGGCCGCCGAGCTTGCCGCGGCCCCGTACGACGCGGGCGCCGGCCCGGGTGACGGAGGCGGTGATGTCGTGCGACTGGGCGAGCGCGAGGCGCTTGACGCGCCGGTTCACCTTGCCCAGGTCCACGCCGACGACGCGCGCGGCCTGCTCGATGTGCGGGGTGTCGTCGGCGACGACGATGCCGAGCTCCTCGTACGACGAGTCGAAGGTCGTCATGACCTCGGCGGTCGCGATGAGGGTCTTGGAGGGTACGCAGTCGGTGAGGACGGACGCGCCGCCGAGGCCGTCGCAGTCGACGACGGTCACCTCCGCGCCGAGCTGGGCCCCCACGAGGGCCGCCTCATACCCGCCGGGTCCGCCGCCGATGATCACGATCCGGGTCACGAAAACTCCGCCTCACGTCTACCCGGCCGGCTGCCGCCCCGGCCGGGGCTTCCGGGGGTCTCCCCGGGGGATGCATTCCGTGCCCCATTGTCCCGCACGCTTCAAGGTGCTTCTCCCCCGGTCCGGCCATCCGTGAGGACGGCCGGGCACGCGGCCCGCCCCACCCCTCCCGTACCCTCGACCTCATGTCGCTCTACGCCGCGTACGCCGGCAACCTCGACCCGCGGCTGATGACGCGCCGCGCTCCGCATTCGCCGCTGCGCGGCACGGGCTGGATCAACGACTGGCGGCTGACCTTCGGCGGTGAGCAGATGGGGTGGGAGGGCGCCCTGGCCACGATCGTCGAGGCCCCGCGCCACCAGGTGTTCGTCGCCCTGTACGACATCGCGCCGCTGGACGAGGACTCCATGGACCGGTGGGAGGGCGTCGGGCTCGACATCTACCGCCGGATGCGGATCCGCGTCCACACGCTGGACGGCGAGGAGCCGGCGTGGTGCTACGTGCTGAACGGCTACGAGGGCGGCCTGCCCTCGGCGCGCTACCTCGGCGAGATCGCCGACGCGGCCGAATCGGCGGGGGCTCCGCACGACTACGTGATGGAACTCCGCAAGCGCCCCTGCTAGAGGCGTCCGGCGCGCACCCCTCATGGCGGGTGAAGCGCCGGGGGGCATTTCGGCGGAAACGACAAGGCAACGATCCGAACACCGTGAGCTGCGCCATCTACGCGCGTAGGCAATGCTCGGCTACGCTCGTCTGCGTGAACGCATCTGTTACCGACCCCTTCGCCGACGCCACCGCCGCAGCCGCCCGCCTGCGTGAGCTGACCGGCGCCGAATCCCACGATGTCGCCCTCGTCATGGGCTCCGGCTGGGCCCCCGCCGCAGAGGCGCTGGGCGCGCCCGAGGCCGAGTTCCCCGTCACCGAGCTGCCGGGCTTCCCGCCCGCCGCCGTCGAGGGCCACGGCGGCAAGATCCGCTCGTACAAGATCGGCGACAAGCGCGCGCTGGTCTTCCTCGGCCGGACCCACTACTACGAGGGCCGCGGCGTCGCCGCCGTCGCCCACGGCGTGCGCACCGCCGTCGCCGCCGGCTGCAAGACCGTCGTCCTGACCAACGGCTGCGGCGGCCTGCGCGAGGGCATGAAGCCCGGCCAGCCCGTCCTGATCAGCGACCACCTCAACCTGACGGCCACCTCGCCGATCGTCGGCGCGAACTTCGTGGACCTGACCGACCTGTACTCGCCGCGCCTGCGCGCGATGTGCAAGGAGATCGACGAGACCCTCGAAGAGGGCGTCTACGTCCAGTTCCCCGGCCCGCACTACGAGACCCCGGCCGAGATCAACATGATCCGCGTCATGGGCGCCGACCTGGTCGGCATGTCCACCGTGCTGGAGGCCATCGCCGCCCGCGAGGCCGGCGCCGAGGTGCTCGGCATCTCCCTGGTCACCAACCTGGCGGCGGGCATCTCCGGCGAGCCGCTGAACCACGAAGAGGTGCTCCAGGCCGGCCGCGACTCGGCCTCGCGCATGGGCAAGCTGCTGACGCAGGTCCTCGCCCGCATCTGAGGCATCGGCACCGTACGAGAGACAAGGCGGAAGCAGTGGCAGTGCAGGAACAGGACGACCTGATCACCCGGGCGCAGGCCTGGCTGGCGGAGGACCCGGACCCGGAGACGGCGGCCGAGCTGGCCAAGCTGGTCGAGGCGTCGGACGACGCCGAGGCCGCTGCGGAGCTCGCGGACCGGTTCTCCGGCACCCTGCAGTTCGGCACGGCCGGACTGCGCGGCGAGATCGGCGCGGGCCCGATGCGGATGAACCGCTCCGTGGTCATCCGGGCAGCGGCGGGCCTCGCGGCCTACCTCAAGGCCCGGGGCCACGCCGGCGGCCTGGTCGTCGTCGGCTACGACGCGCGCTACAAGTCCGCGGACTTCGCCCGCGACACCGCCGCCGTGATGACCGGCGCGGGCCTGCGCGCGGCCGTCCTGCCCCGCCCGCTGCCGACGCCCGTCCTCGCGTACGCCATACGGCACCTGGGTGCCGTCGCCGGCGTCGAGGTGACCGCGAGCCACAACCCGCCCCGGGACAACGGCTACAAGGTCTACCTCGGCGACGGCTCGCAGATCGTGTCCCCCGCGGACGTCGAGATCGCGGCGGAGATCGAGCGCGTGGACACCCTCGCCTCGGTCCCCCGTCCGGAGTCCGGCTGGGAGGACCTCGGCGACGAGGTCCTGGAGGCCTACCTGGCGCGTACGGACGCCGTCCTGACCCCCGGCTCCCCCCGGGGCGTGCGGACCGTCTACACGGCCATGCACGGCGTCGGCAAGGACGTCGTCCTGGCGGCCTTCGCGCGGGCCGGCTTCCCGGAGCCGGTGCTGGTCGCCGAGCAGGCCGAGCCGGACCCGGCCTTCCCGACAGTGGCCTTCCCGAACCCGGAAGAGCCGGGCGCGATGGACCTGGCGTTCGCGACGGCCGCCGAGGCCCAGCCCGACATCGTGATCGCGAACGACCCGGACGCGGACCGCTGCGCGGTGGCCGTCCCCACCGCGGACGGCTGGCGGATGCTCCGCGGCGACGAGGTCGGCGCCCTCCTCGCCGCCCACCTGGTCCACAAGGGCGCCCGCGGCGTCTTCGCCGAGTCCATCGTCTCCTCGTCCCTCCTGGGCCGGATCGCGGAGGCGGCGGGCGTCGGTTACGAGGAGACCCTGACCGGCTTCAAGTGGATCGCCCGCGTCGAGGGCCTGCGGTACGGGTACGAGGAGGCGCTCGGCTACTGCGTCGACCCCGAGGGCGTCCGCGACAAGGACGGCATCACGGCCGCCCTGCTGGTGGCGGAGCTGGCCTCGGAGCTCAAGGAGCAGGGCCGCACGCTGACCGACCTGCTGGACGACCTGGCGATGGCCCACGGCCTGCACCACACCGACCAGCTGTCGGTCCGCGTCGAGGACCTCTCGATCATCGCCAACGCCATGGCGCGGCTGCGCGCGGAGCCTCCGACGGCCCTGGCGGGCCTGCGGGTGGTCTCGGCGGAGGACCTGAACCGGGGCACGGACAAGCTCCCGCCCACGGACGGCCTGCGCTACCACTTGGAGGGCGACTACAAGGCCCGGGTGATCTGCCGCCCCTCGGGCACCGAGCCCAAGCTCAAGTGCTACCTGGAGGTCGTGGTCCCGGTCTCGGAGGCCTCCGACCTGGAGCCGGCCCGCGTCCGCGGCCAGGAGGTCCTGGACGGGATCAAGAAGGACCTCGCGGCGGCCATGGGCATCTGATCCCGTCCCGCGCCGCCCGCACGGCCCGCCCTGGCGGGCCCACCGGCTTCGCGCCCCTGCGCCGGACTCCGTCCGTCGGGCGCAGTCCCGGGGTTTCACCCCGAACACGGCCCCCTCGGCTCCCCCTGAGGGGGCCGTCGGCGTTGGGGGCGGGTGGGGGTCGAGCGGCGTCACGTCGTGCAGGGTGCCCCGCAGGGGCCCGGATCCCCGGGGCCGACGGCGGGTCCCGCGTCAGGAAGGGGTCGGGGTCGGGCGGACGAGTTCGCCCAGGGTGGGGACCGACTCGGGGCGGGAGCGCACGGCTTCCGTGCACTCCCAGGCCCGCGGCGGGTCCGCGTCCGGGCCGCCCAGGACCACCGGGCCCGGGCCCGCCGAGACGGCTTCGCTGCCCGCCAGCGTGCACACCACCTGCGACAGCGCCACCGGCGGCAGGTCCTCCGGCTTGCGGCTGATGCGTATCGTCCCCGCCGGATCACCCGTCCGGGCCGGCGCGACCGTCAGCCCGCCGGGAACCCCGGTCGTGAACCCCGCGTCCCGCTCCTCGGGCGACGGCTCCCGCTCCAGCGCCTCCAGCAGCGCCTCGGCCACCAGCACCACGGGGTCCCGTACCGGCTTCTTCTCCGGCACCGGCACGACCCGCTCCACGCCGACCAGCTGCGATCCGCAGACCAGCTCCACCGTCGCCCGGAAGCCCTGCACCCCGGTCTGCGGTCCCGGCGTGTCGCACGACACCCGCGAAGGCGCCGCACCGACGTCCACCGGCACCGTCGTGGCCCTGATCCCGCACCCGGACACCAGCCCCGCCACGGCCAACAGCACTGCCGCCCTACGCGTCCGCGTCACCGGCGATCACCTTCCCCACGTCCACCGGCAGCCGCAGCGTGAACAGCGCGCCGCCCTGCGGCCCGTTGGCCGCCGTGATGTCACCGCCGTGGATGTGCGCGTTCTCCACTGCGATCGACAGGCCCAGCCCGCTGCCGTCCGACTTCGGCCGCGAGGCGCTCGCCTTGTAGAACCGGTCGAAGACGTGCGGCAGCACCTCCTCCGGGATGCCCGGTCCGTTGTCCTGGACGGCGATCACCAGCCACTCGCCCTCGACGACCACCGACACCCGCACCGGCGAGCCGCCGTGCTTGAGCGCGTTGCCGATCAGGTTGGCGAGGATGACGTCGAGCCGGCGCGGGTCGAGCCGCGCCACGATGCCCCGCTCCGCGTCCAGTTCGACCGCGTCGAGCCACGCCCGCGCGTCGATGCACGCCGTCACCTGGTCGGCGACGTCCACGTCGTCCAGGACCAGGCGCGCCGTCCCCGCGTCGAAGCGGGTGACCTCCATCAGGTTCTCCACCAGGTCGTTCAGCCGCCGGGTCTCGCTGACCACCAGCCCCACCGCCGGCGCGATCATCGGATCGAGGTCGTCGACCTCCTCCTCCAGCACCTCGGCGACCGCCGTCAACGCCGTCAGCGGAGTGCGCAGTTCGTGCGACATGTCCGCGACGAAGCGCCGGCTGGCCTCCTCCCGCGCGCTCATGTCGGCGACCTTCTTCTCCAGCGCCTCCGCCGTCTTGTTGAAGGTGTGCGAGAGGTCGGCGAGTTCATCGGTCCCCGACACGTCGAGCCGGTGGTCCAGCTCGCCCTCGCCGAGCCGCCGCGCCGCGTCCCCCAGCCGCTGCACGGGCTTGAGCACGGTCCGGGCCGCCGCCTGCGCCAGCAGTGCGGACCCGAGCAGCGCCAGCCCCGTCGCGATGGTCAGCGACCAGCCGAGCGCGTTCAGGTCGTCCCGCTCCTGCGCCAGGGACTTGTACATGTAGCCGGTCGGCCCACCGCCCACGATCCGCGTCCCGCCGACCAGGTACGGATTGCCGTGCGGCTTCGTCCGCTGCCAGTACACGTGGTACTCGGCGTCGTTCGCGGCCGTCGCCTTCTGCCGGTCGTTCACCGCGCGCTGCAGCGAGCCCGGTACGTCGTCCAGCCCGAAGGAGTCGGGGCCGGCCGCGCCGAACACCTTGCGGCCGCCCTTGCGCTCGTCGACCAGCAGCACGCTGTAGCCGGGGCTGCTGCCCGCCATCAGCTCGGCGGTGCGCTGCATCTCCTCGGGCGTCGGGTCGGCGGGCAGCGCCGCGGCCCGGTTCTGCATCTCCTGGCGGAAGTCGCCGAGGGCCGCGTCCTGGGTACGGGTGAGCACGGCCTCGCGGTTGAGCCAGTACGCGATCCCGGACGCGGACACGGCGGCCACCAGCGCGACCAGGGAGAACACCATCAGGAGCCGCAGCCGCAGGCTGGTCCAGCGCCGGCCCGCGAACAGGGCTTTGATCACTGCGGAGAGTCCAGCCGGTAGCCGACACCACGCACGGTGCGGATGAGGGTGGGCGAGGACGGGACTTCCTCGACCTTGGCGCGCAGCCGCTGCACGCAGGCGTCCACGAGCCGGGAGTCGCCGAGGTAGTCGTGCTCCCAGACCAGCCGCAGCAGCTGCTGGCGGGAGAGCGCCTGCCCGGGCCGGCGGCTGAGCTCCAGCAGCAGCCGCAGCTCGGTCGGCGTGAGCTGGAGGTCCTCGCCGTTCTTGGTGACCGTCATGGCCGCCCGGTCGATGACCAGGGAACCGAACACCGCGGAGTCACTGGCCTCCCGTTCCCCGCGGCGCAGGACGGCCCGGATGCGGGCGTCGAGCACCCGGCCCTGGACGGGCTTGACGACGTAGTCGTCGGCCCCCGACTCCAGGCCCACGACGACATCGATGTCGTCGCTGCGGGCGGTCAGCAGGATGATCGGCAGCTGGTCGGTGCGACGGATCCGCCGGCACACCTCGAAGCCGTCGATCCCGGGCAGCATGACGTCCAGCACGATCAGGTCCGGCCGCTGCTCGCGCAGCAGCTTCAGGCCGTCCTCGCCCGTCGCCGCGGTGGCCACACGGTGGCCCTGGCGAGACAGGGAGAGTTCGAGGGCCGTGCGGATGGCGTCGTCGTCCTCGATCAGCAACAGGAAAGGCACGGGCTCATTCTGTCCCATCGACCGTTCGGAGTTCGACCGTCGGGCCCACGGGATCGCACGGGGCTCCCGCGGGGGTCGCTGTGACAGGCCTGTGACAGTCGGCGGACACCCCGGTTAAGTCGGCCGGGCAGTCTTCTACCAACGAAACCGAGCAGGATCCGAAGCAGACTCCACGACGGGGGGCGCGAGATGAACACGCTGCACAGCACCACCACCAGCGCGGTTGTCACGCGGCTGCACGATGTGAACCGCCGGGCAGGTGCCCGTTCGGTGACGGTCGCCCGTCCGCGGCCGGCGCACACGGTGGCCATCGACGCGAACACGTACCAGACCGCCTCCGCCCTCCCCGTGCAGCGCACGCCCGAGCTCTCCGCCACCTCGGAGGCCGAGTTCACGGCGTACGTCCAGGAGCGGCGGGCCGCGCTCTACGCGACGGCCTTCCACCTGACCGGGGACCGTTACGAGGCCGAGGACCTGCTCCAGAGCGCGCTGTTCTCCACGTACCGCGCCTGGGACCGGATCAGCGACAAGGCCGCCGTCGGCGGGTACCTGCGCCGCACGATGACGAATCTGCACATCAGCGCCTGGCGCCGGCGCAAGCTCAACGAGTACCCGACGGAGGAGCTCCCGGAGACGGCGTCCGACACGGACGCGATGCGGGGTACGGAACTGCGCGCGGTGCTGTGGCAGGCGCTGGCCCGCATCCCGGAGCCGCAGCGCACGATGCTGGTGCTGCGGTACTACGAGGGCCGTACGGACCCGGAGATCGCGGAGATCCTGGGGATCAGCGTCGGCACGGTGAAGTCGAGCATCTGGCGGTCGCTGCGGCGGCTGCGGGACGACGAGGTGCTGAGCTTCGGCCGCGACGAGGCGGAGTCCTTCGAGGAGCTCGTCGCGTAACGCGGCACACCACAGACCATGGGCCAGGGGGCCCGTCCTACGGGGGTGGGACGGGGGCCTGCGGGGGGAGAAGGCGGGATCGCGCGGCCGGGGGTCCGCGTGGTCCCGCCTTCTCGTATTGCTACGCCGGGGCGGTCGTGCGGTGGCGGCCCGCGGCGCATGCGGCCAGGCGGCCGAGGGCCTCGTCACGGGCGCAGGCGTGGGCGCCGAGGGCGGTGTGGCGGGCCACGATGCCCCGCTCCGCCCGCATCAGCCGCCATCCCCTGCGCAGCAGGAACGGCAGCGACTTGCGGCCCTCGCGCAGGTCCCGGGCGAGCCTGCGCCGGAACGTCGTCGACGGCCGGCCGCGCAGGCAGATGGCGTCGGCCAGCAGCCCCATCTCCCGGCACCGGGCCACGATGTCGGCCGCGAAGATCCCCTCCGCGATGAACAGCGGGGTGCGGGAGATGTCCAGCGTCTCCGTGCCGGTACGGGAGGAGGTGGCGATGGAGTACACCGGCACCTCGGTACGGCCGCCCGCGCAGAGCTCCCCGATCGCGGCGACCGCGGCCTCGGCGTCCCACGACAGCGGGGAGTCCCAGTCGATGTCGGAACTGCCCTCGACCAGCGGGAGGGTCGGGTCGTCGCCCTCCTTGTAGAAGTCGTCCAGGCGCAGCACCGGCAGCCCGGAACGGGCGGCCAGCCTGGACTTGCCGGACCCCGAGGGCCCGGTCAACAGGACGACACGCGTAGGCAAAGGAGAGGAGGAGCTCACGGGACACCAGTGTGAACCATTCCCCCGCGCAGGGGATGCCTCCGGTGGCCGGTTGGTATCCAGGATCACACCTCAACTACGCTGCGTGCGCACGCGACTACGACCTCAGGCGGGATCCCCATGGCACGTCACGCAGCCCCCGGCAGCTCCACGCTGCGCTCCGCAGGCATCACGCTCTCCATGGCCGGTGCGGCCCTGGCCATGGCCGCCGGCGGCGCCCAGGCGGGTGAGCTCTCGGTTCCGGCGGCCCTCGCGGGGGTCACCGACCCCATCGCGAACCTCAAGGTGAACCCGCTGGCCCACACCGGCGTGGATCCGCTCGACAACGGCGTGGGCACGCGGGTCGCGGACTTCCCCGCGGTCGGCACCACCATGGTCACGGGGATCCTGACGCAGGGTCCGTCCGTGGCCGAGCTGCCGGAGGCGGCCGCGTCCTCGCTGCTCGGCCCGCTGCTGCCGAAGTAGCCGCAACGGCCGCATCGGGGCACGGAAAGGCCCCGGCAGCGCGGGGGACGCTGCCGGGGCCGGTTTCGCGGGGGGATGCCTCAGTACGAGGATCCGCCCGAGCCCAGCGAACCCGTGGGGTGCCAGACCGTCTTCGTCTCCAGGAACGCCGTCATGCGCGACGTGCCCGGGTCGGCGCTCCAGTCGTCCACAGGCTGTGGACGCAGGACGCGCTTGAGGTTGTCGGCCGCCGCGATCTCCAGCTCCTTGGCCAGCGCCGCGTCGGCACCCGCCAGGTCGATCGCGTTGACGTCCTGGTGGGACGCCAGGTGCGGGCCCATCTCGGCGGCCTTGCCGGACAGGATGTTGACGACGCCGCCCGGCAGGTCGGAGGTGGCCAGCACCTCGCCCAGGGAAAGGGCCGGGAGCGGGGACTTCTCCGAGGTGATCACGACGGCCGTGTTGCCCGTGGCGATCACCGGGGCGATCACCGAGATCAGGCCCAGGAACGAGGAGTCCTGGGGGGCGAGGACCGTGACGACACCCGTCGGCTCCGGGGTGGAGAGGTTGAAGAACGGGCCCGCCACCGGGTTGGCCCCGCCCACGATCTGGCCGATCTTGTCCGTCCAGCCCGCGTACCAGACCCAGCGGTCGATGGCCGCGTCGACGACCGCGGCGGCCTTCGACTTGGACAGGCCCTCGGCCTCGCCGACCTCGCGGACGAACTGCTCGCGGCGGCCCTCCAGCATCTCGGCGATGCGGTAGAGGATCTGGCCGCGGTTGTACGCCGTCGCGCCCGACCAGCCGCCGAAGGCCTTGCGGGCCGCGACGACCGCGTCCCGGGCGTCCTTGCGGGAGGACAGGGGGGCGTTGGCCAGCCACTTGCCCTTGGAGTCCTGCACCTCGTACACCCGGCCGCTCTCGGAGCGGGGGAACTTGCCCCCGACGTACAGCTTGTAGGTCTTGAAGACGTTCAGACGGGTCGACTCAGACATCGAGGTAGCCCTCCAGGCCGTGGCGGCCGCCCTCGCGGCCGAAGCCCGACTCCTTGTAGCCGCCGAAGGGCGAGGTCGGGTCGAACTTGTTGAACGTGTTGGCCCAGACGACGCCCGCGCGGAGCTTGTTGGCGACCGCGAGGATGCGGCTGCCCTTCTCCGTCCAGATGCCGGCCGACAGGCCGTACTGGCTGTTGTTGGCCTTGGCGACGGCCTCGTCGGGCGTACGGAACGTCAGCACGGACAGCACCGGGCCGAAGATCTCGTCCCGGGCGACGGTGTGCGCCTGGGTGACGTTCGTGAAGAGCGTCGGGGCGAACCAGTAGCCGGAGGACGGCAGCTCGCACGCCGGGGACCAGCGCTCGGCGCCCTCGGCCTCGCCGGTCTCCGCGAGCGCGGTGATCCGGGCCAGCTGCTCGGCGGAGTTGATCGCGCCGATGTCGGTGTTCTTGTCGAGCGGGTCGCCCAGGCGCAGGGTGCTCAGGCGGCGCTTGAGGGAGTCCAGCAGCTCGTCGTGGATCGACTCCTGGACCAGCAGGCGCGAGCCCGCGCAGCAGACCTGGCCCTGGTTGAAGAAGATCCCGTTGACGATGCCCTCGACGGCCTGGTCGACGGGGGCGTCGTCGAAGACGATGTTGGCGCCCTTGCCGCCCAGTTCCAGGGTGACCTTCTTGTCCGTACCGGCGATCTGGCGGGCGATGGCCTTGCCGACCGCGGTCGAGCCGGTGAAGGCGACCTTGTTGACGTCCGGGTGCTCGACGAGGGCCGCGCCCGCGTCCCCGTAACCCGTGAGGATGTTGACGACGCCCTTGGGCAGGCCCGCCTGGCGGCAGATGTCCGCGAAGAACAGCGCGGTGAGCGGGGTGGTCTCGGCGGGCTTGAGGACGACCGTGTTGCCGGTGGCGAGCGCCGGGGCGATCTTCCACGCCAGCATCAGCAGCGGGAAGTTCCACGGGATGACCTGGCCGGCCACGCCGAGCGGGCGCGGGTTCGCGCCGTAGCCCGCGTGGTCGAGCTTGTCGGCCCAGCCCGCGTAGTAGAAGAAGTGCGCGGCGACGAGCGGGAGGTCCGCGTCGCGGGTCTCCTTGATCGGCTTGCCGTTGTCCAGGGTCTCCAGGACGGCCAGCTCGCGGCTGCGCTCCTGGATGATCCGGGCGATGCGGAAGAGGTACTTGGCGCGCTCGGAGCCGGGCAGCGCGGACCAGGTCGCGAAGGCCTTGCGGGCGGCCTTGACGGCGCGGTCGACGTCCGCGGCGCCGGCCTGGGCGACCTCGGAGAGGACCTCCTCGGACGACGGGGAGACGGTCTTGAAGACCTTGCCGTCGGCGGCGTCGACGAACTCGCCGTCGATGAAGAGCCCGTACGAGGGGGCGATGTCGACGACCGAACGCGACTCGGGGGCCGGTGCGTACTCGAAAAGGGATGCCATGGTGATCAGTCCACCGTCACGTAGTCGGGACCGGAGTAACGGCCGGTGCTCAGCTTCTGGCGCTGCATCAACAGGTCGTTGAGCAGGCTGGAGGCGCCGAAGCGGAACCAGTGGTTGGAGAGCCAGTCCTCGCCCACGGTCTCGTTGACCAGGACCAGGAACTTGATGGCGTCCTTGGTGGTCCGGATGCCGCCGGCCGGCTTCACGCCGATCTGGATTCCAGTCTGCGCCTTGAAGTCGCGGACGGCTTCGAGCATCAGCAGCGTGTTGGCGGGGGTGGCGTTGACGCCGACCTTGCCGGTGGAGGTCTTGATGAAGTCGGCGCCCGCGAGCATGCCGATCCAGGAGGCGCGGCGGATGTTGTCGTACGTCGACAGCTCCCCGGTCTCGAAGATGACCTTGAGGCGGGCGGCGGTGCCGTCGGGGCGGACGCACGCCTCCTTGATCGCCTTGATCAGCTCGTACGTCTCCAGGTAGCGGCCGGCGAGGAAGGCGCCACGGTCGATGACCATGTCGATCTCGTCGGCGCCCGCGGCGACGGCGTCACGGGTGTCCGCGAGCTTGACGGGCAGCGCGGCGCGGCCGGCCGGGAAGGCGGTCGCGACGGACGCCACCTTGACGTCGGCGCCGTTCAGGGCGGCCTTGGCGGTGGCCACCATGTCGGGGTAGACGCAGACCGCGGCGGTCATGGGCGTCGTGCGGTCGGTCGGGTCGGGGTTGACGGCCTTGGCGGAGAGCGCTCGGACCTTGCCCGGGGTGTCCGCACCCTCAAGCGTGGTCAGGTCGATCATCGAAATGGCCAGGTCAATGGCGTACGCCTTGGCCGTGGTCTTGATCGAACGGGTACCGAGTGCGGCCGCGCGGGCCTCCAGGCCGACGGCGTCTACGCCGGGCAGCCCGTGCAGGAAGCGGCGCAGCGCGCTGTCGGACGTCGTCACGTCAGCGAATGCGGTGAGGGTGGTGGGCATGGTCACCAGATGAGCATATCTACGCGCGTAGCGGCCTGTCACCCCCCGCTGGCGCACATATGTGCGGACTCGGGCACATCCGGGCGCACCGATGGTCCGGTCCAAGATCGCACTGCGGACCGCTGACCTCCACTTTTCCTGTTACGTGGCGGAGACAGGAACCCCATGGTCCAGTCGAACGAGAACCGTAAATTTCTCTTCAGCAGCCCGCCAGACCTCACCGGACCACAACCCCGACAGAGAAAACGCGGCATGCGACTCTCCCACCTTCCCGCGACACAGCTTCCAGGAGTCGTTATGCGTACCGCCCTCCGCACCTCGATCGTCACCGCCGCCCTCGCCGGGGCCCTGCTCGCGCCGGCCGCGACCGCGATCGCCGCGACCGCCCCGCAGCCGGTGCCGTCGACCGGGGCGGCTGCTGCCCCGGTTGCGTCGGTTTCCTCGGTTTCGCCGGCGCCCTCGGCGCCTTCGGACGACAACGGCCGCTACGAGGGCCGGCCGGTCTACGTCGGCAACGGGATGGTCGCGGTGCTGCGCAACGAGGCCGAGGGCCCGGAGGCCTGGATCCGCTACGTCGGCGACCAGTGGAAGCCGGGCGACAACTACATGCTCCACGTCGTGGGCCTGGTCACCCGCGGGCAGACCACCGCCGAGGCGTACGGGGCGTCCTTCGAGCTCACCAAGGCGGAGACGACCGCCCCGGTGCTGGTCGTCACCACGAAGGGCGTCGCCAAGTCCTACCCGCTGCCCGAGGGCAAGGCCGGCCGGGTCTGCTCGGCCGAGAAGTCGCAGAACATCGGCGCCGGCATGAGCGCCAAGCTGTTCATGTCCCCCGACGGCCCGCGGGCCGAGCTGTGGGTCGCCGGCGAGGACACCGCCTGGCGGCTCCTGGACCGCGGCTTCCCCGCGCTGCCCGAGTCGGCCGGCATCATCGCCCGCATCGTGAACCCGAGCGGCGCCGCGCCCGGCTTCGAG
This sequence comes from Streptomyces sp. NPDC051109, assembly GCF_044455885.1. Classification (NCBI taxonomy): domain Bacteria; kingdom Bacillati; phylum Actinomycetota; class Actinomycetes; order Kitasatosporales; family Streptomycetaceae; genus Streptomyces; species Streptomyces sp. NPDC051109. The sequence continues at coordinate 318,977 of NZ_JBITFF010000003.1, forward strand.
TGGAAGACCCAGGGCGGCGGCACCCCGCTGGGCCGGACCTCCTTCCCGGCGCTGCCCAAGGGCTGCAAGCCGAACTACAAGGTCACCGAGGACCGGGCCGCCGACCAGCCCGCGCCGAAGCCCGAGCCGACGACCGGCACGGTCAGCGCCAAGCCGGTCGTCCCGGTCGGCGACGTGAAGCCGCAGGGCGGTGCGCAGACGGTGGTCGTGCCCAAGGGCGCAGTGGCCGCGGGGGCGGAGCTCGCCGCCGAGGACACCGACGACAGCACCACCGTGGCCGCCGGCGCGGGCCTCGTCGCGATCTTCGCCTGGCTGGGTGTCGCCCTGCTGGCCCGCGGCCGCCGCGCCGGCCGCAGCCGGGGCTGACGGGCCGCGGTCGGGGCCGACCCGCCCTCCCCTTCCGGCCCGCCCTTCCCCTTTCGGCCCGTTCCCTCCCTTTCCCTCCCGGCCCGTTCCCTCCCTTTCCCTCCCTTTCCCTCCCGTTCCTGCCTCCGGCGGGCCACCTCCGCGGTGGCCCGCCGGGCCCGTTCCCGGAGCACCCCATGGCCCGCCGCCCCCGCCACCTGCCCGCCGCCGCCCTGCTCGGTCCGCTCGCCCTCGCCGCCCTGACCGGCTGCGGCGGCGCGCCCGCCGCGCCGGCGCCCCCGCCCGCACCCCGCATCGCCGCGGACCCGGTGCCCGCCCCGTCCGCCCCGGCGCCGTCGGCCGCGCCCGCCGCCCCGATGGCGGCCTCCGAGCCGGTACGGGTGCGGATCCCCGCGGCCGGGGTGGACACGGGGCCGCTGCTGAAGCTGGGGCTGGCCGCCGACGGCAGCGTCGAGGTGCCGTCCGTCGCGAACGGGGACCGGATCGGCTGGTACACGAAGGGCGTCACCCCGGGCGAGACCGGACCGGCCGTGCTCATCGGGCACTTCGACACCGCGCGCGGCCCGGCCGTACTGCGCGACGTGGCGAAGATCCACGCCGGCGACGGGATCACCGTCTCCCGGGCGGACGGCAGCTCCGCCGTCTTCCGGGTGCGCACGTTGGAACAGGTCGACAAGAAGAGCTTCCCGACCGCCAAGGTGTACGGGAACACCGCGCATCCCGAGCTGCGGCTGATCACCTGCGGGGGCGAGATCACCGACGGCCACCGGCCCGACAACATCATCGTGTACGCCGATCTCGTCGGTGGCTCCACCCAAGCGGCACAGTGAGGCAGAATCGGCCTCATGAGCAGCCAGCAGCCCCCTGAAGAGCCGGCGTACGAAGACCGGGTCTACCGCTCCCCCATGGCCGTCGTCACCGGGGTCCTGCTGCTCGCGCTCATCGCGTGGCTGTGCGGGGACGCCATCGTGCGGGGATCGGGGAACGCCCCGTGGTTCGCCGCGGCGATCGCCCTGCTGGCCGTACCGCTGATCGTGGCGTTCACGATCCGCCCGGCCGTCTTCGCCAATGACGACCGGATGCGCGTGCGGAACCCCTTCCGGGTCATCGAGCTGCCCTGGGGCGCCGTGGACGCGGTGCGCGCCGGGTACTCGGCGGAGGTGCTGGCCGGGGGGTCGAAGTACCAGCTGTGGTCCGTCCCGGTCTCGCTGCGCGAGCGGAAGAAGGCGAGCCGGCAGCAGAGCCGGCAGGAGCTCTCCCGGCGCGGCGGGCTCACCGGCAAGGGCGCCGCGGGCGCGGCGGGCAAGGCCGGCCCGACGGCCCCTGCCGAACCGCAGCGCGCCCAGGCCGACCAGGTCGTGAACGAGCTGCGGGACCTGGCCGAGCGCGGTGCCTCGCGGCCCGGCGCCCAGGGCAGCGTGCGCGTGCGGTGGTCGTACGAGGTCCTCGCCCCCGCCGCCCTCGGCGCGGTGTTCCTGATCGTGCTGCTCGCCATCGGCTGACGCGGGGGGCCGTCCGTCACGGACCCGTACCGGCCCACCCGCGCCGACCGTCCCGTACCGGCCCCGCCTGCACCGGCCCGCCTGCACCGGCCCGCCTGCACCGGCCTTCCCGTACCGGCCCGCCTGCAGTGGCCCTCCTGTACCTGCCGTCCTGTACCGGCCCGCTTGTACCGGCCCTCCTGTACCGGCCCCGCCTGCAGCGGCCTTCCCGTGCCAGCCCGCTTGTACCGGCCCGCCTGCACCGGCCTTCCCGTACCGGCCCTTCCGTGCCAGCCCGCCTGTACCGGCCCGCCTGCACCGGCCTTCCCGTACCGGCCCTTCCGTGCCAGCCCGCCTGTACCAGCCCGCTTGTACCGGCCCGCCTGCACCGGCCTTCCCGTACCAGCCCGCCTGTGCCGGGCCGCCCGTACCGGCCCGCCTGCACCGGCCCGCCTGCAGCGGCCCTCCCGTGCCGGCCCTCCCGTGCCAGCCCGCCTGTACCGGCCCGCTTGTACCGGCCCGCCTGTACCGGGTCCCGAGCCCGTACGGGTCAGTGCGAGCCCGCTCACAGGATCCGACCGGAACCGCGGCCACCGGGGCCTGCGTCCTCGCACATGTGCAGCGCAACGAGGTCGGCCGCAGTGCCGCCACCGCCATTCACCTCCGGCTCCGGCTCCTGGGCGGGGGGCTGCTGATCGCCCACCTCCTCCTCGTCGGCTGGCTCACTCTGCGACCCCTGGACGTGCCCTGGGCGGCCGCGGCCAACCTGACCCCGCTGGACGGGATCCGGGCGGACCTCTCGTACGGGCCGCTGGAGGCGGCCCGGCGGATCGGCGGGGCGCTGGCGCTGCTGGCCCCGCTCGGCGTGCTGCTGCCGCTCGCCAACGGGAACCTGGCGCCTTCGCCGCTGGCCGCGTGGTCCTCGCTGGGCCGGACCGCCGCCGCGGGGGTGCTGGCCTCGCTCCTCATCGAGATGCTCCAGAGCTCGGTTCCCGGGCAGGTCGTCGACGTGGACTCGGTCCTGCTGAACGGGCTGGGCGTCGTCCTGGCGCACGTGGCCGTCGTACCGGCGCTGCGTGCGCGGCTGCGGCGCGCGCAGCGCTCCGAGCGGTCTTCTCAGGGGTCCACCCCGAGAATTCCCAGGGTCGGGCTCGGCCCCTGGACCGACGTTTTGTCGGCGGTGCCGCGGGAGTATTGAGGCATCGCGGGAAACTCCCGCCTGATGCCACAGAGGAGAACCCATGAGCGCGATTGTCCGCCCCCGTGACGGCCGCTGGATCGGCGGCGTCTGCGCCGGACTGGCGCGTCGCTTCGGAATATCCGCGAACACGATGCGCGTCATCTTCGTCGTCTCGTGCCTGCTGCCCGGCCCGCAGTTCCTGATCTACCTGGCGCTGTGGCTGCTCCTGCCGAACGAGAAGTCCGCCTCGAACGCCTGGTAAAACGCCCCGAAAAGGCGCCCGGTAAAGCGGTCGAGCCAAAAGCCCGGTCGTCAGCTCGCGCCGCGGACCTTCTCCAGCTGCTTGTCCGCCACCTCTTGCGGGACCAGGGCCTTCTGATGGCCCCCGGCGACGTTGAGGGCCATCAGCCGTACGACGGTGGTGCCCTGGCGGACGACGACCACGTGGATCTGGGCCGAGACGCCCTGGGCGGCGGCGGTGGTGGTCCAGCTGACCGTCTCGTCGCCGGCCGTCTGGTACTTGGCTGCCCGTACCTCGCGGTAGCTGCCGCTCTGCTTGTCGACGGTGGCGGTGAAGCCCGTACCGCAAGCGCCGACGGCGCTGCGCAGGCGGGCGATGAGCGCCTTGGCGTCGCTCTCGGCGTACGAGCTGACGGAGGCGGAGACGGCGAGTCCGACCTGCTTCTGGGAGCCGATGCCGCGGTTGACGGTCTCGCGGGCGGCCGGGTCCGGCTTGTCGCCCATGATGTCGGCCAGGGGCTGGCAGGCCTTGCGGTCGGCCTGGGGCTGGCCGTCAGGGGCGTTCGGGTTCTTGCCCTGCGCGGAGACCTGGTAGCCGGGCAGATCGCCCTGTTGGAGCGCGGAGCGCTCCAGCTTGCTCGCCGCGGCCTTCGGGGCGGCCGAGCCGCTCGGGGCGGAGCCCGGGGAGGCGGCGGCGGAGCCCGCGGGGGCGGAGCCCTTGGGGTCGGGCGTCTTGCCGGCCGCGGGGGCGTCCTTGTTGCTGCTGCACCCCACGGCCCCCAGGAGAAGGGCGGGGAGCAGGGCGGCGGTGGCCGCTCCGACCGTGACTCGTGCCTTCAAGCGCATGACGGATGACCTCATACCCAGTGCGTCGGCGGGCAGTTGGTGGTGATCGTGGCACACGCCGCGACGTGGCACACACCCGATCGAACCGGTGTGCGCCACGTGCGTACGCGTGCGAAAAATCCGCAGACGAGTCGGCGGAGGGATCCGGCGGTGATCAGCCGCCGAGCGCGCTCTGGAGGGGCAGGCCGCCGAGGGTCGGGCCGACCGCGTCGGTGAGCTGGTTGAGGGGTGCGGCCGGGTCGCTCTGCTGCCGGCCGTCCTCGGCGCTGACGTGCTGCTGGCTCGTGAGTCCCTGAGCGGCGCCGGTCACGGTGCCCAGCGCGTCGGAGAGGCCGATCGCGGGCACGGCGGCCGAGGCGGAGCCCGCGGCGGCGGCGACGAAGGCGGCGCCGAGGGCGGCGGCACCGAGGGTCTTGGCAGCTGACTTCTTCATGAAGATTTAGTCCTTGCGACGGGGAATTGAGCGGCTCCGCAAACTAGTCACTTCAAACCCCGGCCCGCAAACATACGTAAATACGAGAAAGCGCCCGGGAATTGCTCCTCCCGGGCGCTTTCCGTCTGTCACACCGTGGCCTAGGCCACGACAGAACCGCTGGTCGAAGCGGTCTGCTGGAACAGCCATTCCGACTTCAGCTCCGCGTAACCGGGCTTGATGACCTCATTGATCATGGCCAGTCGTTCATCGAAAGGAATGAACGCGGACTTCATCGCATTGACGGTGAACCACTGCATGTCGTCGAGGGTGTAGCCGAAGGTGTCGACCAGGTGCTCGAACTCGCGGCTCATGCTGGTGCCGCTCATCAGCCGGTTGTCGGTGTTGACCGTCAGCCTGAAGTGCAGCTTCCGCAGCAGTCCGATCGGGTGCTCGGCGTACGAGGCGGCCGCGGCGGTCTGCAGGTTCGAGGTGGGGCACATCTCCAGGGGGATGCGCTTGTCCCGGACGTACGAGGCCAGCCGGCCCAGCTTCACGGAACCGTCGGCGGCGACCTCGATGTCGTCGATGATCTTCACGCCGTGACCCAGGCGGTCGGCGCCGCACCACTGCAGGGCCTGCCAGATCGACGGCAGGCCGAAGGCCTCACCCGCGTGGATGGTGAAGTGGTTGTTCTCGCGCTTGAGGTACTCGAACGCGTCCAGGTGGCGGGTGGGAGGGAACCCGGCCTCGGCACCGGCGATGTCGAAGCCGACCACGCCGTTGTCGCGGTAGCGGTTCGCCAGCTCGGCGATCTCCAGCGCGCGGGCGGCGTGGCGCATCGCGGTGAGCAGGGCACCGACGCGGATGCGGTGGCCGTTGGCCTTCGCGCGGCGCTCGCCCTCGCGGAAACCGTCGTTCACGGCCTCGACGACCTCTTCGAGGGTCAGCCCCGCTTCGAGGTGCTGCTCGGGCGCGTAGCGGATCTCGGCGTACACGACGCCGTCCTCGGCCAGGTCCTCGGCGCACTCGGCGGCGACGCGGAACAGGGCCGACTTCGTCTGCATGACGGCGCACGTGTGCGCGAACGTCTCCAGGTAGCGCGGCAGGGAGCCGGAGTCGGCGGCTTCGCGGAACCAGATGCCGAGCTTGTCGGCGTCGGTCTCGGGAAGGTTCTCGTAGCCGGCCTCCCGGGCCAGCGCGATGATGGTCCCGGGGCGCAGGCCACCGTCGAGGTGGTCGTGGAGCAGCACCTTCGGGGAGCGGCGGATCTGATCCGGGGTCGGCAGGTTGGGGGTCTCGCTCGTCATCCGGGCACTCTACTCCTACGCGCGTAGAGCAGCGCGTCGGCGACAGGGGTCGATATCCAACAGAGACCGTACGGACGGGTCGCGTACACCTGTCAGTCTGAGAGTGTTCGACCATGGCACAGCATGCGCCGCCGGCGCGCGGGGCTCGCCTGGGGCGGGCTGCCGGCGCGAACGGCTCGGCCTCGACGGGCAGCACGGTCAACGGAGTCGTCCTCTTACTGCCCGGTAAATCCAGATTGTCCCCCGGCCCGGTGCGCCCGCTAGCGCGGGCACTGGTCCGGGCCGGCACTGCGGACGGGCTGGTCGCGCACACCGTGCTGCACGGCAGGGGGGCTTGCCGGGAGGACGACGCCCGGTGGGCGGCGGACGAGGTGGTGCGCAGGTACGGGGACGTGCCGGTGTGCCTCGCCGGGTACGACGCGGGCGGCCGGGCGGCACTGCGGGCGGCGGGCCACGAAGCCGTCAACTCGGTACTGGCGCTTGCCCCTTCCTTGGGCGAGGCGGTCTCGCCCGACTCCCCGGAACCGGTGAAACAGCTGTCGGGGCGGCAGGTGCTGATCGTGCACGGCACGAACGACGCGCACAGCGATCCGGAGGCATCGTTTCGGCTGGCCGCACAGGCGAAGAAGGCGAACCGCTCGACGTGCCGGTTCGAGGTGCACTCGGACGGCCACCGGCTGCGCGAGCACCAGGCGGAAGTCGTGGCGCTGTCCGTGGATTTCATCCTGGGGGCGATGTTCTCGGGGCGGTTTTCGCGGCCGGTGACGGACGCGTTGGCGGCGCCGCCGCCACTGGGGCTGCGGATGCCGCTCGCGACGGGCTTCGGGCGTTCGCTGCGGGGCTGAGGGCCCGGGCCGGCCGATGGGCCGCCGGGCCGTCCGGGCGTAAAGTGAGGAGTGGACTCGGGGCACTTCTCCGCGGGAGGCGGTGCGGCATGGCCGCGATCGTGCGCAAGAGCTTCGACCAGGCGGACGAGACCCGTCCGTTCGCTGACGGCAAGGGCCGGCTCGACGTGATCCAGACGGACGGCGGATCCGTGGGCCGTGCGGTCTTCGAGCCGGGCTGGCGCTGGTCGGAGCACATCAAGCCGCTGGCGGGCACGGACAGCTGCCAGGCCGCGCACACGGGTTACGTGGTGAGCGGCCGGATGAAGGTGGTCATGGACGACGGGGCCAGCGAGGAGTACGGCCCCGGCGACTTCATGCAGATCGAGCCCGGACACGACGCCTGGGTGCTCGGCGACGAGCAGTGCGTGGCGGTCGACTGGACCGGCTTCGCCACGTATGCGAAGCCGGCCTCCTGACCTGCGCCTTCCTCAGCCCGTCGGCAGCCACACCGGGTTCGTGAACGCCGCCAGGGCGCCCGGCAGGGGCGGAAGCGCGGCGGGGTGGCGGACCTCGGCCCGCACGTAGGCCGAGCGGGCCGGGGTGGTGTGCCATTCCAGGGCGGCGTCCGACGAGGTCACGGCCAGGCCCTGGTCGGTGACCAGCCGCAGTTCGCAGCCCGGGGCGCCCGTGGCCGTGAGCCGGACCAGGACGTCCGCGTCCGGGGCCACCCGCAGCGCCTCACCGATGCCGGCGCGCTCCCCGCGCGGGCCCACCGCCTCGAAGGCGACCGAGACCTGGGCGGACTCGGCCCCGTAGGACCGCCCGGCCCGCATCCCCGCGAGGACCGCCTCCCGGGTCAGGTCCTCGGCCAGGACCACGGTCTGCGGGCCGCCGATGCGGTCCGGGTCGCGGTGGTGGTCGCTGTTGGCCACGGCCGGCAGCCACCGCTCGCCGTCGGCGCCGCGCAGGGTGGCGTCCCAGGAGGCCAGGGAGACCTCGTCGTCGGGGGTCCAGGGGCCGTTCCACACCTCCACGGCGTCGGCCTCGCCGAAGCCGAACTTCCAGGCGCAGCCGATGCAGGTGGCGTGCGGATGGGCCGGTACGACCAGGCCGCCCGCGCCCCGGATCGTACGGGCGAACCGGCCGAAGCGGTTCTCGCGGGCCCGGTAGCGCCAGTCGACGAAGGTGCCCGGGTCGGTGCCGACGGCCAGGACGTGGCCGGTGCGGGTGGTGATCTCCTCGCCGGTCATGATCAGCAGGTCCGGCGAGAGGGCGCCGGCCCAGGCGGCGTGCGCGCTGTGGGTGTTGTGCTCCGAGGAGTTGATGAAGTCCAGCCCGGCCGCGCGGGCCAGGGCGGCCAGCTCGGCCGGGGTGCGGCGCCCGTCGGAGTGCACCGAGTGGATGTGGCAGTCGCCGCGGTACCAGGCCCGGCCGCGGCCCCGGGCGCGCTGGGGCGGGTAGACCGGGCGGGGCGTGGGGCCCGGCTCGCCGAAGGCGAAGCGCGCGGTGATCTCGTACGGGAGCCCCTGCGGGGCGACGGTGTACGGGCCGAGCAGGACGTGCCAGCGGCCGGCGCCGATCGGGCCGGGCAGGTAGCCGGGGGTCGCCTCGTCGGCGCGGAGGAAGAACTCGCTGCGGGCCCCGCCGGACCAGCCGCGGAAGCCGCGGCCGCCGAGGGCGGTGCCGTGCTGGTCGAAGATTCCGATGTCGAGGGCGTTGCCGGGCGTGCCGGGCGGTACGGGCGGCTTGCCGTACGTGTACGCCACCCTCAACTCGCGTACGCCGCGGGGTACGTCGAGGGGTATCTCCACGAAGTCCGGGGCGCCCGGGGGGATCGTGCCGGTCAGGATCCGGGTGTCCGGCGAGGGCGCGGACAGCTGCGGGGTGGTGACTGCGGCGGCGCCGGACACACCGGTCGCCAGAACTTCACGCCTCGTGAGGGCCATGCCCCCACGGTGGCGGCGGTACGTGAATCCCGCGTGAATCGGGGGTGAGGGGTGCCGGTGGGCCGAGCAGGGCCGCGGCCCGGTCCAGGACGCTGGCCAGGGAGCCCGCCGTCGGGGCGGTGGCGAGGACGTGGACGTGGTGCAGCGAGCCGGTCGGGGCCGCGCGCACCGTCGCCCCCGGCGGCACCTGGAGCCCCACCCGGAACACGCCCGGCACGGCGCGGGCGGCGGCCAGTCGGGGGCGGGCCCGCTCGACGCGGGTGCCGGGCGGGAAGTCCACGTACCGCAGCCCGGCGTGCGCGGCGCGCGGGTGGCGCACCGGCTCGGGCAGCCCCAGCCCGGCGGCGAGGGCGAGGGAGAGCGCGTCGGTGCCGTGGGCGAGCCGGAGTAGTTGGAGGAGTTCCTCGGCGCCGGGGTGGGCGTGGGCTTCGACGAGGCGGGGGCCGTACGGGGTGAGGACGAGCTCGGTGTGGGAGGGTCCGTCGCGGTGTCCGGCGAGGTCGAGGACCCCGCGTACGAGGGCCCGTACGGCCGCGGCGGTCTCGGCGGGGAGCGCGACGGGCAGTTGGTGCCCGGTGGCGGTGGTGGCGGCCGCACCCGGAGCCGGGATCCGGCGCATCCAGCCGAGGATGCGGTGGCGGCCCTCGCGGGAGAGGGCCTCGACAGCGAGCTCGGGGCCCTCCAGGTACTCCTCGACGAGGAGGTCGGTGACCGGGGGGTATTCGCGGACGGCGGCCTCCGCCTCGGCCGGTCCGGCCACCAGCCGCACACCTTCGCCGAAGGCTCCCGCGCGGGGTTTGACCACACAGGGGAAGCCGATGAGGGCGGCGAGGAAGGGGATCAGCGCCGCGCGGCCGCAGCGGACGAACGAGACGGGACGGGCGGCGTACAACGCGTTGGAGCGGGCCCGCAGGGCGGCCTTGTCCATGAGGGCGGTGACGGCCGCGGCGGGGGTGCCGGGCAGCCCGAGGGCCTCGTTGGCACGGGCGGCGGCGAGCGCTCCGGCGGGGTCGAAGCCGAAGACGCGGGCCCGCCCGTGCCGGACGGCGTCCAGCCGGCCGACGGCGCCGACCAGGCGGCTGTGGTCGCGCCAGTCCGCCGGTACCTGCCGCTCCGTCCCCTCACGGTCGGACGGCACCGGCGGTCCCGGCGCGACCACCACGGTGCGCGCGCCTGCCCGTCGGGCGGCGGCCACCACGGCGGGGCGCGGGCTCAGCAGGACCGCCATGGGCCCCCGCCCGGTCCCGCGCACCCGCTCCCGCTCCCCCGTCACCGCGTTTCCCCCTTCACCCGGTGTGACCACTGTGCCGGTTCGGCATATGTGCACAGCGCCGGATCGGGCGTCGTCTTGCCGCCTTGCGGGAACACGAGGGGTTTACAAACATCCGCAAGCCGGGACGAATATGCATATGCCAGCCGACGAAGCCGAACCGCCGTCCGGAGGCGACCTGAGCCGCGCCGCCCGGCGGCTGTACGCGTACGCCGTGGAGCGGCACTCGTTCGCCGAGGAGGAGGCGACCGGGGCCCTCGGTGCGCGGGCGGCCGCGGCGATCACCGAGCTGGCGGCGGCGCACCTGCTGCAGCGGGCCCCCGGAAGCGGTCCGGACCGGTGGAGCGCGGTCGCGCCGCGGGCGGCGGCGGCCCGGGCGCTGGCCCCGCTGGCCCTGCTAGCCCGGGAGACCCACGACGAGATGGACCGGCTGCGCGGGCGGCTGGAGGCGCTGGTCCCGGCGTACGAGGCGGGGGCGGCGCACCTCGAACGGAACGGTTCGGGGCGGGCGGTGCTGGAGCTGGTCACCGATCTGGGGGCGGTGCGCGGGCTGATCGCCGAGCTGGTCGCCGGGTGCGGCCAGGAGCTGCTCGCCTCGCAGCCGGGCGGGGCCCGGCCGCTGGAGACGCTGGAAGAGGCCATCGGGCGGGACGAGTCGCTGCTGGCGCGCGGGGTGCGGATGCGCACGATCTACCAGCACACGGCGCGCTACTCGCGGCCCACGGCGGCCTACGTGGAGCGGGTGACGGCACTGGGCGCGCAGGTGCGGACGCTGGGCGACGGGCTGATGCGGATGCTGGTCTTCGACGGTCACACGGGGCTGATGTCGGTACCGGACCGCGCCGGGGCGGCCCTGGTGGTGCGGGAGCCGGCGGTGGTGCACTTCATGACGGCGGCGTTCGAGCGCTCGTGGGTGGCGGCGGAGCCCTTCCCGACCACCGTGAGCCCGGAGGCGGCGCGCTCGCTCTCGGACGAGCTGCGGCAGTTGATCGTACGGCTGATGGCGGAGGGCCTGGAGGACAAGGTGATCGCGCGCCGGCTGGGCATGTCGGAGCGCACCTGCCAGCGCCACATCGCGGAGATCATGCGGACGGTGGGCGCCAAGTCCCGCTTCCAGGCCGGCTACTTGCTCTCGCCGCTGCCGCCTGCGGATCCGGATCCGGCAGCGGCTCCGGCTCCGGCTCCGGCTCCCGAGGGCGGCGCCGGATCCTGAACGGGGTGCCCGAGGTGCCCGCCGTGCAGTTCCGGGATGAGGCGGCCGCGGCGGGAGAGGAGGAAGCGTTTGAACTCTGCCACCGGGCGGGTGTCGGGGTGGCCGTCCAGCCAGGCCACGCCGATCTCGCGGACCGCCCGGGGGGCCGTCACCGTCAGCTCGACCACGCCGGGGCGGGCCACGGCCGGGGGTGGCAGCAGGGCCACGCCGAGGCCCGCCGCGACCAGGCCGCGCAGGGTCTCGGCCTCCTCGCCCTCGAAGGCCACCCGCGGGGTGAACCCGGCCTCCGCGCACAGGTCGTCGGTGATGCGGCGCAGGCCGTAGCCGGCTTCGAGGGTGACGAAGGTTTCCTCGGCGGCCTCGGCGAGGCGGATGCGCTTGCGGCCGGCCAGCCGGTGGTCGTCGGGGACGACGAGGCGCAGCCGCTGCTCGTCGAGGCGGCGGGCGACCAGGTCGGGCGCGTCCGGGAGCGGTGAGGTCAGGCAGAGGTCGAGCTCACCGGCCCGCAGTTTCTCCAGCATGGCCTCGCCGTAGTTCTGCACCAGGGAGAAGCGCACGCGCGGGTGGTCGGCGCGGAAGGCGCGGATCAGGCCGGGTACGGTCTCGGGGCCGAGGGTGTGCAGGAAGCCGAACGCCACCTTGCCGAGGGCCGGATCGGCGTCCAGCTGCACCGACTCGGCGGCGCGGGCGATCTCGGCGAGGGCCCGCTCGGCCGAGGCGAGGAAGGTCCGGCCGGCCGTGGTGAGGGCGACGGTGCGCCCCTTGCGGGCGAACAGCGTGACGCCGAGGTCCTGTTCGAGCCGGACCATGGCGCGGGAGAGCGTGGACTGCGGGACGCCCAGCTCGTGCGCGGCGCGGGTGACGTGCTCGTGGCGGGCGACGGCGGCGAAGTACGCGAGGCGAGGTGCCAGCAAACCTGTCACCGCGATGTCTTCTTCGTAACGGTTCATTGACAGGCACCCCTGTGAGCTGTGGTCATGCAGTAGTGGATTGATTATCGCGATTCTGTGCATTGGACGCATGAAACGCGGCGGGTCTACGGTCGTTGCATGCCTCCCGTTCATACCGGGGCGCCCGTCACCACGGGTGCCTCCACCCCGTCGTCCCCTGCCGCACCGGAAGCCCACGCCCCCGGCCGTCCCGGCTACCGCCGGATGAGCCTCGCGCTCTTCGCCGCCGGACTCGCGACCTTCGCCCTCCTCTACTCCACCCAGGCACTGCTGCCCGCGATCTCCGACGGGCTCGGGGTGACGGCGGGTCAGGCCAGCTGGACCGTGTCCGCGGCCACCGGCGCCCTCGCCCTGTTCGTCCTGCCGCTCAGCGCGCTCTCCGAGCGCTTCGGGCGGACCCGGATGATGACGGTCTCCATGCTCGTCGCCGTCGGCGTCGGCCTCCTCGTACCGTTCGCGCCGAACCTGGAGTGGCTGGTGGCGCTGCGCGCCGTCCAGGGCGCGGCGATCGCCGGCATCCCCGCCTCCGCGATGGCGTACCTGGCGGAGGAGGTCAAGCCGAAGGCGCTGGTGGGCGCGATCGGCCTGTTCGTGGCGGGCAACTCCATCGGTGGCATGAGCGGCCGCCTCGTCACCGGCTGGGCGGCCCAGGCGTGGGGCTGGCGCGGCGGGCTGCTGGCCGTCGGCGCGATGGCGCTGGCCTGCGCGGCGGCGTTCCTCGTCCTGCTCCCCCGGGCCCGGTTCTTCCGCCCGGCCTCGCTGAACCCGCGCGCGGTCGGCCGTACGGTCGCCGGGCACCTGCGGGATCCGCTGCTGCTGCGCCTGTACGGGATCGGCGCGCTGTTCATGACCGTCTTCGGGGCCGTCTACACCGTCATCGGCTACCGGCTGGTCGACGAGCCGTTCTCCCTCGGGCAGGGCGTGATCGGGTCGATCTTCCTGATCTACCTGGTCGGTACGGTCTCCTCGGCGGCCGCCGGGCAGCTGGTGGCCCGGGCCGGGCGGCGCGGCGCGCTGTACCTGGCGGTGACCACGACCGCGCTGGGCCTGCTGCTGTCACTGGCGGACTCGCTGGCGGCGATCCTCGTCGGGCTGGTCCTGATCACCGCCGGCTTCTTCGCGGGCCACGCGGTGGCGTCCGCCGCCGTGAGCCGGACCGCCACGTCGGGCCGCGCGCAGGCCTCGGCGCTGTACCAGTCGGCTTACTACCTGGGTTCCAGCGCGGGCGGCACGCTCGGCGCGCTCGCCTACCACTCGGCGGGCTGGGCGGCGACGGTGGGCATCGCGCTGCTGGCGGTGCTCGGCGTCGTGTCGATCACCCTGTACGGCTCGCACGCGGCGCGCGCCGAGCGGCGGCACGGCTCGCTGGCCGCGGCACGCTGATACGGCCGCATGAGGATCGGTGCGTACGGCATCGGTACGAGCGGAATTACGGAGCCCGGAGGCACAAGCCGCCCCGGGCTCCGGCGCGTTGCCCCTCCCCGCCGGGAAGGAGTGGGGGGTGGGAGGGAGTACGACGTGACATGGATGCGGATGCGTACGGGGCGGATGCGTACGGGACGACGTGCGGCGGCGGCGGTCTGCGGGGCGGTGGCCCTCGCGGTCCCGCTGGTGGTCGGCGGGGGCGGGGCGGCGCAGGCCGCCGGCTCGTGCAACGTGACCACGGGGCCGTACCAGCGGCAGGTGGAGCAGTTCCTGGGACGGCCGGTCGACGGGACGCAGTCCGCGGCCGACTGCCAGGCGGTCAAGGCGTTCCAGGCGAAGCACGGGATCACCCCGGCCGCGGGGTACGCCGGGCCGCTCACCTGGCAGACGATGAGCACCATGCTGGCGCAGCGGGCGGCGGGCACCACCCCGAACAAGGACGGGAAGTGCCCGGTCGACCTGGGCCGGATCGCCTGCGTCGACCTGACCCGCCAGCTCAGCTGGGTCCAGGACGGCGCCGCCCTGAAGTACGGCCCGGTGCCGGTGCGCACGGGGAAGGACGGCACCGAGACCCGGACCGGCCTGAAGCGGATCTACTACCGCAGCATCGACCACTGGTCGACGATCTACGACGTGTCGATGCCGTACGCGCAGTTCTTCGACGGCGGGATCGCCTTCCACTCGGTGGAGAAGAGCATGTGGAACCCGCCGGGGTCGGGCGGCTGCGTGAACATGCGGCCCGCGGACGCCAAGGCGTACTGGAACCTGCTGGCCAAGGGGGACGACGTGTACGTCTACGGACGCAAGCCGGGTACCTAGCCGGGGCCCGGCCGAGCCGTCCGGCTGCCGTTGTCAGACCCCTCCGGTAGCTTTCGGGATATCGGACCTACTGGGGGAAGACGGCCATGAGTGACCTCGCGACGGGCACCGGAACCACCATCGAATCCGACCTGGACGCGGCGATGGACCGCTACCGGGTCGAGCTCACCGGCTACTGCTACCGCATGCTCGGCTCCTCCTTCGACGCCGAGGACGCGGTACAGGACACGTACGTCCGCGCCTGGCGCAGCTTCGAGAAGTTCGAGGGCAGGTCCTCGCTGCGCTCGTGGCTGTACCGGATCGCCACGAACGTCTGCCTGGACCTGCTGAGCGCGGGGAAGAAGCGGGCCCGCCCGATGGACCTCAGCGCCCCGCAGCACCAGGCGTCGGCGGTGCTCAACGAGCGGCCCGAGGTGACGTGGCTGGAGCCGGTGCCGGACGGGCGGGTGCTGCCGCAGACCGCCGATCCGGCGGAGATGGCGCTGGCGAAGGAGTCCGTACGGCTGGCGTTCGTGGCGGCGCTGCAGCACCTGCCGGCGAAGCAGCGGGCGGTGCTGATCCTGCGCGAGGTGCTGGCGTGGAAGGCGGACGAGGTCGCGACCCTGCTGGACACGACGGTGGCGTCGGTGAACAGCGCCCTGCAGCGGGCCCGCGCGACGCTCTCGTCGAGCCGGATGCGCGAGAGCGACGCGGCGGACCCGCTGGACGCGGAGCAGGTGAAGCTGCTGGAGCAGTACCTGTCCGCCTTCGAGGCGTACGACATCTCGCGGCTGACCACGCTGCTGCACGAGGACGCGGTGCTGTCGATGCCGCCGTTCGACCTGTGGCTCCAGGGGCCCGCGGACATCGCGGCCTGGCATCTGAACCAGGGCATCGGCTGCAAGGGGTCCCGCCTGGTCCCGACGACGGCGAACGGCCTGCCGGCCTTCGGCCAGTACCGGCCGCGGGAGGACGGGAAGCCGGGGCACGTGCCGTGGGCGCTCCAGGTCCTGGAGATCTCACAGGGGCGGATCACCGGGCTCAACGCCTTCCTGGACACCGACCGCTGGTTCCCGCTCTTCGGCCTCCCCGAGCAGCTCGACGAGTCCTACCAGGTCCAGTAGCCCCCGTAGCGCGGGGCCGGCCCCGGTCACCCGCAGCGGCCGTCCCCGGGCGGCGAGCCGCAGCCGGGCCAGCACCTCGACGACCCCCAGGTCCGCCGAGGTGACGGCGCCGGCGTCGCACTCCACTGCAGCGGCCCCGTCCTCGTACAGCCGCACCAGGCGCACGCACAGCCCCTCCACATCCCGCAAGGCCGCTCCGGCCCCGGGCAGCACGAGTCGCATGATCTCCACGAGGGGATGACTGCCGTACTCGTCCGAACTCATCGGCGGGTTCGTCGGCGGGCTCCCCGGCGGGCTCGTCGCGTACGAAAAAACGCCGGCGCGGCTCCGGACGGGGAGCCGCGCCGACGCGTTGAGGGGGCCGCGGATCAGGCGATGCGGTCCAGGACGATCGGCGTGGCGGAGAACGCCGTGCCGGCCGGGGCGATGTCGTAGGTGCCCTCCAGGGAGGCCAGGGCGTACTCGAACTTCTCCGGGGTGTCGGTGTGCAGGGTCATCAGCGGCTGGCCGGCGGTGACCGTGTCGCCCGGCTTGGCGTGGAGCTCGATGCCCGCGCCCGCCTGCACCGGGTCCTCCTTGCGCGCGCGGCCGGCGCCCAGGCGCCAGGCGCCCACGCCGACGCCGTACGCGTCCAGGCGGGTCAGGACGCCCGAGGAGGGGGCGGTGACCACGTGCTGCTCGCGGGCCACCGGCAGAGCCGCGTCCGGGTCGCCGCCCTGGGCGGAGATCATCCGGCGCCAGACGTCCATGGCGGAGCCGTCGGCCAGGGCCTTGGCCGGGTCGGCGTCCTTGATGCCCGCCGCGTCCAGCATCTCGCGGGCCAGCGCCAGGGTCAGGTCGACGACGTCGGAGGGGCCGCCGCCGGCCAGGACCTCGACCGACTCGCGGATCTCCAGCGCGTTGCCGGCGGTCAGGCCGAGCGGGGTGGACATGTCGGTGAGCAGGGCGATCGTCTTGACGCCGCTGTCCGTGCCGAGGGCGACCATCGTCGAGGCGAGCTCACGCGCGTCCTCGATGTTCTTCATGAACGCGCCGGTGCCGACCTTCACGTCGAGGACGAGCGAGCCCGTGCCCTCGGCGATCTTCTTCGACATGATCGAGGAGGCGATCAGCGGGATGGCCTCGACGGTGCCCGTCACGTCGCGCAGCGCGTACAGCTTCTTGTCGGCGGGGGCCAGGCCGTCGCCCGCCGCGCAGATGACCGCTCCCGTGGTGTCCAGGACGTGCAGCATCTCCTCGTTGGAGAGCAGCGCGCGCCAGCCGGGGATGGACTCCAGCTTGTCCAGGGTGCCGCCGGTGTGGCCGAGGCCGCGGCCCGACAGCTGCGGGACGGCCGCGCCGCAGGCGGCGACGAGCGGGGCCAGCGGCAGGGTGATCTTGTCGCCGACGCCGCCGGTGGAGTGCTTGTCCGCGGTCGGGCGGGACAGGGAGTCGAAGTTCATCCGCTCGCCCGAGGCGATCATCGCGGCGGTCCAGCGCTTGATCTCGGCCCGGTTCATGCCGTTCAGCAGGATGGCCATCGCCAGCGCCGACATCTGCTCGTCGGCGACGACACCGCGCGTGTACGCGTCGATGACCCAGTCGATCTGCTCGGGGCTCAGCTCGCCTCGGTCACGCTTCGTTCGGATGACGGAGATGACGTCCATGTGGTGCTTCCTTCTACGCGCATAGAGAGGGTGGAGAGAGAAGAGAAGGGGGAATTGCGACGGCCCTTCGCCCGGCAGGGGCGAAGGGCCGTCGGCACGGCTATCCCAGGTGGTCCGGCCCGAAGGCCTGCGGCAGCATCTCGGCCAGCGGAAGGACCCCCTTGGGGGTCTCCACCAGCAGCTCCGGTCCACCGAACTCGAAGAGGAGCTGACGGCAGCGGCCGCACGGGACGAGGATGTCGCCCTTGCCGTCGACGCAGGTGAAGTGCGTCAGGCGGCCGCCGCCGGTGGCCTGCAGGGAGGAGACCAGCCCGCACTCGGCGCACAGGCTGAGCCCGTAGCTGGCGTTCTCCACGTTGCAGCCGACGACGATCCGGCCGTCGTCGACGAGGGCGGCGACCCCGACCGGGAAGTGCGAGTAGGGGGCGTACGCCCGGGACATGGCGTCCCGGGCGGCCTCCCGCAGGGCCTCCCAGTCGGGGTGGATCGCCGTCGTCACTTGCCCTGGCCCTTGCGGTACGGCATGCCGTCCGCCTTCGGCATCCGCAGCCGCTGCGCGGACAGCGCGAGCACGAGCAGCGTCGTCAGGTACGGAGCCGCGTCCACGAACTGGCTGGGGACCGCGTCGGTGAGCGCGTACCAGAGGAACAGGCCGCCGGCGCAGACACCCGAGAGGGCGCCCTGGAAGTGCTTCTTCTTGTACAGCTGCCAGGCGCAGACCAGCACCAGCAGGATCGCGAGGAGCAGCAGCATCGCGTGGACGTTCTCGGCGCCACCGCGCAGCTTGAGGCTGTCGGTGAAGCCGAAGAGGCCGGCGCCCAGCGCCATGCCGCCCGGCATCCAGTTACCGAAGATCATCGCGGCGAGACCGATGTAGCCGCGGCCGCCGGTCTGGCCCTCCTGGTAGATGGGGCTTGCGACGATCGACAGGAACACGCCGCCGAGGCCCGCCAGGGCGCCGGAGACGACCACGGCGATGTACTTGTACTTGTAGACGTTGACGCCGAGGGACTCGGCGGCGATGGGGTTCTCACCGCACGAGCGCAGGCGCAGGCCGAAGGTGGTGCGCCACAGCACCCACCAGGTGCCCGGGATCAGCAGCAGGGCGACGACGGTCAGCAGCGAGAGCTCGGTGACCAGGCCGCCGACGACGCCGGCGAGGTCCGAGACGAAGAACCAGTGCTTGGCCTGGAGCGTGGTCATCCAGTCGGACAGCCCCGGCACGGTGATCTTGTAGATCTCCTCGACGCGCGGCGACTGCTTGGAGGAGCCGCCGGGGGCGTTCGCGAACGTGAAGTTCGACAGGTACTGGGTGAAGCCCAGCGCGAGGATGTTGACGGCCACACCGGAGACGATGTGGTTGACGTTGAACGTGACCGTGATGATCGCGTGCAGCAGGCCGCCGAGGGCGCCGCCCAGGATGCCGAGCGCGACGCCGGTCCAAGGACCCCACTGGTAGCCGGCCCAGGCACCGAACCAGGTGCCGAGGATCATCATGCCTTCGAGGCCGATGTTGACCACGCCCGCGCGCTCGGCCCACAGGCCGCCGAGGCCGGCGAGGCCGATCGGCACCGCGAGCTGGAGGGCTCCGGAGACCTGGCCGATGGAGGTCAGGTCGTTGGCGCCGCTGATCACGCGGACCAGCGAGACGAGCGCGAGCCCGCCCGCGATGATCAGCATGATCCACGGCAGGGTGAGCTTCTTGCGGCCGCCCGCCTTCTTCGGGGCGGCGCTCGTCGCGGAGACGGTGCTGGTGCTCACGCCGCGACCTCCTTATCGGTCTTGATGGCGTGGCCTGCAGCCAGCTCCTCGCCGACCTTCTGCTGCTGGCGGCGGATGCCGTAGCGGCGGACGAGCTCGTACGAGACGACAACGGCGATCACGATCAGGCCCTTCATGATCGTGCCGATCTCCTTCGCGTACCCGGCGGTGTCGAGCGAGGCCGAGGCCTTGTCGATGAAGGCCATCAGGAAGGCGGCGAAGAAGATGCCGATCGGGCTGTTGCGCCCGAGCAGCGCGATGGTGATGCCGGTGAAGCCGACACCGACCGGGAAGGCGAGGCTGTACGTGTGGCTCTCGCCCAGCAGCACCGGCATGCCGGCGAGGCCGGCGACGGCGCCGGAGATGAGCATCGAGGTGATGATCATCTTCTTGGCGTCCACACCGGAGGCCTGGGCGGCGGACTCGCTGGCGCCGGTGGCGCGCAGGTCGAAGCCGAAGCGGGTCCGGTTGAGCACGAACCAGTAGACGATGCCCAGCGCGAACGCCAGGAAGGTGAAGCCGTAGATCTCCAGGCCCTCGCCGAGGTCCACGGCCGGGAACCAGCCGGAGTCCGGGATGTCGCCGGTGGTGAGGTCGTTGGAGCCGGCCGGCTGGACGCCGAGGTTCTTCGGCAGGATCAGCCAGGCGATCAGGCTGGTCGCGATGGCGTTCAGCATGATCGTGGAGACGACCTCGCTGACGCCGCGCTTGGCCTTCAGGACGCCTGCGATGCCGGCCCAGAAGGCACCGACGCACATGGCGACGACGACGATCAGCAGGATCTGCAGCGGGCCGGGCAGCGTGACGGCCGCGCCGACCACTGCGGACAGCATCGCCGCGAGGCGGTACTGGCCGTCGACACCGATGTTGAAGAGGTTCATCCGGAAGCCGATGGCCACGGCCAGGGCCGCCAGATAGTACGTGCCGGCCTGGTTCACGATGAGGACCTGGACGTCCTCGTAGCCGGCGTTCTCCACCATCAGGCGCAGCGGCTCGATCGGGTCCACACCCGTCGCGGCCAGCACGATCATGGTCAGCAGGAATGCGGTGACCAGTGCGAGAGCGGGCCCGGCGAAGCCGAGGAGCAGCCGGTCCTTGTCGAATTTCTTCATCGGGCCTCGTCCTCCGGGGAGTCGGTACCAGCGTCGGTACCGGCGGCGGAGTGGTTGTCGGTGGCTTCCAGGGTCCCGGAGGCGGCGCCCGTCATGGCGGTGCCGAGCTCTTCGGGGGTCACGGTCGCGGGGTCGGCGTCCGCGACCAGACGGCCGCGGTAGATCACGCGCAGGGTGTCGGACAGGCCGATCAGCTCGTCCAGGTCCGCGGAGATCAGCAGGACCGCCAGGCCTTCGCGGCGGGCGTCCCGGATCGCGTCCCAGATCTGCGCCTGCGCGCCGACGTCCACACCGCGGGTGGGGTGGGCGGCGATGAGGAACTTCGGGTTGTGGCTCATCTCGCGGCCGACGATCAGCTTCTGCTGGTTGCCGCCGGAGAGCGAGGCCGCCGTGACCTCGATGCCGGGCGTGCGGACGTCGTACTCGCGCACGATCCGCTCGGTGTCCTTGCGGGCGGCCTTCGGGTCGATGATGCCGCGCTTGGAGTTGGGCGCCTCGGTGACGTGGCCGAGGATGCGGTTCTCCCACAGCGAGGATTCCAGCAGCAGGCCGTGGCGGTGGCGGTCCTCGGGGATGTATCCGATGCCGCCCTCGCGGCGCTTGCGCACCGGCGCCTTCGTGATGTCGGTGCCGTCCAGGGTGATGACACCCGCGTCCGGGGTGATCATGCCCATGAGGGCTTCGATCAGCTCGGTCTGACCGTTGCCCTCGACACCGGCGATTCCGAGGACCTCGCCCTTGTGGATCGTGAAGCTGATCCCGTCGAGGAGGAGGCGGCCGATCTCGACGACCTCGGGCACGTTGGCGTCCGACAGGCCCGGCGTGCGGACGGTCTCCTCGGTGGCGACGGGCATGCCGTGCTCGGCGACGGTCAGCTCCTCGACCTGGAGCATCGGGGTGGTCGTCACCGTGGACTCGCGGGTCTCCGGCGAGGGCAGCTCCGCACCGACCATCAGCTCGGCGAGCTGCTTGGTGGTCGCGGTCTTCGGGTCGGCGGTGCCGACGGTGGTGCCGCGCCGGATGACGGTGATGTCGTCGGCGACCTTCAGCACCTCGCCCAGCTTGTGCGAGATGAAGATGACGGTCAGGCCCTCGGCCTTGAGCTCGCGCAGGTTGTCGAAGAGCGCGTCCACTTCCTGCGGCACGAGCACCGCGGTGGGCTCGTCGAGGATGAGGGTGCGGGCGCCGCGGTACAGGACCTTGAGGATCTCCACGCGCTGGCGGTCGGCGACTCCGAGGTCCTCGACCAGGGCGTCGGGGCGCACGCCGAGGCCGTACGCGTCCGAGATCTCCAGGATCTTCTTGCGGGCCTTGGCGCCGATGCCGTGGAGCTTCTCGCCGCCGAGGACCACGTTCTCCAGGACGGTGAGGTTGTCGGCGAGCATGAAGTGCTGGTGCACCATGCCGATGCCGCGGGCGATGGCGTCGCCGGGGTTGGCGAAGGTGACCTGCTCCCCGTCGATGGCGATGGTGCCCTCGTCCGGCTTCTGCATGCCGTAGAGGATCTTCATCAGGGTCGACTTGCCGGCACCGTTCTCACCGATGAGGGCATGGACCGTGCCCTTGCGGACGGTGATCGCGATGTCCTTGTTGGCGACGACGCCGGGGAAGCGCTTGGTGATGCCGTGAAGTTCTACGGCGGGGGGCGGGCTGGACGCGTTGATGACGCACTCTCCTTGGCGCGGAAGGAGCTGGAAAGCCAAGTTGGCAGGGGGCAGGGCGAGGATCGGCCGGGCGGGTGGGCGGGAGGAGGACGGTATCGCGTCCACGATGCCTCTACGCGCGTAGCACTGTCGAAAGTGAAAACTTGCGACCAACTGGCCACAAGCGACACGGAACAGGGCCGGGGCCCGGGAGCGGTAGAGACCGCTTCCCGGACCCCGGAGACCACTTATCGCACGTCAGACGATGTCTTACGGAGCGGTCTTGACGGTGATCTTCTTCGCGATGATGTCGGCCTTCGCCTTCTCCACGGCGGCGGTGAGGTCGGTCATCTTCTTGTACTCGGGGTTGGAGTCGGCCAGGCCGACGCCGTTCTTGTCCAGGCCGTAGCGGATCTCACCGGTGGCCGGCTTGCCGTCCTGGACCGACTTGATCTCGTTGAAGACCGCGTCGGAGACGTCCTTGGTGACCGAGGTCAGGATGTGGTCCTTGTACTTCGACAGACCGGCCTGGTTGTACTGGTCGGAGTCGACACCGATGGCCCACTTGCCCTTGCCGGCGGTGGCCTCGATGGCACCCGAGCCCGCGAGACCGGCGGCGGCGTAGATCACGTCGGCGCCGGCGTCGAGCTGGCCCTGGGCGGCGGCCTTGCCGAGGTCGGGCTTGGAGAAGCCGTCGAAGTTCGGCGGCTGGGTCAGGTACTGGCTCAGCACCTTGGCGTTCGGGTTGGTGTCCTTGACGCCCTGGGTGAAGCCCGCCTCGAACTTCTTGATCAGCGGAACCTCGACACCGCCGATGAAGCCGACCGTGCCGGTCTTGGAGGCCTTGGCCGCGGCGACGCCGGCCAGGTAGGAGCCCTGCTCCTCGTTGAACACCAGGTTGGCGATGTTCGGGCCGGTGACGGAGGTGTCGTCGATGATGCCGAACGTGGTGTTCGGGAACTTCGGCGCGACCTTCTTGATGGCCGGGGCGTAGGAGAAACCGACGCCGATGACCGGGTTGTTGCCCTTGCGGGCCAGCTCGGTGAGGCGCTGGACCTTGTCGGCCTCACCCTCGCCCTCGGTGGGCTCGGCCTCGCTGCCCTTGACGCCCAGTTCCTTCTCGGCCTTCTGCAGGCCGGCGTAGGCGGCGTCGTTGAACGACTGGTCGCCACGGCCGCCGATGTCGTACGCGATGGCGATCGACTTCGCGGCAGAGGCGGTGGAGGAGGACGGGGAGGACGAGGTGTCCGAGGACTTCTTTCCGCCACAGGCGGTGGCCGAGAGGGCCAGCGCCGCGGACGCGATGCCCACGGTGGCGATCCTGGTGATCCGGCGCAAGGGGAGGCTCCTTCAAAACCTGACCGAAGCGCCACGACCGGCGCTGGTTTCGCGGCGATCGTAACGCGCGTAGATGTCAGTTAAAGGGCCGTTCATGAGTCGTTATCGGATCGTCGTGAATCGGACAGTGACCGATCGGTAACTCCTCCGGCGTCCAGCCCTTGCGTACCAAGGGCTGGACAGGTGTGACGGGAGGCGCTCAGATGTTGTACAAATTTTTGCCCGATCTCTATCCGATCGGCCTGCTGCGCCGCCCGTCGAGCAGCGCGGCGGCCGTGAAGAACTCCACGCCGACCCCGATCGCGGACTCGTCCACGTCGAAGTCGCCCCGGTGCAGGTCCCTCTTGGCGCTCGCGCCCGGGGTGTGCACCCCGAGCCGGGCCATGGCTCCGGGCACGTGCTCCAGGTACCAGGAGAAGTCCTCGCCGCCGAGGCTCTGCTCGGTGTCCTCGATCGACTCCTTGCCGAGCCGGGCCGCCATCGCCTCGCGCAGCAGCTCGGTCACCACCGGGTCGTTGACGACCGGCGGCACCCCGCGCACGTAGGTGATCTCCGACTTGGCCCGGTGCATCCCGGCGATCTCGTCGATCGCGGCGTGGATCTGATCGGGCGCCTCGTGCCAGGCGTTGATGTCCAGGCAGCGGATCGTCCCGGAGAGCTCGGCGTGCATCGGGATGACGTTGCAGGCGTGCCCGGCCTCGATCCGGCCCCAGGTGATCGACATGCCCGAACGGGCGTCCATCCGGCGCGACAGGACGGCCGGCAGGTCGACGGCGACCCGGGCGGCGGCGGTCACCAGATCGGTGGTCAGGTGCGGCCGGGCGGTGTGTCCGCCGGGGCCGGCCAGCGCGATCTCCAGCCGGTCGCAGGCGGAGGTGATGGGACCGGTGCGCAGTCCGATCTTCCCTGCGTCGACCCGCGGGTCGCAGTGCACCGCGATGATCCGGCCCACGCCGTCCAGGACGCCGGACGCGATGGCGTCGGTGGCTCCGCCGGGGAGGACCTCCTCGGCGGGCTGGAACAGCAGCCGTACCGGGCGGGGCAGCAGGCCCTGCCGGTCGAGGTCGGCGAGGACCAGGCCGGCGCCGAGGACGACGGCGGTGTGCACGTCGTGTCCGCAGGCGTGGGCGCGGTCGGGGGCGGTCGAGCGGTACGCCACGTGGGTCTTGGCGTCCGGAATGGGCAGGGCGTCGATGTCCGCGCGGAGGGCCAGCATGGGGCGACCCCCGTCCCAGGTGCCCACGTCACAGACCAGGCCGGTTCCGGACTTCAGCACGCGGGGCCGCAGGCCGGCTTTCTCCAGCCGGGCCTTGATCGCCGCCGTGGTGCGGAACTCCTGGTGTCCTAGCTCGGGATGCATGTGCAAGTCCCGGCGGAACTCGATCAGTTCGGCACGCAGGTGGTCCGGAATCTTGCCGGGCAGCTCGGGCCGGTCAGGCGTGCCGGGCAGGGCGGTCTGGGACTCGCGGGACATCAACTGGTTCACCCGTTGAAGGGTAGGCGCACGAATGGCCCAACTGGCTGTAGATCACCAAAAGTTCATGCCGTTAGGGGAAAAAAACCAGACCTCTGGACGCATGACCGCATGCACCCGGGGGTAAACTCGCGCGCTCATCCGGCCGCAGAGGCCGTCTGGGCAGGCAGTCTGTGCACATCACGGGCGGTCTCGGTGACCCCGGCGAGGAAGCTGCGGGCCCGCGGCGAGGCGGAGCCGGTGAGCCAGGCCGGGTCGACATCGCATACGGCGACGGTCACACCGGTTCCGGTCAGTGCGTACGGCAGGGTGTGGACGACGGTGGACGGAAAGCTGACGATCGTCCGGCCGACCGGTCCGCGCCGGGCGATCAGCTCCAGCGGCAGGTCCGGACGGACGATCTCCAGCCCGGTGGCCCCGCTGAGCGCGCGCAGCTTCTCCGGGGACTCGCGGCGGTGCGCGAAGTAGCGGGTGGCTCCGTGCTCCAGGGTCAGGGCGCGCACGGCGTCCAGGTAGCGGGCCGGGTCGACCACGCCGGTCTCCACGAGGGAGGTGCCGACGAGGTCGGTGCCCTTGGTCAGGCGCGGCGGGCCGAACCGGGCTCGGGTCCATGCGAACGCGTTGACGCGCAGCGTCATCGCGCCGTGGACGGTGACGGGCATCGAGGTGAACACCTCGACGCGCCGCCCCGTGCCGGCGGCCGGGGTGAAACGGCGCCGGGCGGTCGCCGAGACCGGCGCGTACGCCAGCTCGCGGACGCGGCCGGGCAGGCCTCCGCCGCCGACCCGGTGCCAGCGTACGAGGCGCTCGCCGCGGGCCGTCTGCGCGACGAACTCCATGGTGGCGGTGCCGTCGTCGACCACGACCAGTTCTTCGGCCCGTACGAGGGTGAGCAGGAGCTGCACGTACCGGGAGAAGGGGTCGCCGACGACGACCCGGCGGGCCGCGCGCACGTCCTTGGCGAGTACGGCGAGGGCCTTCAGCGGGGCGAGCCGGCCGCCGCGGGCCTCCTGCCAGACGACCTCGCACCCCTCGTCCCGGGCCAGCCCCGCCATCCGGCGCAGCTGGCCGCGGGACATGGGGTCGGTGGGCGGCAGTACGACGATCCGCAGCCAGGAGGCCGCTCCGGACGGGCGGTCGGCCGGGCCCGGGCCGGCGGTCGGCGGAGCGCCCGCGGACGCCGGGCCGCGGACGGCGGCGCGGCTGGGCTGGCTGGGGACGGCGTCGAGCAGCGGGGCACGGCCCGGTGCGGGTGCGGCTTCGGCGTACGCCCACTCCAGCACGTTCAGGAGCTGGACCGGACTCTCGACGAAGGCCAGGCTGGATGCGGAGGGGGTCACCACGTACTCCTCGTCAGGGGCGGGGCGGGGCGTCGTACCGGCGGGGAAGGCGGACGGAGAAGGCGGACGGGCCGCGGGGTCGGACCGCGGCCCGGACCGCGGCCCGGACCGGGGGGCGGACCGGGGGGCGGACCGGCGGTCAGACCGCGGCGAGCTCGCCCCGGACCCGGCGGAGCTTCTTCATGGGGCCGAGCTCGGAGTCGTAGACGCGCTTGACGCCGTCGCCGAGGGCGGTCTCGATGGTGCGGATGTCGCGGACCAGGCGGGCGAGGCCGCCGGGCTCCACGGAGGCGGCCTGGTCGGAGCCCCACATGGCCCGGTCGAGGGTGATGTGGCGTTCGACGAAGGTGGCGCCGAGGGCGACGGCCGCGAGGGTGGTCTGCAGGCCCGTCTCGTGGCCGGAGTAGCCGATCGGGACGTTGGGGTACTCCTCCTGCAGGGTGTTGATCACCCGCAGGTTGAGCTCCTCCGCCTTGGCCGGGTACGTCGAAGTGGCGTGGCAGAGCAGGATGTTGTCGCTGCCGAGCACCTCCACCGCGTGGCGGATCTGCCTCGGGGTGGACATGCCGGTGGAGAGGACGACGGTGCGGCCGGTGGCGCGCAGGGCGCGCAGCAGCTCGTCGTCGGTGAGGGAGGCGGAGGCCACCTTGTGGGCGGGGACGTCGAACTTCTCCAGGAAGGCGACGGCCTCGGTGTCCCACGGGGAGGCGAACCAGTCGATGCCCCGCTTGGCGCAGTGCTCGTCGATGGAGCGGTACTCGGCCTCGCCGAACTCCACGCGGTGGCGGTAGTCGATGTACGTCATCCGGCCCCAGGGGGTGTCGCGCTCGATGTCCCACTGGTCGCGCGGGGTGCAGATCTCCGGGGTGCGCTTCTGGAACTTCACCGCGTCGCAGCCCGCTTCGGCGGCGGCGTCGATGAGGGCGAACCCGTTGCCGAGGTCGCCGTTGTGGTTGATGCCGATCTCACCGACGACGTACACGGGGCGGCCGGGGCCGGCGGTGCGGGAGCCGAAGGTGCGCAGGCGGGAGTCGGGGGTGGCGGCGGTCATGGCAGCTGAGGCCCTTCGTTCGGTGCGTGGGGGTGCTGAGGGGAGGTGAAGAGGGGGGCGAGGAGGCGGGCGCGCGCGAGGTCGTGCGGGTCGTCGATCTCCAGGACCCGTGCGGGGTCGGTGGCGACGGGGAGGGTGCGCCCGAAGAAGCGGTGCCGCGCGCCGCGGAAGCCGGCGGCGTCCATGGCGTAGGCGGCCCCGGTCTCCAGCAGGTCCTGGGGGCGGTCCTGGCGGCGGGGGCGGACGGCCTTGTCGTGGTTGACGCCGGCCCCGGCGCCGTCGGCCGCCTCCCGCCACAGGAAGCCGTGGAACGGGGCGACGGTCAGGGCCGAGTCGGCCGTGCCGGTGGCGACGGCGGCGGCGACCGACTCGACGTCGGAGGAGGTCAGGAAGGGGCTGGTGCACTGGACGAGGAGGACGACGTCCACGGTGAGGGAGTGCAGTTCCTCGAAGGCGTCGAGCGCGTGCAGTACGGCGGCCTCGCTGCTCGCGGTGTCCCCGGAGATCGCCGCGGGGCGGCGGATCGCGGCGGCCCCGGCGGCGCGGGCCGCTTCGGCGATGGGGTCGGCGTCGGTGGAGACCACGACGTCGGTGACGGTGTCCGCGCCCCGGCAGGCCTGGACGGCCCGTACGACGAGCGGGACTCCGGCCACCTCGGCGAGGTTCTTCCCCGGGACCCCCTTGGAGCCGCCGCGGGCCGGGATCACGGCCAGCACGCGGGGGCGGGGGCGGGCGCCGGGACGGGCGGCGGCGTCCGCGGCGGCGTCGGGGCTCACAGCTCCCCCATCCGGCGGATCATCGGGGCCACGCGCTGGACGCCGTGCCGGTACGCCCCGCGGGCGGCCTCGCGCAGGTGCGAGCGGAGCCGGCGGCGCAGCCGGGACTCCCCCCCTCTCTCGCGGACGGCGCCGGGCAGCGGGGTCCCGTCGGGGGCGAGGTGGTGGCGGGCCAGGATGCCGGGCAGGTAGCCGGGCGCGGTGACCGGCGTGTAGTAGGGGGCGACGGCGGGGAGCACCGGGCGGTCCAGCAGTTCGCCGAGCCGGGCCCGGGCGGCGGCGAAGGAGTCGCCGGGGGCGAAGGAGTCGGCGTCGGGGTCGCGGGCGTCGGGGGCGGCGGGCCCCTCGGCGCCGGTCACGCCCTGGTCGGCCAGCCACCGCGGGTCGCCCTGCGGCAGCAGGCCCGCGTCGAGCTGGTCCCAGGAGGCCAGGCAGCCCGAGCCGAGGAAGTGGTGGTTGCCGAGCACCTCGCGGATGCCGAGGTCGGTGAGGACCGCCGTCGGGATCCCGCGGTGCAGGGACTCCAGGGCGGCCGTGGAGGAGACGGTGACCAGCAGGTCCGTGCCGTCCAGGACCTCGCCCATGTTCCCGTACACCAGGCGGCAGTTGGCGGGCAGCCCGCCCTCGATCCGCTCGGCGAGCCGCTGGTACGGCTGCTCCTCCAGGTGCGTGGTGTGCTCCCCGGGACGGCTGCGCAGCTTGATCAGCACCTCGCGCTCCGGGTGCAGCCGGGCGTGCCGGGCGGCCCGCTCCAGCAGGTACGCGCGGTCGGCGCGGCTCTCGGGGACGGAGGGCTGGACGGCGAAGACCACGGTGTGCGCGTCGGAGCCGGCCTCCTCGTAGGCCGCTCCGTCCAGGAACGGCAGCGCCGTCTGCGTGACGGCCCCGGCGTCCGCGCCGACGCCCTCGTACACCGCGCGGAAGCGTCCGGCGTCGTACCGGGAGTTGGCGAGGACGAGGTCGGCCCCGTGGCGCAGCAGCAGCCCGTCGGCGAGCTTCTCGTATACGACGCCCACGTACCCGGTGACGAGCACGGGGCGCTCGGCCGGCTCGGGCCACAGCGCGCGGACCCCGTGCAGGACGGCCTGGACGGCGCCGCCGACGAGGGCGAGGACGACGACGTCGTACTTCTCGCGCTCGATCTCCGCGAGGAACCGTGCGCAGGTCACCTCGGAGAGCCGGTCCGCCCGGACGCCCACCTCGCCGAGCTGGCGCGCGGTCGGGGTGGCCCGGCCGCGGAGCAGGAATCCGGTGAGGTGCGGCTCCGCCGCCAGGCGGCGGGCGGTGAGTGCGCCCCATTTCCATCGCGTATCGGAATCGGCGAGTACGGCGACGCGGAGGGCGGTCCGGGGATGGCTGCGAGATGCTGCGCGATGACTGGCTGGCACCCGGCAGAAGCTATTCCGCAATTTCGGTGATCGGCCCAACGAGCGCACAACAGCGGGTTAACAACCCGTCTACGTCATGCGAAACCGCACCGGTTAACGCGCCCGCCCCGCTTCGTTCACATGGAATCCGCATACGGGCCATGGTGAATGCCGACCAACGCCTTAATGTCTCGCGGGTGCTCAAGCTCTCTGTTGTCGTGCCGTTCTACAACGTGCAGACATACGCACCGGATGCCCTGAAAAGCCTTGAACTGAACGCCCGGGACGATTTCGAGTTCCTGCTCGTCGACGACTGTTCGACGGACGGCACGCCCGAACTCCTGGAGCGGGCGGCGCGCGAGCTGCCGGGGGCGGTGCTCCTCAGACACGAACGGAACGGCGGCCTGGCCACCGCCCGGAACACCGGCCTGGACGCGGCCCGCGGCGAGTACGTCGCGTTCCTGGACGGCGACGACTGGCTGGCGCCCGGCCACCTGGCGCGCACATTGGCCGCCATCGAGGCCCTGAGCTGCGATTTCGTCCGCAACGACCATGTCCAGGTGACCGGCCGCGCCCGTACCGTGCAGCGCGTCCCGTACGGTCCGCAGCTGGTCGTCGGCGACCCGCGCGCCGGGATCCTGCCCTCCTCCCGGGCCACCTCGGTCGACTACCCGTACGCCTGGGCCGGCATGTACCACCGGCGGCTGCTGGACCGCGGACTGCTGCACTTCACCGACGGGCTGCGGACCGCGGAGGACCGGCCGTGGATCTGGCGCCTGCACCGGGGGGCGGAGTCGTTCGCCGCGGTCGGGCTGCCGGGGATCTTCTACCGGCGCGGGGTCGCCACCTCGCTCACGCAGATCAAGGACGAGCGCCAGCTCGATTTCATCAAGGCTTTCGACCAGGTTCTGGCCGATACGGCCGAAGACCGGGAAAGCAATCTTCTGCTCCCCAAAGCCGTCCGAACATATTGTGCAATTATCGCGCACCATATCGGGTCCATCGAAAGGTACGAACCGGCCGTGGCCAAGAAACTCCGTTCGATGAGTACGGCCGCACTCGGACGCATGCCCCAGGACGTATTGGACGGGGCCCTGAACGCGATGGACGCCGACCGCGCCGGAGTACTGCGCCGCCTGCGCCGCCGGCCCGCACGAGCGGGAGCCGCACTCTGATGGCCGCTCAGCACACTCCGACGGCGACTCGGAACACCGTCCCCTGCACGCAGGTCTTCCTGGCCTCCACCCTCTACGGGATGGCCACGCTCGCCGCCGGCATCGACGCGGGCAGCTTCCCGCCGGCCGGCCGCCGCATCCTGCTCACCAGCAACCACGCCCTCACCGCCGAGGTCTCCCCCGGCCTCGCCGACATGCCGGGCTTCGCCGCACTCAGCACCCGCTTCGACGAGGTGCTCGACTGGAACGCCGCCATCGCCCCCCAGCACCCGAGCGCCTGGGCGCCGCGCGCCGAGGACGTCCCGCTGTGGGAGCGCCAGCTCCGGGCGGTCTGGGGACTGGGCGAGGACCGCGTCGAGATCATCGTGGAGTCCATCCAGGTCCCGCCCGCCCGGACGCTGTGCACGCTGTTCCCCGGCGCCGCCGTCGACGTCTACGCCGACGGGCTGATGAGCTACGGACCCACCCGCTTCCGCCTCGACCCGCAGCTCGGCATGCGCGTGCGCCGCGTCCTGCACCTGGACCTGGTGCCCGGTCTGGAACCGCTGCTGCTCACCGAGTTCGGCGTACGGCCGGAACTGGTCCCGACCCCCGAGTTCCTGAAGGTGCTCGCCGAACTCCCCTCGTACGGGCCCGAGCTGGACGGGGTCGGCGAAGCCCCGGCGCTGCTGCTCGGCCAGTACCTCTCCGCGCTCGAACTCCTCTCCCCACAGGAAGAGGAGGAGCTCCACGTGGAGATGGTCCGGGGCGCGTACGCCCTCGGCCACCGCGAGCTCGTCTTCAAGCCGCACCCCAGCGCCCCCGCCGCGTACTCGCGCCGCGCAGAGGCCGAGGCCGAGCGGCTCGGCGCCCGGCTCACCGTCATGGCCACCCCGGTCCTGGCCGAAACCCTCTACCAGCGGCTGCGCCCCGCCCTGGTCGCCGGCTGCTTCTCCACCGGGCTGCTGACGGCCGCCACCTTGTACGGGCTGCCCGTGGCGCGCACCGGGACCGAGGCCATACTGGCCCGCCTCGCCCCGTACCAGAACAGCAACCGGATCCCGCTGACGGTGGTGGACGCCCTGCTGCCCGCCCTCGCGGACGCCGGGGCCGTCGCCGGCTGGACCGCGCCCGGCCCGGACGAGAACGCGGCCCGGCTGACCGGGCTGCTCACCGCCGTCGGGTTCACCATGCAGCCGCAGATCCTGGCCCCGCGCCGCACCGAGGCCGAGCGCTACCTCGCCGCCCACCTGGACGACCGGACCCGGCGCTACTTCAAGCGCCGCCGGCTGACCACCCTCGGGCTGCCCGGCGGCATCCCGGCCCGGCTGTCCTTCCTGCCGCACAGCCCGGCCGTCCGCCGCGTGGTCCGCCGGCTGAAGCGGCTGCGCGCGGCCCGCCCGCGGTGACGGCGACCGCCGACGCGGCCCCGGTTCCCGCCCCTCGGGCCCCGGGAGCGGGCCGCGGGGGCGGGGGCCGCGGGGGCGCCGGGGCCGTCGGGCGGGGGCCGTCGGGCGGCTGCGGGCGCTCGACGGATTACGGCTGCCCGCCGCCCGTGCCTGCACCGCAGGCCGATGGCTAGCCGACGGCCAGCTTGGCGGCGAAGCCGAGGAAGAGCACGCCCGCAGCCGAGGTGGCCCCGGCCGAGAGCCGCCTGCGGCGGCGGAAGGCGGCGGAGAGCCGGGTCCCGCCGAAGATCAGCAGGGTGAGGTACAGGAAGCTGCCGAGCTGGAGCAGCGCGCCCAGCACCAGGAACGAGAGCGCCGGGTAGGCGTACGAGGGATCCACGAACTGCACGAAGAAGGAGACGAGGAACAGGATCGCCTTGGGGTTGAAGAGGCTGATCAGCAGCGCCCGGCGGTACGGCCGCTCCCCCTCGGCGCCCTCGCCCTGGTCCGGGGCCCCGGCCACCGCCTCCCGCTCGGCCCGCGAGCGCCACAGCGCCCACGCCCCGCGCATCATCCCGACGGCGAGCCAGGTCAGGTACCCGGCGCCGAGCAGCTTGACGATGCCGAAGGCCACCGGACTGGCCTGGAGCAGCGCCCCCGCCCCGGCTGCGGCGAGCACCATCAGCACGGCGTCGCCGGTGAACACCCCGGCGGCGGCCTTGTACCCGGTCCGCACCCCGCGGCGCGCCGCGACGGAGAGCACGTACAGCGAGTTCGGCCCCGGCAGCAAAATGATCAATATGAGCCCGACGAGATAGGTCGGCAGATCGGTGACACCCAGCATGAGCAGGAGTGTCCCATGAGGACGCACCTGTCGTCGCTCGTATTTCACCATGTGGAATCGGTCGGCTCGTACGTCCCCCACACCTCCCGCAGGGCGTTGCAGACCTCGCCCACCGTGGCGCGGGCGCGCAGGGCCTCCTTCATGGGGTAGAGCACGTTGGCCGTGCCCGCCGCCGCCTCGCGCAGGGCGCTCAGCGCTGCCGCCACCGCCTCGCCGTCGCGCTCCGCGCGCAGGGCCGCCAGTGCCTGCCGCTGCCGGTTCTCGATCTCCGGGTCGACGCGCAGCGGCTCGTACCGCTCCTCCTGCTCCAGGGTGAAGCGGTTGACCCCGACCACCACGCGCTCGCCGCCGTCCGTCTCCCGCGCGATGCGGTACGCGTTCCGCTCGATCTCCCCCTTCTGGAAGCCGGCCTCGATGGCGGCCACCGCCCCGCCCAGGTCCTCCACCCGCCGCATCAGCGCGAGCGCCGCCTCCTCGACCTCGTCCGTCATCCGCTCCACCGCGTACGAGCCCGCGAGGGGATCGACGGTGTGCGGCACGTCCGTCTCGTACGCGAGCACCTGCTGGGTCCGCAGCGCGAGGCGCGCCGCCTTCTCCGTCGGCAGGGCGATCGCCTCGTCGAAGGAGTTGGTGTGCAGCGACTGGGTGCCGCCCAGCACCGCCGCCAGCGCCTGCACGGCCACCCGTACGAGGTTCAGCTCGGGCTGCTGCGCCGTCAGCTGGACCCCGGCCGTCTGGGTGTGGAAGCGCAGCATCAGCGACTTCGGGTTCCGGGCCCCGAACTCCTCGCGCATGACCCGGGCCCAGATCCGGCGCGCGGCCCGGAACTTCGCGACCTCCTCCAGCAGCGTGGTGCGGGAGACGAAGAAGAAGGAGAGGCGCGGGGCGAACTCGTCGACCTCCATCCCGGCGGCCAGCGCGGTGCGTACGTACGCGATCCCGTCCGCCAGTGTGAAGGCGATCTCCTGCGCGGGCGAGGCCCCGGCCTCGGCCATGTGGTAGCCGGAGATGGAGATGGTGTTCCAGCGGGGGATCTCGGCCTTGCAGTACCGGAAGGTGTCGGCGGTCAGCCGGAGCGAGGGCTCGGGCGGGAAGATGTACGTGCCCCGCGCGATGTACTCCTTGAGCACGTCGTTCTGCACGGTCCCGGTCAGCTGCGCGCCCGCGATCCCGTGCTCCTCGGCGACCAGCTGGTACATGAGGAGCAGCAGCGCCGCCGGGGCGTTGATCGTCATGGAAGTGGAGACCCGGTCGAGCGGGATCCCGTCGAAGAGCACCCGCATGTCGTCGACGGAGTCGACGGCGACGCCGACCTTTCCGACCTCGCCGTGCGCGAGCGGCGCGTCGGAGTCGTGGCCCATCTGCGTCGGGAGGTCGAAGGCGACCGAGAGACCGGTGCCGCCGCCGGCGATGAGCTGCCGGTAGCGGGCGTTGGACTCGGCCGCCGTCCCGAAGCCGGCGTACTGCCGCATGGTCCACGGCTTGCCGGTGTACATGGTCGGGTAGACACCGCGCGTGTACGGATACGCCCCCGGTTCACCCAGTTTGTCCCCGGGATTCCACCTCGTCAGATCCCCCGGCCTATACACAGGTTCGATCGGAATCCCGCTCTCGGTACTGGCCATGTGACCAAACCCTCCATGGAGCAAATGGGCTCGGGGCTGATACAACTCCCCGCGGCGGCTCCGGCTGTCGTCTGACGGCCGCTGGTCACAATGGCGCAACATCCCTGGACTGTCTGCAACTGTCCACGCCCGTCAGGCATCACCTACATACACGACGTAGAAATCGGGGGACTGCAATGCATCGCCAGAGAGTCATAATCCGCACGCTCGGGGTGGCCACCGCCGTCGCGCTCGCCGCGACCGCCTGCGGGCCCCAGAAGACGGAGCCGGCCGGCTCCGCTTCCAAGGTTCCGTCCGCGTCCGCGGCGGGTTCCACCCCCGAGAGTTCTCCGTCGACGGACGACAAGCCCGCCGACGCCTCCCCCTCGCCCTCGGCGTCCGCCTCGCAGTCGGCCTCGCCGTCCGCGTCCGCCTCCCCGTCGCCGACGGTCAAGGCCATCATGGCGAACGGCGACGAGAGCGAGCAGGTGCGCGAGCTCCAGGCCCGCCTGAAGCAGCTCAAGTACATGACGGTCGCCCCGACCGGCTTCTACGGCTCGAAGACGACCGCCGCGGTCAAGTCCTTCCAGTCGAAGAACGGCCTCACGGCCTCGGGCGCGGTCGACGAAGCCACCTGGAAGAAGATCCAGAGCGTCAGCAAGAAGCCCACCGCCGACGAGCTGCGCCCGCCGACCGTCAACGAGGTCGACGCCCCGGACCCGCGCTGCATGACGGGCCGCGTGATGTGCATCAGCAAGGAGAGCCGCACGCTCGCCTGGATGATCGACGGCAAGATCATCTCCACCATGGACGTCCGCTTCGGCTCCGAGAACACCCCGACCCGCGAGGGCCAGTTCAAGGTGGAGTGGAAGGCCAAGGACTGGACGTCGACGATCTACCACACGCCGATGCCGTACTCGATGTTCTTCAGCCAGGGCCAGGCGGTGCACTACTCGGCCGACTTCGCGGCCCGCGGTTACGCCGGCGCCTCGCACGGCTGTGTGAACGTCCGCGACAAGGGCAAGCTCGCGTCGCTGTTCGAGCAGGTGCAGGTCGGCGACAAGGTCGTCGTCTACTGGTGATCCCCGGCGGCCGGGCGGTGCCGGCGATCCCGGTGACTCCGGTGATCCGGTCGGTGAAGTAAAGGGCGCGGGCAGGGCCGGGGGAACGAACCCTGCCCGCGCCGGGTGCGCAGAGCCCAGGGGTACGGGGGGAACCCCGGCTCATGCGCGGCCGATGACCAGTCGGCTCGATATGTACTGCGCCGCAGGTTCGAAAAGTGTTACAGCCCGTTCATGCCGACGGCCGGAACCTGCACGGTGAGCCCGTACGGACCGCCCCAAGACCACCCGAAGGATGGCCGGAAACAGTCGTCGGACCTTCGGACTTTCGGACTTTCAGCGCGACGGCAGGCGCACGGGCGCGGACATGCCCGGACTGGCCGGAGCGAGCGTCGGCGCCTTGAGTACGTCGCCCCCGGTCTCCGAACCGCGCGGAATGGTCGGAGTGGTGCTCCTGGCCGGCCCGTCGAGCAGTTCCTCGCAGAAGCGCGGGATGCGGGCGAGGCCCTTGGCCAGCTTCGAGAGCTTGTCGCGGCGGTCCGCGTTCATCTCCCCCGACCGGTAGGCCTCGCACAGGTCCACCGCCCTGAGGCGGGTCTGCTTGTCGGCGTCCTTCAGCAGGGTGGTCCCGCCCTCCAGCGCGTCCTTGCCGTCCTTCGCGGCTCCGCCGTCGCTGCCACCCTTGTCGGCGTCGCCGCCGGAGGCCGCGTCGGGGCCTGTTCCCGTTCCGGTTCCGAACCCCTGCTGTCCGCCCGAGTCCGTGCCGCCGGGGGTCGCCCCGCCGCCCGGGGTGGCCTGCACTCCGTCGGCGCCCCGGAAGGGGGTGGGCCGCAGCTGCGGCCCCGGGCTCCGCCCGCCGGTGTCGCCGGGCGGTGTCGGGTTCTCGTCGGCACTGAGGGACACCGCCGGTACGGGACCCGCCGAGTCGTGCGTGCTCCGGTCCAGCAGACCGGCCCCCGCGGCGACCGCCAAGCCTCCGACGGCGACGCCGGCCAGCGCGGCGACGAGCCCGAACCGCACCGGGCGGCTGCGCCGGGCCGCGGCCACGGGGGCTGCGAGGGGGAGGATCCTGCCGAGTTCCACGAGGGGTGAGGTGTCGCCGCCGGCCGGAGCGGACACCCCGGACGCCGCCGGCGCCCCGGAGAGCGTCGAAGCCCCGGCCCCGGCGCGCGCCGCGCGGAAGGCGGCCACCGCGGCGGCCTCGCCGGGCAGTTCCACCCCGGCGCAGGGCTGCGGCCCGGCCAGCATGTCGAGGGCGGCTCTGAGCCGGGCCTCCGCTTCGCGGGCGCTCCGGTCGCCGCCAGGTACGGCCGGGCGGCCGCGCAGCACTCGTTCCGCCGCGGCCTGGTCCAGCCACCTGTTGCGCTCGTCGGCCATCACATGTCCTTCTGCGTCCGCCAACGTGAATGCGTCACACCGGTTTGCTGTACGAGACCACCGCCCCGGCCGCGCTGAGCGGGTACGGCGTCGAGATCCCTCCCGCCCCCGTCGTCCCGCGCCTGGCCACCGGCATTATGGCCGACCGCGCCCGTGGGATCCGAGCCCGGATCCGGTTCCGGCGCGAAGCCGCCGTCCGGGCCGAGCAGCTCGGCCAGTTTCTTCAGGCCGCGATGGGCCGCGGTGCGGACGGCCCCGGGCCGCTTGCCCAGGGTCTCGGCCGCGCTCTTCGCGTCGAGGCCGACGACGACCCGGAGCACCACGGCCTCGGCCTGGTCCTGCGGAAGCTGGGCGATCAGCGCCATGGTCAGGCCGGTCGACAGGGCCTCCATCGCCTCGCCGGCGGTGTCGCTGTCCGCGGCGCGGCCCGTCAGCTCGGTCTCGTCGCCGCCGATGGCGGGGCGGCGTCCGCGCATGCGGATGTGGTCGAGGGCCCGATTGCGGCCGATGCGTGCGGCCCAGCCGCGGAAGCGGTCGGCGTCACCTGTGAAGGAGTCGAGGTCGCGGGCTATCTGCAGCCACGCCTCCGAGGTCACGTCCTCCGCGTCGCCGTCCCCGACGAGCGTGCGTACGTATCCGAGCAGGCGCGGGTGCACGGCGCGGTACACAGTACGGAAAGCGCTTTCGTCGCCGCCCTGTGCCGCGAGCACCGCGGTGGTCAGCTCCGCGTCGTCCCCCAGCAAAGTCCCCAACCGTTTCACTGTCCTGTACCTGTGGCGCAAATCAGCACGTTACGGCTTTCAAGTACCTTCGTCCACGAGTTGTACGGGGAGCAACCACTCGTGCGCGAAGCGGGGTGTGACACAAAACGCACTCGCGGCGCTGACAGGGGTACGGGCTTGTCGCACGAGCCCGTACGGACGGCGACCGGGGCCTCTCCTGTGGGGGGTGGCGGCCTCGGTCGTCTTCCTCTCTTCCCCACCAGGCTGTTTCCCCGCCGCACACGTCATCCTTTCGGCTCACTTCCGGGTGAAAACCTCGGATCGGTACGACACACCCGGCCCCGCGTCGCTAGCGTGGCGGTACACCCGCGCCACGCCCCGAGGAGCCCCCCGCTGTCCAGCCACCTTCCGGCACAGGCCCGCGGCAGCTCCGATCCCTCCTCCGGCTCCGGACTGGCGCGGTTCAACGCCCTCTCCCCCGAAGCCGCCGAGGCCGTGCTGCTGCACTGCTGCGGGAGCCGGCGCTGGGCGCAGCGGGTGGCCGTGCACCGCCCGTACCCGGATCCGGGCGCGCTACTCGCCGCCGCCGACGAGGCCTCGTACGACCTCTCCCAGGCGGACCTGAGCGAGGCGCTGGCCTCGGAGTTCCCGGTGGAGCTGGACCACGGGGCCTCGTACGCGGCCCTGCTGGCGCTCGACGCCGCGCACGCGGAGTACGAGCGCAAGTTCGGCCACGCGTTCGTGATCTGCCTGGCCGGGCACCCGCCGGAGGAGCAGGCGGACCAGCTGCTGGCCGCGATCCGGCGCCGCATGGAGCTGGAGGCGGACGAGGAGCGGTCGATCTCCGCGGACGAGCTGCGCCGCCTCGCCCAGGCGCGGCTCGCCGACCTGACACATTGGCTGACCTCCCCAGACGGGGTATCCGCTGCGAATTCCGGGCTATTCGCCCCTGTGGGATAGTCCGTCCGTGCCTGTTTGATCACACCGATGGACCCGGCGCGAGGGAACCGACAAAGCGTCGCTACGATGTCCGGGGCCGGAGGACCGTACCCGGCCGGGCCCGACCGACAAAGAAGCCGGCTGGCCCCCGCCCCGCTTCCGGAGGGTTTTCCGTGCCGGCTGGAACGTTGTACCGCGGCCGGGAAGGAATGTGGTCCTGGGTGGCTCATCGAGTCACCGGCGTCCTCATCTTCTTCTTCCTGTTCGTACACGTCCTCGACACCGCTCTCGTCCGCGTCTCCCCCGAGGCGTACGACGATGTCGTGGCTACCTACAAGACTCCGATCGTCGCGCTGCTGGAGTACGGCCTCGTGGCCGCCATCCTCTTCCACGCGCTCAACGGTCTCCGTGTGATCGCCGTGGACTTCTGGTCCAAGGGCCCCCGTCTCCAGAAGCAGATGCTCTGGGGCGTCATGATCGTCTGGATCATCCTGATGATCGGGGCCCTGTACCCCGTCCTGGGCCACGCAGCTGCCGAACTGTTCGGGAAGTGACACCCATGTCTTCTGACACTTCTTCCGCCCAGGCCATCGGCGACGTGGAGGGCGTGAGCCTCTACGACGTCGACAACCCGGCGCCGTACATCGAGGCCCCGCGCAAGCGCACGGGCAAGACGCCCCGCTCGACCCGCGGCAACTTCGAGATGGCCGCCTGGCTGTTCATGCGCCTCTCGGGCATCGTCCTCGTCGTGCTCGTGCTCGGCCACCTGCTGATCCAGCTCGTGCTGGACGGCGGCGTCTCCAAGATCGGCTTCGCCTTCGTGGCCGGCCGCTGGGCGTCCCCGTTCTGGCAGGTCTGGGACCTGCTGATGCTGTGGCTCGCCATGCTGCACGGCGCCAACGGTCTGCGTACCGTCATCAACGACTACGCGGAGCGCGCCAACACGCGGCTGTGGCTGAAGGGCCTGCTCTACACCGCCACGGTGTTCACCATCCTTCTGGGCACGCTGGTGATCTTCACCTTCGACCCGAACATCCGCTAGGCAACGGGGCTGAGGCGAAACAAGATGAAGATCCACAAGTACGACACCGTCATCGTCGGCGCAGGTGGCGCGGGCATGCGTGCCGCCATCGAGTCGACGAAGCGCAGCCGCACCGCCGTGCTGACGAAGCTCTACCCCACCCGCTCCCACACGGGCGCCGCGCAGGGCGGCATGGCCGCCGCGCTGGCGAACGTGGAGGAGGACAACTGGGAGTGGCACACCTTCGACACGGTCAAGGGCGGTGACTACCTGGTCGACCAGGACGCCGCCGAGATCCTGGCGAAGGAGGCCATCGACGCCGTCCTCGACCTGGAGAAGATGGGCCTGCCGTTCAACCGCACGCCGGACGGCACCATCGACCAGCGCCGCTTCGGCGGCCACTCGCGCAACCACGGCGAGGCCCCGGTCCGCCGGTCCTGCTACGCCGCGGACCGCACCGGCCACATGATCCTCCAGACGCTGTACCAGAACTGCGTCAAGGAGGGCGTGGAGTTCTTCAACGAGTTCTACGTCCTGGACCAGCTCCTCGTCGAGGAGGACGGCGTCAAGAAGTCGGCCGGTGTGGTCGCGTACGAGCTCGCCACCGGCGAGATCCACGTGTTCCAGGCCAAGGCCGTCATCTACGCCTCCGGCGGCACCGGCAAGTTCTTCAAGGTGACCTCGAACGCGCACACCCTCACGGGTGACGGCCAGGCGGCCTGCTACCGCCGCGGCCTGCCGCTGGAGGACATGGAGTTCTTCCAGTTCCACCCGACGGGCATCTGGCGCATGGGCATCCTGCTGACGGAGGGCGCCCGCGGTGAGGGCGGCATCCTCCGCAACAAGGACGGCGAGCGCTTCATGGAGAAGTACGCGCCGGTCATGAAGGACCTCGCGTCCCGTGACGTCGTCTCGCGCTCCATCTACACCGAGATCCGCGAGGGCCGCGGCTGCGGTCCGGCCGGTGACCACGTGTACCTGGACCTGACGCACCTGCCGCCGGAGCAGCTCGACGCGAAGCTCCCGGACATCACCGAGTTCGCGCGCACCTACCTGGGCATCGAGCCGTACACGGACCCGATCCCGATCCAGCCCACCGCGCACTACGCCATGGGCGGCATCCCGACGAACGTCGAGGGTGAGGTCCTGGCGGACAACACCACCGTCGTCCCGGGCCTGTACGCGGCCGGCGAGGTCGCCTGCGTCTCCGTGCACGGCGCCAACCGCCTCGGCACCAACTCGCTGCTGGACATCAACGTGTTCGGCAAGCGCTCGGGCATCGCCGCGGCCAAGTACTCGCAGGAGAACGACTACGTCGAGCTCCCCGAGAACCCGGCGCAGCAGGTCATCGACCTCGTCGAGCACCTGCGCAACTCCACGGGCAAGGAGCGGGTCGCCGACCTGCGCCTGGAGCTCCAGGAGACGATGGACGCCTGCGTGATGGTCTTCCGTACGGAGCAGACCATCAAGACCGCGGTCGAGAAGATCGCGGAGCTGCGCGAGCGCTACAAGAACGTGTCCGTCCAGGACAAGGGCAAGCGCTTCAACACGGACCTGCTGGAGGCCATCGAGCTGGGCAACCTGCTCGACCTGGCCGAGGTCATGGCCGTGTCCGCGCTGGCGCGCAAGGAGTCCCGCGGCGGTCACTACCGCGAGGACTACCCGAACCGCGACGACGTCAACTTCATGCGCCACACCATGGCGTACCGCGAGGTCGGAGCCGATGGCTCGGACTCGGTCCGGCTCGACTACAAGCCGGTCGTGACGACCCGCTACCAGCCGATGGAGCGTAAGTACTGATGGCTACCCCGACCCTGTCCAAGACGGACAAGATGGAAGAGGCGGCAGCGGCCTCCCCGTACATCACGGTCACCTTCCGGATCCGCCGCTTCAACCCCGAGATCTCGGACGAGGCGCAGTGGCAGGACTTCCAGATCGAGATCGACCCGAAGGAGCGCGTGCTCGACGGTCTCCACAAGATCAAGTGGGACCTCGACGGCACGCTGACGTTCCGCCGGTCGTGCGCGCACGGCATCTGCGGTTCCGACGCGATGCGGATCAACGGCAAGAACAGGCTCGCCTGCAAGACGCTGATCAAGGACATCAACCCGGAGAAGCCGATCACGGTCGAGGCCATCAAGGGCCTCACCGTGATGAAGGACCTTGTCGTCGACATGGAGCCCTTCTTCCAGGCGTACCGCGACGTCATGCCGTTCCTCGTCACCAACGGGAACGAGCCGACGCGCGAGCGCCTGCAGTCGGCGGAGGACCGCGAGCGGTTCGACGACACCACGAAGTGCATCCTGTGCGCGGCGTGCACCTCGTCGTGCCCGGTGTTCTGGAACGACGGGCAGTACTTCGGCCCGGCGGCGATCGTCAACGCCCACCGCTTCATCTTCGACTCGCGTGACGAGGCCGGCGAGCAGCGGCTGGAGATCCTGAACGACAAGGACGGCGTGTGGCGCTGCCGCACGACCTTCAACTGCACCGACGCGTGCCCCCGCGGCATCGAGGTCACGAAGGCGATCCAGGAAGTCAAGCGCGCGCTGATCACGCGCCGCTTCTGATTCCCGGCGCGTCCGCGCTCGTACGAGGGCCCCGCTCCCCGGTTTCCACCGGGGGTCGGGGCCCTCGCCCGTTCGGGTGAGCGGGCCGTACCCGGCGCCGGGAGCCCGCTCGGTCCTACGATGATGCTCTCGACAGCAGCCCACGGGAGGCACGCAATGTCCGCAGCACCCGCTGAGCGGCCCCAGGGCGAACGGCCGCTCATCGACATGGCCAACCGGCTCATGGAGCAGAACCCGGGCGCCCGTGTCGAGATCATCGGAAGCCAGATCCTCGTGTCACCACCAGCCGACGGCGCCCACGCCGAGGCCCTGACCGACCTCATGATTCCCTTCCTCGCGGTGGGATTGCACGGCCAGGAGTCGCGGGTGCTCCAGGCCATCGGCATCTGGCTCCCCAGTGGGCGTGAGGACTACGCCATCCCCGATCTCTCCGTGGTCGACGCCGACTACGAGGACCACCTCGTCGAGAACAACAGCTACGACCCGGTCGCCTTCCGGCTGGTCCTGGAGGTCACGTCCAGCAACTACCGGACCGACCTGCGCGACAAGGTCGCCGCGTACGCCGACGCCAAGGTCCCTGTCTACGTGGTCGTCGACCGCAAGCACTACCGTCTGCACGTACTCACCGACCCGGTCGCCGACGGGTACGGCTCCCACCGCATCCACGCTCCGGGCGAGCTCGTCACCCTCCCCGAGTCCATCGGCGCCAAGGTGACCCTGGACGTCGAGGCCGTGCTCGCGGCGGCGCGGCGCACGCCCGGGAGCGAAGAGAACGACCTCGCCTGATCCGGGTACGAGTCGGGGCGTGGCTGTGGAAAGATCGAGCGCATGAGCGAGCAGCAGCCGAATCCGTACTCAGGTGACAACGGGGCCCCGGGCGGCCCCGGTTATGGCTATCCCCAGGGGTATCCGGCGACGCCCGGGACCCCCGGGTACGGGTACCCGGCCCAGCCGCCCGCGCCGGGATACGGATACCCCCAGGACACCCCGCCCGCGCCCGGATACCAGCCGACCATGGGCGGCGCCGGCATCCCCGCCCCCGGGCAGCCCCCGATGATGCCGCCCGGGCAGCCCGCGGGCTACGGCGGCTCCGGCCTCGCCCTCGGCGACATCACCATCGCCGGGGACCAGATCATGACCCCCTCGGGCCCGATGCCGCTCAAGGGCGCGATGTGGAACGCCTCGGACCTCTCCCGCACCGAGACGAAGATCCCGGCGCACGCCATCGTGCTCGCGGTCATCTTCTTCCTGTTCTGCCTGCTCGGCCTGCTCTTCCTCCTCATGAAGGAGAAGACCACCACCGGCTACATCCAGGTCACGGTCACCAGCGGCGGCCGCCACCACTCCACGATGATCCCGGCGGTCGACGCGAGCACCTACCCGTGGGTGATGCAGCAGATCAACTACGCCCGTTCCCTCAGTATCTGACGGGTGATCGTCTGGTCGGTGATGCCGGTGTCGTCCGCCAGCATCATCGCCTTGCTGAGGATCAGGGCGAGCGTCCGGTCCCCCTCGAAGGGCAGGTAGCCGGTCTCCGTCCCGGAGGCCGTGCGCCCCGCCGGGACGATGCACAGGTACTGGTCGCCCGGGTCCATGAGGATGTTCCCCGACCCGAGGTGGATCCGGTACGTGCGCAGCTCGCCCCGCACGTGCAGGAACCGCCCCTCGATCCGGCACCGGTCGGCGATGGCCAGCCTCGGGACCAGCCGCTCCAGCAGGAGCCTGCGGGTCTCGGCGCTCTGGTTCAGCTCGCCGAATCCGTACGAGGTCCAGTAGTCGCGGAAGCGGCCCGCGGGGCCGCCGTCCTGCCAGGCCGGGTCATTGCCGACGCTGGCCACCCCGACGAACAGGTCGACGTCGCGCAGGACTTCGCTGAGCACGAGCGCGGGTACCTCGGCCAGCGGCAGCGGGTCGACCGGGTCCTCGCCGCCGCGGAGCCACATCGTGTACTCGCCGCCGCAGGCGTGGGCCATGTTCGGCGGGGCGCCGATCGGGTAGAAGCGCACCT
Source organism: Streptomyces sp. NPDC051109 (assembly GCF_044455885.1). Taxonomy (NCBI): domain Bacteria; kingdom Bacillati; phylum Actinomycetota; class Actinomycetes; order Kitasatosporales; family Streptomycetaceae; genus Streptomyces; species Streptomyces sp. NPDC051109. The sequence continues at coordinate 362,558 of NZ_JBITFF010000003.1, forward strand.
GGTCGGTGCACAGCCGCAGGAAGCTGCCCGAGTCGGTGATGTCCTCGTAGCTGCCGTCCCCGCTGTCGCCCTCGATCCAGTACTCGGCCCGCAGCCCCCACTGGGGCAGCTCGCGCACGGCGGGCGGCGCGCTGTCGTCGACGGCCAGGCGCAGCGTGTTGCGCCAGCCCCGGACGGCGGCCAGCGAGTGGAACTGGTGCTGGCGCAGGTAGTGCGCGGCGAACCGGTTGGAGTACGTGCCGGTGCGGAGCTCGGCGTCGGTGAGCGGGTACACCTCGCGGTGGGCCTGCTTGAACGGCTGGGTGATGCCGTACCGTTCGAGCCAGTCCTGCCAGGCCGCGACCTCGGCCGGCTCCCGGTCGACGGGGTGCCAGAGCGTCACTTCGGCGCCCGCCGTGACCGGGGTGTCGGCGAGGGTGCGCAGCTCGCCGTCGGCGAAGCCGACCGGGATGCCGTCCACCACCCACAGCAGGCGGCGGGCGAGGGTGCCGACCAGGGGGTGGTCGACGTACCGCTCGCGCCACTGCGCGTACGTCCAGCTGCGCCGGGCGAGGAACTGCCGGTCCAGCCGCTCGGCCTGCGCGCCGAGCATCTTGTCGATGTCCTTGACGGCTGCCTTGAGCTCCTTGAGCTCCTCGGCGTGGTCGCGGCGCACGGCCGCCGGCACGCTCTTGACCGCCCTGCCCGTGGCGCCGCGCCAGGAGAGCACCGCCTTGGGGCCGCGGACTTCCACGAGGGCGGTGGTGGCGCCCAGGGCGTACTCGGCCTGCCCGACGGACGTCAGCCCGTACGCGGGCACGGCGAGCTCCTCGATCTCCTCCCGGCCCAGTCCGAGCGCGCTGGCCCGCGCCTCAAGGGCGGAGTCCAGCATCTTGAGGGTTCCCTTGAACGTCACGCGGGTGGCGAGCCGGGCCAGTTCGGCGAGGGCGGCCTCGCTGTCGATGCGGGACAGGGCGGTGACTCCCGCGTTGGCGACCTTGGGGCCCCGCGGGCCCAGTCCCGCGACCTTGCGCAGCGAGCTCTCGACGAGCGCGCCGAGCGCCCGCGCGATGTCCGGGTGCGGGGGCAGGAAGGACAGCAGCCAGGCCAGTCCGCGCAGCGCGTTGGCGTTGTACGCGTCCCACATCTCGTTCGGGTTCGGCCCGTACCGCTCCTCGTCGAGGGCGAGGGTGCGGGGCGCGCCGACGAGCCGGAGCCAGCCGAGCAGCTGCTCGCGTACGGCGTCCTCCCCGGCTTCCCCGATCAGCGCCCGGCCGGTCTTCTCCCATGTGCCGCTGGGCTTGGTGGCCTTCGCGGTCGCCGCGTGCGCGAGGAGGGCGTGCCAGCGCTCCCCGTCCGCCATCGCCCGGTCCGACCAGGCTTCCCCGACGTTGAGCACGGGCTCCGTCAGCCGCGCGGCGAGCGCGATGACCGGCTTGTAGCCGTACGCGACCAGGGCGCTTCGGCGCAGGGTGGCGACAGCGGCCGGCGGTACCGTGCGGCCCGCGTCCAGCTCGGCGAGCACCAGCTCCGGCGCCCATCCGCAGTAGTTGACCTGCCCCATCCGGCCGAGCTCCGCGAATTTGCCCAGCCGTTCGGCGGGGAGCGGGTCGCCCCCGGGCAGGTCCCGTCCGGCGGCGGCGATGAGGGCCAGCGCGTTCACCCGGGCCCGGGAGTCCTCCGCGAGGGAGCGGAAGGTGTCGGCCAGCCGGTCCACGAGCCGCTGCCGGAACTCCACCGGCCGGGCGCGGACGGCGCCGATCACCTCGGCCGCCTCCCCGTGGCCCCAGTGGCCGCTGTAGTGAACGGCGGCCTTCAGCAGCGTGGTGGCGAGCTCGGCGGCGTCCTCCTCATCCAGGGCGCGGTGGACGGCGTCCGCGTAGCCGTTGTCGGTCTTCCTGCTCCCGGCCATGTCAGCCACCCACCAGGGCGACGAGCTTCAGGAACGTGACCTCCGTGCCGAGCGGCAGGTCGACGACCTCGTCGAGATCGGTGACCTGGCGGTCCCCGACGAGCACGAGGAACCCGTTGCGCCCGAAGGCGGTGAGCGCGAGTTCGGCCTGTTCGCGGGCATCGGGCCGGTCCCTCAGCGGCACGAGGGCGGCGGCGCGCCGCTCGGCGACCTCCTGGAACACCCGCCGCCGGATCAGCTCGCGCAGCGCGAGCCGCTCCTCGGCCACCTCGAACTCCCAGCCGTCGCCCCGGCCGCCCGCTGTCGTCTCGTCGACGAAGGTCACCATTCCCATGACCAGGAGCGTAAGGGGGCCCTCTGACAGCGGATCGGCTGCCGCATATCCAGGGGCGGTTGGCCCGCATGTCGGACAGGATGCCCCCATGAACCCCGTGACCCCCATGACTCCCGAGAACCCCGTGAACCCCCTCCTTGCGCATGACGTCGCCGGCCCGGCGGACGGCCCGGCGCTGGTCCTGCTCCACTCCTCCGTCTGCGACCGCCGGATGTGGGAGCCGCAGTGGGGCCCGCTCGCACAGGCCGGATTCCGGGTCGTCCGGGCCGACTTCCGTACCTGTGGGGACTCGCCGCCGGCCGTCGCCCCCTACCGCGATGCGGACGACGTACTCGACCTGCTGGACGCCCTCGGCATCGAACGGGCCGCCTTCGCCGGGTCCTCGTACGGCGGCCGCGTCGCCCTGGGGATCGCGTCCCTGCACCCGGAGCGGGTGTCCGCACTGGCCCTGCTCTGCTCCGCCGTCCCCGCCCAGCAGCGCGGCCCAGCCCTCCAGAAGGTCGCCGACGCGGAGGACGCGCTGCTGGAGGCCGGGGACGTCGCGGGGGCGGTGGAGCTGATGGTGGACACCTGGCTCGGCCCGTCGGCGGACGAGGAGGCGCGCGCGCTCGTACGGACCATGCAGCGCCGCACCTTCGACGTGGCACTTACCGCGGAGGGGCGCCACGAGCTCCCGGAGCACGAGATCGACCTCGGGGCCGTCGCCGCCCCGACCCTGGCGATCGGCGGCGCCCACGACGTCGAGGACTTCCGCGACATCGCCGCCGACCTCGCGCACCGCATCCCCGGCGCCCGCCACCTGGAACTCCCCTGGGCGGGCCACCTCCCGTCCCTGGAACGCCCGCGGGACACGACGGCCCTGCTGCTGGACTTCCTGCGGCACCCGATCCGGTGAACCGTGCGGATGCCGTGCGAGCCAGCCCGGGCCGTGAACCGGAATCCCCAGCGGGTGCACGTCCTCACCGGGCCCGCCGGAGGCGAGTACGGAAGCCACCGGGTGTTCGCGCCCGGCGAGCCGGTCACTGCTGGCAGCGGCCGAACGTCACGACGTAGGTGCCGGCCTGGCTCGCGCCGGCTCCGGCGCGGTCCGCCGCGCCCGGCTGGGCCCAGGCGCCGATCTCCCGCATCGACGGGTCGAGGACGCGCTCACGGTGGCCGTACGTGCTCACGTTCACCCACCAGTTGACCGCGGCGTTCGGAGTGCCCGCCGAGCCGCCCCAGCCCGTGTACGTGATCTCGGCGTAGCCCCACGACCTGGGGTTCGGGCAGTAGCCCGCGGCCTTGATCCGGGTCCCCGGTGTCGAACCGGTCTGCGGGTTGGTGTGCGAATCCTTGCCCGGGCCCCACCACTTCAGCTGCACGGCCGCCGCCGAGTGCTGCTGCGCCGCATTCGTCAGGGCCTGGTTCACGGTGAGGGCCGGCAGCCCCCGCTGCGTGCGCTGGGCGTTGATGAGGCAGATCACCGCGTTCCGTGCGGCGCTGTCGTTGCTGCTGGTCGGCGCCCGGGCAGCGGCCGCAGCATCGCATGTGGCGGCCGTCGCCGGCGCCGCCGAGACCGGTACGAGTGCCGCCGACAGGATTCCGGCCACGGCCAGGGTCCGTGCGGTTCGGATGAGTGAAACGTGCCTGCTCAAGGAGATCCACCTCCCCTTTCACGCCCCCGCTCCTCCAGGCTGCCACCGGCCCCGCCGCCCCGCCATCCGGGCCCGCCGCAGGCGTACGGCCCGGCGCGTCGACACCGGCTCCGCCCGGCGGGACCATTCCCCCGTGACGAGGCACTCGCACTCCAAGAGCACGTATCCGGACCTGAGTTCACACCACCTCGGGCGGCGGGGTTTCCTCACCGCCTTGGGGACCGCCGCAGCCACCTTCGCCACCGGGGTCCCCGCCCACGCCACCGAGCACGCGCGCGACGCCGCCTCCGCCGTCGAATACGTCGACGTCCAGCTCCTCAACATCACCGACCTGCACGGCTACCTCCAGGCCGCCCCCGGCACCAACGCCACCATCGCCGGGAACGGGGGACGCACGTACACCGTCGGCGGCGTCGCCTCCATGGGCGCCCACCTCGCCCGGCTGCGCGCCGACCGCGCCAACTCGTTCTTCTTCACACCCGGAGACGCCTTCTCCGGCTGGGAGTTCGACGCCGCCGCCTTCGCCGACGAGCCCACCATCGAGGCCCTGAACCGCATGGGCCTCGACTTCGCGACCGCCGGGAACCACGAGTTCGACAAGTCTCCGGCCTTCCTCCAACGGCACATGGAGCAGGGCGTCCCCTTGCCCGTGGAAGGCCGCGACGCCACCTTCACCGACTCCTCGGGCGCCCGCTTCCACGGCGCCGACTTCCGCTTCCACAGCGCCAACGTCGTCCGCACCGCCGACCGGGACGGCACCGTCCTGCCGCCGTACAACATCGAGACGGTACGGACGGCCGCGGGGCAGGAGCTGCGGATCGGGTTCATCCACCTCACCGCCGTCGGCAGCGAGCTCTTCCCCGGCTCCTACCAGCCCGGCCTGGCCACCCTCGACGAGGTCGCCACCGCCGACCGGTGCGCGGCGGAGCTCAAGGCCCAGGGGGTCAACGCGATCGTCCTGAGCATGCACGACGGAGCCGTCGCCGGCGCCGACTTCAACAGCGGGACCGACCCCTCCGGCCCCGCCCTCGACCTGGCCCTGCGCGTGTCCCCCGACATCGACGCCATCGTCACCGGCCACTGGCACACCCGGTTCAACATGATGGTCCCGGACCCGAACGGCGTCCCCCGACCGTTCGTCGAAGCCGGCTGCTACGGCCAGCTCATCAACGAGATCAACCTCCGCCTCGACCCCGCCACCGGCAGGGTGGTCCGCGAGCTGACCGTGTCGACGAACCACCCCAACACCCGCGACGTCACCCCCGACCCCGCCCTGAAGGAGGTCGTCGACCACTGGGCCGGCCAAGCGGCCGCCCGCGACGCCTCCCGGATCGGACAGCAGACCGGATCGTTCGTCCGTACGCGCAACACCGCCGGCGAGAGCACGATGGGCGACCTCGTCGCCGACTGGGCCCTGTGGGCGGGCCGCCGCCCGACCGACCCCGAGAACGACGCCAACGTCCACCCCAACGTCCCGGCCCAGCTCGCCCTGGTCGCGACCGCCCCGCGGGTCGGCCAGGCGGTCATCGCGGGCGATCTCGTACGGGACGCCGCCTCGGGCGGCGCCGTCACCTTCGGCCGCGCATGGAGGGCGGTGGGCTTCGGCGACCCGATCGTCAGCGCGACGGTGACCGGGCAGCAGATCCACGACGCGCTGGAGCAGCAGTGGACGACGGCGGCCGGCGGTGAGCTCCTCTTCGCGCCGCTGGCCGTCTCCAAGAACATCCGCTACACCTTCGACGCACTGGGGAGGGCCGGCGACCGCGTGGACCCGGCCGACGTGTTCATCGACGGCGCCGCGCTCGACCTCGCCGGCACCTACCGCCTCGCAGCCCCCTCGTACACCTTCCTCGCGAACGACGGCTACGGCGCGCTGAGCGGTTTCCAGTCCCCGTACCGCCACCAGCGGGACTTCGAGAGCTTCGTCGCGTACATCCGCGAGACCCAGACCCTCACCCCGGCCCCGCTGAACCGCGTCACCGCCGCCAACACCACCCGCCGCGGGGCCGACACGGGCCTCGTCCTGGACCGGGGCCCCCTCCTGTACCCCGACGGCACCCCGCTGCCCCGCCCCGAGGCCGCGATCCTCTCGGCCGACCGCCTCCACGCGGCGGGCGGGGAGGAGCCCGTCCCGCCCTGCTGAACGGCTACGGCGAGACGGTGAAGGCAGGCCCGGACGAGAAGCTTGAACCTGTTCAAAAAGAGGTCTACAGTCAGTCCTGCCAACGAGTTGAACACGTTCAAGGGGGGCTGAGGCATGGACCTCACCGTCGTCGCATACGTCATCTACCTGCTCATCAGCATCGGGCTGACCGTCTGGGTCGCCCGTACGCTCAGCCGCAACGGCCGCATCTTCATCGCCGACGTCCTGCACGGGAACGAGAAGCTCGCGGACGCCGTGAACCACCTCCTGGTGGTGGGGTTCTACCTCGTCAACATCGGCTTCGTGACGCTCTACCTGCGCTCGGACGTCGGCATCGAATCGGCCCGGGAGCTCTTCGAGGCCCTGTCGGTCAAGATCGGTGTCGTCCTGCTGGTCCTCGGCGTCATGCACCTCGGCAACGTGTGGGTGCTGAACAAGATGCGCCGCCGCGGGATCATGGAGCACCAGCAGACCCCGCCGGTCGCCCCGCAGGGGTGGACCGCTCCGGCCGGGGCCTGAGCGATGGCCACGGCAACGGCGACGGCAGCGCAGGCGACCCGGCACCTGACCGTGCTGTACGACGCCGACTGTCCCCTCTGCGTGCACATCCGGCACTGGCTGCTCGGGCAGCGCTGGCTGGTGCCGCTCCGGCTGATCCCGGCCGGCTCCCTCGCCGCGCGGGGGAAGTTCCCGCAGCTCGACCACGCCTCGACGCTCCGCGAGATCACCGTCATCGGGGACGCGGGGCAGGTCTGGACCGGGACCGATGCCTTCATCGTGTGCCTGTGGGCGCTGGCGGAGCACCGGCCGAAGGCGAACTGGCTCGCCACCCCGGCGGGCCGGCCCTTCGCCCGGGCCGCCATGTACACGGCCTCCGCATGGCGCCAAGCCGTACGGACCGAGCCCGGGGCAGAGGGCGAAGCGGAGCCGGAGACCCCGGCCTGTGGCGACCACTGCTCCGTACCCGGCTAGGCTCGTACACCGTGACTGATCAGAAGGCTCCCAAGAGCGAGCAGACCCGCACGCTCATCCTCGAAACCGCGCTCCGTCTCTTCCAGGAGCGCGGCTTCGACAAGACGACCATGCGGGCCATCGCCAAGGAGGCAGGGGTCTCGGTCGGTAACGCCTACTACTACTTCGAGTCGAAGGAACACCTGGTCCAGGGGTTCTACGACCGGATCGGCGCCGCGCACCAGGCGGCGGTCCGGCCCATCCTGGACAGTGAGACCGATCTGCAGAAGCGGCTCGCGGGCGTGCTGACGAGCTGGCTCGACATCGCGGCGCCGTACCACGAGTTCGCCTCGCAGTTCTTCAAGAACGCGGCGGACCCGGAGAGCCCGCTCAGCCCCTTCTCCCCCGAATCGGAACCCGCCCGCAAGGCGGCGATCGACATGCACCGCGAGGTGCTGGGCGGCGCGAAGACCAAGGTCCCGGCCGAACTGGCCGACGTACTGCCGGAGCTGATGTGGCTCTCGCAGATGGGGCTGGTCCTGTACTGGGTCTTCGACCGGTCCCCGAACAGCGAGAAGACGCGGCGGCTCGCGGAGCGCGGCGCGCAGCTGACGACGCGGGGCATCGTCCTGGCCCGGTTCCGGGTGCTGCGGCCGCTGGTGCGCGAGGTCCACGAGCTGTTCGCGGACTTCCTGCCGGGGATGGCGCAGACGGTGGTGTCGAAGAAGAAGCGGGCCTCCGACCCGGATGCCGACTTCGACCCCGAGGCCGACTCCGACACCGACACCGACACCGCCTCCGGCCGCGCGTAGCGGCCGGAGGCCGGGGCGGCTACAGCCAGTTGAGCTCCCACAGGCGCCAGACCCCGGTGCCGTCGGAGAGGTACTGGGCGCCGGAGACGGACTCGCGCGACATCACGTAGTCCTTCTTCTGCCAGATGGGCAGCATCGGGACGTGCTGGGAGACCAGCTTCTGGAGCTCGCGGAAGTCGGCTGCGGCCTGGCCGCGGTCCGAGAACGACTGGGTCCGGGCGATGAGCGCGTCGACGGCCTTGTCGGAGAAGCCGTTGTTCATGCTGGAGTCGGCGCCGACGAGCGGGGCGAGGAAGTTGTCCGCGTCCGGGAAGTCGGCGATCCAGCCGATGGTGTAGGCGTCGAACTCACCGGCCGCGTAGGCCTTCTGGAAGTCGGCCCACTGCTCGACCGCCTTGATCTTGACCTGGAAGAGCCCCGTGGCCGTGAGCTGCTTCGCGATCTCGTCGGCCTCCGCGACGTTCGGACCGCGCGTGTTCACACCGAGGGTGAGGGAGACCGGGGCGGTGATCCCGGCGTCCTTGAGCAGCTTCTTCGCGGTGGCGCCGTTGGGCGCCGGGTACGTGTCGAAGAACGGGGTGCTGTGCGAGGAGATGCCGGCCGGGACGAGGGAGTAGAGCGGCGTCACCGTGCCGCGGTGGATCTCGCCGGCCACCCTGGAGCGGTCGATGACGGCCGCGATCGCCTGGCGCACGGCGGGCGGGGCGGTCGTGGAACCCGGCCGGACGTTGAAGACCATGCTGCGGGTCTCGGTGCCGCCGGAGGCCTGGTACTTGGTGTCCTTCAGGCCCGGATTGAGCCCGGCGAGCACCTCCGGCGGCATGTCGCGGTGGGCGACCTCGACCTGGCGGTCGGTCCAGGCCTGGTTGAGCTGGGCGGAGTCCTTGTAGTAGCGGACGGTGACGGCCGTCTTGGCGGGCTGCTTGGACTGTCCGCGGTAGGCCGGGTTCGGCTTGAGTTCGGCACTGCTGCCGGCCCGGTACGCGCCGAGGGTGAAGGGGCCGGAGCCGTCGACCTTGCCGTCCTGGCGGAGGCCCTTCGCCGGGTACTTCTCCTTGTCGACGATCGAGGCGGCGCCCGTCGCGATCTTGAAGGGGAAGGTGGCGTCCGGCGCGGAGAGCGTGAACGTCACGGTGCGGCCCTCGGCCTTGACCGACTGCAGGGTGTTGAAGAGGGGCGCCGGACCCTGGTCGGAGTTGATCGCCTTGATCCGGTCGAAGGAGTGCTTGACGTCCTCGGCGGTGATGGCGCGCCCGTTCGAGAACTTCAGGTCGGGGCGGAGCTCGCACTGGTACGTGGTGAGCTGCGCGCCGGTGAACTTGCAGGCGGAGGCCGCGTCCGGGACGGGCGTGTCGGAGCCGGACTTGATGGACAGCAGCGACTGGTAGACGTTGCTGAAGAGGGCCCAGGAGCCCGCGTCGTACGCACCGGCGGGGTCGAGGGACGAGACCACGTCGCTCGTCCCGACCCGCAGGGCGGTCCCGCTGCCGCGGCCCTCCTCCGGGAGCAGCTGCCAGGCGCCAACGCCGGCCACGCCGATCACCAGCCCGGCCGCGATGACCTTAGAGCGGACAGACTTCACCCTTGACCCCACCCCACCCATGAAATGCCATGGTTTGACTCGCTCACCGGATCCCCATGTCCGATTAACGGTCATCCCATCACGGAATTTCAGCCTCGGGAAGGCCGATTCACGGCGGGTCGTTGCCGGTTGCGCCCGGTCAGGCCTGGTATGAGGCGAGTTCCACGACAGTGATGTCGGACGGGGCCCCGACCCGGACCGGGGGACCCCAGGCGCCGGCGCCGCGCGAGACGTAGAGCTGGGTGTCGCCGTAGCGCTCCAGCCCGGCGACGGTGGGGTTGGCCATTTCGGCGAGGTAGTTGCCCGGCCAGAGCTGGCCGCCGTGGGTGTGGCCGGAGAGCTGGAGGTCGACGCCGTGGCGGACGGCGTCGTGGATGACGACCGGCTGGTGGGCCATGAGGACGGCGGTGCGGGCCGGGTCGCGGTCGCCGAGCGCGGCCGTGAAGTCCGGACCGTGGCCCTCCGTCGCGCCCTGGACGTCGTTGACGCCGGCGAGGTCGAAGTACGGGAGGGGGCGGCGGGCGTTCTCCAGGGGGGTGAGGCCGAGCTCGCGGACGTGGTCGATCCACTGCTGGGCGCCGGAGAAGTACTCGTGGTTGCCGGTGACGAAGTACGCGCCGTGGCGGGCGGTGAGCCGGCGGAGGGGCTCGGCGGCGCTGCCGAGGTCGTGGACGCTGCCGTCCACGAGGTCGCCGACGACGGCGATGAGGTCGGGCTGGGTGCGGTTGATCGTCTCGACGATGCGGGTGGTGTGGGCGCGGCCGAGGACGGGGCCCAGGTGGATGTCGCTGACCACGGCGATGCGGAAGCCGTGCGCTGCGCGGGGCAGCTTGGCGAGGGGGACCTGGACGCGCTTGACGCGGGGACCGCGGAGGACTCCGTACGTGCCGCCGGCGACGGTTCCGGTCGCGGCGAGGGCGGCGGCGCCGCCGACCGCTCGCGCGACGAACTGGCGCCGGGTGGCTCCGCCGGGCCCCTCGGCCGGCCCGGCCGCTGCGGCCGGGGCGTGCGTCGTCGCCGGGGACGCCCCGGCGGACGCCTGCGCCGCCGGGGCCGCGGTGGCCGGCTCGGGGGCGGGCCGGGTTCGGCCGGCGGGCGTCCGGCGGAGCAGGACGGCGCGGACGGGCTCCGCCACCAGCATCGCCAGGCTCAGGTACAGGAGGACCGCGAGCCACATGTACCCCGGCCAGGCCACGGCCTGTTGCAGCGGGAAGGGGGCGCCGGCGCGGCCCGCGGTGAGGGCGGCCAGCGAGAGGAGCGGCAGCGTGAAGGCGAGGGCGGTACCAGTGCGGCGAGCCGTGCCGCGCGGGCGCGTCGTATCGCGGACCAGCCGGACCCACAGCCAGCGGTGGACCAGCGCCAGCAGGGCCAGGACCAGCAGCGCGATCACCGCGAAGAGCAGGACCTTCACGCGTCCGGACCCCGGCGTGATTCACGCCGCAGCGCGAGGACTCCGCGCAACCCGATCACACCAACGGCCGTCCCCAGGAGAAAGGAGGCGATGGCCAGGAGAAGGTGTACCCAGAAGTAGGCCGTCGGCTCGCCCGCCGCGTCGAATGCCAGACCACTGGCGTCCTTCCACAGGTTCCGGACGAAAGTTGCCCAGATGAACCAGCTCCACACTCCGAAGGCGAGCAGGAACCAGGACACGGCGCGGCTGAGTTTCATGTCCCCAGTATCGGTTTGGTCCCCGGGACGGACGCGTCGGGGTGGGCTGTACCGGCGGTGGTCCGGCCATGTTGGCCGGTCCCTGACGGCAGACAGCCGATCGGGATGTACTTTCACCTGCGTGTCTGCCAAGAAGACCGCGCTGACGGTCCTTTCCGCCGGGCTGCTGGTCCCCGCGATGCTCGTGGTGCCCGCGCACGCCGCGCCCGCGCCGCCACCGGACGGGAAGAGCCGGCCGGCCACGGCCCCGGCCGCAGCCGCACCGCCGGCTTCGATGTCCACCGTCGGCGGGGCACTGCTCGGCAAGCCGGGGGTGCAGGTGAACCCGCTGGCGGGGGCTCCCGCGCTGCCGACGAACCTGACGGGGCGGTCGTGGATCGTGGCCGACGCCGAGACCGGCGAGGTGCTGGCGGCCAACAACGCGCACTGGCGGCTGCCGCCGGCCTCCACCCTGAAGATGCTCTTCGCGGACACGGTGCTGCCGAGCCTCCCGAAGGACCAGGTCCACAAGGTCACCCAGCAGGAGATGGAGGGCATCGGCGCGGGCTCCAGCCTGGTCGGGGTCAAGGAGGACCACGAGTACTCGGTGCACGACCTGTGGCTGGGGGTGTTCCTGCGGTCCGGGAACGACGCCGTGCACGTACTGGCCGCCATGAACGGCGGCATCGACAAGACCGTCAAGGACATGCAGGCGCACGCCGAGGAGCTCCAGGCACTCGACACGCACGTGGTGTCGCCGGACGGGTACGACGCCCCGGAGCAGGTGTCGAGCGCGTACGACCTCACCCTCATCGCCCGCTCCGGGCTGCAGAAGCAGGACTTCCGGGAGTACTGCGGGACGGCGCAGGCGAAGTTCCCCGGGCGGCAGGAGCCCGGGAAGCCGCGGGAGTACTTCGAGATCCAGAACACCAACCGGCTGATGACCGGGTCCGGCGGGCTCTCCCCGTACAAGGGCATCGCGGGGGTGAAGAACGGCAACACGACGATGGCCGGGTCGACCTTCACCGGCGCGGCGCAGCAGGGAGACAAGAAGCTGCTGGTCACGGTGATGAACCCGGCCTCGGGCGGGCTGAACTCGGTCTACGAGGAGACGGCCCGCCTGTTCGACTGGGGGTTCGCGGCGATCGGCAAGGTCAAGCCGGTGGGCGAGCTGGTCCCGCCGAAGAGCGCGGACACCTCCTCCGTCGGCTCCCCCGCCCAGTCGCACGAGCACCACCCGTCGGCGGCCGGTGAGGGCGCGGGCGGCGGGGTCGGCACCGCGCTCGGGGTCGCGGGCGGGGCGCTGGCCGTGATCGCGGGCGGGGCGTACGCGGTCAACCGCCGCTGGCCGCGGGGGCCGCGCGGCGGCCGGGGCACCGGCGCCGGTGGCGGCGGTGGCGAGGTCTCGTAGGCGTCCCGGCCGCCCCGGCCGCCCCTAGGGGGTGTCCTTCGCCGCCTGCTGCTCGGGCCGCTCCGGGTGCTGTGGGTCCCCGGGGTCCTCCGCGCCGTCGCCGTCCGCGTCGGCGCGGGTGGCCGTCCAGGCGGAGCAGTACAGCAGCAGCTTCGCCATGAGGTTGATCCAGATCAGCAGGGCGACGGGCACGCCGAAGGCGCCGTACATGCTCTTCGCGGCGACCCCGCGCATATAGCCGCTGAGCAGCAGTTTCAGCAGTTCGAAGCCGGCCGCGCCGAGGAGGGCGGCCTGGATCAGGCTGCGGCGCGGCGGTTCGACGCCGGGCAGCAGGGTCAGCACGTACAGCAGGATCAGGAAGGCGGCGACGACGCCGACGAGGAACGCGCCGGTGCGCAGGAGCGCGCCGCCCGCGCCGTGCTGCGGCACGCCCAGCCAGCCGCCGAACTTCCCGACCGCGCTGGAGCCGAGGATCGAGGCCGCCGCCGAGGCCAGGCCCACACCGCCGAGGCCGACGAGCACGAGCGCGTCCTTGCCCTTGCGGACGATGGGGTTCCCCAGGTCCTCGTCGTCCTTCTCCCACACTGCGCGCAGGCAGTCCCGCATCGAGCCGACCCACCCGATGCCGGTGACGAGCAGCAGGGCCGCGGCGACGAGCCCGACCGTGCCCGCGTTGGCGACGAGGCCGTTGATGTCGAGCTGGTCGGAGATGCCGGGGACCTGCTCGGTGAGGCTCTTCTGGAGCCGGTCCAGCTGCTCCTGGCTGAGCAGGGCGACGCCGATGGCGGCGGCCACGGTGATCAGCGGGAAGAGCGCGATGAAGCTGATGAAGGTGATCGCCGCGGCGAGCCGGCTCCAGTGGACCCGGTCGAGGCGCTCGTAGCCGCGCCAGGCGTGGGTTCGCATCAACCGGACCACGAGCGGGCCGATCACCGGGAGTTTCGTCAGCCAGTCCATGGGGTCACGGTAAATGAGCCGACGGAAATAGCCGGGATTACCGGGTTCGGGCACTACGGTCGTCGATTGTGACTTTTCGCGAAGCGCTTCCGACGGGCTGTCCCTTCCCCACCCTGCTCCTGCGCACGCTCCGCTTCCACGCCCGCCAGAGCCTCGGGCCGCTGCGTCAGGAGCGCCGTGCGGCCGTCTCCCCCGCGGGCCCCGCGGCCCGTGCCGCTTCATCGGCCGGTGAGCCCAGCTGCCCCGGGACTCCGGCGATCGGGCCCGTGCCGAAAGGGTATTCGCGCAGCTTGCGCCAGACCCCGTCCGAGCCCTGCTCGTAGAGCGCGAAGCCGGTGCAGGTCCACTGCGCCTCGTAGTCGGCGAGGGTGGCGAACGCCAGGTCCATCGCCTCCTCGGAGATCCCGTGGGCGACGGTGACGTGCGGGTGGTACGGGAACGCCAGCTCGCGGCTGAGCGGCCCGTCCGGGTCGCGGACCAGGCCCTGGAGCCGGGTGCATCCCGTACCGCCGTCGACGACCTGGACGAAGACGACCGGGGAGAGGGGACGGAACGTTCCCGTCCCCTCCAGACGCATCCCGAAGGGGCCGAAGGCGGCCGCGACCTCGGCCAGGTGGGCCCTGATCTCCGGCAGTCGGTCCGCCTCCACCTCGGTGGGCGGTACGAGGGTGACGTGCGTGGGGATGCCGTGCGCGGCGGCGTCCCCGAAGCCGGCGCGCAGCTCCTGGAGCTGGCTGCCGTACGGCTCCGGGACCGCGATCGAAACGCCGAGCGTTACGGTCCCCACGTATGTCTCCTCCGTCGTCTGGTGTGTACGGGTTGCGTACGGGTCCTGCCGACCCAGTGTGGGGCCAGCACCCCCCGGATTGCCAGGGCCTCCGGCGGTCAGTGCTTCGCGGGCACCAGACCGAGGCGGTCGTAGGCCTGCGCCAGGGTCTCGGCGGCGACCGCGCGGGCCTTCTCCGCGCCCTTGGCCAGGATGGAATCCAGGGTCTCCGGGTCGTCCAGGTACTCCTGGGTGCGCTGCTTGAACGGTGTGACGAAATCGACCATCACGCCGGCCAGGTCCGTCTTGAGCGCGCCGTAGCCCTTGCCCTCGTAGCGGGCCTCCAGGGCCGGGATCGACTCCCCCGTGAGGGTGGAGTAGATCGTGAGCAGGTTGCTGACGCCGGGCTTGTTCTCCGTGTCGAAGCGGACCTCGGCCTCGGTGTCGGTGACCGCGCTCTTGATCTTCTTCTCGGTGACCTTGGGCTCGTCGAGGAGGTTGATCAGGCCCTTGGGGGAGGACGCGGACTTCGACATCTTGATCGAGGGGTCCTGGAGGTCGTAGATCTTCGCGACCTCCTTGACGATGTGCGCGGCGGGGAGCGTGAAGGTCCGGCCGAAGCGCTGGTTGAAGCGCTCGGCCAGGTCGCGGGTCAGCTCGATGTGCTGGCGCTGGTCCTCGCCGACGGGGACGGCGTTGGCCTGGTAGAGCAGGATGTCGGCGACCTGGAGGATCGGGTACGTGAACAGGCCGACGGTGGCGTTGTTGACGCCGCCCTTGGCGGACTTGTCCTTAAACTGGGTCATCCGGCTGGCCTCGCCGAAGCCGGTGATGCAGTTCATGACCCAGCCGAGCTGTGCGTGCTCGGGGACGTGGCTCTGGATGAAGAGCGTGCAGCGGTCCGGGTCGAGACCTGCGGCGAGCAGCTGCGCGGCGGAGAGGCGGGTGTTGGCGCGCAGGTCCTTCGGATCCTGCGGCATGGTGATCGCGTGCAGGTCGACGACCATGTAGAACGCGTCGTGCGTCTCCTGCAGGGCGACGTACTGGCGGATGGCTCCGAGGTAGTTCCCGAGGTGGAACGAGCCGGAGGTGGGCTGGATGCCGGAGAGCGCGCGAGGACGATCAGAAGCCATGGCTTCATTCTCTCAGGTACGGCGGCCGCGGCGGTCCCCACCTGTCCGAAACCCCCCGGGCGGAGCCCCGGGGGTTTCGACGGGTCGGGGGACGCCTCGGTGAGCGGTCAGGAGACCGGCAGGCCCGGGGCCGGGTAGGCGGACAGGAGGTCCGCGACCTCGGTGCGGATGGCGGCCAGGGCCGGCTCGTCCTGCTTCGCGGCGGCGTCCACGGCTCGGGAGATCCAGCCCGCCACCAGCTGCATGTGTTCCGCCCCCAGGCCTCGCGAGGTCAGCGACGGGGTGCCGATGCGGATGCCCGACGGGTCGAACGGCTTGCGGGGGTCGAACGGGACCGTGTTGTAGTTCACCACGATCCCGGCGCGGTCCAGCGCCTTGGCCGCCACCTTGCCCGGCACCCCCCGCGAGGTCAGGTCCATCAGGATCAGGTGGTTGTCGGTACCGCCCGACACCAGGTCGAAGCCCCGGGCCAGCAGCGCCGCCGCCAGTGCCTTCGCGTTGGCGACCACCGCGTGCGCGTACGTCACGAACGACGGCTGCGCCGCCTCGTGCAGGGCCACCGCGATGCCCGCCGTCGTCTGGTTGTGCGGGCCGCCCTGGAGACCCGGGAAGACCGCCTTGTCGATGGCCTTCGCGTGCTCCTCGCGGCACATCAGCATCGCGCCCCGCGGCCCGCGCAGCGTCTTGTGCGTGGTCGTGGAGACCACGTCCACGTGTCCGACCGGCGACGGGTGCGCCCCGCCCGCGATCAGGCCCGCGATGTGGGCCACGTCGGCGACGAGGACCGAGCCCGCCTCCTGGGCGATCGAGGCGAACGCCTCGAAGTCGATCGTGCGGGGGAGCGCCGTACCGCCGCAGAATATGATCTTCGGGCGCTCCGCCAGCGCGAGTTCGCGCACGGCGTCGTAGTCGATCAGACCCGTCTCGGCGGACACCCCGTACTGCACGCCCCGGAACCAGGAACCCGTCGCCGAGACCCCCCAGCCGTGCGTCAGATGGCCGCCCATCGGCAGGGCCATGCCCATCACCGTGTCGCCGGGCTTCGCGAAGGCCAGGTACACCGCGAGGTTCGCCGGAGAGCCGGAGTAGGGCTGGACGTTGGCGTGGTCCACCCCGAACAGGCCCTTCGCCCGCTCGACGGCCAGCGCCTCGACGCGGTCGATGTTCTGCTGGCCCTCGTAGTAGCGGCGGCCCGGGTAGCCCTCGCTGTACTTGTTCTGCAGCACGGTGCCGGAGGCTTCGAGCACCGCGGCGGACACGTAGTTCTCGCTCGGGATCAGGCGAAGGGTCTGCGCCTGCAGCGTCTCCTCGGCGGCGACGAAGGACGCCAGCTCGGGGTCGACGGCGGTCAGGGCGGGGTGGCGGCTCGCGCTCATGGCGGCTCCTCCGGGGTCGATGTCAGATCTCGTCCCCGCGAGGCCCAGGCGAGCGGCCCTGTATGCGGTCGTGCGCGCACGACTCCCCCGGAGTTGGTTCTCCGTACGCCAGTCGCCGTGCGTACCGCTCACCTTAGCGGGCGGTCCACAAGAAAGGTTTCCCCGTCCGGTATACGAGCGACGTATAGCCGTATACAAGGTGACGTGACGCAGGTGACGACACCCCCGTCGCCTCCAGCACCCTCGTCACCTCCATGACGCCCGCCCCCGACGATCGGAGACCCCGTGTCGACAACTGCTGAAGCCCTGCGCTCCGCCGAGGCGCACAGCGCGCACAACTACCACCCGCTGCCCGTCGTCGTGGCGTCGGCGGAAGGCGCGTGGATGACGGACGTGGAGGGCCGCCGGTTCCTGGACATGCTCGCGGGCTACTCGGCGCTCAACTTCGGCCACGGCAACCGCCGTCTGCTCGATGCGGCCAAGGCGCAGCTGGAGCGGGTCACCCTCACCTCGCGGGCCTTCCACCACGACCGGTTCGCCGATTTCTGCAGCGAGCTCGCCGCACTGTGCGGCAAGGAGATGGTGCTGCCGATGAACACGGGCGCGGAGGCCGTGGAGACGGCGGTGAAGACCGCCCGCAAGTGGGGTTACGAGGTCAAGGGCGTGCCGGACGGGCAGGCCAAGATCGTGGTCGCGGCCAACAACTTCCACGGCCGTACGACGACCATCGTGAGCTTCTCGACGGACCACGAGGCGCGCGACCACTACGGGCCCTACACCCCCGGCTTCGAGATCGTTCCGTACGGGGACCTCACCGCGCTGGCGGCGGCCGTCACGGCCAACACCGTGGCCGTGCTGCTGGAGCCGATCCAGGGCGAGGCCGGGGTGCTGGTGCCGCCGGCCGGCTACCTGCAGGGGGTACGGGAGCTCACGCGCGAGCGGAACGTCCTGTTCATGGCGGACGAGATCCAGTCGGGGCTGGGCCGGACCGGCAAGACCTTCGCGTGCGAGCACGAGGACGTCGTACCGGACGTCTACATCCTGGGCAAGGCGCTGGGCGGCGGCGTGGTGCCGGTCTCGGCCGTGATCGCCGACCGGGACGTGCTCGGGGTGTTCCGGCCGGGCGAGCACGGCTCCACCTTCGGCGGCAACCCGCTCGCCTGCGCGGTCGCCCTGGAGGTGATCGCGATGCTGCGCTCCGGCGAGCACCAGCAGCGCGCCGCCGAACTCGGCGACCACCTGCACCGGGAGCTGAACCTGCTGGTCGGGGGCGCGGTGACCGCCGTACGCGGGCGCGGACTGTGGGCGGGCGTCGACATCGACCCGTCACACGGCACGGGCCGGGCGATCTCGGAGCGGCTGATGGAGCGGGGCGTCCTGGTCAAGGACACGCACGGGGCGACGATCCGCATCGCGCCCCCGCTGGTGATCAGCAAGGAGGACCTGGACTGGGGCCTGGACCAGCTGCGGGACGTACTGGCCGAGGGCTGATGGCCGGCGTCCGCCGGGGGCGCGGCCGGCCCGACCCGGGCCCGGCCACGTCCTCGTCGGCGCGGCTACAGGATGACGTGGGGCAGGAAGCGGGCGAACTCGTCCGTGACCGGGCCCGCCGACTCGCGGATGCCCAGGCCCGCCGCCTCCTCCTCGACGACCCAGGCGCCGAGCACCACGCGGTTGCCGTCGAAGTCGGGGAGCGGGGCCAGGCCCTGGAAGACGTACGTCTCCCCCTCGGCCGGCGTGAACGGCTCGTCGCCGCCGGGCGGGTGCAGGGTGACCCCGGCGCCCTCGCGGCCCAGCAGCGGCTTCGCGGCGTACCCGGTGGTCCGGGCGAGCTCGCGCGGACCGTCGAGGTAGGCGGGCAGCAGGTTCGGGTGCTCCGGGAAGAGCTCCCACAGGATCGCCAGCAGCGCCTTGTTGGACAGCAGCATCTTCCACAGCGGCTCGATCCAGGCGGTGGTCCCGGAGCCGCCGCCGTGGTCGTACGTGCCGAGGACCTGCGGGCCGAACGCGTCGGTGGCCAGCCACTCCCACGGGTAGAGCTTGAAGCAGCTGCGGATGAAGCCGAGCCTCTGGTCGACGAACCGGCCCGACAGGCCGTCCCAGCCGATCTGTTCGACGGACAGCGCCTCCGTCTCCAGGCCCGCCTGCTCGGCGGTCTCCTGGAGGTAGGCGACCGTCATCAGGTCCTCGCCGAGCTCGTCCGTCTCGGAGTGCGCGAAGTGCAGCGGGCCGGCCGGCAGCAGTTCCGCCTGCCTGCGCCAGGCCTCGACGAGCCGCTCGTGGAGGGAGTTCCACTGGTCGGCGCCGGGGAAGCGCTCCTCCATCCAGAACCACTGCGGACTGGCCGCCTCCACGAGGGAGGTCGGGGTGTCGGCGTTGTACTCCAGCATCTTGGCCGGGCTGCCGGAGCCGTCGTAGCGCAGGTCGAACCGGCCGTAGAGGGAGGGCTGTTCGGCGCGCCGGCGCCAGGACTCGGCGATCAGCGCGGCCAGCTTCGGATCGGTGATGCCGAGGTCCGCGAAGCGGTCGTGCTCGACGATGTGCGCGGCGGCGGCCAGGCACATGGCGTGCAGCTCC
Organism: Streptomyces sp. NPDC051109; assembly: GCF_044455885.1. Taxonomy (NCBI): domain Bacteria; kingdom Bacillati; phylum Actinomycetota; class Actinomycetes; order Kitasatosporales; family Streptomycetaceae; genus Streptomyces; species Streptomyces sp. NPDC051109. The sequence continues at coordinate 381,772 of NZ_JBITFF010000003.1, forward strand.
TCGACGACGTTCTCCAGCGCCTCCACCTCGGGGAGCGAGAAGGAGTAGTACGCGCTCTCGTCCCAGTAGGGGCGCAGGGAGTCGTCGGGGTAGCGGGTGAGGGGGTAGATCAGCCCCTGCTCCTCGACGGTCTTCTGCCAGTCGGGGCGCGGCTCGATGGTGTGGCGCTGCACGCTGGATCAGCCGCCCGAGGAGCTCTTGTGGCTGCCGCCGATGCCGCCGCGGGTGACGGCGGACTTGTCGAAGCTGCCGCCGCTGACGCGATTGCCGCTCGCGACGGAGCCGCCGTAGTAGTAGGAGCCGCGGCCGCCGCTCTTGCACTCCTTGGTGTTCAGCTTCTCCAGGGTGACGCGGTCCGCGCAGCGCTTGTCGGGCTCGCTGCTGCTGCCGCAGGCCACGAGGGCGGCGGCGAGCAGGCCCATGCCGCCGAGGGCGACACCGCCGGAGCGCATGCGGCGTCGGGTGGTGCCGGTGGTGTTGCTGCTGCTCGTACTGCTGTCGTCCATGGCGGACAGACTAGAACGGGGCAGCGGAGCGATGGAATCCGGCCGTCGAAACCCCCTCATGACCTCCATGATCTAGAGTCGTTTCGTGCTCCTCGGGATGGTTTGCGCACTCGGTGCGGCGGTCTGTTTCGGTACGGCGTCGGTGCTGCAGGCGATGGCCGCGCGGGCGGCGGAGCCGGGGACCGGGTCGGGACTGGACACCGCGCTGCTGCTGCGGGCGGCCCGGCAGTGGCGGTACGTCGCGGGCCTGGGGCTGGACGCGGCCGGGTTCGTCCTCCAGATCGTGGCGCTGCGGAACATCCCGATCTACACGGTGGGGGCGGCGCTGGCGGCGAGCCTCGCGGTGACGGCGGTGGTCTCGGCGCGGCTCCTGCACGTACGGCTGAGCGGGGCCGAGTGGGGCGCGGTGGGCATGGTGTGCGCGGGGCTGGCGATGCTGGCGCTGTCGTCGGGCGAGGAGGGCTCGGGGACGGGCTCGTTCGCGCTGAAGCTGGGGCTGCTGGCAGTGGCGGGACTGGTGCTGCTGGTGGGGGCGGTGGCCGGCGGGCTCCCGGACCCGTCGCGGGCGCTGGTCCTCGGTCTGGCCGCGGGGACGGGGTTCGGGGTGGTGGAGGTGGCGGTCCGCCTCATCGACGACATCTCGCCCGCGTCGTTCGCGAACCCGGCGCTGTACGCACTGCTGCTGGGCGGGGGCGCGGCGTTCCTCCTGCTCACCTCGGCGCTCCAGCGCGGCTCGGTGACGGTGGCCACCGCCGGCATGGTGCTCGGCGAGACGATCGGCCCGGCGGTGGTGGGGGTGGTCTGGCTCGGCGACCGCACCCGCGAGGGCCTGGCCTGGCTGGCGGTCCTCGGCTTCGCGGTGGCGGTGGCCGGAGCCCTGGCCCTGGCCCGCTTCGGCGAACCGCCGAACCCCGAGCCGCCGGACCCCGAGCCGCCGAACGCCGAGCCGGCGCAGCCCGGCCCCGCTTAGACGCGGGGTCCGGAGGCGGACCGCCGCTACGGCAGGGCGGCGAGCAGGGCCGACAGCGTCGCCGACCAGGCGCTCGTCGGCGGGGTGCCGTAGCCGACCACCAGCGCTTCCCGCCGGGGGAGGTCGGCGTCCGGGTCGGCGAAGAAGGACAGGGGCACCACCGCCAGGTCCTGCCAGGCCGCGGCCCGCAGGACCCCGGCCTCGGTCCCCGCCGGGAGGTCCAGCACCGCGTGCAGGCCCGCCGCGATGCCGGATACCGCCACCCGGTCGGAGACGGCCGCGACCAGCTCGTCCCGGCGCCGCCGGTACCGCAGCCGCATGCCGCGCACGTGCCGGTCGTACGCCCCGGACTTGATGAACTCCGCCAGCGTCAGCTGGTCCACCGCGCTCGACGTCCAGTCGGTCCGGCCCTTCGCCGCCACGACCTCGTCCAGCAGCCCCGGCGGCACCACCATCCACCCCATCCGCAGCCCCGGGGCGAGCGATTTGCTCGCCGTACCGAGGTAGACCACCCGGTCCGGGTCCAGGCCCTGCAGAGCGCCCACCGACTGGCCGTCGTAGCGGAACTCCCCGTCGTAGTCGTCCTCCACGATCAGTGCGCCGGTGCTGCGGGCCCAGTCGACCGCCGCCGCCCGGCGGGCGGGGGTCAGCGCCGCCCCGGTGGGGAACTGGTGCGCCGGCGTCAGCAGCACCGCCCCGGCGCCCGCGCCCGCCGGCCCCGACAGGTCCTGCGTCCGCGCCCCCGCGTCGTCCACCGCCAGCGGCCGGGTCCGCAGCCCCGCCCCCGCCAGCGAGTCCCGGTGGTGGTGGAGGCCGTACCCCTCCACCACCACGTCCCGTACCCGGCGCGCCCGCAGCACCCCCGCCAGCAGCATCAGCGCGTGCGCGAACCCCGCGCACAGCACGATGCGCTCCGGGTCCGCGTACACCCCGCGCGCCCGCGCCAGGTAGCCGGCGAGGGCCTCCCGCAGCTCCACCCGGCCGCGCGCGTCGACCGCGTACCCGAAGGCCTCGTTCGGCGCGTCCGTCAGCGCCCGCCGGGCCGCCGTCAGCCAGGCGGCGCGCGGGAAGGCGCCCAGGTCCGGGGTGCCGGGCACCAGGCTGTACGCATGCCGCCGCGGCGCGGGGCGGCGGACCCGGGCGGAGCCCGCGGGCCGCAGCGGCCGGGCCCGTTCCGCGACCCGGGTGCCCGAGCCCTGGCGGGCCGTCAGCCAGCCCTCGGCGACGAGCTCGGCGTACGCCTCCGCGACCGTGTTCCGCGCGATCCCGAGGTCCGCGGCGAACGTGCGCGAGGAGGGCAGCCGGGTGCCGGGCGCCAGTCGCCCGCTGCGCGCCGCCTCGCGCAGCGCCTCGACCAGCCCGGCCCGCAGGCCGCGCCCGGCGGAGAGGTCCAGATGCAGGTCAGCACCGAAACCGGAACCCGGTCCGCCGACCGCTTCCGCCGCCTCGTCATCGGAAATGGCCCAAGGATCCGTCATGGATATGGACCATACGGGCGGGCCGCCTGCTTCTTAAAGTTGGACGCATGACCACCACGTACGAAGACACCACCGCACACGCACCCGAGCACGCCCCCCGCATGGGCTGGGCCAAGCACGCGCCCGAGGTCTACAAGGCGATCGTCGGCCTGGAGATGGCCGCGAGGAAGGGCCTGGACCCGGCCCTGGTCGAGCTGGTCAAGATCCGCGCCTCGCAGCTCAACCACTGCGCGTTCTGCCTGGACATGCACACCAAGGACGCCATCGCCGGCGGCGAGAGCGTCGAGCGGATCGTCCAGCTCACCGCACTGGAGGAGTCGCGCCACTTCTACACCGAGAAGGAAGTGGCCGCGCTCGAACTGACCGAGGCCGTGACCGTCCTGACCGAGGGATTCGTTCCCGACGAGGTGTACGAGAAGGCCGCGAAGCACTTCGAGGAGAAGGAACTCTCCCACTTGATCGCCATCATCGCGACGATCAACGTCTGGAACCGCTTCGCCGTCACCACCCGCATGGTCCCGGGCCACTACACGCCGGGCATGTTCAAGTAGGCCCGACGCCGGATCGCCGCGCCAGTCCGGCCGGACGCTTCAGTCCGGCCGGAACGAGCCCAGGGCCGCCGCCACGCGCGTGCGGACGGCCTTGGCCTCGGCGACCGGGCCGAAGCCCATGAGCACCCAGCGGCTGCCGTCGGAGGCGACGGTCAGCCGCCCGATCGCGTGCGCGGTCCCGTTCGTCTCCCCGTCCGGAACCTCGTACACGATCTCGCAGCCGGCGGTGTCCTTCGCTCCGAGCGAGATCCGCCGGTAGCCGTCCCGGGAGCTGAGCTCCTTCGTGTCCTCGATCAGGACCTCGCACGCGTTGTCCGAGCCGCCGGTGACCGGGAAGACCTGGAGCAGGCTGCCCCGGCCCTGCTCGGGGCGGAACACCGTGCCGACGGTGCCCCCGCTCTCGGACGTACTGAGCTGCCAGTCGTCCGGGACCGCGACCCGGAACCCCGCTCCGGCGCTGCGCAGCACCTTGTACCCGTCCGGCACCTGCGGGGAGTCCCCCATCAGGTACGAGGAGCCCCGGACGGCCCCGCCCACGGCCACGGCGACGCCGAGCGCGATGCCCAGGCGGCGCGGCCACCGGCGCGCGGTGCCCCGCGCGGGCGGGACGCTCCGGGGTGCCGGGCCGGCCGGAGCGGCCCACGGGTTCGGCGGCTCCGTGTCCGGGGGCTCGGTGTCCGGTGGCTCCGTGTCGGGGGGCTCGGTGCCCGGGGGGTAGGCGGGCTTCGGCGGGAGGTCCGGGCGCCCGGACCCCGGCCCCTCACCCGCGGGGCCGGGCGCGGCCCCTGGCTCGCGCGGGGGCTCGGGCTCCGGGCTCCCCCGCCGACCCCGCCGCTGCGGATCCTCCGGGTGCTCCCACTGCTGCGTCTGCGGGTTCCAGCGGGCGGGGCCGCTCCCCGGGGTCACGGGTCACCCCCCGAACGAGGTCAGCAGGGCGGTCAGGGCGGTGGCCGCGCTCACCGAGTCCACCAGCGGGGCCCACCGTTCCAGCGCCCCGCGCAGCCGGGCGGGCAGGCCCGGCCGGACCTCCTCGCCCGCCGACTCCAACTCCTCCGCCGCCGAGTCCAGTTCGGCATCCAGGGCGGTCCGCCCGTCGCTGCGCGGCAGCCGTACCAGGGCCGCGCGGAGGTCTCGTACGGCCTCCAGCAGCTCCTGCGCGGTCGGCCCGCCAGCACCGGCGTCCGCCTCCGTACCGCCGTGGTTGACCGTGCTGTTGCTGACGTCCGTGCCGCCGATGCTGAAGGCGCTCCCCCGTACGTCGCCGATCCGCACCGAGGGCAGCCCGGTGCCTGCGCCTTCGCTATCGGCCACTTCTGCTCTCCTTGCCCGCGCGCACGCGCCCGTCCTTCCGCTCCGACTCGTCCGTGCCCTGGTTCACCGTGCTGTTGTGGCTCACTCCGTTGATGCCGAAGGCGCTGTTGCTCACCGACTGGATGAACACCCCGCCCTCGGCGACGTTGACCGCGCGCTCCGCGAACTCCTCGGTGTGCCAGCCCGCGTCGTGCAGCGCCTGCGTCACCCCGCCGACGATGCGCTCCTGGATGGTCTTCACGTACCGGTCCAGGTCCATCAGCTGGAACAGCGACAGCTCCCGCTGCGAGGCGAGTTCGCGTACGGACGCGGCCGGCCCCGCCGCGTACGCGACGCCGTGCCCGGCGGTCGCCAGCCGCCACGGGACCCGGCAGGCCCCGGCGAGGGTGGCGAGGGCCACGCCGAGCGAGCCGGGGGCGTTGCTGAGGGCCAGCAGCACCTTGGCGAGGGGGGTGTTGCGGCGGTGGCGCCGGGCGATGTCGTCGGCGCGCTGGAAGTCGGGGCGCACCGGCAGCAGCACGTGCGGGGCGACCTCCAGCATCAGCATGCCGCCCTGCGTGTGGACCCGGATGAAGACGGTGATGACGAGGTTCTCGTCCCAGCCGCCGATCCTGACGCGCAGGAAGTGCCGGCGCCGCTCTCCGCCCTCCTCGACCGCCGCGGCGCGGTGTTCGGCGAACGCCTCCTCCGACACGTCGACCGCGTCCACGTAGGGCAGTCCGGCGGCCGGCAGGAACACGCACTCGTCGATGACCAGCTCGCGCAGCCGGTCCAGGACGCTCGCCTCCGCCTCCTCGGAGCCGCCCGGCGAGGGGACCCGCAGGGCCTCCAGCCTGGGCCGGATCCGCTCGATGATCCCCGCGTTGTCGAGGCGGCGGGCCCCCGCTCCGGCGCGTGGCCGCAGCTCCACCGTCAGCTGCCACGGCAGACGGGCCTGGCCGGCCCCGCAGAACGGGTTGTCGATGTCGTACAGGACCACGTGAGCGTGCTGCAGGCGCAGGATCCGGTCCTGGGCGCGGTGGAAGCGCGGTCCCCCGACCGGGTCGGCCTCCCAGTCCGCGTAGTGCGCGCGGCTGAGCTTGGAGTCGATGGTCTGCGCGAAGTGCCCGCGCTGGAAGTAGACGAGCAGCGTGAGCAGCACCGCGATCAGGACGACCGTCCACGCGTAGGCCTCGCCGTAGTACTGGCCGATCCGGGGCACCTCCGTGAAGATGCCCAGCGGGTCGGTCTCCAGGACGTGCCCGAGGTACTGGCCGAGACGGCTCAGGTCCGGGCTGCCCAGGAAGCCCCCGAGACCCGCGTCGTCCGCGAAGAAGCCGCGGAGCACGCCCCACAGGATCCGGCCGAGGAGGTAGGCGGCGCAGGCGCGCAGGATCCATTCGAAGGCCCGGCCGCCGCGACCGGTCCGCTCGCGGCGCTTCTTGATGCGGCCGGCCCCGCTCAGGAGCAGCGCGGGGACGAGCAGGAAGAGGAAGAACGCGCGGGTGAGGAGGAGGCCGAGTCCCCACACCGCGACGATCGCCGCCGACCAGGCCGCTTCGGTGCGCAGGGCGCGCAGGGCGTGGGCGAGGACGCGGGCGGCGTCGAACCCGTAGGAGGGCGCGGGGAACCGTTCCTCATGGACGTACAGCTCCTCGATCACCCGGTCGCGGTAGGCGGGGTCGAGGTAGGCGCCGGCACACAGCAGGCGTCCCGCCTCTGTTGCCACGGGGTCCACGGGGGCCCTGCCGTCGGATGTGCCGCTCACGGGTTCTCCTCGCTCGGGAGGAGGGCAACCGTACGGCGCGCGGGTAGCGCGTGACAGGGCACTTCACGCCAAAAGGCCCCGGCGCGTGCGCCGGGGCCTTTCAGGTGTCGCGGGATCGGATCAGCCGGGTCGGACGGGGTGGCCGGGTCGTCGGCCGGGGCCCGTCAGGCCGGTCGGATCAGGCCGCTCAGATCAGGCCGAGCTCGCGGACCGCGTCGCGCTCCTCGACGAGCTCCGCCACGGACGCGTCGATGCGCGCACGGGAGAACTCGTTGATGTCCAGGCCCTGGACGATCTCGTACTTGCCGTCCTTGGTGGTGACGGGGAAGGAGGAGATGATGCCCTCCGGGACGCCGTAGGAGCCGTCCGACGGGATGCCCATGGAGGTCCAGTCGCCCGCGGCCGTGCCGTTGACCCACGTGTGGACGTGGTCGATGGCGGCGTTCGCGGCGGAGGCGGCCGAGGACGCGCCACGGGCCTCGATGATCGCGGCGCCGCGCTTGGCGACGGTCGGGATGAAGGTGTCGGCGAGCCACAGCTCGTCGCTGACGACCTCGGCGGCGTTCTTGCCGGCGATCTCCGCGTGGAAGATGTCCGGGTACTGGGTCGCCGAGTGGTTGCCCCAGATGGTGAGGCGCTTGATGTCGGAGACGGCGGCACCGGTCTTGGCGGCCAGCTGCGAGATCGCGCGGTTGTGGTCGAGGCGGGTCATCGCGGTGAAGCGCTCGGCCGGTACGTCCGGGGCGGCGGCCTGCGCGATGAGCGCGTTGGTGTTGGCCGGGTTGCCGACGACGAGGACCTTGATGTCGTCCGCGGCGTGGTCGTTGATGGCCTTGCCCTGCGGCTTGAAGATGCCGCCGTTGGCGGAGAGCAGGTCGCCGCGCTCCATGCCCTTGGTGCGCGGGCGGGCGCCCACGAGCAGGGCGACGTTCGCACCCTCGAAGCCCGCGTTCGGGTCGTCGAAGATGTCGATGCCCTTGAGCAGCGGGAAGGCGCAGTCGTCGAGCTCCATGGCGGTGCCCTCGGCGGCCTTCATGCCCTGGGGGATCTCCAGGAGGCGGAGCTTGACCGGCACGTCCGCGCCGAGCAGGTGGCCGGAGGCGATGCGGAAGAGCAGCGCGTAGCCGATCTGGCCGGCGGCGCCGGTGACGGTGACATTCACGGGAGTGCGGGTCATGGCCTTCTCCGTTAGACAGCTGGCGGTGGGGCGTCGCTGCCCCATGTGCTGGCGGACGCCGCTCCCCTGCGAATCTTGACGTGAAGAGACATCCGGCGTCAGGCTATCCGACCTTCCGGCGGCCCAATCCCCCGGTCTGTGTGGTGCAGGGCACACGGACCGGGAGTTCGAAGGCCTGGAGGGGGATTTCCCCGCTCTTTTCGACCCCCCGACACCGCCGGACGGGTGTACGAGCGGGGTGCGAGTACGTCAGGTGGCCCGACTCGTCCGGCTCAGCGGACGGTGAACCGGACCGCGCTCTCCAGGAACGGGATGTCCAGCACCGGCTTGGGTTCCATCACCAGCGCGAGCAGCGTGATCGCCACGCCGAGCAGCCCGTACGTGACCATGTCCGTGAAGCGGGAGCGCACCGCGAGCATCCCCACCTGCGGCAGTACCCGCCGCAGGACGGAGGCCGCGATCAGGGCCACGCCCATCACCAGGCAGCCGACCCGTGGGTGGCCCAGAGCGGTCAGCAGCAGTCCGACGGCGGTGGCGGCGAGCACGCTGAGCATCGGCCACTGGCGGGCCGCGAGAGCGTCACCGGGCGCGGCCCGGCCGTGGCCCTCGGGGCGCGCGGTGTCCTTGGTGATGGAGGGGAAGCGGCGCGACTTCGCGGCCTCGGGGGCGGCGGCCCCGGCCCCGGCGGCAGGGGCCCCGGCGGACCCCGCACCGGCGGCACCGGCCACGGCCCCGGCACCGGCCGCTGTCCCGGCACCGGGCTCGGCGCCGGGCTCGGGCTCCGCGCCGGTCCCGGCTTCCGCTTCGTGCTCAGCCCGCACTGTTCGACGTCCGTTCCGCCGCCTCGACGACGTTCACGAGCAGCTGCGCCCGCGTCATCGGGCCGACACCGCCCGGGTTCGGGGAGATCCAGCCGGCCACCTCGGCGACACCCGGGTGCACGTCGCCGACGATCTTGCCGTTCTCGTCGCGGCTGACGCCCACGTCCAGCACGGCCGCACCGGGCTTCACGTCCTCCGGCTTGACCAGGTGCGGGACACCCGCGGCCGCCACGATGATGTCCGCCTGGCGCAGCTGGGCCGCCAGGTCGCGGGTGCCGGTGTGGCACAGGGTGACGGTGGCGTTCTCCGACTTGCGGGTCAGCAGCAGGCCCATGGAGCGGCCGACGGTGATGCCGCGGCCGAGGAGCACCACGTGCGCGCCGTTGATCTCGATGCCGTGGTGGCGCAGCAGCTGCACGATCCCGTACGGGGTGCAGGGCAGCGGGCCCGGCTCGTTCAGCACCAGCCGGCCCAGCGACATCGGGTGCAGGCCGTCGGCGTCCTTGGCCGGGTCCATCAGCTCCAGGACCCGGTTGGTGTCGATGCCCTTGGGGAGCGGGAGTTGGACGATGTAGCCGGTGCACTCCGGGTTCGCGTTGAGCTCCCGTACGACCGCCTCGATGTCCTCCTGGGAGGCCGTCGCGGGCAGTTCGCGCTGGATGGACGCGATGCCGACCTCGGCGCAGTCCTTGTGCTTGCCGTTGACGTACCAGCGGCTGCCCGGGTCGTCGCCGACCAGCAGGGTGCCGAGGCCGGGGGTGATGCCCCGGGCCTTGAGCGCCGCCACGCGGGCGGTCAGTTCGGACTTGATCGCGGCGGCGGTGGCCTTGCCATCGAGAATCTGGGCGGTCATGGCCCCATCCTCCCGGATGGACCGGCTTCGCTTCCAGTCGCGGGGCCGGTCGGGCACTCCGTACCGGGCTTGACCCGTTCATTGCACTTGCACAACAAGTGGCCGGCCCGGCGCGCCCTCGCTGGACAACTCCGGCCCGATCGGCCCACGATGGCGGAAAGAGTGCCGCGGGCAGTGCCGGGGGGCGGACCGCACATCGCAGTGATTCCTCCGTGCGTGCCGTGCGTCCCCGCACTTCCACGGAGGAACACCCCAAGATGAGCTTCGGCGACCCGAACAACCCGTACGGGCAGCAGCAGCCGCCGGCCCCGCAGGGCCAGCCCGGCTACGGCTACCCGCAGCAGGCCCCGCAGGGCATCCCGCCTCAGGGCGGCTACGCCTACCCGCAGCAGGCACCGATGGGCTACCCCAACCAGGGCTACCCGGCCGGCCCCGGCGGCTACCCGGGCATGCCCATGCAGATGCCGGGTCTGCTGAAGACCGCGCGCGTGCTCCTCTTCATCATCGCGGGCCTTCAGCTGATCGTCGGCGCGTTCGCCCTGCTGGGCGCGGCCTTCCTCTCCAGCACCGACTCGGCCGGCGGCCTCGGCAGCAGCTCCTCGGGCCAGATGGCGGCCGGCCTGATCGCCGTCATCGCGCTGATCGCCATCGGGTTCGCCGTGTGGGCGATCGTGCTCGGCGTGAAGTTCGCCAAGGGCGGCAACGCCACGCGGATCACGACGATCGTCTACTCCGTGCTCTTCCTGCTCAGCAGCCTCGCGAACTTCACGAACATGAGCGGCAACGGCGGCAGCACGCCGGCCGGCGTGCTGGGCGGCATCATCGGCCTCGCGATCGGCGTGGTCATCCTGATCGCCGCGGTCAACAAGGACTCGGTGGCCTGGTTCAACCGCCCGCGCTACTGATCCCCGCAGGGCACCGGCACCACGGCGAAGGCCGCCACCCGCACGCGCTGCGGATGGCGGCCTTCGCCGTGGTGGCGGTACCGGCTCAGTGGAAGAAGTGCCGGGTCCCGGTGAAGTACATGGTCACGCCGGCCGCCTCGGCGGCCTCGACGACCTGCTCGTCACGGACCGAACCGCCCGGCTGGACCACGGCCTTGATGCCCGCGGCGGTCAGGATCTCCAGCCCGTCCGGGAACGGGAAGAAGGCGTCGGAGGCGGCGTACGAGCCCTGCGCGCGCTCGGCGCCCGCCCGCTCGACGGCCAGCTTCGCCGAGTCGACGCGGTTGACCTGGCCCATGCCGACGCCGACCGAGGCGCCGTCCTTGGCGAGCAGGATCGCGTTGGACTTGACGGCCCGGCAGGCCTTCCACGCGAAGGCGAGCTCGGCGAGCTCCTCCGGCGAGAGGGCGTCGCCGGTGGCGAGGGTCCAGTTCGCCGGGTCGTCGCCCTCGGCCTGGAAGAGGTCGGACTGCTGGAGCAGCGCGCCGCCGGAGATCGGCTTCAGGTCGCCCGGCTGGTGCGGGGTGCCGTCGACCTTGAGGACGCGGATGTTCTTCTTCTTGGCCAGGATCTCGACCGCGCCGTCCTCGTACGAGGGAGCGGCGATGACCTCGGTGAAGATCTCCGCGACCTGCTCGGCGAGCTCGACGGTCACCGGGCGGTTGACGGCGATGACGCCGCCGAAGGCCGACAGCGGGTCACAGGCGTGCGCCTTGCGGTGCGCGGCGGCGACGTCCGCGCCGACGGCGATGCCGCACGGGTTGGCGTGCTTGATGATCGCGACGCAGGGCTCGTCGTGGTCGTACGCGGCACGGCGGGCGGCCTCGGTGTCCACGTAGTTGTTGAAGGACATCTCCTTGCCGTGCAGCTGCTCGGCGTTGGCGAGCCCGCCCGGCCGGCCGTCCGTGTACAGGGCGGCGGCCTGGTGCGGGTTCTCGCCGTAGCGGAGGGTGGACTTGCGGTCCCACGCGCCGGCCAGGAATTCGGGGAGCACGGCCTCCGGCTCCGGGGCGTACGCATTCGTGAACCAGGAGGCCACGGCGACGTCGTACGCGGCGGTGTGCTGGAAGGCCTCGGCGGCCAGCCGCTTGCGCGCGGTGAGGTCGAAGCCGCCGCCCTGGGCCGCGGCGAGGACGTCGGCGTACCGGGCGGGGCTGGTGACGACGGCGACCGACGGGTGGTTCTTGGCGGCGGCGCGGACCATCGACGGGCCGCCGATGTCGATCTGCTCGACGCACTCGTCGGGGGTGGCGCCGGAGGCGACGGTCTCCCGGAACGGGTAGAGGTTGACGATCACCAGGTCGAAGGGCTCGATGCCGAGCTCGGCGAGCTGGGTCCGGTGGTCCTCCAGGCGCAGGTCGGCGAGGATTCCGGCGTGCACGCGCGGGTGCAGGGTCTTGACCCGGCCGTCCAGGCACTCGGGGAAGCCGGTGAGCTCCTCGACCTTGGTGACGGGCACGCCGGCCGCGGCGATCTTGGAGGCGGTGGAGCCGGTGGAGACGAGCGCGACGCCCGCCTCGTGCAGGCCGCGGGCCAGCTCCTCCAGCCCCGTCTTGTCGTAGACGCTGACGAGCGCGCGCCGGATCGGCCGCTTCGACGAGCTCGACGAGATGGTGCTGCTCTCTACGGCGGTCACTGGATCGTTACCTTTCGTCCCTCAATGCGGTAGCCGTGCCGGGCCAGGCGCCCCACGACGTCGACGAGCAGCTGGCGCTCGACTTCCTTGATGCGCTCGTGCAGAGCGGCTTCGTCGTCCTCGTCCCGGACCTCGACCACACCCTGGGCGATGATCGGACCGGTGTCCACGCCGGCGTCCACGAAGTGGACCGTGCAGCCGGTGACCTTCGCGCCGTAGGCGAGGGCGTCCCGTACTCCGTGGGCGCCCGGGAAGGCCGGGAGGAGGGCGGGGTGCGTGTTGACGAAGCGGCCGCCGAAGCGGCCGATGAACGAGGCGCCCACGATCTTCATGAACCCGGCGGACACGACGAGGTCCGGCGCGTGGGCGTCGGTCGCCTCGGTGAGGGCGGCGTCCCACTCCTCGCGGGTCGCGTACGCCTTCACCGGGCACACGAAGGTGGGGATCCCGGCCTTCTCGGCCCGCTCCAGGCCGGCGATGCCCTCGCGGTCGGCCCCCACGGCGACGACTTCGGCGCCGAAGCCCTCCGCTCCGCCGGGGTGGGCGTCGATGGCGTCGAGCAGGGCCTGGAGGTTGGTGCCGGAACCGGAGACCAGCACGACCAGGCGGGAGGCGGCCATGGGAGGCCCTTTCTGCGGGAATGCGTCCATACGTACTTCACGTACTTCCGTACATCTTGTGTGATCAGACGAAAGCAAGGCGCCCCTAAATACGGGTGACCCTACGAAGCCGCCGACCGCCTGCAACGATACCGGCACACCGGACGGCCCCCGAGGGACGGGGGGACGGGCGAGGGGTAGCGTCTGGCGTACAAGCCGCATACGGCGCGGTGCGCAGCACCGTGCCGCACGTCAACAGCCCTTCGACGCACGCCGCCCGCGAGGCCCACGACGTCCTTGGACGTCCACGACACAGGGGAAGTAACGCACTCGATGCCGGATCGCCGCCAGCCCGACTCCTCCACCGACGACAACCCCTTCGCGGCTCCCCCGGAAGGCCGGCCTGACCAGCCGTGGCAGCCGCGCAGCAGTGGCGACGGCGGCGGCCGCCCGGACGAGGACCCCGGATCCGGCCCCGGCGGTCCGGCGCGCTGGGACCCGACGGACCCGATCCAGCGGCGCGCCCGGTATGCGCTGCTGGCCGGCATGTGGGGCTTCTTCTTCGGGATCTTCGGGATCCCGTCGGTGGGGCTGCTGCTCGGTGCGCTCGCCCTGTACTGGGGGATCAGCGGACTGCGGGGGAAGCCGGCGGCGGCCGGATCCGGGGCTTCCGGGGCCTCCGCCGTTGACGGTGTGGCGCGCCCGGCCGCGCAGGGGGGCCTGGCGGCCCTCGGACCGGCCGCCCGGCCGCAGCGGACGGCTGCGGTCGGCGGGCTGGTCACGGCCTCGCTGGCGATCCTGCTGGCGCTGAGCTCGTACGGCTTGCAGCTGGCCTACAAGGACTTCTACGTCTGCCGTGAGGACGCCCTCACCAAGTCGGCGGAACTGCAGTGCAACGACCTGCTGCCGGACAACATGCTGGGCAAGATCCTGAAGGTCCAGCAGTAGGAGCTGCGGGACTTCAGGCCGGGGGCTTGCGGCGGGCCAGTACGCGGACGCCGGTCACGGGCGGGACGAGGGGCTGCGGCGGCGTGTCGGCCGGTTTCGCCGGAGTCGGAATCGGCGTCAGGTCCAGGTGAAGCCCCGTCACGATCGTGAGCCGGCGCTGCGGTTTGGGTGCGGCTGCGACCGGCGCCGCGGGTGCCTCGGCCTGCGGCGGATCCTGGGGCAGGTCCGGGACCAGGGTGCCCGCCGCCCGGCGCAGGGCCTCCCAGCGCAGTTCCCGTACGCCGCTGTCGTGCCACTCGTCCTCGGCGTCCGGCGCGAGGGCTTCCGCCTGCCGGGCGGGCCGGGTCCGCCAGGAGTGCACCGACACCGCGACCGGCACCGCCAGGAGCAGGGTCCAGGCGAAGGCCGCCGCGCCGGTCGCCCACCACACCGGGCCGAAGCCCGCCAGCCGCCGCGAGCCGAGCGGCCCCGAGGAGGCCGCCGCGAGCCCGGCCAGCAGCAGCCCGCACACCAGGGCGCCCAGAGCCGCCGTCAGGGCGGTTTCCCTGTACGAGACTTCACGCGCCCGGCGTACGGCGAACCACCCGACTGCCAGCCCGGCCAGCAGCGGCACCCCGGCGGTCGAACAGGTCAGCAGGGTCCCGGGCCCCTCCGGCGGCAGCGCCGCCAGCAGCGGGAACCTCGGCAGCGCGGGCGAACCGGCGGAGCCGAGCGGGGTCGCGGTCGCGCCCGCGCCGAGGGCGAAGCCGGGACCGAGGGCGTAGGCGGCGCCCCAGACCACGGCGTTGGGAAGCAGTGCGAGGGCGAGGAGCAGGACCGCGAAGCGGCCGGACCAGACCCCGGTCAGCGCCAGGAAGGACGCCTGGACCTCGGCGGCGTGCCAGGCGAGCGAGGCCCCGACGAGCAGCGCGCCGCCGCCCAGCAGGACGAGGGCCCCGGCGGCTCCGGCGCGCAGCGCGAGGGCGTAGCGGGGGCGGGCGGCGGCCCGGCGCACGGCTGCGGGAACCCGGTGCGGCAGCGGCCCGACCGGACGCCCCTTGGCCGCCCAGACCCCGCCGGCGGCGGCGAGCACGGCGACGAGCGGGACGTGCCAGGCGGCGCTGAGGGGGTCGGCGGGCATGGGGCCGGCGGCCGCGTAGACGGTGGCGAGGGATCCGACGGAGAGGTATCCGCAGGTCACGGCGGAGAAGACGGCGGAGGCGGGCAGCACTTCATCCCCGTCACCGTCGCCGCCGTCGCCGCCGTCGCCGGAGGCGCTGCCGAGCCGCGCCGCCCGGCGCATGAGCAGCGCGGGCAGTGCGACGAGCAGCAGCGGGGTCACGCCGACGGGGGCCGGCACCCCGGAGAGGGTCTCGTACCGGACGAGCTCGGTCCCGTGGGCGAGCAGCCAGAGCCCGGCCGCCAGGTGCAGGGCGCCGCCGGGCCCGCTGTCGGGGTACGGGGAGCTGATCCAGAGCACGATGACGAGCACGGCGAGGAAGCCGAGCCCGAGCCCGGCGGCGACGGCCCCGCCCAGCACGCAGGCGGCGGCAGCAGGCGAACGGCGCCGCCCGGCGGCGGCTCGGGGGGCCGTCGGCAACGGGGTCCCGCGTTCGGTCACTTGGGTCACCCCGCCATGGTGCCAACGACACGCGCTATGGGCGGGTAACAGGCGAATGCCCGTGGTGTCGCCCAATATACGTTTTATGTACTTTTCCGCCCATGTCTGTCGGCAGGTCACGGGGAGTGTGGCATGACAGAGAGCGTCGAGGAGCCGAGGCTCCCCTCGCCCAAGGAACGCCGCAGACTGCGCGAGGCGGCCGACCTGACGTACGAGGCCGTCGCGACGGCGGTGGGAGTCAAGGCCAACACGGTCCGCTCCTGGGAATCGGGCCGCACCCAACCCCGGGGCCGCAAGCGCGAGCTGTACGCCGCCTTCCTGGAGTCCCTCGTTTCGGGGACCGCAGCGCCCGAGACCGCGCCCGCGGGGCCGGGCGCGGCCCCCGCCGCCGCGGCGGACACCCGCACGGCCCGGACGGCCGCCGCGTCGGCGGAGGCGCCGGGCGCCGCGCCCTCCGCGGGAGCAGCCGCGCCCTCCGCAGGAGCACACGAGCCCGCAGGGGCGGCCCCCGGCGGGACCTCGGCCGCCGGGACCTCGGCCGGCATGGCCCCGGTGCGCCTGCCCGGGGCCATGCGGCCCTTCGGCATGAGCGGGCACGGGCCCCGGACCCGGCCGCCCGGGGCTGCCGAGCGGGGCGCGAGGCCGTCGGCGGCCGTACCCCGCCACAAGGCGAAGTTCACCGTCAAAGCCACCGCCAGGGCCATCGGCACACCCGGGCCCCTGCCGTGCCCCGCACCCGTCCTCGCCCCCGCCCGCGCAGAAGCCTTGGCGCACCCCCCGGCCGAAGTTGTGGCGGCCTCCCCGGAGGTGTGCGAGCAGCCCCTGCCCGGCCCGGAGGGCCCCGGCCCCGCGCCCGGCGAGGTCTCGGACCCCGCGGAAGCCGCCGGGCAGGCCCCTGAGGCGGACGCGACCGCCGCCCCGGAGGGTCGGGGGCAGGCGGCCGCGGCGCCCGGGCCCGCCGGCCCCGGGGCCGCGTTCGATGCGCTGTACGAGTACGCCGCGCCCGCGCTCGCGCGGCAGGCGTACCTCCTCACCGGCCGCCGCCGGCTCGCCCAGGAGGCCGTCGAGCGGGCGTTCCAGCAGGCCTGGGCGCGGTGGCCCGAGGTGGCCGTCGATCCCGACCCCGTCGGCTGGGTGCGCGCGGCCGTGTACGAGTACGCCCTCTCCCCCTGGCACGGGCTCCGCCGCGCCCACAAGCACCCCGACAAGGCCCCCGCCGCCCCCGCCGACCGGATCCTGATGGACGCCATGCTGGCGCTCCAGCCCGCCCACCGCCGTACCGTCCTGCTCTACGACGGCGTCGGCCTCGACCTGCCCGACACCGCCGCCGAGACCGAGGCCAGCACCCCGACCACCGGCAACCGCCTCCTGCACGCGCACGCCGCCCTCGCCGACCGCATCCCCGAGCTGGCCGCCGCGCCTCCCGAGAGGCGGTCCGCGGTGCTGCGCGAGCGGCTCGGCGCGGTCACCCCGGCCGTCCCGCTGGAACCCCGTCCCGCCTCCTCCGTACGCCTCGCCGCCGAGTACCGCACCACGCGGTGGACCCGCGCGTTCCTGGGCCTGACCGCCGTGATCGCCGTCGCGACCGCGTACACGACCGTGACCGCGCCCCGCCAGTACGAGCCCCCCATCGCGCCCGGCGCGAGCGTCTCCGGGGTCCCCCCGCTCGCCGGCCCCCAGCGGCTCACCGACGAGACCCGGCAGCTGCGCGAAAGGCTCCGCGCGCATCCCGCCCACCGGCCCGAGCGACTCAGCCCCAGCCTCGAATAGCCGACGGAAACGGGCGTGGCCCGCACCCCCACCGGGGGATGCGGGCCACGCCCGTACAGCCGTACGCACACGTACGGCAGCGGCAAGCGCTACTTCGCGGCGTTCAGGATCTCGCGCGCCAGCTTGGCCGTCTCGGTCGGCGTCTTGCCGACCTTGACGCCGGCGGCCTCAAGGGCCTCCTTCTTGGCCTGCGCGGTGCCGGAGGAGCCGGAGACGATGGCGCCGGCGTGGCCCATGGTCTTGCCCTCGGGGGCGGTGAAGCCCGCGACGTAGCCGACGACCGGCTTGGTGACGTTCTTCGCGATGAAGTCCGCCGCGCGCTCCTCGGCGTCGCCGCCGATCTCGCCGATCATGACGATGAGCTCGGTCTCCGGGTCGGCCTCGAAGGCCTCCAGGGCGTCGATGTGCGTGGTGCCGATGACCGGGTCGCCACCGATGCCGACGGCGGAGGTGAAGCCGATGTCGCGCAGCTCGTACATCATCTGGTAGGTCAGCGTGCCGGACTTGGACACGAGACCGATCTTGCCGGGCTTGGTGATGTCGCCCGGGATGATGCCGGCGTTGGACTGGCCGGGGGTGATCAGACCCGGGCAGTTCGGGCCGATGATCCGGGTCTTGTTGCCCTTGGCGGTCGCGTACGCCCAGAAGGCGGCCGAGTCGTGCACCGCGATGCCCTCGGTGATGACGACGGCCAGCGGGATCTCGGCGTCGATGGCCTCGACGACGGCGGCCTTGGCGAAGGCCGGCGGGACGAAGAGGACGGAGACGTTGGCGCCCGTCTCCTTCATCGCCTCGGCGACGGAGCCGAAGACCGGGACCTCGGTGCCGTCGAAGTCGACGGTCGTGCCGGCCTTGCGCGGGTTCACGCCGCCGACGATGTTGGTGCCGTCGGCGAGCATCAGCTTGGTGTGCTTCATGCCCGTGGCACCGGTCATGCCCTGGACGATGACCTTGCTGTCCTTGTTGAGGAAGATAGCCATGTGAGTCTGTGACCTCTGCCCTTACTTCGCAGCCGCGAGCTCGGCGGCCTTGTCGGCCGCGCCGTCCATGGTGTCCACGCGCTGGACCAGCGGGTGGTTGGCGTCCGAGAGGATCTTGCGACCCAGCTCGGCGTTGTTGCCGTCGAGGCGGACGACCAGCGGCTTGGTGACCGCCTCGCCCTTGTCCGCGAGCAGCTGCAGCGCCTGGACGATGCCGTTGGCGACCTCGTCGCACGCGGTGATGCCACCGAAGACGTTGACGAAGACGGACTTGACGTCCGGGTCGCCGAGGATGATTTCGAGACCGTTGGCCATGACGGCGGCGGAGGCGCCACCGCCGATGTCAAGGAAGTTGGCGGGCTTGACGCCGCCGTGGTTCTCACCGGCGTACGCGACGACGTCGAGGGTGCTCATGACGAGACCCGCGCCGTTGCCGATGATGCCGACCTCGCCGTCGAGCTTCACGTAGTTGAGGTTCTTCGCCTTGGCGGCGGCCTCAAGCGGGTTCGCGGCCGCGTGGTCCACGAACTCCTCGTGGCCCGGCTGGCGGAACTCGGCGTTCTCGTCGAGCGAGACCTTGCCGTCGAGGGCGATGACGTCGCCGGAGGCGACCTTCGCGAGCGGGTTGACCTCGACGAGGAGGGCGTCCTCGGCGATGAAGGTGTCCCACAGGGTCACGAGGACCTCGGCGACCTTCTCGGCGACCTCGGCCGGGAACTGCGCCAGGGCGACGATCTCGCGGGCCTTCTCGATGGTCACGCCCTCGTTGGCGTTCACCGGGACCTTGGCGAGCTTCTCCGGGGTCTCCTCGGCGACCTGCTCGATGTCCATGCCGCCCGCGACCGAGGCCATGGCCAGGAAGGTGCGGTTGGTGCGGTCCAGCAGGTACGAGACGTAGTACTCCTCGAGGATCTCGGGAGCGGTCTCGGCGATCATCACCTTGTGGACCGTGTGGCCCTTGATGTCCATGCCCAGGATGTCCGTCGCGCGGGCGACGGCCTCGTCCGGGGTGGCGGCGAGCTTGACGCCGCCGGCCTTGCCGCGGCCGCCGACCTTCACCTGCGCCTTGACGACCGACTTGCCGCCCAGCCGCTCGGTGGCCTCGCGAGCCGCCTCAGGCGTGTCGATGACTTCACCGGCCAGCACCGGTACACCGTGCTTGGCGAAGAGGTCCCTCGCCTGGTACTCGAACAGGTCCACGCGCGTCCGTCCCTTGTCTTCAAAGATTCGCAGTGATTCGCGGTTGTCTGCGTGGGCGTGCCGCGGAGGGCAACGTGACGGCGCTGTCACTAGGGAGGCGCACACGGTGACCGTGGACGCGGCATGTCCGTCCCGCAGGTTATCCCCGCGGGCCGTGGGTCCCTAAATCGCAGATCACACCTGAGCGGTGATACCTGTCACAGATCCCCTCATGGTTGAGCTGGATATTCGTGCGATCCGCCAGGCGCGGTGGCGCACGGCGCAGGCGGATCGCGACCCCGCCCCGGGAGGCATCGCGACCGCGTGGCCGGGCGGGACGCGGGGCCCGGCGGGAGCGGATCGACAGGGTCGGTCAGGGGGCGGGCAGGGGGCGCTTCTCCAGGGCCGCGGCCATCACCTCCGGGAACAGGTCGGGCGTGCAGGCGAAAGCCGGGGCCCCAAGTGCCGCAAGGGCTGCGGCGTGTTCGCGGTCGTAGGCGGGAACCCCCTCGTCGGACAGTGCGAGCAGGGTCACGAACTCGACTCCGGACGCCTTCATCGCCGCGACCCGACCGAGCATTTCCTGGCGTATGCCGCCCTCGTAGAGATCACTGATCAGGACGACGACGGTGTCGGCGGGACGGGTGATCTTGGACTGGCAGTAGGCGAGGGCGCGGTTGATGTCGGTGCCGCCGCCGAGCTGCGTACCGAAGAGAACGTCCACCGGATCCGCCAGCTGATCCGTCAAGTCCACGACGGCGGTGTCGAACACGACGAGCCGGGTCGCGATCGAACGCATCGAGGCGAGCACCGCGCCGAAGACGGAGGCGTAGACGACGGAGGCCGCCATCGAACCGGACTGGTCGATGCAGAGGACCACCTCCTTCTTCACCGCCCGGGCGGCGCGCCCGTATCCGATGAGCCGCTCGGGAACGACGGTGCGGTACTCGGGCAGGTAGTTCCTCAGATTCGCCCGGATGGTCCGGTCCCAGTCGATGTCCGCGTGCCGGGGGCGGCTGGTGCGGGCGGAGCGGTCGAGGGCTCCGGTGAGGGTGGCCCGGGTGCGGGACGCGAGTCGCTCCTCCAGCTGCTCGACGACCTTGCGGACGACGGCGCGGGCCGTTTCACGGGTGGTCTCCGGCATGGCCTTGTTGAGGGAGAGGAGGGTGCCGACGAGGTGCACGTCGGGCTCGACGGCTTCCAGCATCTCGGGTTCCAGGAGGAGGGAGGCGAGGCCGAGCCGCTCGATGGCGTCCCGCTGCATGATCTGGACGACGGAGCTCGGGAAGTACGCACGGATGTCCCCGAGCCAGCGGGCCACGTGCGGCGCGGAGCCGCCGAGCCCCGCGCCGCGCTGCCCGCCCTTGCCGTAGAGCGCCGAGAGCGCGGCGTCCATCCGGGCGTCCCGCCCGCCGAGCACGCACCCGGTCCCGTCCTCCTCCCCGCCGAGGACCATCCGCCACCTCCGCAGCCGGCCCTCTCCGGAGGCGTCCCCCACCGCCGAGTCCCCTGTACCGGTCATCTCCCCGTCCCCTTCCGCTGCTTGTCGTCTCCACCGTTGGCTGCTCGCCCGCTGCCCGCCCCGGCCCGGCGGCGGTCATGCCGGCGGGCCGGAGAGCAGGAGGGCGAGGACCGGGAGGACCGCGTCCGCGCGGGACGGGTCCAGGGCGGGTGCGAAACCCGCGGGGGCACCGCCCGGTGCGGGCTTCGGCGAGGGGCCCCGGCGGACCAGCTCCCCCAGGCTCCGCCTGACGCCCGGCTCGTACGCCCCGAACGTCCGCCGCAGCAGCGGGAGTACGTCCGTGAAGGCCTCCTCCGGGACCCCGGCCAGCCAGGTGTCGATCAGCGCCAGCAGCCGGTCGTCGTGGACGAGGAGCGTGCCGTCCTGCGCGAAGCCCTCTATCCAGCCCGCCGCGTCGGGCGGCGGCGCCGCCGGGGACAGGGCCAGGCCCATCAGGCGCGCCGTCTCCTCGGCCGGCAGGCGTCCGTCGTCCAGGAGCAGTCGGGCCGCCCGGCCGCGGATCAGCCCCGGCACCCTGTCCCGGCCGGCCAGCGCCCGCAGCACCGCCGACCAGCGTCCCCGCAGGCCCTCCTCGTCCAACAGCGCGATCGCGCCGTGCACGGCGTCCACATGGCCGCGCAGCTCCGCCGCCGCCCCCGAGTCCAGACCCGCCGCGCACGCCGGGGGCAGCGCCACGCATATCCGCTCCGCGAGCCCGCCCGCCACCGTGGCCAGCGCCGACGCGTCCGTCCCCCGTACGTCCCCGTACCTCAGCGAACGGGCCAGCGCCGGCAGGGCCTTGGCGAGACGCGCCACGTCGGTATCCAGGGCGGCCCGGTCCGCGAGGGCCCGCAGTACGGCGGGCAGTGCCCCGGACAGCCCGGCCAGCAGGCACCGCTCGGCCAGCGCCGTCACCTCGCCGAGCTCCGCCGCCCCGGCCGCGTCCGCCTCGGCCTTGGCGGTGGCGGCCGCCACGACCGTCGTGCCCCAGATCCCGGCCTCGGCGACCCGCACCGACAGCTCCGGCTCCCACCGCAGCCGCCACGTCTCGCGGAAGGTCCCCGTACTGCCCCGCGAAGCCGCCGGCGCGCCCCAGTCGATGCCGAGCAGCCGCAGCCGGTGCAGCAGCACGGACTTCGCCGCGTCGCTGTCCTTGCGCAGGTCGAGCTCCAGCTCGCGCTCCTGCGCCTCGGCCTTGAGCCGCAGCGAGCGCTGCTGCCGGGTCAGGTCCCGCTGCAACGGGACCACGGGGGCCCCGTCGGGGACTTCGCCGAGCACGTCCCCGACGACCAGGCGGTCCTCGATCAGCGCGAGCGGTACGTCGGAGCCGTCGCACATCACCGCCCTGACCGCCTCCAGCGTCTCCGCCAGCCCGGGCAGGGGTCTTCCCCGCATCGCGGCCAGCGTCCCGGCCAGCCGGACCGCCTCGATGACGTGCGCCGGCGAGACCTGCCGGTCCTCCTCCCGGAGCAGCCCGGCGACCTTGGTCAGCCACCGCTCCACCGGCCGGTCCCGGGCCGCGAACAGGTGCGCGTACCAGCCGGGCGAGGTGATCCCCGCGCCGTACCCGCCGGCCCGGGCGAGGCGCCGGTGGGTCCACGGCACCCAGGCGGTCTCCACCTTGGCCTTGGGGAGCCCGGTCAGCAGCGCCTTGTCCGCGGCCGCCGTGGTCCTCGCGGCCAGCGCCGGCACGTGCCAGGCCCCGCACACCACGGCGTACGCGTCACCGAACTCCCGGCGGGCGGCCCGCATCCGCTGCCGCATGTAGGCCTCGCGCACCCGGTCCCGGGAGTTGCCGCCGTCCCCGTACGCCTCGCGCAGGGCGCCCATGGCCTCCGCGAGCGCCTCGAACGCGCCGAGCGGATCCGCCGCCCCCGGGCCGCGGTGCTCGACCACGTCCTCCCACCAGCGCTCGGGGTCGTCGTACCCGGCGGTCTCGGCCAGCACCGCGAGCGGGTCCAGCCGTACGGGGTCGGAGCAGGAGTCACCGTCCGGGTCCGCGTCAGCGTCGGCGTCGGGGCCGGGGCCGGGGCCGGAGCCGGAGCCCGCCGCGCCGCGGCCCGGTTCCGCGGCCAGCGTGTGCGCGGCCGGGAGGTCGATGAACCGGACCGGAACCGGTCCCTCCTGCTCCTGCGCCCAGCGGATGGCGACCCACTCCGGCGAGAACGCGGCCAGCGGCCAGAACGCGGCCCTGCCCGGATCGTCGGCGACGTGCGCGAGCAGGGCGACGGGCGGCCGCATCCCGGGATCTGCGGCCAGCGGAAGCAGTGCCTCCCCCTCCGGCGGGCCCTCGATCAGCACGGCCGCCGGACGGGCCGCGTCCAGGGCCGCCCGCACCGCACGGGCCGAGCCCGGCCCGTGGTGCCGTACGCCCAGCAGCAGCGGCCCACGCCGCCCGGCGGCCGGCCCGCTCATGCCGTCACCTCCCGGCAGGCGCGGTAGAAGTCCTTCCAGCCGTCCCGCTCGCGCACGACGGCCTCCAGGTACTCCTGCCACACGACCCGGTCGGCGGCCGGATCCCGGACCACGGCGCCGAGGATCCCGGCGGCCACGTCGGACGGGCGCAGGACTCCGTCCCCGAAGTGGGCGGCCAGCGCCAGACCTCCGGTGACCACCGATATGGCCTCGGCGGTGGAGAGCGTGCCGCTCGGCGACTTCACCTTCGTACGCCCGTCGGCGGTGACCCCGTCGCGCAGCTCGCGGAAGACGGTGACGACGCGGCGGATCTCCTCCAGCCCCTCGGGCGCGGCCGGCAGGTCGAGGGCGCGGCCCATCTGGTCGACGCGGCGGGCGACGATGTCGACCTCGGCGTCGGCGGTGGCGGGCAGCGGCAGCACCACGGTGTTGAAGCGGCGGCGCAGCGCGCTGGAGAGCTCGTTGACCCCGCGGTCGCGGTCGTTGGCGGTGGCGATGAGGTTGAAGCCGCGCACGGCCTGCACCTCCTGGCCGAGCTCCGGTATCGGGAGCGTCTTCTCGGACAGGACGGTGATGAGGGTGTCCTGGACGTCGGCGGGGATGCGGGTGAGCTCCTCGACCCGGGCGGTCGAGCCCTCGGCCATGGCCCGCATGACGGGGCTCGGTACGAGGGCCTCGCGGCCGGGCCCGTGGGCGAGGAGGCGGGCGTAGTTCCAGCCGTACCGGATCGCCTCCTCGGGGGTGCCGGCGGTGCCCTGGACGAGGAGGGTGGAGTCCCCGCTGACGGCGGCGGCCAGGTGCTCGGACACCCAGGTCTTGGCGGTGCCCGGGACGCCGAGCAGGAGCAGGGCGCGGTCGGTGGCGAGGGTGGTGACGGCGACCTCGACGATGCGGCGCGGGCCGACGTACTTGGGCGTGATGACGGTGCCGTCTTCGAGCGTGCCGCCCAGGAGGTAGGTCGCGACGGCCCACGGGGAGAGCTTCCAGCGCGTCGGGCGGGGCCTGTCGTCGGCCGCCGCGAGGGCTTTCAGTTCTTCCGCGAAGGCGTCTTCTGCGTGCGGCCGCAGCGCGTCTGCGCCCTTGTCGTTCTCGGGCATGGTCATGGTCCCCCTCCAATGCTCGGCAGCCGTTCCCGACCGCTGGAACAACCGTGCACCATGCCACTGACAACACCCCTCCCTCATAACGTCGTTGCAGGTCAGAGTGATTGTCAGTGGGGGTCTCTACGGTGGGACACATGACTGAGCAGGGGGGCCGCCACACGGCGGAACAGGTACTGGCTCTGGCTCCTGACGATGCGTCGCGCAAGGCGGGGGCCAAGCTGGGCGGGGCGGGTTCGTGGTCACAGATCGGAGGTTCCGCTTCCGGTTTGGTGTGGGGTCTGTGCAGGGGCAGCGGCAGCACTCCGTACCGGACGGTCGTGGACCCGGCGGGCCCGGCGTACAAGTGCTCCTGCCCGAGCCGGAAGTTCCCGTGCAAGCACGCGCTCGGGCTGCTGCTGCTCCGGGCCGAAGGGGGGTTCGACGAGAGCACGGCGAGCGGCGAGGTGCCCGACTGGGCGGCCGACTGGTCGGCGGGGCGGGCGGCCAGGGCCGCGCGCCCGGCGGCCGCGCCGGGAAGACCGGCGGACGAGGAGGCGGCGAAGCGCCGGGCCGAGCGGAGGGCGGCCCGGATCGGCGCGGGGGTCACCGAGCTGGAACAGCGCCTGGAGGACGTACTGCGCGGCGGCCTGGCCGGCCAGCAGCAGGCGGGTTACGCGCCCTGGGAGGAGACCGCGGCGCGGATGGTCGACGCCCAGGCGCCGGGACTGGCGGCGCGGGTGCGGGAGTTGGGGACGATACCCAGTTGCGGTCCCGGATGGCCCGCCCGGATGCTGGAGGAGGGCGCGCTGCTGCACCTGCTGAACCGGGGCTGGCTCGGTTTGGCGGGCCTGCCGGAGCCGCTCGCCGCGACGGTCCGGAGCAGGGTGGGGCTTCCGGGTTCCGCCGCGGAGGGGGAGGTCGTACGGGACCGCTGGCTGGTCCTGGCCCAGTACGACTCGGTGTCACCGGACGGCAGGCTCACCACCCGCCGGACGTGGCTGCACGGGCTGGGGAGCGGGCGCCCGGCCCTGGTGCTGGAGTTCGGACCGCCCGGGCGGCCTCCGGCGCTGGCACTGCCCGTGGGGCTGGCGGTGGAGGCGGAAGCCCGCTTCCGTCCCGGTACGGCGGGGCTGCGGGCGGATCTCGGGGAGAGGTCCGCGGCGGCCGCACCGGACCGGGCCCCGGCCGGGATCGGCACGGGGGCGGCACTTGAGGCGTACGGGGCGGCGCTGCGGGAGGACCCGTGGCTCGACGCGTGGCCGGTGGTGCTGGGCCCGGTGATCCCGATACCGGGGGAACTGGGCTGGCAGCTGGCGGACGCGGAGGGCACCTCCGCGCTGCCGGTCACCCCGCTCGGTGGCGGCGGATCGCGGTCCGGGCTGTGGCAGCTGGCCGCACTCTCGGGCGGCGGCCCGGTCACGGTGTTCGGCGAATGCGGACACCGCGGATTCACTCCGTTGACGGCGTGGCATCCGGGCTGCCCGGAACCGGTCGCCCTGGGGTGACGGGGCGGTGGAGGGAGCGTCGGCGCGGGGGCGCCGACGTGCACGAACGACGAAGCCGGGGGGCTTTTGTGAACGACAACCACGCAAGCTGAAGGGTCGACCGACGGGGCACGAAATCCGCTCCGGTCCCGCGGAGGGGGCGGGACCGGAGCACTGCAAGGCGAAAGGGAGGGGCACGGTGACCACGACGGGGACGACACCGGGCGCGGGTGCGGGCGGCGGTTACGGGGAGTGGGAGGAGCTGGTCGGGGCCGCGGTGCTGGGGACCGCGCGGCGGCAGGGGAATCCGGGGGCGCTGCTCGATGCCGCGGCGGTGCAGACCGTACGGCGGCGGGCAGGGCTGCGGCCCGCCGCGGCGGGGCCTCGCCCGGATCCCGCGCCGCGGGATCCGCGACCGGCTCCCCCGGCGGCGGCCCGGCGGCGGCTCGCCCAGCTGCTGGCCGGCCGGACCGGCGCGGGCGGCGGCGGCGGGCGCCGCGGGACCGCCCCGGACCTGACGGAGCTGCTGCCGCAGTGGCTGGCCGCCGCCGCGCGGCACGGGTACCGGGCGCCGCACGCGCTGGTGCCGGCGCTGCTGGACGCGGCGCGGGCCCGTACGGACCTGCGCGCCCCGGCATTGGCCCTGACCGGGGCGCGGGGTCTGTGGCTGGCCCGGCTGAATCCGGACTGGCGGTTCGCCCTGCGCGGCGGGGCGGGCGGCTCCGGGGAGCTGCCCGACCCCGCGGACCGGGTCGGAGTGGAACGGCTGTGGCAGGAGGGCCTGTTCGCGGAGCGGGTGGCCCTCTTGGGCGCTGTACGCGCGCACGAGGCGGCGGCTGCGACGCGGCTGCTGTCGACGACCTGGGCCACCGAGCGCGCCGAGGACCGGCTGATGTTCCTCGACTCGCTGCGGGTGGGGCTGACGGGAGGGGACGAGCCGTTCCTGGAGGCGGCCCTGGGAGACCGGAGCCGCAACGTCCGGGCGACGGCCGCGGAGTTGCTGTCCGCGCTGCCCGAGTCGGCGCTGGCCGGGCGGATGGCCGAGCGGGCGCTGGCCTGCGTGGGGCCGCAGGGCGTGACTCCGCCGGCGGAGTGCGATGCGGGGATGCTCCGTGACGGGGTGGTCGAACGGCCGCCGGCCGGGCGCGGGGAACGGGCCTGGTGGCTGGGCCAGCTGGTGGAGGCGGCGCCGCTGTCCTGCTGGCGGACGCGGTTCGGTGGGCGGAGTCCGGCGGAGATCGTGGCACTGCCGGTGGCCGGGGGCGAGAGCTGGCGCGAGGAGCTGCACGCGGCGTGGTGCCGGGCGGCGGTGCGCCAGCGCGATCCGGCGTGGTCGAAGGCGCTGCTCGGCGCGGCGTCGGCGCCGCCGGCGACGGCCCCGGGCACGGCGTCGCTCGCGGAGCGGGCGAAGCTGCTGTCGGTCCTGCCCGACGGGGAACGGGCGCAATGGGTCGCGGAGTTCATACGGGCCCACGGCCTTTCGGAGGCCTTCCAGCTGCTCGGGGTGTGCGTGGTGCCGTGGGCGGGGCCGCTGGGCCGGGCGGTGGTGGACGCGCTGGACGCCGCGCGGGAGGCGGGCAGCTACCCGTGGAGCTTCAGCGGGGTGATGGGGCTGGCCGAGCGCTGCCTGGATCCTGCGGAGGCGGAGCGGTTGGAGGCGGTGGTGGCGCGGGGCGCCGGTTTCGCCGACCCGGCGGAGGCCTCGTCCGGCGCCGCCGCGTACTGGGCCGAGGCCTTCCAGCGCCTGGTCGCCACGCTGCGCCTGCGCGCCGCGATGCTCTCTGAACTCGCCCCCGCCTGACCGTCGCCGGCGGCCCCGTACCGGCGCACCGAGGGGCGGCTCGCTTGCGGCCGACCCCCCGCCGGCGGCCCGACCCGACACCCCGACCCGACGCCCGACGCCCCGGCGACCCGACGCCCGGCGCCCCGACCCGACGCCCGGCGACCCGAGGCCCCGGCGGCCCGACCCGACGCCCGGCCACCCGACGCCCCGACCCGACGCCCGGCGACCGGGCGACCCGGCGACCCGGCGACCCGGCGACCCGGCGACCCGGCGACCCGGCGACCCGGCGACCCGGGCAGGGTCGGCGGGCCGGGCGGCGGGAGCTACGCGCTGCGGACGTGGGCGCGGACCCAGTCGACGATCGATGTCGTCGTCGCGCCGGGGGTGAAGATCTCGGCCACGCCCTTGGCCTTCAGCGGGGCGATGTCGTCCTCCGGGATGATGCCGCCCCCGAAGACCTTGATGTCCTCCGCCTCGCGCTCCTTGAGGAGTTCCAGGACGCGCGCGAACAGCGTGTTGTGGGCGCCCGAGAGGATCGAGAGGCCGATCGCGTCGGCGTCTTCCTGAATGGCGGTGTCCACGATCTGCTCGGGGGTCTGGTGGAGGCCCGTGTAGATGACCTCCATACCCGCGTCCCGCAGCGCACGCGCGATCACCTTGGCCCCGCGGTCGTGGCCGTCGAGACCCGGCTTGGCCACCACCACACGGATCGGACCGGTCACACCCATCGCACTGCCTCCCGAGTGAACGAACGTTAAGTACAGCATCGCGCACACCCCCGTTTCACGGTCAACCAGGAGGGGGAAATCACACGTGGGACGGCGTTGATTCACCGCCAGGGGAGCCGCACCGGGGGCCCGCGCCACCGTACCGACAGCCGCACGGCACGGTGGCGCGGCCTGCCTCGGCCCGGAGACCCCTTTCACGACGCAGTCCCGGAGGGCTGAGGGGGGCCGTCGATGGGGGTGTCCATACCCGTACCCGTTTCCGGGGCCGCACTGCGGGCGGGGGTGCTGGAGGCGGTGGTCCTCGGCGGCCACCTGCTGCTCTACCCGACCGGGATACGGTCCGAGAAGTCCGCCGGGTCACACGGCAAGGACCACGGGCGCCCACCCGTGCTGCTGCTGCACGGGTTCACCGACAACCGGTCCGTCTTCGTCCTGTTGCGCCGCACCCTCGCCGCGGGCGGCCAGCGGCACGTGGAGGCGTACAACTACTCCCCCTTCACGCGCGATCTGCGCGTCACCGCCCGCCACCTCGCCCGGCGCGTGGAGGAGCTGTGCGAGCGCACCGGGCAGGAGCGGGTGGACCTGGTCGGGCACAGCCTGGGCGGGCTGGTCGGGCGGTACTACGTCCAGCGCCTCGGCGGCGGGGCCCGCGTCCGCACGCTCGTCACGCTCGGCACCCCGCATTCCGGTACGCGGGTCGCCCCCTTCATGGACGCCCACCCACTGGTGCGGCAGATGCGCCCGGACTCCGAGGTGATGGCCGAGCTGCGGGCACCCGCGCCCGGCTGCAGGACCCGATGCGTGGCGTTCTGGAGCGAGTTCGACGAGCTGATGGACCCGACCGAGACGGCCCGCATCGAGCACCCGGACCTCTACGCGGAGAACGTGCAGGTCACCGGCATCGGGCACCTCGCCCTGCCGGCGCATCCCGCCGTCACGGCGGCGGTCCGGCGCGCGCTCGACGGGCCCGGCCCGACCGCCCTCACGAGCCTCGGAGATGCCGCTTCCGTCGCGTGAACGCCAATCCACCGAAACTCGAACGGATTTCGAACTCAAGGCCAAGGCTCGGCCTCGCCGCGACCGAAAGACGGCCGAATGCCCGGTTCCGCAAAGCTCGGAACCCCTGGAAGATTGTCGTTGCCAGTAACCGCCGGGTACAGTCACGCCACTGCTCTCCCCAAGGAACCTCCCGTTCCCTGGCCACCCAGGCCCCCCACTGCCGAGGCGAAAGAGAAGTTGGTGAACGACCGCCCCTCGTCGGGCCTGTACCCCGATTCCGGGTACGACGGCCTTTCCAACACCACTTTCGCTGGTGACTCGCCCTACGTTTCCTACGAAACGCAGGGTCAGGGGTATGACTACGCCTCCGGCTACCCCTCCTACGAGACCGGCGCGTACGACGCCACCGCCTGGTCCGGGCAGGAGGGTTACGCACAGGAGGGCGGCTACCTGTCGTCGATCCCCGCCCAGGGCGGCGTCCCCGAGGACGCGGGAACCGGGCAGTGGGACGCGAGCGCCTGGAACCAGCAGAGCGGCAGCACCGACTACCAGACCGCCACCACCACCGTCGGCTACGAGCAGACCGGGCAGTGGGCGACGCCGGGTTACGGCAGCACGGCCACCGAGACCGGTGCGTACGACGCCACCGCCTGGAACACGGTCCCGCAGCACGAGCAGCAGACCCAGACCTTCTCGTACGACCACCACCAGTACGAGTACCAGCAGCAGCACCAAGAGACGGCTTACGCCTACGAGGCCCCGGCCGCCGGCGTCTACAGCGAGACCGCCGTCTTCGAAGTCCTCGACACCGAGGGCCCGTCAAGCACCGAGACCACCGAAGGCGCCGAGAGCACCGAGTCGGACTTCGGTCTCGACCTGGACCTCGATCTCGACCTCGCGGCCGATCCCCTGCACGACCTGCCCACCCAGGCCATGCCCGTCACCCAGGACGCCGCGCCCGCGCCCCGCGCCTCGCGCCGTGCCGGCGCCAAGCCGAAGTCGGCGCCCGCCGCTGCCGCCGGCTCCCGGCGCCGCACCCCGGCGAAGCGTTCCGCCCTGCTGACCGTGGCCGTTCCCTCCGCCTGCGTGATGGGCGTCGCCGGTGTCGCGGCCGCCTCCGTCGGCGGGCTCACCGGCGCGGACAAGCCCGCCGAGGGAACCACCACGATGGCCGCGCCCGACCCGGCCTCGGTGAAGCCCGTCGCGGCGAACAGCAAGCTCGACACCCAGCTGACGGCGCTCAGCGCCGACGCGGGCGACTTCGCGGACCGCGCGAGCCGCACGCAGGAGCGCATCGACCTGCGCCAGCGCCAGGAAGACGAGAAGAAGAAGAAGGCGGAGGAGGAGGCGGCCAAGGAAGCGGCCCGCCCCAAGTTCGCGATCCCGGTCCAACAGCACGGCCTCAGCGCAAGCTTCGGCCAGGCCGGCGGGATGTGGATGTCCGTGCACACCGGCATCGACTTCCCGGTCTCGTACGGCACCCCGGTCATGTCCGCCACCGACGGCACCGTGCGCACGCAGTGGAACAGCGCGTACGGCAACATGGCCATAGTGACCTCGCCTGACGGCACCGAGACCTGGTACTGCCACCTCAGCAGCACCAAGATCCGGTCCGGCAAGGTCAAGGCCGGCGACGTCATCGCCTACTCCGGCAACTCCGGCAACTCCACGGGCCCGCACCTCCACTTCGAGGTCCGGCCCGGCGGCGGCGCGGCGATCGACCCCCTGCCCTGGCTCCGCAGCCACGGCCTGGACCCGACCTAGCCCGACCCGCCCGGGAACGACCGGCCCGGGAACGACCCGACCGGGAACGTCCGGCCCGGGAACGACCGGCCCGGGAACGGTCCCCCCGGGCCCGGCCCGCCCCCCTTACAGCTTCTGCACCGGCGCGTAGCGCAGCAGCAGGCGCTTCGGCTTGTCGTCCCCGAAGTCGACGGTGGCCTGCGCGTCCGCGCCGGCGCCCTTGACCTCCATGACCGTGCCCAGTCCGAACTGGTCGTGCGTGACGCGGTCTCCGACCGACAGCGCGATGACCGGCTTGTCGGCGGCCCGGCGCGTGGCGAACCCGGACGGCCCCGACTTCGTGCGCGACGAGGACAGGAACGCCTCCGGCGAGGTCCCGAACGTGGCCTTGCCGCCCCCCGAGCCGGAGGATCCGTACCCGGAGCCCGAACTGCGCATCGGGCCCGCCGGCTTCTGCGCCGCGCCCGTGCGCTTCCACTGCAGGTACTCGGCCGGGATCTCCTCCAGGAACCGTGACGGCGGGTTGTAGGAGGGGGTGCCCCAGGCGCTGCGCATGCTGGAGCGGGTCAGGTAGAGCCGCTCGCGCGCCCGCGTGATGCCGACGTAGGCGAGGCGCCGCTCCTCCTCCAGCTCCTTGGTCTGGCCCAGGGCCCGCATGTGCGGGAAGACCCCGTCCTCCATGCCGGTCAGGAAGACCACCGGGAATTCGAGGCCCTTGGCGGTGTGCAGGGTCATCAGCGTGATGACGCCCGAGCCGTCCTCGTCCTCGTCCGGGATCTGGTCGGAGTCGGCGACGAGCGCGACCTGCTCCAGGAACTCGGCGAGCGTGCCCCCCGTGGCGCCGGCCGCTGTTGTCCCGGCGTCCTCGCCGCGCGCCTGCTCGAACTCCAGGGCGACGGCCGCGAGTTCCTGGAGGTTCTCGATGCGCGTCTCGTCCTGCGGGTCGGTCGAGGCCTGGAGCTCGGCGAGGTAGCCCGTACGCTCCAGCACCGCCTCCAGCACCACTGCCGGGCCCGCGCCCGAGTCGACGATCGTGCGGAGCTCCTCCATCAGCACGTTGAACCGCTTCACCGCGTTGGTCGAGCGCGCGGCCATGCCGAACGCCTCGTCCACGCGCCGCAGCGCCTGCGGGAAAGTGATCTTCTCGCGCATCGCGAGCGCGTCGATCATCGCTTCCGCGCGCTCGCCGATACCGCGCTTGGGTACGTTCAGGATCCGGCGGAGCGGGACGTTGTCCTCCGGGTTCGCGAGGACGCGCAGGTACGCGAGGATGTCCCGGACTTCCTTGCGCTCGTAGAAGCGGACTCCGCCGACGACCTTGTACGGGAGTCCGACGCGGATGAAGATCTCCTCGAACACGCGCGACTGCGCGTTCGTCCGGTAGAAGATCGCGACGTCGCCCGCCTTGGCGTCCCCGGCGTCCGTCAGCCGGTCGATCTCGTCGGCGACGAACTGCGCCTCGTCGTGCTCGGTGTCCGCGACGTAGCCGGTGATGACGGCGCCGGTGCCGGCCTGGGTCCACAGGTTCTTGGCGCGGCGGTTCTCGTTGCGCTCGATGACCGCGTTGGCTGCGGAGAGGATCGTCTGCGTGGAGCGGTAGTTCTGCTCCAGCAGGATCGTCGTCGCGTCCTTGTAGTCCTCCTCGAACTGGAGGATGTTGCGGATCGTCGCGCCGCGGAAGGCGTAGATCGACTGGTCGGCGTCACCCACCACGCACAGCTCGGCAGGCGGCAGGTCCGGGTAGCCGGTGCCGACGAGCTCGCGCACCAGCGTGTACTGGGCGTGGTTGGTGTCCTGGTACTCGTCCACCAGGACGTGGCGGAAGCGCCGCCGGTAGTGCTCGGCGACGTCCGGGAACGCCTGGAGCAGGTGGACGGTCGTCATGATGATGTCGTCGAAGTCGAGCGCGTTGGCCTCGCGCAGCCGCCCCTGGTACATCGCGTACGCCTGGGCGAGGGTCTTCTCGAAGCCGTCGGCGGCCTGCCCCGCGAAGGCGTCCTCGTCGATGAGCTCGTTCTTGAGGTTCGAGACCTTGGCGTTGAAGGCCTTGGGCGGGAACTTCTTCGGATCCAGGTCCAGGTCGCGGCAGACGAGGGCCATCAGGCGCTTCGAGTCGGCCGCGTCGTAGATCGAGAAGGACGAGGTGAAGCCGAGGCGCTTCGACTCGCGGCGCAGGATCCGGACGCACGCGCTGTGGAAGGTGGACACCCACATGGCGTTGGCGCGCGGGCCGACCAGGCTCTCGACGCGCTCCTTCATCTCGCCGGCGGCCTTGTTGGTGAAGGTGATCGCCAGGATCTGGCCGGGGTGGACGTTCCGCGCGGCCAGCAGGTGGCCGATGCGGTGGGTCAGGACCCGGGTCTTGCCGGAGCCGGCGCCGGCCACGATGAGCAGCGGGGAGCCGGCGTGCACGACGGCCGCGGCCTGCTGCTCGTTCAGCCCGTCCAGGAGGGTCGCGGGGTCGATGACGGGCTTGGGGGCGCCGTCGCGGTAGTACGCGTCGCCGCTCATGGGCACGTCGAACCGGCCCCCGAAGAGATCGTCCGCGCCCTCGTCCGGGGCGGGGTGATCCTCGGGCGGCGGGGGGACCTCGTCGGAGGGGGTGAGGTCCGCCAGGAAACTGTCGTCAAAGAGGCTGCTCATCGCTTTCCGAGTCTAGGGGTCGGGACCGACACGCCAGTACGAGTTCCAGGAGACCGGGGAAGCGCAGTTCCAGATCGTCGCGGCGCAGCGCGAGGTAGAGCTTGCGGCCCTGCGGGCGCTGGCAGATCACCCCGCCCTCGCGGAG
This sequence comes from Streptomyces sp. NPDC051109, assembly GCF_044455885.1. NCBI lineage: Bacteria > Bacillati > Actinomycetota > Actinomycetes > Kitasatosporales > Streptomycetaceae > Streptomyces > Streptomyces sp. NPDC051109. The sequence continues at coordinate 415,365 of NZ_JBITFF010000003.1, forward strand.
CGTCTTGAGATGGTGAGTGACGCTCGATCGGGGCAGGTCAGGTACCACTTCGCCGCAGAACGTCTCCTGGCCGGAGGCCAGCTTGCGGACGATCTCCAAGCGGACGGGGTGCCCCAGGGCCGCGAGCACCTCGGCCAGGTCGAGGTCCTCGGCGCAGGGGTGGGTCAGCTCGGCAGCGGCAGGCATGCACTCACTGTACGCAGATCTCGTACGGACATTGCCAGACCGTTCGAAGATCTCGTACAGTCTCGATCGCCGCGACCGTACGAAATCTTCGAACGGTCGGCCCGCGCACCGACAGGAGGGACCTCCCATGCCCAGCAGCAGCACCGGCCCGCTCGCCGAGACCGCGCCCCCCGATGCCCCGCTCGACGACGCCGCACTCGCCGCCTCCCTCGACGGCGGCTTCACCAGCCACCACGCCGACGTCAACGGCACCCGGCTGCACTACGTCGAAGGCGGCAGGGGCGAGCCGCTCGTCCTGCTCGGCGGCTGGCCGCAGACCTGGTGGCAGTGGCGCAAGGTGCTGCCCGCCCTGGCCTCCCGCCACCGCGTGATCGCCGTCGACCTGCGCGGCATGGGCGGCTCCGCCAAGCCCGCCACCGGGTACGACAAGAAGACCCTGGCCCGCGACATCCACGCACTCCTCGGCCGGCTCGGCATCGCGAGTGCGCACGTCGTGGGCCATGACATCGGCGCGATGGTGGCCTACGCGTTCGCCGCCAACCACCCCGAGGCCACCCGGAAGATCGCCCTCCTGGACGTGTCCCACCCCGAGGAGAGCTGGGCCCGGCAGACCCTGCTCCCCCGGCATGGGCAGCGCCACAAGTGGTGGTTCGCCTTCAACCAGGTCCACGGCCTCCCCGAGCAGCTGCTCGCCGGCCGCTTCCACCTCCTGCTGGACTGGCTGTTCGAGAACGCGGCCGCCGACCCCGGCTCCGTCGACGCGCACGCCCGCGCGGTGTACGCCCGCGCCTACGAGGCACCGGAGGCGGTGCGCGCCGCGAACGACTGGTACCGGGCCTTCACCCGGGACATCGCCGACCTGGCGGGCTACGCCCCGGTGGCCGCGCCGATCCTGGCCCTGGGCGGCGAGTACGGCAACCACGAGAGCCTCGTGACCGCCGTCCCCGCCCTCGGCACCGACACCCGCGTGGTCCGCGTCGACGGCAGCGGGCACTACCTCCCGGAGGAGCGGCCGGAGGTGGTCGTCGAGGCGCTGACCCGCTTCCTGGACTGACCGGGAGCCTCCGTACGCTCGACGCCATGAACGTACTCATCAGTGTCTTCGTGGGCCTGCACATCATCGGGATCGCCTCTCTCCTGGGCGGTTTCCTGACCCAGATGAAGGCGATGAGCGCCGGCACCGCACGCTTCGTGCCCGCGATGCTGCACGGCGCGCTGACGATGCTCGTCACCGGCGTCCTGCTGGTCGGCTTCCGCGAGATGGACGGCGGCCACGTCAACAACATCAAGATCGGCGTGAAGCTCGCCATCCTCTTCGTGATCCTCGCGCTCGTCTACGTGAAGCGGGACGAGGAGCACGTGGAGAAGGCCCTGTTCGGTGCGGTCGGCGGGCTGACCGTGGTCAATATCTTCATCGCCGTCCTCTGGCACTGATCCCGACACCGAACCACAACAGCCACATCCGTTCACGTCAGGTCACGTCGGGGCACTTGCGATCATCTCGTCATCCGACCGTTACCTTCCGGTCTAGCGTCCTCCTCCAAGCACCGAGCTCCCGAGCGAGGAAGGACGTGAGGCCCTCGTGGCCAGTCACCGAAAGCCCAGGCAGCGCCCGCTCCACCCGCTCTCCCGCGGCACCGTGCGGACCGCCGCGACCCTCGCCCTCGCGGGCGCTGCCACCGCCACCGCCTTCGAAGGAACCTCCCAGGCCGAGCCCCGGCAGACGCCCTCCCAGGTGAAGGCCGAGGTCGACCGGCTCTACGAGGAGGCCGAGGAGACGGCCGAGCAGTACAACGGGGCGAAGGAGCAGGCCGACGAGGCCCAGCGCGCGCTCGACGCACTGCGCGACGAGACCGCCCGCAAGACCGACCGGCTCAACACCGCCCGCCGGGCGCTCGGTTCCCTGGCCGCCGGCCAGTACCGCACCGGCGGCCTGGGGCCCGCCATGCGGCTGGCGCTGGCCGAGAACCCGCGGGACTACCTGGACCAGGCCTCGTTCCTCACCCGGACCGGCGACCGCAACGCCGCCGAGGTCTCCTCCGTACGGCGGCGGCTCGACGAGGTCCGGCAGCTCAAGGACGAGGCCGCCGGCCGGCTCGCCGACCTGCGCGCCCGCGAGGGCGAACTCGCCGAGTACAAGGCCACCGTCAAGGGCAAGCTCGACACCGCCAAGCGGCTGCTGGCCAAGCTCACCGCCGAGGAGCGGGCCGCGTACGAGGCGCAGTCGGCCGGCCCGGCCCCGGCCGGTCCGCATGCCGCGACCCCGCCGCCGGCCTCGGACGGTACGCGCGCCGCCCGCGCGGTGGCCTTCGCGTACGGGGCGATCGGCAAGCCGTACGTCTGGGGCGCGACGGGACCGGGCTCGTTCGACTGCTCCGGCCTGACCCAGGCGGCCTGGCGCTCGGCCGGGGTCTCCCTCCCCCGCACCACCTACACCCAGATCAACGCGGGGCATCGGGTCTCCCGCGACCAGCTGGCCCCCGGTGACCTGGTGTTCTTCTACGCGGGGGTCACCCACGTCGGCCTGTACATCGGCAACGGCCAGATGATCCACGCCCCGCGCCCCGGGTCGACGGTCCGCGTGGCTCCGGTCGATTCGATGCCCTGGGCGGGCGCCTCCCGCCCTGCGTGAGCCTCCTGCTGCCCGACGTACGGCGGGGGCGGACGGCCGACGGCCGACGGCGGACAGCGGCCCTGCGACGCGGACTCTACGGCGCCTTGACCTGTGTGGTCAGCCAGGTGAACGCCTGCGGGAGCTGCTTCGACCACGAGTCGAGGTTGTGCCCGCCGGTGACCTTCTCCGCGTGCACCGCGGTCGGGGTCAGTGCGATGGCCTTGAGGTCCGTGCCGGACAGGTAGCCGTCCTGCTCGGCGCCCGACATCCACAGGGAGACCGCCGGCGGCGTGGGCGCGGCCTTGAGCAGGGCCTTCAGGTTGTGGGTGCGCCGCATCTCCGGATCCTGGGCGACCAGCGAGGTGGGCTCCTGGCCCGGGTCGTTGTAGCCGGACAGGGAGACGGCCGCGCTGTAGCGGTCGGGGTGCAGGATCGCCAGCTTGGCGGCGCAGTACGCGCCGGCCGAGTAGCCTGCCACGCCCCAGGTGCGGGCCTCGTCGGAGGCCCGGAAGTTGTCGACGACCATCTTGCGGACGTCGACGCTGAACCAGCTGTCCGCGTTGACCTTGCCGGGGATGTTGGCGCAGCCGGTGTCGCCGTTGCCCAGCAGCATGGCGCGCGGCGAGACCAGGATGAACGGCTGCACCTTTCCGCTCTTCATCAGCGGCTCCAGCACCTCGGCCGCCTTGAGCCCCTGGAACCAGGACTTGCCCGTCCCCGGTATGCCCGGGATCAGCTCGACCACGGGGAACTTCTTGTTCTTGAACGCCGGGTCGTCGTACTGCGGCGGGAGCCACACCATGACGTCGCCCTTGACCCCGGAGATCTTGCCGTCGAGCTCGGTCTTCTTGACCCGGCCGCCGAGGCCCTCGACGGGCTGGAAGTCCTGGAGGACCTTCGGCTCCGCCTTGACCTCCGCGGCCTTCTTCCCGCCGAGCCCGTCCGCGCCGAGGTCGGGGGCGGCCGTGACGTACTTGCCGGTGCCCAGCAGATCGCCCCAGGAAGCGTAGAAGTTCTCCTGCCGGTTCACCGAGATGAACACCAGCGCGACGGCGGTGGCCTGGGCGAACACGACCATCAGGGCCCGGGTCGACACGCGTACGACGGCCGGGCCGCGCACCTTGCTCCACACGGCCAGCGGCAGGAGAACGGCGATCGCCGTAAGGGCGATCGCCGTCGCGAACAGGGGGAACCCGGTCAAGCTCATCACGCCACCCAAGAGGGCGCCGCGGCACCGCGCGGTTGCCCCCGCCCCCTGCGGCGTCGGTCACACCGGCGCGGACGCCAGACCGGCGCGGACGCCAGACCGGCGCGGACGTCACACCAGGCGGCGCGCCGTCGCCCAGCGGGTCAGTTCGTGCCGGTTGGAGAGCTGGAGCTTCCTGAGCACGGCCGAGACGTGGGACTCCACGGTCTTCACCGAGATGAAGAGCTGCTTGGCGATCTCTTTGTACGCGTACCCGCGCGCGATCAGCCGCAGCACCTCGCGCTCGCGCTGCGTGAGGCGGTCCAGGTCCTCGTCGACGGGCGGCGCGTCCGTCGAGGCGAAGGCGTCGAGCACGAAGCCCGCCAGCCGCGGCGAGAACACCGCGTCCCCCTCCTGCACCCGGAAGACCGAGTTCACCAGGTCGGTCCCGGTGATGGTCTTGGTGACGTACCCGCGCGCGCCGCCCCGGATGACCCCGATGACGTCCTCGGCGGCGTCCGACACCGACAGGGCCAGGAACCGCACCGGGTTGTCGTGGGCCGCCATCAGCGGGGCGCAGCGCCGCAGCACCTCGACCCCGCCGCCGCCGGGCAGGTGGACATCGAGCAGGACCACCTCGGGCCGGGTGGCGGTGATGACGGTGACGGCCTGGTCCACATCGGCCGCCTCGCCGACGACCTCGACCCCGGTCCGGGCGGTCTCGCCGATCTCGGCCTGCACGCCCGCGCGGAACATCCGGTGGTCGTCGACGAGCACCACCCGGACGCGCCTGTCCGCCGCCGCGCTGCCGGTCGTCTCCTCGGTCATGCTGCGTTCGCCGCCCTCTCCATCTCCAGTTCGACTTCCGTGCCGCCGTCGGGCGCGGACCGCAGCCGTGCGGTCCCGCCGTTGCGCTGCATCCGGCCGATGATCGATTCTCGTACGCCCATGCGGTCGTCCGGTACCGCGTCGATGTCGAAGCCCGGGCCCCGGTCCCGCACGGACACGAACACCGTCTGCCCCTCCACCTCGGCGTACACCTGCACCGGCCCGCCCTCGCCACCGTACTTGGCGGCGTTGACCATCGCCTCGCGCGCGGCCTGGACCTGTGCGCCGAGCCTCTCGTCGAGCGGGCAGTCGCCGACCACGACGACCTCGATCGGGACCCCGTGGTGGTCCTCCACCTCGGCGGCCGTCTTCTTGACGGCCTCCGCGAGGGTGGCGGGCTCCTCGGCCTCGTCCTTGCCGGTGCCCTCCGGCTTGTAGAGCCAGTTCCGCAGCTCCCGCTCCTGCGCGCGGGCGAGGCGGCGCACCTCGCCGACGTCCTCCGCGTTGCGCTGGATCAGGGTCAGGGTGTGCAGCACCGAGTCGTGCACGTGGGCCGCGACCTCGGCGCGCTCCTGGGCCCGGATGCGCATCAGGCGTTCCTCGGAGAGGTCCTGGGTCATCCGGATCAGCCAGGGGCCGGCGAGCAGGGCTATGCCGACGAGGACGGCGAGGGCGGCGGTCAGCACGTTGCCGAGCTGCGCGGCCGAGCCGCGGACCACGATGAAGACGGTCAGGCCGACGCCGACCAGGGCGACCCCGGCGAACCCGCGGGCGATCTGGAGCAGGCGGGCGTTGCGCCCGGCGGCGGCGCCCCAGTGGGCGCGGCGGGCGTTGTCGGCCTGGCGCCATACGAGGACCACGCCGGCGCCGACCAGCAGCGTCGGCCACACGTACCGGCCGGAGGTGCCGCCGAGCTGGACCTTGGAGATGAAGATGCCGGCGCCGATGCACAGCGCGATGAGGGCGGTGATCTGCCCGCGGTCGGGTTTGCGCAGGCGGCGGCTGCCGTCGGAGAGGGTCTCGAAGAAGGAGCGGTGCCCGGTGCGCCCGCCGACCCCCAGCGGTACGAAGACCCAGAACGCGGCGTACAGCAGTACGCCGAGCCCGTCCCCCCACATGAACAGGCCGAGGAACGCGAGCCGGACCCAGACGACCGGCAGCCCGAGGTGCCCGGCGAGACCGCGCGCGACACCGCCGAGCATCCGGCCGTCGGCGCTGCGGTAGAGCTTGCGCTGGGGCGGTTCGTCGGCGTCTGCTGCGTGCGGGGGACGGGGGGCGGTGGAGACGGGCATGCCATTGATGGTCACACGCGGGCGCCGTACGGGACATCAGGGCAGCCCCCCAGTTCTGTCGGGGGGATATCAGGGTTGCGCCAGGGTCGGACCCGGTGCCGCGGGGCGCGGCGGGTTGTCACCATGGAGCCATGACCAAGCACGACTCCCCGCCACCGACCGGTGCCGGTGCCGATACCGGTACGGGCACCGGTGCCGGCACCGGTACGGCGCCGCCGCCCGGCGATCGGCCCGCAGACCGCGCCACCGACCGGCCGCCGCTGCGCCGCAGCAAGCGCGACAAGGTCCTCGCGGGCGTGTGCGGCGGCCTCGGCCGGTACTTCGACCTGGACCCGGTGATCTTCCGGATCGTGCTCGGCGTCCTCGCTGTCACCGGCGGGGTGGGCCTGATCTTCTACGGCTTCGCGTGGCTGCTGCTGCCGGTCGAGGGTGAGGACGACAGCGAGGCGAAGAAGCTGCTGACCGGCCGGGTCGAGGGCGCCACCCTGGCCGCGGTGTTCGCGGCGCTGGTCGGCTGCGCGCTGTTCCTGTCGATGCTGGACAACGGCGGACTGGCCGTGTTCTCCGTCCTGGTGATCCTGGCCCTCGGAGGGGCCTCGTACTGGTCGCAGCGCCGCCGGAAGGCCGCCGCCCCCGAGGCCGAGCCGCAGGCGGCGCACCGCCCGGCCCCGCCGGAGACCCAGGCCCCGCCCGTGCCCGGCAGCCCTTCCTGGTGGCGGGACCCGCTGGTCAAGGACGGCACGACCGGCCCCGTGGGATCCAGCGGGTACCTGTGGGGGCCCGATGAATCCGCCGACGCCAACGCCGCCCGGAACATCGGGGGCGTCCGCGCCCCGGGCGACCGCGAGCGGGCCTCCGCGCCGAAGGTCCCGCGCGGCGGGATCGGCGGCCGGGTGTTCGTCCTGGCCCTGCTGGCCGGGGGCGCCGCCACCGCCGCAGTCTGGCAGGGCAGTACCCTCTCGCACGCGCTGCAGATGGGCCTGGCCTCGTCGCTCGCCGTCTTCGGGCTGGGCCTCGCGGTCAGCTCGGTCAAGGGCCGCACCGGCTTCGGCACCGTCCTGCTGGCGATGATCACCGCCGGGCTGCTGGCCGGCGCCTCCGCGCTGCCCCGCGAGATCGGCACCGACTGGAAGTCCGTGGAATGGCGGCCGGCCGCCGTGGCCGACGTCAGGCCCGTCTACACGGCGGGCACCGGGCTGGCCACGCTGGACCTGAGCCGGCTGGACGTGCCGAAGGGCACCACGCTGTCCGTCCGCGCCACCGCGGAGGCGGGCCGGCTCAAGGTGATCGTGCCCCGCGAGGTCACCGCGCAGGCCGACGTCTCGGTGAAGCTGGGCGACATCCACATGCCCGGCGAGACCAGCCAGGACGTACGCATACAGAGCGGCGGCGAAACCCAGCAGGCGACCCTGAAGCCGCCCGCCGGCACCGAGGCCGGGGGAACGATCGAGCTGCACCTGAACGCAGGTGTCGGACAGGTGGAGGTGGCCCGTGCCGCGTCATGAGTTCCAGCCCGGTCGGCTGCTGGCCGGCCTGATCCTGGTGGCGGCGGGCGTGCTGTACCTGCTCGACGCGACGGGGGAGGCAGATCTGCCCTGGTTCCTGGTCATCCCGATGACCATGGGCGGGCTCTGCCTGGCCGCGCTGGTGGGGGTGGTGACCTACGCCGTGCGCCGGGACCGGCGTGACCGGGTCCGCGAACCGCGCGAGCGGATCAGCGAGTCCAGAGAGAGATAGGGCGCACCGGCCAGGATCATCGGGATCCAGGCCATCAGGTAGACCAGGTCGTTGCCGTAGTAGTACGGGGTCACCTGCCAGGACACCGTGAGCCACAGGCTGAGCGAGATCAGCGCACCGCCGGTCGCCGCGATCCGGGTCAGCAGGCCGACCAGGGTGCCCAGGCCCACCAGGAGTTCCCCTACGGCCAGCAGCGCCCCGAACCCGACCGGCGAGAGCAGCGCCCAGTCCACCAGGGCGGGGATCGCGGAGGTGTCGCGCGCGCCGTGCATCTGCTCCCCGATGGAGCCGGCGCCGGAGGCGGACAGGAACGCGGGGTCGGTCAGCTTGTCCAGGCCCGCGTAGACGAAGGTCACGCCGAGGAAGATCCGCAGCGGCAGGAGGGCGTACCGGGCGGCCTGTTCCCGCAGTCCGGAACGGCCGGAAGGGACATCAGTTCGGGTCACGACCCATGTGTACCCCGGTTCACTCAGCCACGTCGATGGTGCAGCGGTTGGATTCCACTCCGGCGGCCGTCACCACCTGCACCTCGATGCGCCCGGGTTCCACTTCCGCCGGGACCGGCACCGTCAGCGCCGCGTCCGAGGGGTTGGTGAACCCGCCCGCGACCGGCACCAGCGGCACGTGCACGTGGACCGCCCCGACCCGTACGACCAACCGGGCCAGCATCTCCGGCGTCTGCGCCCCGGGCGGCACGAAGCCCACGCCGCGGATCTCGATGTCGTCGCCCGGGCGGATGGCCGCGTCGAGATCGCCGGGCTCCCGTCGGCGCACCACCGACAGGATCAGCGGACGGCTCACCTCGGCGAACTTCGACGCCAGGTACACCGCCGCCGACAGGGCCACCAGCATGGCCAGCGCCCACGGCAGCCGCGGCAGCCGGTCCGGGAACCGGGCCATCGACACCGCCGCGTAGGCCAGCACCACCGTGGAGACCAGCACGTACTGCGCGTCCGGGAAGCTCCCCCGGCCCGCGTCGTCCGTCAGCAGGTCCACCCCGCGCGGCCGGTCCGCCGGCAGCTTCTGCATCCGCTGGCCCATGATCCGTACGGTGACCACCCGGCGCACCAGCACCGCCACGGCCGAGGTCAGCGCGACCACGGCCAGCAGCGGCAGCGCCCGCCCGAGCGCCAGCCCCGCGTACAGGGCCTGCCGCTGCGGGCCGGGCGGCGAGGCCGCCAGCCGCAGCGCGGGCAGCAGCGCGGCGAACGCCGTCAGCACCACCCAGGCACTCGGCACCGCCTTCGAGGTGGACAGCCGGTTGTCCTCGCCGACCAGGGGGGCGAGGAGCCCGCCACGCAGCGACTGGGCTCGGGCGGCGCCCGTGAGCAGCCCGGCCAGGACCACCGCAGCGAGCAGCCCGGCGGTGCGGGCCGTGGACCAGCCGGTGCCCAGTGCGGTGCCGACCTGCACCAGCAGCAGCACCCCGGCGGAGATCCACACGGCGAGCACGGCCCGCCGCGAGAAGAGGTACAGCCAGGAGTTGCCGGCCTCCCGGCCCCGGTCGGCGACCGTACGGGCCGACAGGGTCAGCTCGTCGGAGACCCACTGCCGGGAGGCCCCGGCGGACCGGGCCACCGCGGCCGGCAGCCCTTGGCCGGCCGCGAACTCGTCCCGCTTCTCGGTGAACGCGGCGACGGCGCGCCGGTGCCCCTCCTGCGCGCCGTGCGGGCAGTCGTCGCAGGTGCAGGCGCCGCCGTGGGTGCTTCGGGACATCTCTTGGACAGCCACGTACGTGCCGCCTCTCTGAACTACGGTGCAATGCCAGCGAATTGTGCACCACTGCGGCAGTGCTCCGGATTGCGCACGATGTCAGAGCAGGTGATTAACCGTTCATGATGTTGACGTCACCCGCCCGGCGCAGTCGTGTCAGGGGGCGACGGACTGCCAGAGGGGCTGGTAGCTGACCCAGGCGGCGAGATCCGTGCCGAAACGCTCCCGCGCGGCGAGTGCCGCGCGGTGGTCGATCGGCACCGGCTTTCCGGCGGCCCGCGCGATCAGCTGCACCTGCGCCGCCCGCTCCGCGGCGATGAACCACCAGGCCGCCGCGTCCACGGAGTCGCCGACCGTCAACAGCCCGCGGTTGCGCAGGACGAGCGCCTTGTACGGGCCCAGGGCGCGGGCGATCCGCCCGCCGTCCTGCGGTCCGGCGAACCCGTCCAGGAGCGCGTGGTCCTCGTAGAAGGCGCAGGCCTCCTCGCTGATGGGGGCGAGCAGCTCCCCGAGCGCGGCCAGCGCCCTGCCGTACGGACCGTGCGCGTGCACCACCGCCACCGCGTCGGGTCGGGCCCGGTGCACGGCCGCGTGCACGGCGAAGGCCAGCTCGTTGACCCGGCGTCCGCCCCGGCGCACGCGCCCGTCCCCGTCGACGAGCAGCAGGTCGTCGGCGGTGAGTGCGGACAGGGCCTGCCCGAACGGGTTCACCCAGTGGCAGTCCGTGAACTCCGGGTCCCGCACGGTGATGTGCCCGGCGACCCCGTCCTCGTACCCGAGGCGGCCGAACAGCCGCAGCGCTCCGGCGAGCCGCTCCTTGCGGTACGCGCGCTCCTCGGCCGGGCTGGCATGGACGGGCGGCAGCGCGACCCGCAGCCGGTCCACCGGTACGGGTGCGGGTACCGGTGCGGGTACGGGTTCGGGCTGATCCGGCATGGCCCCCTCCTTCGGCTCGCCGCGCAAGGTACCGGCGGCCGCGCCAAGTGGCCATACACGCGGCGAAGCCGCCGCTCCCGGGGGAACGGCGGCTTCGTCACGGGCGTCGGGCCGGGATTACTCCCACTCGATGGTGCCCGGGGGCTTGCTCGTGCAGTCGAGGACGACGCGGTTCACGTCCGGCACCTCGTTCGTGATGCGGGTGGAGATCCGCGCGAGCACCTCGTACGGCATGCGCGTCCAGTCCGCGGTCATCGCGTCCTCGGAGGAGACGGGGCGCAGCACGATCGGGTGGCCGTAGGTGCGGCCGTCGCCCTGGACGCCGACGCTGCGGACGTCCGCGAGCAGGACGACCGGGCACTGCCAGATCTCGCGGTCCAGGCCGGCCGCGGTCAGCTCGTGGCGGGCGATGGCGTCGGCCTCGCGGAGCAGGTCCAGGCGCTCCTTGGTGACCTCGCCGACGATGCGGATGCCCAGGCCCGGGCCCGGGAAGGGCTGGCGCTGGACGATCTCCTCGGGCAGGCCGAGCTCCTGGCCGACCATCCGGACCTCGTCCTTGAACAGCTGGCGCAGCGGCTCGACGAGCTCGAACTCGATGTCGTCGGGCAGGCCGCCCACGTTGTGGTGGGACTTGATGTTCGCGGTGCCGGTGCCGCCGCCGGACTCGACGACGTCCGGGTACAGGGTGCCCTGGACGAGGAAGGCGACCGCGGGGCCGTCCTCCTGCAGGATCTCCAGCTGGGCCTGCTCGAAGACGCGGATGAACTCGCGGCCGATGATCTTCCGCTTGGTCTCCGGGTCGGAGACGCCGGCCAGCGCGGTCAGGAAGCGCTCCTGGGCGTCGACGACCTTCAGCTGAACGCCGGTGGCGGCGACGAAGTCCTTCTCGACCTGCTCGGTCTCACCCTTGCGCATCAGGCCGTGGTCGACGTACACGCAGGTCAGCTGGGAGCCGATGGCCTTCTGGACGAGGGCCGCGGCGACCGCGGAGTCCACGCCGCCGGACAGGCCGCAGATGGCGCGCTTGTCGCCGACCTGCTCGCGGATGGCCGCGATCTGCTCCTCGACGATGTTGCCGGTGGTCCAGGTGGGCTCCAGGCCGGCGCCGCGGTAGAGGAAGTGCTCCAGCACCTGTTGGCCGTGCGTGGAGTGCATCACCTCGGGGTGGTACTGCACGCCGTACAGCCTCTTCGCGTCGTTCTCGAAGGCCGCGACCGGGACGACGTTGGTCGACGCGGTGACGGTGAAGCCCTCGGGGGCGGCGGAGCAGGCGTCGCCGTGGGACATCCACACCGACTGGTTCTCGGGGGTGCCCTCGAAGAGGGTGGAGCCGGCCTTGGAGACGGCGAGCGGCGTACGGCCGTACTCGCGGGCGCCGGTGTTGTCGACGGTGCCGCCGAGGGTGGTCGCCATCAGCTGGAAGCCGTAGCACATGCCGAAGACCGGGACGCCGGACTCGAAGAGCGCGCGGGCGTCGTCAAGGCGCGGGGCACCCTCCTCGTACACGGAGGACGGGCCGCCGGAGAGGATGATCGCCTTCGGGTCCTTGGCGAGCATCTCGGCCACCGGCATCGTGCTGGGGACGATCTCGCTGTATACCCGTGCCTCGCGGACGCGGCGGGCGATGAGCTGGGCGTACTGGGCGCCGAAGTCGACGACGAGAACCGTGTCCGGGGCGCTGTCGTGGGCGGCGGAGGGTGCTTCTGGCACGGGGCGGCCTTCCGGCGGAAGAGGGTGGCTGTTTTGTCGATTCTACCGGTGGTGCCGGCCGCCCCTTTGTCGCACCATCCGAGGCCCACGTCACCGCGATGTCCGGCGACGGCTCGGGCGGGGCGTCTCACGATCCGGGCCGGGTTGGCCCCGGGGGCGGGGGCCGGACATAATCCGGTTCGTGCGCAAGCAGCTGAGCTTCCTCTTTACCTATGGCACCGGCCGGTCCGGTCGCCATGGGTCCGCGTGATGCTCGCTTGAGCCGCTGACTTCCCAGAGCGCCCCGGTCCGACAGGACCGGGGCGCTCTGGCGTTTCCGCTCCTGGCGGCACGACCCACAGGAGTAAGAACATGACCGTGACCACCACCCCCGCGCAGCTGATCGCCGAGTCCCGCGAGCGGATCGACGCCATCGACGACCGGATCATCGGGCTGATCCAGGAGCGGATGGCCGTCTCGACCGTCATCCAGGACGCCCGGATCGCCTCGGGCGGCCGGCGGGTGCACCTCTCGCGCGAGATGGAGGTGCTCGCCCACTGGAGCGACGCCCTCGGCAAGCCGGGGACCACCCTCGCGATGACGCTGCTGGAGCTGTGCCGCGGCCGGGTCTGAGGCCGTTCCGGAGCTGAGGCCCGTTCCGGCTCTTACGCCTGTTCGTCACTCGTCCGGACCGTGACCGGCCCCGGCGCCCTTCGTTGGTGTGGGTGGCCGCGTCAGCCAGACGCGGGACCACAGCACCACGCGTGGCTCTTCGGGAGCGATGAGACGTACGGCCCCTCGGGGGGTGCGTCGTGGGACCTCGCTCCTTCGCGTGACCGGACGGCAGGGGACAGCAGCCCGGTCACCCCGAAAAGGACGGCCGGCCAGGGGGACGCCCCCGGCCGGCCGTTCTCTGCTTCTACGCGCCTACGTGCCCAGGTGCCTACGCGTGCCCGCCCGAGCGGCGGCGCACCCCCACGTACAGCGCACCGCCGACGGCCACCGCGCCCAGCGCGCCCAGCGCGATCGGGCCGACGGAGCTGCCGGTCGAGGCCAGGTTGCCGCCCGTACCGCCGGTGGCGTACGCGGACGTGCTCGGGGAGGCCGACGCCGAGGGCGAGGCGGAGGCCGAGGGGGACGGCGACGCCGAGGCCGAGCCGGACGGGCTCGGGCTCGTACCGCCCTTGACCTCGACCGCGAACACGGCCTTGGCGTTGCCCTCGACCGGGTCGAAGGCGAGCGGCTTGGTGCCGCCCGCGACCGGCTCGCCGACGGTGACCGAGCCCTTCGCGTCCGCCACGGCCTTCTCGATCTTCATCGAGAACCGGTCGGCGTACGTACCCGGGGCGTCCGCGAACACCCCGCCGTCGCAGAAGTAGCGCGGCGCGCCCAGCTGCTCCGCGCGGTCGCTGCCGTCCGCGTTGACCGCGCGGCAGTTCCGGGGCACGTCGGTGACCTGGACTCCGGCCGGCATCACGATGTCGGTACGGGCCACGCTCTCGCCCGAGCGCAGGTGGCTGATCACGGCCGGGCCCTTGTTGCGGAAGCCGAGCTCGGCCACGACCGTGTCGCCCACCTTGCCGGAGGGCGACGCGGTGACCGCCTCGAAGTCGGCCCGGGCGCCCTTGGCTGTGAACTCGAACGTGCGCTCGTTGTCGCGCGGGTTCAGGTCGGTGTTCTCGGCCCGCCCGGCGTCCCGCGCGTCCGGGTCGGAGTCGGTGACCGGTACCGCGACCGACGCCTTGACCAGCTTCAGCTTCTTGCCGGTCGCCGGCTTGCCCTCGGGTCCGTCCTTGACCGGCGCCGGATCGGGGACGACCCCGTACCTCAGCCGGTCCTGGTAGGCGCGCTCGGTGGTCTTGAGGTGCAGCGGGGAGTCGGGGGCGAGCTGGTAGGACTCGCCCGGCAGGAACTCGCCCTCGACGAGGCACACCGTGGTGGCGCCCATGCCGCCGTGGTCCTGCCGCCGGCAGTTGTCGTACGCCTCCGCCGGCTCCAGGCCCGCCGAGGTGTCCAGCTCCAGCGCCACCGACCTGGCGGGCAGCGTGCCGCGGTTCGCGAAGGCCAGCGGCAGGTCCTGCTGCTCGCCGGCCGTCACCTCGGCCTTGGGCTTCAGCTCGCCCAGGTGCAGGTCGGGGCCGCCGACGGTCAGCTTGGTGGTGATCGGCGTGACGCCGGCGCCCGCCACCCGGCCGGTGACCGCGATCTCGCCGCTCGCGCCGTTCTTGGCGTCCTTGGCGGCGGAGACGAGCAGGTCGAAGCTGTTGCCGGTCCCGGCGGTCGCGACCGACAGGCCCTGCTGCTTGCAGACGATCGCGGTGGCGCTCGTCGTGCAGTTCGCCCGGGGCTTGGCCGGGTCGAGCCGCACCGACGCCACCCCGGCGGCCTTGGCCAGGTCGACGGTGACGGTGAACTCGCCGGGGAAGCTGTTCCCCGGGCCCGCGTAGTCCAGCACGTAGCGCAGGCTGCGCTCCTTCGAGGGGCCCGTGTCCGGGGTCGGCTGGAGCACCAGTGCGGAGGGGCCGCCGAGCGGGAAGACCGGTTCCGCGGCGAGCGCGGGGGCGGCCGCGCCGAGGCTCAGCGCCGCCAAGCCAGTAGCGGCCAAAAGGGAGATGCGCTTGTCCATGAAGATCGAGACCGTCGAGCGCGGGTCTCGGTTGCCCCCTTCGGAGGGTGACGGGCATCACATGCAACCATCCGGACTGAACACCTGTCACTTATGTGCGGCGGCGGGTTCTGCGCTCGGAGGGGGAGCGCAGAACCCGCCGCCGCCGCCCGTGTCGGGCGGCCCGCCGGACCGCGTCACGCCTTCTTCGGAACCTCCGGTACCGGCAGCAGCAACGGCAGCCGCAGCGCGCCGAAGGCCTCCTTCGGGACCGCCGGACGGACGGGTTCCACCGCCGCCAGGCGGGTGTAGGCCGCGCCCTGCTCCGGCCGCGGATCCTGCTCGCCCTTGTTGGGCCAGTACGACATCGCCCGCTCCGCCTGCGCCGTGATCGTCAGCGACGGATTGACGCCGAGGTTCGCGGAGACCGCCGAGCCGTCCACCACCGAGATCCCCGGGTGCCCGTACAGGCGGTGGTACGGGTCCACCACGCCCTCCTCGGCGCGGGCGCCGATCGGGCAGCCGCCGAGGAAGTGCGCTGTCAGCGGGGTGCCCATCAGCTCGCCGATGTTGCTGCCGGCGAACCCGTTGATCTCCTCGGCCAGCAGGGTGGCCGCCTCGGTGGCCTCCTTGATCTGCACCGGGTTCGGGGCGCCGTGCCCCTGGCGGGCGGTGAGCAGCCCCTTCCCCAGGCCGCCGGGCTTGCGGTAGGTGGTCAGCGAGTTGTCCAGCGACTGCATGACGAGCCCGATGATCGTCCGCTCCGACCAGCGCCGGTTGGAGAGCGAGCGCGCCAGCTGCACCGGGTGCTTCGCGGTCCGGGCGAACCAGGCCCGCACCCGGTGCCTGCTGTACGGAACCTGGAGGACGGTCATGAACCCCATGGCGTTGGAGCCCTTGCCGTAGCGGACGGGCTCGATGTGGGTGTCCGCGTCGGGATGCACGGACGAGGTGATCGCGACGCCCCGGGTGAAGTCGGCCCGCCGGCCAGGGCCGTGGCGCCTGCGGTAGCGGCGGTCGTCGGTCTGCGCGCCGACCAGGCCCTCGGAGTTGGTCCGGGTCAGCTCGCCGAGCCGGTCCGAGATGCGCGGGAGCAGCCCGCTGTCCTTCATGGTGTGCAGCAGGGTCTGGGTGCCGTACGTGCCCGCCGCGACGACCACGTACCGGGCGCGCAGCTCCTTGGCGGCGCCCCGGCGGCGGGCGTCGGTGGGGACGGTGCGGACGCGGTGGCCGCCGTCGGGGTGCTCGGCGAGGGCGGTGACGGTGGTCATCGGGTGGATGACGGCTCCGGCGCGCTCGGCGAGGTGGAGGTAGTTCTCGTTCAGGGTGTTCTTCGCGCCGTGGCGGCAGCCGGTCATGCATTCGCCGCACTCGGTGCAGGCCTTGCGGGCGGGGCCGGCGCCGCCGAAGTACGGGTCGGGGACCTCCTCGCCGGGGCGGGCCGTGCGGGCGCCGTCGGCGCGGTCCGCGGCCGCGCCGTCCGCGGCCGCGCCGTCCGCGTCCGCGCCGTCGCCGAAGAAGACGCCGACCGGGGCCATGTGGAAGGAGTCCCCGACGCCCATCTTCTCGGCGGCGGCCTTCAGGTGGACGTCTGAGGGGGTCATCGTCGGGTTGAGGCGTACGCCGAGCATCCGCTTGGCCTGGTCGTAGTACGGGGCGAGTTCCTCGCGCCAGTCGGTGATGGACGCCCACTGCCGGTCCTCGAAGAAGGCGGTGGGCGGCACGTACAGGGTGTTGGCGTAGTTGAGCGAGCCGCCGCCCACCCCGGCGCCCGCGAGCACCATCACGTTGCCGAGCAGGTGGATCCGCTGGATCCCGTACAGCCCGAGGGCCGGGGCCCACAGGTAGTTGCGCAGGTCCCAGCTGTTGCGGGGCAGGCTCTCGCGGGTGAACCGGCGCCCCGCCTCCAGGACGCCGACCCGGTAGCCCTTCTCGGTCAGCCGCAGCGCCGAGACCGATCCCCCGAAGCCCGATCCGATGACGATGACGTCGTAGTCGTACTCGTCGGTGTGGTCCGACACTGCGTTGCCTCCCCGGCGGTCGTGCCCTGGCCCTGGTGCCCTTCGTGCCTTCGTGCCTTCGTACCTTCGTGCGCGTCGCGCCTTCGTGCCTTCGTGCGCGTCGCGCCTAACGGAATCCGAGCGTCTTCATGACCTTGAGGCTGCGGGTCATGAACGCCGCGTACTTCTCGTCGTCCATCCCCAGCGAGGGCGCCATCGGGAGCAGCCTCTGGTGGGCGACGGTCTGGGCCTCGGTGTACTTGAGGATCCCCTCGGAGCCGTGCCGGCGGCCGAGGCCGGAGTCCTTCATACCGCCCATGGGCGCCTGGGCGCTGCCGTAGGCGGGCGCGTAGCCCTCGTTGATGTTGACGGTGCCGGTGCGCAGGCGGGCGGCGACGGCGTGGCCGCGGCGGGCGTCCTTGGTCCAGACGCTGGAGTTGAGTCCGTACGCGGTGGAGTTGGCCTGCGCGATCGCCTCGTCCTCGTCCGTGAACCGGTAGACGGAGACCACCGGGCCGAAGGTCTCCTCGCCGCAGACCGCCATCGGCGCCTCGACCCCGTCGAGGATGGTGGGCTCGTAGAAGAGCGGGCCGATGTCGGGGCGGGCGGCGCCGCCCGCGACCAGGGTGGCGCCCTTGGCGACGGCCTCGTCGACGTGCCGCTGTACGGTCTCCAGCTGGCGCTCGCCGACCAGCGAGCCCATGTCCGCGCCGTACGCGAGCGAGGCGCCGAGCCGCATGGCCTTCGTACGGGCGGCGAAGCGCTCCACGAACGCGTCGGCGATCGAGGCGTGGACGTAGAGCCGCTCGATGGAGATGCAGAGCTGGCCGGCGGAGGAGAAGCAGGCGCGGACGGCGCCTGCGGCGGCCTTCTCGATGTCGGCGTCGGCGAGGACGAGCATGGCGTTCTTGCCGCCGAGTTCGAGGGTGACGCCGACCAGGCGGGCGGCCGCGCCCTGGGCGACCTCGCGGCCGGTGCGGGTGGATCCGGTGAAGGAGACGTAGTCGGCGTGCCGGACCACCTCGGGGCCGACGACGGGTCCGTCACCGAGGACGATCTGGAAGACCTCGGCGGGCAGTCCGGCCTCGATCAGCAGGTCGCGGGCCCACAGGGCGGTGAGGGCGGTCTCGGTGTCGGGCTTCATGACGACGGCGTTGCCGGAGACGAAGGCGGGCAGCGCGTCGCCGACGGAGAGTTCGAGGGGGTAGTTCCAGGGGGCGATCTGGCCGACGACCCCGCGCGGCTGGCGCAGCTCGGTGACCTTGGTGAGGGTGGGGATGGCGCCCGTGTGGCCCTTGGGGCGCAGGTACGAGGGGGCCTTGCGGCCGTAGTGGCGGGCCGCGACGGCGACGGCCTGGACCTCCTCGTGTGCGTGCAGGCGGGCCTTGCCGGTCTCCAGCTGGATGAGGTCGAGCACCTCGGCCTGGCGGGCCAGGACCAGGTCGTGGAAGCGGAGCAGTACGGCGGCCCGCTTGCGTACGGGGACGGCGGCCCAGGCGCCCTGGGCGGCACGGGCCCGGTCGAAGGCCCCGGCGACGTCCTCGGGGGTGGCCTCGGGGAGGTCCGCCAGCTTGGCCCCGGTGAAGGGGGTGTGGTTGGCGGTCCGGCCGGAGCCGACCACTCCGCGCGTGAGCCGGGCGACCAGGTCGGGGGTCACCACGTCGGCGGCGGTACGGGCACCGGCCGGGGCGGGGGCGACCGGGTTGGTGGGCTGCGGTGCGCTGCGGAGGGGGGCCGGGGCCTGCGAGTCCGTCATGGCGGTGAGCGTATGCCGCCCGGGAGCCTTTGGGTACCCGTCGGTAACCGGATTTTGCCATTTCTGCCAGCGATCGCTGGCAGGATGACGGAATCGGCCCGGAAAGGATCAGGGCTTCCCGGCGGGCGGCTCCCAGCCGCTGAGCACGACGTCGAATTGCTGGCGGGTGGTGTTCCAGTCGGCGACGGGGCTCGACATGTAGATCGCGTACTCGGTGCCGTCCGGGGCGACGTACATCTGCTCGATGGCCCGGCGCGGTCCGGCGTGCGTGCCCTTCTCGGTCCAGCTGAAGTCCCAGAGCGCGGCCCGGGTGCTGTCGCGGAAGGTGTTCTGGTTCAGCCGCTGCTTCTTGTAGTCCGTCCGCTTCGCCACCTGCTTCTCCAGGTCGAGCAGGTGCATGTACGGGTTGTCGTAGTCCGGGGTCGGGTCGGCGGCGATCCGGATGAAGTGCTTCCCGTTGTCCGGGGTGTAGTCGATCTGGTCGCCGTCCATCTGGCGCTTCCAGCCCGCCGGGACGAAGAGGGTGAAGCCGGTGGGGTCGGTGACCTCGGTGTATCCCGCGGGCGGGGCGTCCTGTTCGGCGCCGCCCTGCTGGTCGGGGGCGCTCGCGTTCTTGTCGGAGCCGCTGCCCTTCCCCGCCTCCGCGTCCCCGGTGAACTTCAGCACGCCGAAGACGGCGCCGCCGCCGACCAGAGCCGCCACGAGGGCGACGGCGGCGGCCCTCTTGATCCGGCCGCCGCCCGCCGCCGGTACCGGGGCGGGGCCGGGCTGTTCGGGCAGGGCGGCCGTGCGGGCCTGATCCGCGGCCGGGGCGGGAGCGGGGGCGGGGGCGGGCTCCGCCTCCGGCACCGTTTCCTCGGCGGCGTCGGCGAGTTCCTCCGGAGTCACCGCGCGCGTGGGGACGTACGCCTGCGCCGCCTTCGGCGGCCGGCCCTCCATCGCCTCGATCAGCATCCGCTCGGTCTCCTGCGCCGAGGGCCGCTCGTCGGGGTCCTTGCGCAGCAGGGCCGTGATGACCGGGCCCAGGGCCCCCGCCTGGCGCAGCGCCGGCGGCTCGTCGTTGACCACGGCCTGGAGGCTGGAGATGGGCGAGGTGCGGCGGAAGGGCGAGCGCGCCTCGACCGCCGTGTACAGGGTGGCGCCCAGCGACCACAGGTCGGAGGCGGTGCCGGGGGTCCCGCCGGTGACCCGCTCCGGGGCCAGGTAGTCGATGGAGCCGACGATCTCGCCGGTCCGCGTGATGGAGGAGTCGCCCTCGATCGCGGCGATCCCGAAGTCCGTGAGGAGGACCCGGCCGTCCTTGGCGAGCAGCACGTTGCCCGGCTTGACGTCCCGGTGCAGGACGCCGACCGCGTGCGCGGCGCGCAGCGCGCCCAGTACGTGCAGGCCGATCCGGGCCGCCTCGGCGGGCTCGATCCGGCCGGCCGCCTTGGCCGCGTCGGCGAGGGAGGGGCCGTCGATGTACTCCATGACGATCCACGGCCGGTCGTCGTGCTCCAGTACGTCGTGGACCACCACGACCGCCGGGTGCTGGATCCGGGCCGCTGCCCGGGCCTCCTTCTGGGTCCGGGCGTGCAGCACCTCCCGGTCGGCCTGGGCCACGTACAGACCCGCCGTCAGTTCCTTGACGGCGACGGTCCTGTGCAGCAGCTCGTCATGCGCGCGCCACACCTTGCCCATGCCGCCGCTGCCGATGGGCTCCACGAGCCGGTACCGGCCAGCGAGCACCGCGCCCGCACCTGTCTGCTGTTCCACGAAACCCCGCCACTCTGTGCACTTCGGGCCAGATTACGGAGCGCCCGGGGCTGCTGGAACCGTGAAGGCTCGGTTCCGGCAGCACTGTGACGCAATCGCCGTACTGAGTCACCGTCAGTCGGCCTCAACCGCCTGATTTGTAACTCCCCGTGGCCTTTTCGAAGACCTCGGTGACCTTGCCCTCGCCGTCCTGCGGACCGGTCACCATGACGACGTGGTAGCTGCCGCCGAGCGCCACGACGAAATTCCGGGCGACGACGCTGCGGCCGTTGCCGTCGATCCACGTGTACCGGCCGGTGACGCGGAGCTGGCTGCCGACCTTGGTGGTCTTCACGTCGCCGCCGCTGGCCCAGGTGGAGGACCGGTAGGGGGCCAGTTCCGGCTCCTTGTCCTTCTGGTACGTCGCCGGGTCCGGATTTCCGTCGGCCTTGTCCCGGCCGGGGACGACGGTCAGGACGTACTCCCCGTCGGTGTACCGGACCTGCCCGGCCTCGTTCATCCCGCGCCGCTCCCAGCCGCTCGGGACCGCGATCTCGAAGTGCTCGGGGTCCTGCTGGGTGGTGTAGCCGGGGGGAGCGGGGGCGGGGGCGGCCTGGCCGGGCGACGACTTGGGCGACGCCGGAGCCGGCGCCGATGCGGAGGGGGACCGGGAGGGGGACTGGGACTGCGCGGGGGGCTTGGCGACGGCGGCGGGCTGCTGCTCCTCGCTCCTCGGAAGGAACAGGATGGCGTAGGCCACGGCCCCGGCCAGCAGGACCAGGACGCCGAGGAGGAGGGTCCGCCCGAGGGAGCGGGGCCTGCGGGAGGCGGTGGGATTGCGGTGGCGGCCGTGCAGGTCGCCGCGCCGGCGTACGACGGGCAGCCGCGCGGGATCCGGCTCCGGCATCGGGAGCACGGCGAAGCCGCCGTCCGGCTCGGGCGCGGACCGTACGAGCGAGCGCAGCCAGCCGCGGAGCTCTTCGAAGTCGGGCCGCTCGGTGGGGTCCTGGCGCAACAGCGACTCCACGATGGGGCGCAGCGGGCCGCACTCCTCGGCGAAGGCCGGGGATTCGGCGCAGACCATGTCGACGAGCTCGGTGACGCTGTCCTCGGGGTACGGGGCGTGTCCCTGGACGGCTCGGTACAGCAGCGCGCCGAGCCCCCAGAGGTCGGTCGCCGGCCCGACGGGCGCGGCCAGTTGCCAGGGCCCGGTGACGGACCCGGCCTGCTCGGGGGCCCACCGCTCGGTGACGGCGCCGACGACGGCCATCCGGGTCAGCCGAGCCCGCTCTGCCCCCAACCCCCGGAGCCCGCTCTCGCCCCAACCCGCTTCCTGGCGCTCGGCGCCCTGCGGACCGGCCGGGACGGGGCGGGGTTGGGCGCCCGGCCGCTCGGGGAGGGCGTACGCGGCCGCGATCGGGGCCTCCGATCCGTTCGGCCGAAGCCGGCCGGGCTCGCCGGACGGCAGGTACGAGGCCATGGTCGGGCCCTCGGCGCCCTGCGGCGGGGGCTGACCGGCGCGCGGGGGGCGCGGCGGGGCGGGCTGGCCGGGGCGGAGGTAGGCGGTCGGGTCCGGGGCTTCGGCTTGGCGGTAGCCCTCGGGCAGGGCCAGTGGCGCGGGCAGCGCGGGGCGGACCGGCGCCGAATCGCGCCGCGACTCGGGCTCCCGTCCCGGCTCGGGAAGCTGCTCCGGCTCGGGAAGCTGCTCCGGCTGGGGAAGCTGCTCCGGCTGGGCGGCCCGTACCGGCTGGGCGGCCCGTACTGGCTGGGGAGCCGGCAACGGCTCGGGGTCCCGCTCCCGGTCCGGCTCCGGCGGCTCGGCGGGCCCGAGCGCCACCTGCCGGCGCGGGGTGGCCCCGTGCCACGGCGCACTCGCACCGGCCTCCGGGCCCCCGTACGGGTACGCATACCCCTGCGGGAGGTTCGAGCCCTGCGGCCTCGGCTCCGGCGCGGGCTCGGAGCCGCCCTTGCGCTGCTCGGTGACCCGCGCGGCGGCTGCCTGCGCCCCCGCCCGGTAGGCGGCGATGGCCCCGGCCCGGGCGGCTGCCTTGAGGTCGGGCCGCTCCCCCGTCGCGCCGGAGGTGATGTGGTCGGAGTACCGCGGGCCGGTGTCGTAGCCGGGCGCCACGAGCGGCGCGTAACCGCCCGCGCCCGGAACACCGTGCGGGCCGGCGCCCGCCGCCTCGCCCTGAGCACCCCGAACCTCCAACTGCGCACCGGGCGCCGGGCCCCCGGCACCGCCGGAGCTCGGCGACGCTCCGGGCGGCGCGTCCCTGCCCGGGTCGGGCCGTAAGGCTGCCGCGCCGATCGGGCCCGCGGCCCGACCCGCAATCCCGGCTGGAGGCTGGGGATCGCCCCAGGGCTCGGCGGGGGGCGCGGACTCCCGGGGGACCGGGTCGTAGCCGCACAGGGCGTCCTCCGCGGCGCCCGCCGCCAGGCCGGTCAGGACGACCCGGCCGTCATCGCATATCAACACGGTCCGGACCGTGATGTTCCGGTGCGTCCAGCCGTGCGCGTGCAGCACCCGCAGCGCGGTCAGCACGTCCGCCGCGACCTCGGCCGCCCGGTAGGGGCTCAGCGGTTCATCGGCGATCAGCGCGGCCAGCGGGCGCGCCGGCACCAACTCGCTCACTATCCACAGCGACCCGCCCTCGGCGAACACGTCGAAGACCTGGTCCAGCCGGGGATGGTCCGGCACGGACGCGGCCGCCTGTGCGGCGGCGATCGCCCGGCGCACGGCCGGGAGTTCTCCCCCGGCCGCCGCCGGAGCCCTCGGCGTCTCCCCGTCGAGCAGCTCGGCATCCACGATCTCCGGCAACGGCACCTGCCGTACCAGGACTTCCTGCCCGCTGCGGGTGTCGAAGGCACGGGTCTCGACCAGTTCGTACTCGTCCGACGGCGGCAGCGGCAGACGGTAGCGGTCGGCCAGGATCCGGCCCGCGTAGTCCTCCACTTCGCCTCCCCCGAGTGCCGGGGCGCACGTCCCCCATGGCCCCACTGCCACGATACGTCGCGCGGGCCGCCCGCGTCCCGAGCCTGCGAAGGCTCGTCACCCGTCACCCGTCACTCGTCGACGCCCGGCTCGGCAGCCCCCTGCGGAGCGCGCGATTCAGCCCAGCGGCTGGAACGTCTGGAACGCCGTGTTGCGCATCGTCGTGCATTCCGGGGCGTCCCACTGGTCCGCCGGGCAGCTGATCATGATGGCGTAGCCGTGCTTCGCGTCCACCTTGAAGCCGCGGTTGAGCACGCGGACCTTGATGCCCTTCTGCTCCCGCTCGAACTCCCAGTCCGCGACGGTCGGGTAGCCGTTGTACTCCGTCGGGTCGATCCGGATCGTGCGGTAGTTCGTGCTGGAAGCGGCCGTTCCGGCGACCGCTTCGGCCCACGCGGCGCGGGCGTCGCTGCCGGGGCTGGCGGTGTAGTCGACCTGGATGCGCGGGAAGCCGCCGTCGCGGCTGTATATCGCGCCGGAGTTCTCGCCGGCTATGCCCGTGACCTTGAAGCCCGACGGCATCGCCATCGAGAAGTGGAACCCCGGGTCCGTCACCTTCGCGTAGCCCTCGGGGAGCCCGGCTCCGGGCCCGCCCGGCGCCGAGCCCTGCCCCTGGCTCTGTCCTTGGCCCTGGCTCTGCCCCTGGCTCGGCTGCCCGGCCGGGGACTGCCCCTGGCTCGGCTCGCTGCCGGCACCGCCGTTGGCGGTACCGCCCTTGCCCGCGGTGGCGTTGGTGTCGCCGGTCTTCGCGGAGGAGCTGGGATTCGGGCTGCCGGAGACCGTCGTACCCGGGCCGCCCTTGCCCTCTTCCTTCTTCTTGCCGGCCTCGTCGTCGCCGCTGACCGCATACGCGATGAGAGAGCCGATCGCGGCGAGCACGACGACCACGCCCGCTATCGCGAGGACGATGGTGCGGCGGGACATGACGTCGGTGAGTGGCGCCGCGACCGGCGAGGGCCTGCCCGACGCCGGTGAGGGGGCCGGGGATTCGGCCGCCGAGGCCGCCGTGGTCGCCGCCGCGGCGGCCGCGGCCTTGCGGGTCGCCTTCAGCGCCGCGCGGGCCCGATCGCGCTGCTCGCGCTCAAGCCGCTCGCGCTCCTTCTTCTCCGCCTTCTCGGCCGCCTTCTCGGCTGAGGCCTTGGCCGCGGCCTCCTTGGCGTCGGCCAGCGAGATCTGCCGGGTCTCCTCGACGGCCGGGGCGAGGACGGGAGCCGGTACCGGCTCCGGCGCGTTGACGACGGCGGTGAGCATCGCCCGCGCGCGCTCCTCGTCGAGGCGGCGGGCCGGGTCCTTGGCCAGCAGGCCGTAGATCACCTCGGTCAGCGGACCCGCGTTCTTGGGCGGATCCACCGGCTCGGTCATCACGGCGGTGAGGGTGGCGAGTGCGGAGCCCTTGTCGTACGGGGGCACGCCCTCGACCGCGGCGTACAGCAGGCCGCCGAGGGACCACATGTCGGCGGGCGGGCCGGGCTTCTGGCCGCGGGCGCGCTCGGGAGAGATGTACGAGGGGGCGCCGACGAGCATGCCCGTGGAGGTGACGGAGGGGTCGCCCTCGACCTGCGCGATGCCGAAGTCGGTGAGGACGACACGGCCGGTGCGGGCGATGAGCACGTTGGACGGCTTCACGTCCCGGTGCAGGATGCCCTGGCCGTGCGCGGCGCGCAGTACGTCGAGGACGGCGAGGCCGACCTCCGCGGCGCGGTGGGGGGTCAGCGGGCCCTGTTCACGGATGAACTCGGCGAGGGAGGGGCCCTCGATGAGCTCCATGACGATCCACGGGCGGGCGTCCTCGTCGACGACGTCGAAGACGGTGACGGCGCCGCCGCTGCGGATCCGGGCGATGGCCTTGGCCTCGCGGAGGGTACGGGTGATGAGGCGGCGCTTCTCGTCTTCGTCGACGCCGGTGTTGAAGCGGAGTTCCTTGACGGCCACGGTCCGGCCGAGGGTCTCGTCCTCGGCGCGCCAGACGGTGCCCATGCCGCCCTTGCCGAGCACTTCGCGCAGGCGGTAGCGGCGCGCGAGCAGACGGCCCTCGTCCTGCCCGCCCTCGGCGGCCTTTGCGGCAGCGGCCTTGACGGCGGCGGCGACGGCATCCGCCTTCTCGACTACGGGGTTCACCCCGGCCGATGCGCCGGTGGACTTGGCCGGGTCGGGCTCCGCCGCGGCCGGGCCTGCGGACTTCGCCTCCCGCGGTGCACCGTCACCGGCTCTGCCCGCGCCCGCCGCCGGACCGGCGGCTTGCGCGGCGGGCTTGTTCAGGTCGGCCTTGGACGCGGCCGGCTTCCTGCCCTTGCCGTCGTCCTTGTCCTCGTCCTCGTCCTCGTCCTTCGACTCCGCCGACACGGCAGAGGCCGCGGCGGACTTGCCCGGGTCGGCTCCGGCCGCAGGCGAGCCGCCGGGCCCGGTGTCCTCCGGCTCCGCGACAGGCGAGGCGGCGGGCTTCGCAGCCCCCGGCTCCGCCGCATGCGCGGCGTCACGCTCCGCCGCGGCCGGGGCGGCAGGCTTCGCCGCACGCGCAGCCTCCTGCTTCGCCGCAGGCGACTCGGCGGGCGACTCGGTGTGCTCCGGCTTCGACATGCGTCCCCTCTGCGATCGTGCCGCCTGCTGCCCCGGGGATCCCCGGTGGCCCGCTCCGGGAAAACCCGTGCGGTAACCCGCCCCGGCAGAACCCTCATTGTTCCTCACTCCGCAACGGACGGGCGCCCCGGGTCCGCGGTTCCCCCCTCCGCATCCCGGAGTTACAACGGAACGATGTCGGGCGCCCCCAGCCGCGCCGCGTCCGCCGTCTGGTCGTCCGGCTGGCGCTGCGATTCCCGTTCCGCCTGCACCCGCTTCTCGTAGTGTTCCACTTCCTTCTCGATCTGCTGCTTGTCCCACCCGAGCACCGGAGCCATCAGCTCCGCACACTCCCGCGCCGACCGGGTCCCCCGGTCGAAGGTCTCGATCGAGATCCGCGTCCGCCGCGTCAGCACGTCGTCCAGATGCCGCGCCCCCTCGTGCGACGCCGCGTACACCACCTCCGCTCTCAGGTAGTCGTCCGCCCCGCCCAGCGGCTGCCCCAGCCCCGGGTCCGCCGCGATCAGGTCCAGCAGTTCGTCCGTCATCGAGCCGTACCGGTTCAACAGGTGCTCCACCCGCACCACATGAAGGCCCGTCCGGGCCGCGATCCCGGCCCGCCCGTTCCACAGCGCCCGGTACCCCTCCGCCCCCACCAGCGGCACGTCCTCCGTCACGCACTCCGCGACCCGCTGGTCCAGCCCGTGCACCGCCTCGTCGACCGCGTCCTTCGCCATGACCCGGTACGTCGTGTACTTGCCGCCCGCCACGACCACCAGCCCCGGCGCCGGGTGCGCCACCGTGTGCTCGCGCGAGAGCTTGCTCGTCGCGTCCGACTCCCCGGCCAGCAGCGGCCGCAGGCCCGCGTACACGCCCTGGACGTCGTCCCGCGTCAGCGGCACGGCCAGCACCGAGTTCACGTGCTCCAGCAGGTAGTCGATGTCCGCGCTCGACGCCGCCGGATGCGCCTTGTCCAGGTCCCAGTCCGTGTCCGTCGTGCCCACGATCCAGCTCCGGCCCCACGGGATGACGAAGAGGACGGACTTCTCCGTACGCAGGATCAGCCCGGTCGAGGAGTGGATCCGGTCCTTCGGTACGACCAGGTGGATGCCCTTCGACGCCCGGACGTGGAACTGCCCCCGCTCCCCGATCAGCGCCTGCGTGTCGTCCGTCCACACCCCCGTCGCGTTCACGACCTGCCGCGCGCGGATCTCGTACTCGCCGCCGCCCTCCACGTCCCGCACGCGCGCCCCGACGACCCGCTCGCCCTCCCTCAGGAAGGCGACCACCCTCGCCCGGTTGGCGCACTGCGCCCCGTACGCCGCCGCCGTCCGCACCAGGGTGGCGACGTACCGCGCGTCGTCCATCTGGGCGTCGTAGTACTGCAGGGCGCCCACCAAGGCGTCCTTGCGCAGCGCCGGCGCCACCCGCAGTGCGCGCTTGCGCGACAGGTGCCGGTGGACCGGCAGCCCCCGCCCGTGCCCGCTGGACACCGACATCGCGTCGTACAGCGCGACGCCCGATCCGGCGTAGAACCGCTCCCAGACCTTGTGCTGGAGCGGGTACAGGAACGGCACGGGCTTCACCAGGTGCGGAGCGAGCCGCTCCAGCAGCAGGCCGCGCTCCTTCAGCGCCTCCCGCACGAGGGCGAAGTCGAGCATCTCCAGATAGCGCAGGCCGCCGTGGATCAGCTTGCTCGACCGGCTGGAGGTGCCGGAAGCCCAGTCCCTGGCCTCCACCAGCCCCGTCGAGAGGCCTCTGGTCGCGGCGTCGAGCGCGGTGCCCGCGCCGACCACGCCCGCGCCCACCACCAGCACGTCCAGTTCCCGCTCGGCCATCCGGGCGAGCGCCTCTTCGCGCTGGACCGGCCCCAGTGTCGCTGTCCTCACTGCTGCCTCCCGTCGGTGCGGCCTCTCCCGCGCGGTGCGGGTGACCCCGCTCACATCCCCCGCTCACGATTCTGACCCGCCGCACCGACATCAGCCACCGCCTGTGGACAACACAACAGCGACCATCACCCCGTAATACGACACATCGGTCATATATACGCCTAGTCTGACATCGCGCCAGCTCCACACTCCACCTGCACGGTCCACAGGGCTTGCGCACCCAGCCCCCTCATGCATGACAGGGAAGGGACGGCACCCCATGCCCGCAGATCTCGCCGTCATCGGACTCGGCCACCTCGGCCTCCCGCTGGCGCAGGCGGCCGTCGCCGCCGGAATCGAGACGGTCGGCTACGACAGCGGACCGGCAACGGCCGCGGACCCGGCCACGGCCTCGCCCGCGGTCACCGCCACCACCACCGCCACGGACTCCACCCTCACCGCCGCCGAGATCCGCCGCATGTCGGCCGCCGGCTTCCGGATCACCACCAACCCCGCCGAACTCGGCCGGGTCCGCACCGCCGTCATCTGCGCCCCCACCCAACTCGGCGCCGACCGCGCCCTCGATCTCTCCGCCGTCGGCGAGGCGGGCCGCACGCTCGCCGCCCGACTGCGCCCGCACACCACCGTCATCCTCGAATCCGCCGCCCACCCGGGCGTCACCGAGGACTACCTGCGCCCCATCCTGGAGGCGGGCTCCGGACTGCGCGCCGGCCGGGACTTCCACCTCGCGTACTCCCCCAGCCGCCTCGACCCCGGCAACCGCACGCACGGAATCGCCAACACCCCCAAGGTGATCGGCGGCCTCACCCCCGCCTGCACCGAGTCCGCGCACGCCTTCTACGCCCGCCTCACCGAGAAGGTCGTCCGGGCGCGCGGCCTGCGCGAGGCCGAGACCGTTCAGCTCCTGGAGACCAACTACCGGCACGTCAACATCGCCCTTATGAACGAGATGGCGGTGCTCTGCCACGACCTCGGCGTCGACCTCTGGGACGTCATCCGCTGCGCCGAGACCAAGCCGTACGGGTTCCAGGCCTTCCGGCCCGGCCCGGGGGTCGGCGGCCGCAGCGTCCCCCTCGACCCCAACTACCTTCCCCACACCACCCGCACCCCTGGTCACCCCCTGCGCATGGTCGGGCTGGCGCAGGAGATCAACGGCCGGATGCCCCAGTACGTCATCCAGCGCTCCGCCACCCTGCTGAACGAGCACGGGAAATCGGCCCGCGGGGCCCGCGTCCTGCTGCTCGGCGTCACGTACAAGCCCGACCTCGGCGACCAGGAGGGCTCACCGGCCCGCGAGATCGCCAGCCGGCTGCTCGACCTCGGGGCGCTGGTCAGCTACCACGACCCGTACGTCGCCGGATGGCGCGTCAGGGACCGGCCCGTCCCCCGTGCCGAATCGCTGTACGAGGCCGCCGCGAACGCCGATCTGACGATCCTTCTCCAGCACCACCGCACCTACGACCTCCAAGGCCTCGCGGTGAAGGCGCAGTTGCTGCTGGACACCCGCGGGGCCAGCCCGGCCGGGGCGGCGCACCGGCTCTGACCGGGCCGGACCGGCCGGACCGCGCCCGGAAAACGCGTCAGCGGATGTCAGAGCCGCCTGCTAGCCTGCGGCGACTCTTATCTCGTCCATACGTCCTCGGCGACCTCCGGGGGCACGTGTGCCGTACGCCCGAATCCCTGGGGGGGATTTTCTCCATGAGCCAGCACATCCAGCCGCCGGCGCCCGAGTCCGGCGCCGCCGCAGGCCCGGCGATCCCGGCCGCCGAGCCCGTCGCGTACCCCGCCGAGCCCGCCCGCCCCGGCAACATCGGCCTGGGCATCGCCGCGGCCGCGGTCACCGCCCTGGTCGCGGCCGCCGCGTACGGCGGGATCATGAACGCGATCGACCGCCAGGTCGGCTACGCGGCGGTCGGCGTGGGTCTGCTGATCGGCTTCGCCGCCGGAAAGCTCGGCGGCAAGAACCCGGTGCTCCCCGTGGCCGGCGCGCTCCTCTCCCTCGGCGCCGTCTACCTCGGCCAGCTGTTCTTCATCGCGCTGGCCCTGGCCGACTACGGCAACGTCGGCCTCGGCGAGGTCCTCGACAAGGCGGGCGTCGGCGGCCTGACCGACATCTGGCAGGAGGGCTCGGACGCGATGGACTACGTCTTCCTCGCCATCGGCGGCTTCGTGGCCTTCGGCGCCGCGAAGAAGGCCAGCGACTGACGCTCCCGACCGACCGAGGACACCGGGCCGGCCGCCGCACGGCCGCCCGGTGCCCTCGGCGTGCCTGCCCGCTGGTCCACCCGCAGGGCGCTGACCAGCGACGATCGCGGGAAACCCGCTGTTGACGACCGGATCCGCGGCCATATGATCCGCCGCGTGTCCGCTCATCCTCCGCTCGGCCGGCCCGTATTCGAACCCGCCGACCGCATCCCCGCCCTCACCACCCTGCGTGGCCGCGTCCACAGCCGGGACTGGGACGCCGTGGCCCGCTCGTTCGCCGCGCTCACCGACGAGGACGACCGCGCCCTCGCCTGCCGCGTCGTCGCCGAACAGCAGAACGCCGAGCCGCTCCTCAACCAGGCCATGGCCGGCGACCGCAGCGATCCGCTCCCCCGGACCCTGCTCGCCGACCGGCTGATCCAGATCGGCTGGGGCATCCGCACGGGCCACCGGGCCCAGCACGTCTCACGGGAGCAGTTCCAGCAGTTCCACGCCTTCCTGCGGCGCGCCGAGATCCTGCTGATCGACGTCTGCGCCGAGCACCCCGCCCACGCCCTCGCCTGGTACCTGCGCGTCATCACCTCGCGCGGCCTCCAACTCGGCCTGGGCGAGACCCGGCGCCGCTACGAGCGGCTCGCCGAGCACCACCCGCACCACTACAGCGGCCAGCAGCAGCTGCTCCAGCAGATCTGCCCCAAATGGGGCGGCAACTGGGAGTCCGCGCACGGCTTCGCCGAGGAGTGCGCCAAGGGGGCGCCGCCCGGCGCACCGAACGGCGCCCTGGTCGCCATCGCGCAGATGGAGCAGTACCTGGAGCTGCGGGAGAAGCAGGGCGACAAGGCCGCGGAAACGTATCTGCGCGGTGCGGACGCCCACCAGGCCCTCCGCGACGCCGCCGCCCGCTCGGTCCTGCACCCCGCCGCCCGCGCCGACGCGTACCAGCTCGTCGGCGCGCACAGCGCGTTCGCCGCCGCCCACTGCGCGGCCGGCCGGCACGCCGAGGCCGCCCCGCACTTCCGCGCCCTCGGCGACCGTGCGAGCGAGTTCCCGTGGAGCTACATGGGCGGCTACGACCACGAGGCCGAGTTCGTCCGCCACCGCAAGACCGCCCTGGCGAAGGGCTGAGGACACATGACCACGAACAGCGCCGCGCACCGCGGCGCCACCACGCCCACCACCGACGCCGACGGCATCACCGAAACCACCGTGGACGGCGTCCGCACCGTCCTCGCCCCCCGCTCGGGACTGCTCACCGCCGGGCTCCTCTTCCGCGTCGGACGCGCCGACGAGACCCTCGCCACCAGCGGCATCACCCATCTGGTCGAGCACCTCGCCCTGCACCGGCACGGCCTCGGCGACCTGCACTACAACGGCGCCACCGCCGCGACGTACACCCACTTCCACGTCACCGGCACCCCCGCCGACGTGGTCGAGTACCTCAACGGCGTGTGCGCGGCGCTGCGCGACCTCCCGCTGGACCGGCTGGAGACCGAGAAGGAGATCCTGCGCACCGAGGCAGCCGGCAAGGGCCACGGTCCGGGCCGGGCCGCCGCCCTGTGGCGCTACGGATCCCGCTCGTACGGACTCGTCGGCTACGCCGAGGCGGGTCTGCACCGGCTGACCGCGGACGACGTCCGCGCGTGGGCGCGGACCCGGTTCACCGCCGAGAACGCCGTCCTGTGGATCACCGGCGACTCCGTCCCCGAGGGCCTCGACCTCACGCTCCCGACCGGTGCGTGGCACCCGGCCCCGGCGGCCACCTCCGCGCTGCCCACCACCCCCGCCTACTTCCAGGGCGACGACGGCGGGGTCGTCCTGACCGCCGTCGTGCCCCGCTCCACCGAGGCGAACCTGTTCGCCGAGGTCCTGGGCAAGGAGTTGTTCCGCGCGCTGCGCCAGAAGGGCGGCTACTCGTACACCGCGACCGCCGACTACTGCTCCCGCGACACCGACTCCGCGACCGTCACCGCGATCGCCGACGCCCTCCCGCAGAAGCAGGACGCCCTGGTCGGCGCCTTCATCGACGTGTTCGCGAAGCTGCGGGCCGGCCGGATCGACCAGGCCGACCTGGACGCCGTACGGGCCTCCGCGCTGGCGCAGTTCGACACGCCGGAGCTCGCCGCCTGCATGCTTCCCGGGCACGCCCTGAACCTGCTGCTGCGCCACCGCAACCTCACCGCCGCCGAGGCGAGGGCCGAGATCGAGGCGGTCACCGTCGCCGACCTCCACCGGGTCGCGCGCGCCGTGTGGGACGACGCCCTGATGCAGGTGCCCGGCCGGGGCGTGGACTGGGCGGGCCTGGCGGCCGCGCCCACCGAGTCCTCCGAGATCGTGACCGGACGGCGCTACTCCGCCGTGGAGGAGGGCAACGGCGCCCTGCTCCTCGGGAGGGACGGCATCAGCCTCGTGGCGCCGCGGGGCCAGGTCACCATCCGCTACGCCGAGCACGCTGATGCAGGTCTACCCGGACGGCGCCCGCCACCTGGTGGGCGGCGACGGCTTCACCCTCACCATCGAGCCGACCCTGTTCCACATCACCGCGGCCGAACTCTCCGCGCTGGACCGCGTGGTCCCGGCCGCCGCCGTGATCCCCATGCCGCCGCGCGATCCGGACCGCATCCCGCAGCCGCGCAAGACCACGCCGAAGGCCGAACCCGGCACCGCCCGGCACACCTGGTTCACCGTACTGCTGTGGGTCCTCGGCATCCCCGCGGTGCTGGTGGGCGGCTTCACCGCGCTGCTCGCCTACGTGGCGACCCGGACCTCCGGGGACGAGGGCGTCCCCGCCGAGGACGCGCGGTTCCTGCTCGCGTGCCTGATCCTCTCGGCGGTGTTCGTGATCCCCTGGGGCCTTCTCCTGCGCCGCCGCAAGCAGGGCCTGAACTGAACCGGACGCCGAAGGGCCGGCTCCCGATCCGGGGAGCCGGCCCTTCGCGTGCGTACGGCGTACGGCGTACGGCGTACGGCGTACGGCGTACGGTCAGCGGCTGTGCTGCGAGTCCGCGACCGTGACCTCCACGCGCTGGAACTCCTTGAGCTCGCTGTAGCCCGTGGTGGCCATCGAGCGGCGCAGGGCGCCGAAGAGGTTCATCGAGCCGTCCGGGGTGTGCGACGGACCGGTGAGGATCTCCTCGGTGGTGCCGACCGTGCCCAGGTCGACCTTCTTGCCGCGCGGCACGTCCTCGTGGACGGCCTCCATGCCCCAGTGGTGGCCCTTGCCGGGCGCGTCGGTGGCACGGGCCAGCGGGGAGCCCATCATCACGGCGTCGGCGCCGCAGGCGACGGCCTTGGGGAGGTCGCCGGACCAGCCCACGCCGCCGTCGGCGATGACGTGCACGTAGCGGCCGCCGGACTCGTCCATGTAGTCGCGGCGGGCCGCGGCCACGTCCGCGACGGCGGTGGCCATCGGTACCTGGATGCCGAGCACGTTGCGCGTGGTGTGGGCGGCGCCGCCGCCGAAGCCGACCAGGACGCCCGCGGCGCCGGTGCGCATCAGGTGCAGGGCCGCGGTGTACGTGGCGCAGCCGCCGACGATGACCGGGACGTCGAGCTCGTAGATGAACTGCTTCAGGTTCAGCGGTTCGGCGGCGCCGGAGACGTGCTCCGCCGACACGGTGGTGCCGCGGATCACGAAGATGTCCACGCCCGCGTCCACGACGGCCTTGGAGAACTCGGCGGTGCGCTGCGGGGAGAGCGCGGCGGCGGTGACGACACCGGAGTCGCGGACCTCCTTGATGCGCTGCCGGATCAGGTCCGCCTGGATCGGGGCGGAGTAGATCTCCTGGAGACGGCGCGTGGCGGCGTCCTCGTCCAGCTCCGTGATCTCGTCGAGCAGCGGCTGCGGGTCCTCGTAGCGGGTCCACAGGCCTTCGAGGTTCAGCACGCCGAGGCCGCCGAGCTCGCCGATGCGGATGGCGGTCTGCGGGGAGACGACCGAGTCCATGGGGGCGGCGAGGAACGGGAGCTCGAAGCGGTAGGCGTCGATCTGCCAGGCGATCGAGACCTCCTTCGGGTCCCGCGTACGCCGGCTCGGGACGATGGCGATGTCGTCGAACGCGTACGCCCTGCGGCCGCGCTTGCCGCGCCCGATCTCGATCTCAGTCACGTGTGGTGGCCTTTCCTCTGGGTCTGCCCGTCCAGTATCCCCGAACCCCGGCGCCCCGCGTTCCGGTGACCGCTGTACGGACGCAACGACAAGGGGGCGGGTCCGGCCGGACCCGCCCCCTTCACGCGCTGTCGGTTCAGCCCTTGCGGCTGTAGTTCGGCGCCTCGACGGTCATCTGGATGTCGTGCGGGTGGCTCTCCTTGAGGCCCGCCGACGTGATGCGGACGAAGCGGCCGCGGTCCTGGAGCTCCGGCACCGTGCGGCCGCCGACGTAGAACATCGACTGGCGCAGGCCGCCGACGAGCTGGTGCACGACCGCGGAGAGCGGGCCGCGGTACGGGACCTGGCCCTCGATGCCCTCGGGGATGAGCTTGTCGTCGCCGCCCACGCCCTCCTGGAAGTAGCGGTCCTTGGAGAAGGAGCGCTGGTCGCCGCGGGACTGCATCGCGCCGAGCGAGCCCATGCCGCGGTACGACTTGAACTGCTTGCCGTTGATGAAGAGCAGCTCGCCCGGGGACTCCTCGCAGCCCGCGAGGAGCGAGCCGAGCATCACCGTGTCGGCGCCCGCGACGAGCGCCTTGGCGATGTCGCCGGAGTACTGCAGGCCGCCGTCGCCGATGACCGGGACGCCGGCCGCCTTCGCGGCGAGCGCGGCCTCGTAGATGGCCGTGACCTGCGGGACGCCGATGCCGGCGACGACGCGGGTGGTGCAGATGGAGCCGGGGCCGACGCCGACCTTGATGCCGTCGCAGCCGGCGTCGATCAGCGCCTGGGCGCCGTCGCGGGTGGCGACGTTGCCGCCGATGACGTCGACGGAGGAGTTCGACTTGATCTTGGCGACCATGTCGCCGACGAGCCGGGAGTGGCCGTGGGCGGTGTCGACGACGATGAAGTCGGCGCCCGCCTCGATCAGGGCCTGGGCGCGGTCGTACGCGTCGCCGGCGACGCCGACCGCGGCGCCGACCAGGAGGCGGCCGTCCTTGTCCTTGGCGGCGTTCGGGTACTTCTCGGCCTTGACGAAGTCCTTGACCGTGATGAGGCCCTTGAGGATCCCCGCGTCGTCGACCAGCGGCAGCTTCTCGATCTTGTGGCGGCGCAGCAGCTCCATGGCGTCCACGCCGGAGATGCCGACCTTGCCCGTGACCAGCGGCATCGGGGTCATGACCTCGCGCACCTGGCGGCTGCGGTCCGACTCGAAGGCCATGTCGCGGTTGGTGACGATGCCGAGCAGCTTGCCCGCGGAGTCGGTGACCGGGACGCCGGAGATGCGGAACTTGGCGCAGAGCTGGTCGGCCTCGCGGAGCGTCGCGTCGGGGTGCACCGTGATCGGGTCGGTGACCATGCCGGACTCGGAGCGCTTGACCAGGTCGACCTGGTTGGCCTGGTCGGCGATGGACAGGTTGCGGTGCAGTACGCCGACGCCGCCCTGGCGGGCCATCGCGATGGCCATGCGGGCCTCGGTGACCTTGTCCATGGCGGCGGACAGCAGCGGCACGTTCACTCGGACGTTGCGCGAGATGAGGGAAGAGGTGTCGATCTCGTCGGGCGCCATGTCCGACGCGCCCGGCAGCAGCAGGACGTCGTCGTAGGTCAGTCCGAGCGTGGCGAATTTGTCGGGCACTCCGTCGGCGGTCATGACACCTTCCCAAATGGTCTTGCTCAGCGCGGATGTCCATGCTAACGGGATCCCGACGCGTCTCATTCCACGACCAAGGTCAAGCAGAAGTTTCGTCTGTTCCTACGAGGATGCGGGGATCTACTGCTCGGCGAGCGCGCGCAGCCGGCTGAGCGCGCGGTGCTGCGCCACCCGCACCGCACCGGGGGACATCCCGAGCATCTGCCCGGTCTCCTCGGCCGTCAGGCCGACCGCCACCCGCAGTACGAGGAGCTCGCGCTGGTTCTCCGGGAGGTTGGCCAGCAGCTTCTTGGCCCAGGCGGCGTCGCTGCTCAGCAGCGCCCGCTCCTCCGGACCGAGCGAGTCGTCCGGCCGCTCCGGCATCTCGTCGGAGGGCACGGCCGTGCTGCCCGGATGCCGCATGGCGGCCCGCTGCAGGTCGGCGACCTTGTGCGCGGCGATGGCGAAGACGAAGGCCTCGAAGGGCCGGCCGGTGTCCCGGTAGCGCGGCAGCGCCATCAGGACGGCGACGCAGACCTCCTGTGCGAGGTCCTCCACGAAGTGGCGGGCGTCGCCGGGGAGCCGCGAGAGCCGGGTTCTGCAGTAGCGGATGGCCAGCGGGTGCACGAAGGCGAGCAGATCGTGCGTCGCCTGCTCGTCACCCTCGACCGCCCGTCGTACGAGCGCGCTGACGGGCCCCGCGCTGCCGCCTCTGGCGGCGCCGGTGGAGCCTGTGGCCGTGGGTGACCCCTGGGCCTCGTCGTCGCGCATCAATCCATGGTGCCTTGGCGCCGGAGCATTCGCGGCACCACGGCCCGTGTTGTGCGTCGAAGCGTTATGAGCGGGTGCGCCTGAGCTCGTCACTGCGCCCTCCCCTCCCGCTCGACCGAATACTCCCCGAGGCCCCATCCCAGAAAATGCGCCACACCTCAAGCATGCGGCATCGCGCGCGAAGCGACACGTCCCCCGATTGTGCCCCGCCCATCCCCGGGTGCGCACCGGGTACGGCGGGACGGGAACGGACGAGCTCACGACGGGCGCGCGCAGGGGTGGCCGGGGGCGGCCGCGCACCGCCGAAGGCGGCGGGACGCGCGGGCGGGCACGCGGGCGGACCCACAGCCCGGGCGCTCGGCGTGCCGCCCCGCCCGCCGGTGGCGGACGGGACCGCTCTCAGCATCCGGCCTGCGGTCTCGCGGTCAGCGGACCAGGCCCCAGCGGAACCCGAGCGCCACGGCGTGCGCCCGGTCCGAGGCGCCGAGCTTCTTGAACAACCGGCGGGCGTGCGTCTTGACCGTGTCCTCGGAGAGGAAGAGCTCGCGCCCGATCTCCGCGTTGGACCGGCCATGGCTCATGCCCTCCAGCACCTGGATCTCGCGCGCGGTGAGCGTGGGCGCGGCGCCCATCTCGGCCGAGCGGAGCCGGCGCGGTGCCAGTCGCCAGGTCGGGTCGGCGAGGGCCTGGGTGACCGTGGCCCGCAGTTCGGCGCGCGAGGCGTCTTTGTGCAGGTATCCCCGGGCGCCGGCGGCGACCGCGAGGGCCACCCCGTCCAGGTCCTCGGCGACCGTCAGCATGATGATGCGGGCGCCCGGATCGGCCGAGAGCAGCCGGCGCACCGTCTCCACACCGCCCAGCCCCGGCATCCGTACATCCATCAGAATCAGGTCGGAGCGGTCGGCACCCCAGCGGCGGAGGACTTCCTCGCCGTTGGCAGCCGTCGTCACACGCTCGACGCCGGGCACGGTGGCAACCGCGCGACGGAGCGCCTCTCGGGCAAGCGGGGAGTCGTCGCAGACGAGGACGGATGTCATGCCCGCCCTCCGCAGCTGCTGATGCGCGTCACCTTGAGCCTCCAGGCTGGTACGTATCGTCACCTGTGCGGTCGATGCCCTCGGACACCTGTCCGGGAACTTCTTGGTTCAACCGCCTTCGCACTCTCAACGATGGTCACTCGAAAGAGTTACGGGTTGGACGGACACCTTCGGCACTCTACGTGAGGAAGCGAACACGACGCGGATGCCACTCTCCGCGTGTCCTCCATCTGGAGCTATGCCCTATTTGGCGGCTTTTCTTCCTTTTGGCACGTGTCTGAGGCTAGATTCCCAATGAGTCATATTTACATCTACTACGACAGTAGGTGTGGAGACTTGGACCGTATCCGTCTCAGTACCGGCACCAAGAGGACTACCCATGGCAGATTTCTCCCGCCTCCCCGGACCGAACGCCGACCTCTGGGACTGGCAGCTGCTGGCCGCCTGCCGGGGGGTCGACAGCTCCCTCTTCTTCCACCCGGAAGGCGAGCGGGGCGCGGCCAGGAGTGCGCGCGAGGCCTCGGCTAAAGAGGTCTGCATGAGATGCCCGGTGCGCTCGGAATGCGCCGCGCACGCACTGGCCGTCCGCGAGCCCTACGGAGTGTGGGGCGGCCTCACCGAGGATGAGCGCGAAGAGCTGATGGGACGCGCGCGCCATCGCCTGATCCCCGCATCGAGCACGATCGGACCCCTTCCGCCGCACTGATCCGGGGTTCGCCGAAACGCACGAAGGAACGTTTCCTCAACCCGTACGCGAACCGGAACGTCACGCGATTGGCCGTACCGCCGTACGGTCAGCGCGTGGCGGCCCGCTCCAGTTCGGCGAGGGTCGCCGCCACGGCCGGGACGCGCGCCAGGTCGGGCAGGGTCAGCGCCACGACCTCCCGCTCCACCGCCGGCTCCACGGCCAGCGTGCTCACGCCCTTGGCCCGTACGGACTCCACCGCCAGCTCCGGCAGTACGGCGACGCCCAGCCCCGCGGCGACCAGGCCGACCACGGCCGGGTAGTCGTCGGTCGCGAAGTCGATGCGCGGGGTGAAGCCCACCTCCTCGCACACCTCCACCAGATGGCGGCGGCAGCGCGGACAGCCCGCGATCCAGGGCTCATCGGCCAGTTCCGCCATGCCCACCCGCTCGGCCCCCGCCAGCCGGTGCCCCTCCGGAACCAGCCCGACGAGCCGGTCCGTGAGCAGGGGCCGCACCACGAGGTCCTCCCACTCGCCCTCGGCGGCCGGGCCGCCGGCCGAGGGGGAGGCCGAGGCGTACCGGAAGGCCAGCGCCAGATCGCAGTCGCCCTCGCGCAACATCTCCACCGACCGCGGCGGCTCCGCCTCGACCAGCGAGATCCGGGTGCCGGGGTGCTCTGCGCGCATCGCGGCCAGCGCCGTCGGCACCAGCGTGGAGCTCCCGCTGGGGAAGGACACCAGCCGGACCCGGCCCGCACGCAGCCCGGCGATGGCCGCGACCTCCTCCTCGGCGGCGGTCAGCCCGGCGAGGATGCCGGCGGCGTGCCGGACCAGGGCCGTACCGGCCTGGGTCAGTCGCATCTCGCGGCCGGCCCGGACGAGCAGCGGGGTGCCGGCCGACTGCTCCAGCGCCTTCATCTGCTGGGAGACGGCGGGCTGGGTGCAGCCGAGCTCGCGGGCGGCGGCGGAGAAGGACCCGGTGCCGGCGACGGCGCGCAGCACCCGGAGATGACGTGCCTCGATCATCCTTCGAGCATAAGCCCTGCTTTGAGCGCAGCGCGAATATTCTCGTGACCCTTTGAGGTTGCTGGACTACGGTGGCCCTCATGGCCCTCACTGCTCCCGGCGCCTCCGGCACCTCCGGCGCGCCCGCCGCCACCCTGCGCGTCGTCTCCGTGAACCTCGGCCGCGCGACGGCCGTCGACCACACCGACGCACCGGGCGGGCTGACCGGTATCGGCAAGCACCCCGTCCCCGGCCCGGTCCACGTGTCCCCTCCCGGGCCCAAGGGCATCGGCGCCGGCGGCCTCAGGGGCGACGACGTCTGCGACCTGCGCCACCACGGCGGGGACCACCAGGCCGTCTACGCCTACGCGCGCGAGGACCTCGACTGGTGGGAGGGCGAGCTGGACCGCGAACTGCCCGCCGGGCTGTTCGGCGAGAACCTCACCACCTCCGGCCTGGACCTGACGGGCGCACTGCTCGGCGAGCGCTGGCGGGTCGGCACGGGCGGGCTCGTCCTCGAAGTGGCCTCGGCCCGCATCCCGTGCCGCACCTTCCAGGGCGCGCTCGGCGAGCGGGGCTGGGTCAAGCGGTACACGCGGGCCGCGCGGCCGGGTGCGTACCTGCGCGTGATCCAGGAGGGTCCGGTCTCCCCCGGCGACGCCGTCGAGATCGTCCGACGGCCGGACCACGACGTGACGGTGGGGCTGTGGTTCCGGGCGTTCACCACCGAGCGGTCGCTGCTCGCGCGCACCCTGGCGGCGGGTTCGGCCATGGCGCCGGAGTGGCACGAGACGGCCCTCGCCCACGTGGAGAAGTACGGGCAGTAGTACCGGAGTAGCGGCGCGGGCGGGCCCAAGGGGCCGAATGCGGAGGTCAAAGCGGCTGTTCGTAGCCGGAAGTAGCGGTTCCGCAGCGGGAAGCGACGACGCGCGGCGCCGTGCGTCACGAAGGGGTACCGCCCGGCGGGCTCCTCTTGAGCTGTCGCCGTGGGCGGCTAGGTTGCGCCTATGACGACTGCGTTGATTACTGGATCCACGGCGGGCATCGGCGCCGCATTCGCCCGGCGGCTCGCCGCCCAGGGCCACAACCTCGTGCTGGTGGCCCGCGACACGAAGCGGCTCGGCGAGCAGGCCACCGAGCTGCACGACCGGCACGGCATCGAGGCCGAGGTGCTGGCCGCCGACCTGTCCGCCGACGAGGGCATCGCGGCCGTCGAGCACCGCCTCGGCGACCGTACGCACCCGGTGGACCTGCTGGTCAACAACGCGGGCTTCGGCAACAAGGGGCGCTACCTCGAGGTCTCCATGGCCGACGAGCTGACCATGCTGAAGGTGCACGTCGAGGCCGTCCTGCGGCTGACCTCGGCGGCCACCGAGTCGATGCGCTCGCGCGGCCGCGGCGGCGTCGTCAACGTGGCCTCGGTGGCGGCGTTCGTGCCGCGCGGCACGTACGGGGCGAGCAAGGCCTGGGTCGTGCAGTTCACGCAGGGCGCGGCGCGGGACCTGTCCGGATCGGGCGTACGGCTGATGGCCCTGTGCCCCGGCTTCGTCCGCACCGAGTTCCACCAGCGCGCCGGCATGGGCACCGACAACATCCCCAACTGGATGTGGCTGGACGCGGACAAGCTGGTGGCGGCGGCCCTGGACGACCTGGCGCGCGGCAAGACGGTCTCGATCCCGGATCCGCGGTACAAGGCGCTGATGGGCCTGGTGAAGCTGACGCCGCGCGGGCTGCTGGGCGGGGTGTCCTCCCGGACGGGCCGCAAGTACGGCCCGCAGTAACCCCGGCGACTCGCGGGTAGGCCGGTCCTGAAACCGGCCGACCGGGTGAAATCTCCCTAAACTGGACGTGTCCCATCCAGCGCGGGAGCACGCCATGACATTCGTACAAATAGTCGATTATGAGACCAGTAGGCCCGAGGCCGTCAACGAGGTCATCGACCGGTACCTGGCGAAGACGAAGGGCAAGCGCACCGTGTCCCACTCGGTGGTGGGCCGGGACCGGGAATCCGACTCCCACTTCCTCGACATCGTCGAATTCCCGTCGTACGAAGCGGCCATGAAGAACTCTCACCTCCCCGAGACGGACACGATGTTCCAGGAGATGATGGCCCTCTGCGACGGGATGCCCCGGTTCACCAACCTGGACGTCGTCCGCGACGAGCACCTCAACACGCTGCTCGCGAACCGCATGTTCGACGAGGTCGCCGTGAAGGGCGACATGTCCGTCGTGGACGAGATCTTCGCGGTGGACTACCGGGACCACGACATCAGCCGGCCCGAGGTCAAGGTCGGCCGCGACGGCATCCGCGAGGACGTGCAGGCGTGGCGCAGCGCCTTCGACTTCACCTTCACGCGGGACGCCCAGATGGCGCAGGACGACCACGTCACCACACTGTGGACCTGGAACGGCAAGCACAAGGGCGAGTTCATGGGCATCGCCCCGACCGGCAAGGAATGCACGATGACCGGCACGACGGTCTTCCGCTGCGAGGACGGAATGATCAAGGAAGGCTGGTGGCACTACGACGCCATGCGCCTGATGAGGGAACTGGGCGCGATGTAGTTCACCGTTCACCGTTCACCGGTTTCCGGTTTCCGGTTTCCGGTCACGGGAAGGGCCCCGGTCACCGCCGCCGTGAAGGCGGGGCGACCGGGGCCCTTTCAGCTATTCAGCTGTCCAGCCGCGCGACCGGGGTCAGTGGCTGTGGCCGTGACCGTGGCCGTGACCGGCGTCGCCCTCGTCCTCGGCCGGCTTCTCGACGACCAGGGTCTCGGTCGTGAGCAGCAGGGAGGCGATGGAAGCGGCGTTCTCCAGCGCGGAGCGGGTGACCTTGACCGGGTCGATGACGCCGGCCTTGACCAGGTCGCCGTACTCGCCGGTGGCGGCGTTGAAGCCCTGGCCCTTGTCGAGCTCGGCGACCTTCGAGGTGATGACGTAACCCTCAAGGCCGGCGTTCTCGGCGATCCAGCGCAGCGGCTCGACGGCGGCGCGGCGGACGACCGCGACACCCGTGCCCTCGTCGCCGGTCAGGCCCAGGTTGCCCTCCAGCACCTTCACGGCGTGGACGAGCGCGGAGCCACCGCCGGAGACGATGCCCTCCTCGACCGCGGCGCGGGTCGCCGAGATGGCGTCCTCAAGGCGGTGCTTCTTCTCCTTGAGCTCCACCTCGGTGGCGGCGCCGACCTTGATGACGCAGACGCCGCCGGCGAGCTTCGCCAGGCGCTCCTGCAGCTTCTCGCGGTCCCAGTCCGAGTCCGTGGACTCGATCTCGGCCTTGATCTGGTTGACGCGGCCGAGGACCTCGTCGTGGCTGCCGCCACCGTCGACGATGGTCGTGTCGTCCTTGGAGATGGTCACGCGGCGCGCGGAACCGAGGACGTCCAGACCGGCCTGGTCGAGCTTGAGGCCGACCTCTTCGGCGATGACGGTGGCACCGGTGAGGGTGGCCATGTCCTGGAGCATCGCCTTGCGACGGTCGCCGAAGCCGGGGGCCTTGACGGCGACCGCGTTGAAGGTGCCGCGGATCTTGTTGACGACGAGGGTGGAGAGCGCCTCGCCCTCGACGTCCTCGGCGATGATCAGCAGCGGCTTCGAGGCGCCGGCCTGGATGACCTTCTCAAGCAGCGGCAGGAGGTCCTGGATGGAGGAGATCTTGCCCTGGTTGATCAGGATGTACGGGTCGTCGAGGACGGCCTCCATACGCTCCTGGTCGGTCACCATGTACGGCGAGAGGTAGCCCTTGTCGAAGGCCATGCCCTCGGTGAACTCCAGCTCCAGGCCGAAGGCGTTGGACTCCTCGACGGTGATGACACCGTCCTTGCCGACCTTGTCCATCGCCTCGGCGATGAGCTCGCCGACCTGCTGGTCCTGCGCGGAGAGCGCGGCCACGGCGGCGATGTCGGACTTGTCCTCGATCGGGCGGGCGGTCGCGAGGAGCTCCTCGGACACGGCCTTGACCGCGGCGTCGATGCCCTTCTTCAGGGCGGCCGGGGAGGCGCCGGCGGCGACGTTGCGCAGGCCCTCGCGGACCAGCGCCTGGGCCAGCACGGTGGCGGTGGTGGTGCCGTCGCCCGCGATGTCGTTGGTCTTGGTCGCCACCTCCTTCACCAGCTGCGCGCCCAGGTTCTCGTACGGGTCGTCCAGCTCGACCTCGCGGGCGATGGTGACACCGTCGTTGGTGATGGTGGGGGCGCCGAACTTCTTGTCGATGACGACGTTGCGGCCCTTGGGGCCGATCGTCACCTTCACCGTGTCGGCCAGCTTGTTGACGCCGCGCTCGAGGGCGCGACGGGCGTCCTCGTCGAACTTCAGGATCTTCGCCATGGGAGCGGTTCAGCCCTCTCGAAAACTCGGGTTTAACGAACTGCGCCCCTTGCCGCCCGGCAATCAGCGGGGTGACCAGGGGCGCAGCTCAAAGCAATGCTTCGGTGAATTACTTCTCGATGATCGCGAGCACGTCGCGAGCCGAGAGGACGAGGTACTCCTCGCCGCTGTACTTCACTTCGGTGCCGCCGTACTTGCTGTACAGCACGATGTCGCCGACGCTGACGTCCAGCGGGAGACGCTGGCCGTCCTCGAAGCGGCCCGGGCCCACGGCGAGGACGACGCCCTCCTGGGGCTTCTCCTTCGCGGTGTCCGGGATGACCAGGCCGGAAGCCGTGGTCTGCTC
Organism: Streptomyces sp. NPDC051109; assembly: GCF_044455885.1. Classification (NCBI taxonomy): domain Bacteria; kingdom Bacillati; phylum Actinomycetota; class Actinomycetes; order Kitasatosporales; family Streptomycetaceae; genus Streptomyces; species Streptomyces sp. NPDC051109. Next base: position 459,174 of record NZ_JBITFF010000003.1, read on the forward strand.
GGCGTCGAGCGGCTGGACCACAATGCGGTCCTCAAGCGGCTTGATGGCAACCTTGGAGCTGGTGGTCGTCACGATCCGACCTCCCCCTTCGGAGATCTCACGGGGCTAACTGTCTGAGGTGGCGACCAGGTGGATCCGTCGTCGCGGGTGCCGGACCTGCCCGTCGCTGTGTTGGCACTCACCGGTGGCGAGTGCCAGGTGCGAGACTATTCCGGCGATTAGCACTCGGTCAAGCGGAGTGCCAACACGCTCCGCTGGATGGTCCGGATCAGGGCACCCCCGGGGCCGGGCCGGGCGCCCGAGGTGGGCGGTATGTGACGCTTGGGGCGTGCGCATTCTCGTGGTCGAAGACGAAGAAGGCCTCGCCGAGTCGCTGCGGCGCGGCCTTTCCGCCGACGGGCACTGGGTCGACCTCGCCCACGACGGCCACCGCGGGCTGGACCTCGCCCGGACCGGCTCGTACGACGCCGTCCTGCTCGACCTGATGCTGCCCGGCCTCAGCGGCTACGAGATCTGCGCCCGCCTGCGGGCCGACGGCGACCCCACGCCCGTCCTGATGCTGACCGCCAAGGACGGCGAGTACGACGAGGCCGAGGGCCTCGACTCCGGCGCCGACGACTACCTCACCAAGCCCTTCTCGTTCGTGGTCCTGGCCGCCCGGCTCCGCGCCCTCGCCCGCCGGACGGCCGGAGCCGCCGGGGCCGCCGACCCCCACCACACCCTCCAGGCCGGCGACCTCGTCCTCGAACCCGCCGGCCGCCGCTGCCGCCGCGGTACGCACGACATCGAGCTCACCGCCCGCGAACTCGGCGTACTCGCCTGCCTGATGGAACAGCCCGGCCGGGCCGTCGCCAAGCAGGACATCCTCGACCAGGTGTGGGACACCCCGCACGCCATCGACCCCAACATCGTCGAGGTGTACGTGTCCTCCCTGCGCAAGAAGGTCGACGCCCCCTTCGGCCGCCGCTCGATCCTCACCGTGCACGGCACCGGCTACCGCATGGCTCCCGACGGTGGCTAGAACGAGCCGGGGGCCGCTCCGGCGGCGGGCGGCGCTGGCCGCCGCGCTCGCCATGGCCGCGGTCCTGGGCGCCGGCGGGCTGTGGCTCCACACCCTGCTGCGGGCCAACCTCCTCGACAACACCACCGGCCGCACCGAGCTCGCCGCCCGCAAGGTCGCAGCCCAGCTCGACGGCCAGGCTTCCCCCGGCGGGCCCGCGCCCGGCGGGCGGCTGCCCGCGCCCGAGGGCGGGGTGGACCTGGTCCTCGTACGGGACGCCCAGGGGCGGATCGTCGCCTCCACCGGGGACCTCCGGGACGATCCCGGCCTCGGCGGCCTGCGACCGCCCGGGCGCGGCGCATCCGGCGCATCCGGCGAGGACTCCCGCTCCGCCGTGCTCCCGCCCGCGCGCCCCGGCGCGGAGCGGCGCGCTGCGGTCGCGCTCGATGCGCCGGGCGGGCACGAGGTGTACGCCGTCACCGTGCTCGGCGACGTGGACGACGCGACCCGCGCCATCGCCCTCGGCCTGCTGGCCGGCGCACCCCCGCTGATCGGCTTCGCGGCGGCCCTCGCCTGGTGGGTGACGGGGCACGCCCTGCGCCCCGTCACCGCGATCCGGACCGGACTCGCGGCGGTCACCGCCAGCGAGCTGGACCGTCGCGTTCCGGATCCCGGCGGGGCGGACGAGATCGCCCGGCTGGCCCGGACCGTCAACGACACGCTCGACCGGCTGGAGCGGTCCGACGCCCGGCAGCGGCAGTTCACCGCGGACGCCTCGCACGAACTGCGCAATCCGCTGGCCGCAGTCCGTTCCCGGCTGGAGGTGGCGCTGGCCCAGGGCCGCCCCGACCGGGAGTCGGTCGCGGCCGCACTGGCCGACACCGAGCGGCTCCAGCGCATCGCGGCGGACCTGCTGCTGCTCGCCCGCCTCGACGGCGGCCCCGTACCGCGCCCCCGGACCGAGCCGGTCGACCTGGCGCTGCTGGCCGCGGAGGACCTGGCCCGGCGGCCGGCCCCCCGGGTTCCGCTCCGGCTGGAGGCGCAGGTGCCCGTACCGGCGGCCGGGGATCCGGCGCGGCTGGAGCGGGCGCTGGCCAACCTGGTGGACAACGCGCTGCGGCACGCCCGTACGGGGGTCGTCGTACGGGCGGCCACCGAGCCGGCGGACCCCGGCGGGGGCGGCTGGGCGGTGCTGGAGGTCGAGGACGACGGCCCCGGCATCCCGGTGGAGGACCGCGACCGGGTCTTCGAGCGGTTCGTCCGCCTGGACCCGGACCGCGGCCGCGCGGGCGGCGGTACGGGTCTCGGCCTGGCCATCGTCCGCGAGATCGCCCGCGCGCACGGAGGGGAGGCCCGTGCGCTGCCGTCGACGGCCGGCGGCGGCATCCGCTTCGTGCTGCGCGTGCCGCCCGGCGGGGCGGCCCCGGCCCCGCCCCGCCCCCCAGAGCGCCGAGGGCGACGAGGGCCCTGCGGGTCCTGGGCGTTCTGAACGTCCCTTCAGGACTCTCAGGACTCCTTCAGCACCCGTCCCCCACCATCGACTGGCATGAGCGCGCACCGGAGGAAGACCAGCCATCCCGCCCGCCGGCCCCGCCGCCCCCGGCCACGCCGGTTCCGCATCGCCCGTACCCTGCTCGTCGCCGTCTGCGCGCTGGCCGTCATGGCCGCCGCCGGCGCCTGGTACGTGTACCGGGACCTCGCCGGCAGCATCGGCAGCTCCAAGGCCCTGGAGGGCGCCGAGAAGTCGAAGTACGGCGACACCAACATCCTGCTGATGGGCCTGGACAGCCGCCGCGACCAGAACGGCGAGAAACTGCCGGAGGAGGTCCTCGACAAACTGCACGCCGGCAGCTCCGACATCGGCGGCTACAACGCGAACACGCTGATCCTGCTCCACGTGCCCGGCGACGGCAGCCGGGCGAAGGCCTTCTCGGTCCCGCGCGACGACTTCGTCGACATACCGGGACACGGCAAGGACAAGATCAAGAAGGCGTACGGACTGGCGAAGGCCGAGGAGGAGGAGCGGCTCTCGGCCCAGGGCGTCAAGGACCGGCGCCGGCTGGAGCGCGAGGGGCGGGAGGCCGGCCGCAAGGTACAGATCGAGACGGTACGGAACTTCCTGGGCGTCCCGGTCGATCACTTCGCCGAACTCAACCTGGCCGGTTTCTACCACCTCGCCCAGGCGCTGGACGGCGTGCCGGTGTGCCTGAAGAAGCCGGTGCGGGACAAGTACTCGGGCGCCGACTTCCCGGCGGGCCGACAGAGCCTGAACGGTCAGCAGTCCCTGGCCTTCGTACGCCAGCGGCACGGCCTGGACATGGGCGATCTGGACCGGACGAGGCGGCAGCAGGCCTTCCTGGCGGGTGCCGCGCAGAAGCTGAACTCGGCCGGGACCTTCACCGATCCGGCCAAACTGATGAAGCTGGTCGACACCGCGAAACAGGACGTGGTGACGGACGCGGGCTGGGACCTGATGTCGTTCGTGAAGCAGGCGAAGAACCTGTCCGGCGGCAAGGTGGCGTTCACGACACTGCCCGTCGAGCGGTTCGGAAGGAACCATGGCGAGGACATAAACGTCGTAGACGATATGAAGATAAAGCGCCTCATTGCCGAGCAGATCGGACCGGGGGCTTCCGCCTCTGCGGCCGCTCCGAGCCCGAGCGGCGCACCGGGGGCGCCTCCGGGACCGGCTGCCGCCGCCCCCTCGGCGGGAGCGGGAGCGGGCGGTTCCGCCGCCGCCCCCTCCATCGACGGTGGCGGCATACCGTGCGTGGACTGAGACCGCTCACGACGGCCGGCTCGCGCCGCCGCACCGAGGCGCTGCTCCTCGTCTTCGTCGTCGCCCTCACCGTCTTCGGGCACGCGAGCGCCGGCCTGGCGATGAACGGCGAACTGCCCGCCAACCTGACCGGCTTCACGATCAGCATGACGCTGCTGGCGCTGGTGGGCCACCTGGGCGTGCGCCGGTTCGCGGCGTACGCGGATCCGCTGGTCTTCCCGCTCGCCATGCTGCTGTCGGGGCTGGGGCTGGTGCTGCTGCACCGGCTGGACCAGTCGTACATCGCGCGGTACGGCGGCGACGCGAACGCGCCGGGGCAGCTGCAGTGGACGGTCATCGGCGTGGCCGCGTGCCTGGCGGTGGTGGCGCTGCTGCGGGACCACCGGCTGCTGCAGCGGTTCATCTACATCACGATGGCGGTCGCGCTGGTGCTGCTGATCGCGCCGGCGTTCTTCGGTGCGGACACGTACGGCGCGAAGCGCTGGATCATCCTGTTCGGGTTCTCGCTCCAGCCGGGCGAGTTCGTGAAGATCATGATCGCGATCTTCTTCGCGGGCTACCTGGTCATCCACCGCGATTCGCTGGCCCTGACCGGCCGGAAGTTCCTGGGCATGCGGCTGCCTCCGATGCGCCAGCTCGGGCCGATCGTCACGGTGTGGATCGTGTCGCTGCTGGTGCTGGTGTTCGAGCGGGACCTGGGTACGTCGCTGATCTTCTTCGGTGTGTTCGTGGTGATGCTGTACGTCGCCACCGAGCGCACCAGCTGGATCGTGACGGGCCTGCTCATGGCGGGGGTCGGCGCCTTCGTGGTGGGCTCCACTGAACCGCACGTCAAGGGGCGTGTGGCCGCGTGGCTGGAGCCGCTGTCGTACTACTGGAAGGAGCGGCCGCCGGGGGTCGTCTCGGACCAGTCCGCACAGGCGCTGTTCAGCTTCGGCACGGGCGGCATGTCGGGGACGGGGCTGGGGATGGGGCACCCGGAGCTGATCGGCTTCGCGGGGCGCAGCGACTTCATCCTGACCACGGTGGGCGAGGAGCTCGGGCTGGCCGGGGTCATGGCGGTGCTGATCCTGTACGCGCTGCTGGTCCAGCGGGGGCTGCGGATGGCGCTGGGCGCCCGCGACCCGTTCGGGAAGCTGCTTGCCGTGGGCCTGTCGGCGGCGCTGGCGCTCCAGGTCTTCGTGGTGGCGGGCGGGGTGACGGGCCTGATCCCGCTGACCGGCAAGGCGCTGCCCTTCCTGGCGAAGGGGGGCTCCTCCCTCCTGGCCAACTGGATCATGATCGCCCTGCTCCTCCGCATCAGCGACAGCGCGGAACGCCAACGCGAGGCGGACGCCCGGGGCCCGGCCGAAACCACCATCACCCCTCTGATCCCGACGCCCTGAGGGCCGCCGCGCCACGAGGGCGTCGTCGGCCCTTGAGGCCGCCCACGAGCCGGGCCCGCTCCCACAGGTCGCGGACCGCCCGGACGGCGTGACGTGCCCCTCCGCCTCCCCCGCGAGCCTGAGCGCGGACCCACGTCCGCACTACAGGTAGTCCTCCAGGCGGCCTATGCGGTAGCCCTGCTCCTGGATGCGCTGGAGCATGCGGGTGGTCATCTGGATTTCCGTCGAGCCCTTGAGTTCGGACGGGCCGCGGAAGTGGGCCAGGACGATGTCGCCCGGTTTGAGGGCGGAGCCCTCGGCGTACTGGAAGTTGTTGATCTGCATCGACACGCGCCACAGGATCACCTGTGATATGCCGCATTCGGAGGCGGCCTTGAGGGTGTCGTCGTTGTAGTTGCCGTACGGCGGCCGGAAGCGGACCGGCTTGGTGCCGAAGCGCTTCTCCAGGTGTTCCTGCTGGCCGCATATCTCCTTCTTCTGCGCCGCGAAGGGCAGGGTCCGGAGGTTCGGGTGCGTCAGGGTGTGGTTGTTGATCGTGCTGCCGGAGCCGTTGTCGCGGAGCTTCTCGAAGTGCCCGTAGTCCGATGAGGCGATGTTGTCCGTCAGGAACATGCTGATCGGCAGCTTGAGGTCGGCCGCCATCTTCAGGAACTCGGGGTCCTTCTCCGCGCCGTCGTCGAAGGTCAGGAAGACGACCTTGTCGCCGGCCGGGACGGGTATTCGGTCCACCACCTGGGCCTTGCCCGGGGCGGCCGGGGCGATGGCGGGCTTCTGGGCCGGCTTCGGGGCGAACTGGAGGGGGGCCTTCAGGCCCCACTTCTTGTACGCCTCGTCGCCCGGCATGCCGGGCGACTGCGACGGCGACGCAGCCGCCGTCGGCGGCTGCGTCGTCTCCGGAGTCTTGCCGCCCAGCCTCTCGACCGGGTCCACGGCGTCCCCGCACCCCGTCAGGGACAGCGCGAGCGCGCCGGCCGCCAGCGTTCCGACCACGAACCGGCGCGCGTACCTCACAAGTAGTCCTCCAGGCGGGCCACGGCGTACCCCTTGTCCGTGACGGTCTTCATGACATGACGGATCATGTCAGGCATCGAACCCTTCCAGTCCTCCCGCCCTCGGAAGTGAGTCAGGATGATGTCTCCAGGGTGGAGGTCCCGGTCCCATTCCCGCCAGTCCATGCGGTTCGGGAACGCCTCCGCGTTCCACAGCGGGACCGCCTTGATGCCGCAGGACTTGGCCGCGCGCAGCGTGTCCTCGTTGTAGTTGCCGTACGGCGGCCGGAACAGCGTCGGCCGTTTGCCGAACTGCTTCTGGATGGTGTCCTGCTGCCCGCAGATCTCCTCGTGCTGCTGCTCGTACGAGAGCGCCGGCATGTAGCGGTGGTTGAGCGTGTGGTTGTTCAGGGAGACGCCGGCGGCCTGCATCTCCTTGAAGTAGGGGTAGTTGTCGCGGACGAGGTAGTCGCTGAGGAACGCCGTGTACGGGATCTTCAGCTCCTTCATCATCTTCAGGAACTCGGGGTCCTTCTCCGCGCCGTCGTCGATCGTCAGGAAGACGACCTTGTCCTCCGTGGGGACGGTGGTGAAGACGGGCGGGAGGTCTTCCTGTCCCTCGACCTCGAAGCCCTCGCGCGTGGTGATCTCCGGCTTCGTCTGGGGCGCGGCCGGCGCGGTCAGCGGCGGCTTGGCCAGCTTCCACTTCTTCGCCGCGGCGATCCGGGCCTGCTGGGCGGCCTTCATCTGCTCGGCCGGGTTCGCGACCGCGCCCGCTGCGCCCGCGGGCGCGTCCGCGGCCTTGCCGCCCTTGCGGGCGGGAGCGGAGTCGGCGGCGGAGCCGCATCCCGTTCCGAGGGCGGCGACCAGCAGTGCGGCCAGTGCCACCCCGACGCGGCCGCGCGGACCCGCCGCGGACCGGTGACCATGAAGCGTCTTATGTTCCTTTTGTCCGACTAGCTGCATAGCAGCGCATCCTGGCACCCGCCACGCGCGCTTCCCGGACGACACCTCGCGCCGCGCTGCCACGTTCCTCCGACCGGCCCACACGCACCTGCCGCCGGCGAGGGAGCCGACAATGGAGGCGTGACCCCCGAAGACTTCGCCGCGCTCCTCACTCCGGAGGGCCGCACCCTCCTCGACTCGCTCCGCGACCACGACCCGGCCCAGGAGCTCGCCCTCGCCACCCGGCTGCGCCGCGAGCACCCCGCCGCACTGGTCTCCGCCGCGCTCGGGCAGGCCCGGCTGCGGCAGCGCGCGGTGGCGAAGTTCGGGGCCGAGGACGCGTTCCGGATGTACTTCACGACCGGCGGCGGCGAGATGGCCACCCGCGCCTCGGTGGCCTCGTACCGCGCCGAACGGCTCGCGGATCTCGGCGTGCGCAGCGTCGCGGACCTGTGCTGCGGCATCGGAGGGGACGCCCTCGCCCTGGCCCGGCTCGGCATCCGCGTCCTCGCCGTGGACCGCGACCCGCTGACCGTCGCCGTCGCCCGCGCCAACGCCGAGGCCCTGGGGCTGGCGGAGCTCATCGAGGTCCGCGAGGCGGACGTGACCGACATCGACACCTCCGGGTACGACGCCGTCTTCCTCGACCCCGCCCGGCGTGGCGGCCGCGGCCGGATCTTCGACCCGGAGAGCTACTCGCCGCCGCTCTCGTGGGCCGTCGAGGCCGCCCGTACGGCCGAGTACGCCGCCATCAAGGTCGCCCCCGGGATCCCGCACGAGGCCGTGCCGCCGGAGGCCGAGGCGGAGTGGATCTCGGACCAGGGGGACGTGAAGGAGGCCGTGCTGTGGTTCGGGACCGCGCCCGGCACCGTACGCGCCACCCTGCTGCCGGGCCGGCGCACCCTGCACACCGCCGATCCGCTGCCCGACCCCGAGGCCGGGCCGGTCGGCCGCTACCTCTACGAGCCCGACGGCGCGGTGATCCGCGCCCACCTCGTAGCCGAGGTCGCCGAGCAGCTCGCAGGCCGGCTCATCGACCCGACCATCGCGTACGTCACCGCCGACGAGCTGCGCGCGACCCCGTACGCCACCGCGTACGAGATCACCGACGTGCTGCCGTTCGGCCTCAAGAAGCTGAAGGCCCTGCTGCGCGAGCGCGGCGTCGGCATCCTGACCGTCAAGAAGCGCGGTTCGGCCATCGAGCCCGAGGAGCTGCGCAGGAAGGTCAAGCCGCAGGGGCCGCACTCCGCGACCGTCTTCCTGACCCGGGTCGCCGGCGCCCCGTCGATGCTGATCGGCTCGCCCGTCACCGCGCCGCAGGACCGCTGACCGGCTCCCCCGTCAGCGCGCCGCGGCACCGCCGCGGAAGGCGCGCACCGCCCACCGGTAGTGCGCTCCGGCCTTGCCGAGGCCCAACAGGCCGGTGATCCACAAGATCATGCCGAGGCCCATGTAGTACGTGACCTCCCCGTACGTGGTGACGCCCGGGCGGGCCGACGCCGCCGAGCCGAAGGTCACGTACAGCCCGAGCGCGCCCAGCGCGAAGGAGGTCAGCAGCCAGGTCAGGCTCAGCCCCGGGGCCCGGAGCCGGGCGTCGGCGGCCGGGTCCCGGTCCGACTCGGCCCAGGCGCACAGCAGCTGGTGGACCAGCCGGTCCCGCCGGGCGCCCCGGGCGAACCAGAACCCCGCCGGGATCAGCACGCCCGCGCCGAGCAGGCCGAAGATCAGGCCGAAGACGTACGAGAGCGGGTCGCCCGGCGTCTCGAAGGACATCAGGGCCATCGCGACGAAGGACCAGCCGAGCGCGAAGACGGCGGCGACGGCCCAGAGCAGCAGCAGCCGCCCCAGGCCCAGGCTGCGCCGGCCCAGTTCCTTCAGGAAGCGGGCGCGGTCGGCGCGTATGGCGTTCTCGTCGAGCCAGTCGCGCAAGTGGGCCGGGGGCGGTGGAGGCGGCAGGTCACGGCGAGGCATGCTCATGACGATAACGGCAGCGGGCGCGAGTCCCGCTCACGAGTCGCTGGAGGACGCCTCGCGTGTCAGGTTCCGCTGGACTCCACCGATTCGAACCGCCAGCGGTGCACCGGGCGGGTGATCAGGTCGGCTGCGGGCTCCGGGAGTTCGGGCAGTTCCGCCGCCACTCCCTCGGCGGCCTCCCACCACGTGACCACCAACACCCGGTCCTGCGGGGCCCGCAGGAGCTCGCGGCGCACCGGATCGCGCTCCAGAACCTGCGAACGGGCCCACTCCAGCAGCTCGTTGCCCCGCCCGGCGGCGGCGCGGGCCTCCCACATCAGCGCGACGGTGCTCATCAGTACAGGTTGTCCTTGCTCAACTCGTGCACGTGGTCGTGGTCGTGGGAGTGCCCGTGCCCGTGCCCGTGGGAGTCCGCGTGCGCGTGCGAGGTGCCCGGCACGTGCGGGTCCGTCACGGGCAGCGAGGAGTCCGCCGACAGGTCCCAGTCCGAGGCCGGCCGGTTCCGCTTGACCATCTCCGCGCCCAGCGCCGCCACCATGGCGCCGTTGTCCGTGCACAGCTTCGGCCGCGGCACCCGCAGGATGATCCCCGCATCGTCGCACCGCTCCTGCGCCAGCGAGCGCAGCCGGGAATTGGCCGCCACGCCGCCGCCGATCATCAGGTGGTCGACGCCCTCGTCCTTGCACGCGCGGATCGCCTTGCGGGTCAGCACGTCCACCACGGCCTCCTGGAAGGACGCCGCCACGTCGCGCACCGGGACCTCCTCGCCCGCGTTCCGCTTCGCCTCGATCCAGCGGGCGACCGCCGTCTTGAGGCCGGAGAAGGAGAAGTCGTACGCCGCGTCGCGCGGCCCCGTCAGCCCGCGCGGAAAGTTGATCGCCTTCGGGTCGCCCTCGCGGGCGAGCCGGTCGATGACCGGGCCGCCGGGGAAGCCCAGCTGCAGCACGCGCGCGATCTTGTCGAAGGCCTCGCCGGCCGCGTCGTCGATGGTCGCGCCCAGCGGCCGTACGTCGGAGGTGATGTCCGGGGCGAGCAGCAGCGAGGAGTGCCCGCCGGACACCAGCAGCGCCATGGTCGGCTCCGGCAGCGGGCCGTGCTCCAGCTGGTCCACGCAGATGTGCGAGGCCAGGTGGTTGACCCCGTAGAGCGGCTTGCCGAGCGCGTACGCGTACGCCTTGGCCGCCGAGACGCCCACCAGCAGGGCCCCCGCCAGGCCGGGGCCCGCTGTGACGGCGATGCCGTCGAGGTCCCGGGCACTGACCCCGGCCTCCTTCAGGGCGCGCTCGATGGTCGGGACCATCGCCTCCAGGTGCGCCCGGGAGGCCACCTCGGGCACGACGCCGCCGAAGCGGGCGTGCTCGTCGACGCTGGATGCGATCGCGTCGGCCAGCAGGGTCGTGCCGCGGACCACGCCGACGCCGGTCTCGTCGCAGGAGGTCTCGATGCCGAGGACGAGCGGTTCGTCAGCCATTGCTCTCAGTGCTTTCAGTCGTCGCTTGTGCGGGGTCGGTCAGGCGCATCACGAGCGCGTCCACGTTGCCGGGCTGGTAGTAGCCCCGCCGGAAGCCGATCGGCTCGAAGCCGAAGCGCTCGTAGAGCTTCTGGGCCCGGGTGTTGTCCACCCGTACCTCCAGCAGCACCTCGGCGCACTCGAACGCGGTGGCGGCGCGCAGCAGGTCGGTGAGGAGCCGGGCGCCGAGCCCGGTCCCCCACTGGTCGCGCGCGGCCGCGATGGTCTGTACGTCGGCCAGGTCACCGGCGGCGGCCAGCCCGGCGTAGCCGACGATACGGCGGGAGCCGCCGTCGGAAACGGTTTCGGCGACCACGTAGCGGCGGGTGGCGCGCGGGCCGCGGGCGTGGGCGAGCTCGGACCAGAACATGCCCGCGGACCAGGCGTCCTCGGGGAAGAGCTCGTGCTCCAGTTCCAGCACCGGCTCGATGTCCCACCAGCGCATCTCGCGCAGAACCGCTGTCGGTGCCGTCACTGCGGGGTGACCACCTTGTAGTTCTTGGGCACCTGCGCGTCGGGCCGGCGCAGGTAGAGCGGCGTCGGGGGCAGGCCCTCGCCGTTCTCGAAGGGCAGCCCGGCCGCGAGCCGTTCCGCGGCCAGGGAGGCCAGCGCGCCGGCGCTCTGGTGCTCGGGGGCCCGCGCGTCCGTGAAGACCTCCGGGTACAGCAGCGCGCCCTGGCCCACCGCGGGCAGCCCGGCGACCCGCTCGGCGATGTCGGCCGGGCGGTCCACGGCGGGCTCGCCGACGCGCGTGCGCGGGTCCTCGTACCGGGCCCAGTAGACCTCCTTGCGCCGCGCGTCGGTGGCGACGGTGAAGGGGCCCTCGATCCCGGCGGCGCCCGCGGCGTACGCGAGCCCGTCGAGGGTGCACAGGCCGTGCACGGGGATGCCGAGCACGGTGGCGAAGGTGGAGGCGGTCACGAGGCCGACGCGCAGCCCGGTGTAGGGGCCGGGGCCGACGCCGACGACGATGCCGGTCAGGGCGTCGAGCTTCAGCCCGGCCTCGGCGAGGACCTTGTCGACGGAGGGCAGCAGGAGCTCCCCGTGGCGGCGGGCGTCGACCTGGTTCGACTCGGCGAGGACGGACTCGCCGTCGTGCAGGGCGACGGTGACGGCGGGCGTGGCGGTATCTACGGCGAGCAAGAGCACGCGAACAGCCTACGACTCCGGGGGGCCGGGCCCGAGCGGCCGGTCCCGGGGCACCCCGGCTGCTACCTTCGACCCAGGTATCGGCCGAGTCCGGCCCGTGGCACGCAGGCGCTGCCCGGCAGGCGCTCCGGCACAGGGGAAGCACGGAGAGGTGGAGCAAGGTGGCACGCAGCAGCTCGGGAATCGTGGCCGGGCTCACCGTGGCGGCGGTCGCCGCCGTCGGCTTCCTCGGTTACCAGGCCTCCGCGACCGCGCCCGCGCATCCCCAGAAGGCGGCGGCGCCGCCCGCGGCCCCTTCCCCCGCCCCGTCCGCGCAGGCGGCCGAGCAGGCGAAGCCGGTGGCGGTGCCGGCCGAATCGGGCACCGGCTCGCGCGTCGTGTACTCGGTGGGCCAGAAGCGGGTGTGGCTGGTCAGCGAGAGCGGCCAGGAGTCGAAGTCGTTCCCGGTCAAGCCCAGTACGGCGCACCCGAAGCCGGGCACGTACCTGGTGAACTCGCGCTCCAGCGCGGTCACCGGCTCGGACGGCGTGCCGATCGAGCACGTCGTGCGGTTCGCCACGGCGGACGGGGTCGTGGTCGGGTTCAGCTCCCGGGTGGACGGCCAGATGCCGGAGCCCGACCAGAGCAAGAAGACCGGCGGCATCCGGATGACGCGGGCCGACGGCGATGCCATGTGGGCCTTCGCGACGATCAACTCGAAGGTCGTCGTCGTTCCCTGACCGCCGCGCGCCGGCCGCCGCCGCGGATTCACCCGTACGGACTACGGCGCCGGGCAGGGCACACGGGTTCCTCAGGCCGCCTCGGACTCCGGGGCGGCCTGTTCGCGTACGTCGACCGGGTCGGCCCCGGGCGCTTCCGAGGCCTCCCGCACGGGAGGCGTCGAGACGGCGGTGGCTGCCGCGCCCGCGGCGAGCAGCGCCCCCATGGACACGACGGACGGGCGGGGGTCGCGCTGCACTCCTGCTGCGGACATGGCTCCTCCTGGCTTGGGCCGGCCCGTACTTAGGTAAACCTAACCAGCCCTCTGTACCATGTCACCACGTCGGCCTCCATCGGCGCAATATCTTGCCGACGAGTTGTCGGTACGTTTTCCGGGGACGGGGCCCCCGCGGCAGCTCACCCGCAGCCGCGGGCTACAGCGCGGCCAGTGCGCCCGGCGCGGACCAGCGCGCCCCGATCCCGCGCACCGAGACCTCCCGTACGTCGTCGAGGACCTCCTCGTGGCCGACCGCCCGCGCGATCACCACGTGCAGCCGGTCGTCGGAGAGCTCCTCGACCTTGCCGTCGCCCCACTCCACGACGACCACGGACTCGGGCAGTGAGACGTCGAGGTCCAGGTCCTCCATCTCGTCCAGCCCGCCGCCCAGCCGGTACGCATCTACGTGGACCAGCGCCGGCCCGCCGCTCAGCGAGGGGTGGACGCGGGCGATCACGAAGGTCGGCGAGGTCACGGCGCCCCGTACGCCCAGCCCCTCGCCCAGGCCCCGGGTCAGCGTGGTCTTGCCCGCGCCGAGCTCCCCGGTCAGCAGGACGAGGTCGCCTGGGCGGAGCAGGCCGGCGAGGGTGCGGCCCAGCTCCTGCATGGCCTCGGGCGAGTCGACGGTGATGCGCGCCTCGGCGCCGGCCGTCTCAGTTGCCTGCTGCGGTGCCTGACGGTGCGGTGCTCGTGGCGCTTCCAGCGGTACTTCTTCCATGCCCGCCAACGTTAGTCGCTGCGGGCACCGCACCGGTGCGCGCCAGCAGGTCGATCAGCAGCCCGGTCACCATGTCGGGGTACTCCAGCATCATCAGGTGCCCGGCGGACTCCAGGACCGCGAGCTCGGCGGCCGGCAGCGCGTCCTTGATGGCCTGGCTGTGCGCGGCGGGGGTGACCATGTCGCGGGCGCCGGCGATGACGGTGACGGGGATGTCGGCGAACCGCTGGAGGGAGGCGCTCTTGTCGTGGATCTGGAAGGCCGGGTAGAACTCGGCGACCACGTCGATCGGGGTGGCCTCGATGAGCCGCTCGGCGAAGCGCGCGACGCCCGGGTCCACCTCGCGGGGGGCGCCGAACGAGTACATCTTGATCATGCCCGCGAAGAGGTCGGCGGTGGCCCGGCGGCCCTTCTCCACGAGCTCCACCTGCGATCCGAGCACCTTGAGCACGGGCGGCAGGATCCGCCGTACGGCGCCCATGCCGACCGAGGGCAGCCCGTACGTGACCTGGTCGAGGTGGCCGCTGGACGTGCCGACCAGGGCCACGCCGACCACCCGGTCGCGGATCAGCTCGGGGAACTGCTCGGCCAGCGCCATGATCGTCATGCCGCCCATCGAGTGGCCCACCAGCACCACCGGCCCCTCGGGCGCGGCGGCGTCGATGACGGTCTTCAGGTCGCGGCCGAGCTGGTCGATGGTCACGCGCTCGCCGTCGGCCTGGGCGAAGCCGCGCGCGCTGCGGCCGTGGCTGCGCTGGTCCCAGTACACGGAGCGGACCAGAGTGCGCAGGGCGGAGCGCTGGAAGTGCCAGGAGTCCTGGGCGAGGCAGTAGCCGTGGCAGAACACGACGGTCGGCGCGACCGGTTCCTTGCGGCGCATCAGGGCCCGCTTCTTGGGGCCCTCGGGCGGCTCGTCGACCTCGTAGTAGAGCTCGGTGCCGTCGTCGGCGTAGCAGGCTCCCGGCGTCCCGCGCAGGGAGCCGTAGTCGCCGGTGGCGTCGAGCGCGAGGCGCGCCTTGCGGCGCATGCCGCGCCCGACCGTGATCCGTTCGACCGCGACCCCGGCCGCCGCGCCTGCGGCTATCACGCCGATCGCGGCGCCGGCCCACCCTGCCTTGCGCCAGTTCTCGCTCACGCCGTCCTCACTCAGCCCTCAGCCGCCCAGGTACACCCGGGGAACGCGCACCCCGATACGGGTGACGATCTCATAGGCGATCGTGTGTGCCGCTTGAGCCCAGTCCTCGGCGGTGGGCTCGCCGTGCTCGCCGCTGCCGAAGAGGACGGCCTCGTCCCCGGCGCGTACCAGGTCACCGCCCAGGTCGACGACGAACTGGTCCATGGCGACGCGGCCGGCGACGCGGCGGACCTTGCCGCCGACGGAGACGGGCCCGCTGCCGGAGGCGTGCCGGGGGATGCCGTCGGCGTACCCGGCGGGGATGAGGGCGAGGTTCGTCTCGGCCTCGGTGACGTAGTGGTGCCCGTAGCTCACCCCGTGGCCGGCGGGCACGGTCTTGACCAGCGCGACGGAGGCCTTGAGCCTCATCGCGGGCCGCAGGCCCAGCTCCTCGGCGGTGCCGAGCTCGGGGGCCGGGGAGACCCCGTAGACGGCGAGGCCGCAGCGGACGAGGTCGAAATGGCTCTCGGGCAGGGTCAGGGTCGCGGGCGAGTTGGCGATGTGCCGGACCTCGGGGTCCACGCCCTCCTTCTCGGCGTACGCCAGCATGTCGCGGAAGGAGGCCAGCTGGAGCGCGATGGAGGGGTGGCCGGGCTCGTCGGCGCAGGCGAAGTGCGACCAGATGCCGGTGATCTTGACGGTGCCCTCGGCCTGGGCGGCGAGGGCCGCGCCGACGAGCTCCGTCCAGTCGGCGGGCTGGCAGCCGTTGCGGCCCAGGCCGGTGTCGGCCTTGAGCTGGATCCTGGCCGTGCGGCCGGCGGCGAGCGCGGCCTTGCGCACCTCGTCGAGGGCCCACATCCCGCTGACGGAGATGTCCACGTCGGCCTCGACGGCCGCCTGCCAGGGCCCGCCGGGGGTCCACAGCCAGCACAGGATCGGTCCGGCGATCCCGGCGGCGCGCAGGGCGAGCGCCTCCTCGGGAGTCGCGGTTCCGAGCCAGGCGGCACCGGCGTCCTGGGCCGCGCGGGCGCAGGGGACCGCGCCGTGGCCATAGGCGTCCGCCTTGACGACGGCCATCAACTCGGCCCGGGGTGCCCGCGCGCGCAGGGCGCGTACGTTCGCCCGTACGGCGTCAAGATCGATCTCGGCGTACACGCGCGTCGGTGTCTCGTTCATCGCCCCCAGTCTCTCAGAGCGGGGCCGTGGCCTGCGCGACCGCCGTTCCCGCGGCGACATATTGGATGATTTTCACCCCTGATGACACATCAGCGGTGGTGGGACGAGCCCGGAGCCGCCGCGAGCCCGGCATGATCGGCGAGGCACGCCCTAGCCGCGGATGGCGCGCCAGGCGTCCGGGAGGGACTCCGCGATCTGCTGGGCGAGGAGCGGGGCTCCGGTGGCGGCCCGGCGGCCCGCCAGGCCGTGCACGTAGGCCGCCACCGACGCGGCGTCCGGCGCCGCCAGCCCCGAGGCCAGCAGGGATCCCGCCAGGCCCGACAGGACGTCGCCGCTGCCCGCGGTCGCCAGCCACGGGGTTCCCGTCGGGTTGACCCGGACAGGGCCGCCCCCGGCGGGCGACACCAGCGTCGTCGACCCCTTCAGCAGGGCCGTGGCCCCGTACCGCGCGGCCAGCGACCGTACGGACGACAGCCGGCCCGACTCCACCGTCCCGCGGTCCACCCCGAGCAGCGCCGCCGCCTCCCCCGCGTGCGGGGTCAGCAGGGTCTCGGCCGGCCGGGCCCGCAGCACCGCCGGGTCCAGCCCGCGCAGCCCGTCCGCGTCCACCAGTACCGGCACCGGTTCGGCCAGGGCTTCGGCGACCTCCCCCGCCCGGCCCTCGCCCAGCCCCGGCCCGACCACCCACGCCTGCACCCGGCCCCGCCCGATCAGCGTCTCGGGGTACCGCGCCAGCACGGCGTCCGCCGCCGGGCCGACGTACCGCACGGCGCCCGCGCCGCCGCGCAGCGCCCCCGCGACGGCGAGCACCGCCGCGCCCGGGTACTGCACCGACCCGGCGACGATGCCGACCACGCCCCGCCGGTACTTGTCGCTCGACGCCGCCGGGGTCGGCAGCAGCGCCGCCACGTCGGCGTGCTGCAGGGCCTCGGCGTCCGGTTCCGGCAGCGACAGCCCGATGTCCACCAGGCGCAGCGCGCCCGTGCGCGAAGCCCCCGGGTCGATGAGCAGGCCGGGCTTGTACGCCCCGAAGGTCACCGTGACATCGGCGTGGACGGCCGCTCCGGCCACCTCGCCGGTGTCCGCGTCGACCCCGCTGGGCAGGTCCACCGCGACGACGACGGCACCGGCCGGGATCCGCTCCGCCAGCTCCGCCGCGGCCGGCCGCAGCCCGCCGCTGCCGCCGATGCCGACGAGCCCGTCCAGTACGAGGTCGGCCTTGCCGGGAACGGCCTGCGCGACCCTGCCGCCGGCGGCCAGCAGCGCCCGCAGCCCGCCCGCGTGGACCCGCTGCGGGTCCATCGGGACGGCCGTCACCCCGGCGCCGCGCCGGGCCAGGCGGGCGCCCGCGTACAGCGCGTCGCCGCCGTTGTCCCCGGGCCCGACGAGCAGTACGACGCGCGCCCCGTACACCCGGCGCAGCAGTCCGGCGCAGACGGCGGCCAGCCCGGCCGCCGCGCGCTGCATGAGGGCGCCCTCCGGCAGCCGGGCCATCAGCTCGCGCTCGGCGGCCCGTACGGTCTCCACGCTGTAAGCAGTACGCATGGCACCAGCCTGCCCGAAAAGGAGGCTCAGCCCTCGGCGATCACCACGGCCGACGCGATGCCCGCGTCGTGGCTCAGGGAGATGTGCCAGGACTTCACGCCCAGCGCCACCGCCCTGGCCTCGACCGTCCCCGACACCCGCACCCGCGGCTGCCCGGTCTCCTCGACGTACACCTCGGCGTCGGTCCACAGCATTCCGCCGGGCGCGCCGAGCGCCTTGGCGAGGGCCTCCTTGGCCGCGAACCGGGCGGCGAGCGAGGCGATCCCGCGCCGCTCGCCACTCGGCAGCGTCAACTCGGAGTCGACGAACAGCCGCTGCGCCAGTTGCGGCGTGCGCGCCAGCGACTCACCGAACCGCTCGATCTCGGCAACGTCGATTCCCACTCCGATAATCACAACGCCAACTCGCTTCGCTCACTCCACCGTTACAGACTTTGCGAGGTTACGCGGCTGGTCCACCTCGTTGCCCCGCGCCGTCGCCAGTTCGCAGGCGAAGACCTGCAGCGGCACCGTCGCCACCAGGGGCTGCAGCAGCGTCGGCGTCGCCGGGATCCGGATCAGGTGGTCGGCGTACGGGATGACCGCGTGATCGCCCTCCTCCGCGATCACGATGGTCCGCGCCCCGCGCGCCCGGATCTCCTGGATGTTCGACACGATCTTGTCGTGCAGTACGGAGCGCCCGCGCGGCGAGGGCACGACCACCACCACCGGCAGGTCCTTCTCGATCAGCGCGATCGGTCCGTGCTTGAGCTCGCCCGCCGCGAAGCCCTCGGCGTGCATGTACGCCAGCTCCTTGAGCTTGAGCGCGCCCTCCAGCGCCACCGGGTACCCGACGTGCCGGCCGAGGAACAGCACGGTGTCCTTGTCCGCCAGCGAGCGCGCCAGCTCCCGGACCGGCTCCATGGTCTCCAGTACGGTGTCCACGGCCGCGGCGATGTCGGACAGCTCGCGGATCACCGTCTCGATCTCGTCGCCCCACTTCGTACCCCGCACCTGCCCGAGGTACAGCGCGACCAGGTAGCAGGCCACCAGCTGCGTCAGGAACGCCTTGGTCGAGGCGACGGCCACCTCCGGACCGGCGTGCGTGTACAGCACCGCATCCGATTCGCGCGGGATGGTCGACCCGTTCGTATTGCAGATGGCCAGCACCTTGGCCCCCTGCTCGCGCGCGTGCCGCAGCGCCATCAGGGTGTCCATGGTCTCGCCGCTCTGCGAGATCGCGACCACCAGCGTCCGCTGGTCCAGGATCGGGTCGCGGTAGCGGAACTCGCTCGCCAGCTCCGTCTCGCACGGGATGCGGGTCCAGTGCTCGATGGCCAGCTTCGCGATCATGCCCGCGTGGTACGCCGTACCGCACGCCACGATCACGACCTTGTCGACCTCCCTGAGCACCGAGACGGGGATGCGCACCTCGTCCAGGCTCAGCGAGCCGCTCGCGTCGATCCTGCCGAGGAGGGTGTCGGCGACGGCCTTCGGCTGCTCGGCGATCTCCTTGAGCATGAAGTAGTCGTAGCCCCCCTTCTCGGCCGCCGAGGCGTCCCAGTCCACGTGGTACGCCCGGACGGACGCGGGCGCACCGGCGAAGTCGGTCACCGTGACCCCGTCGCGGCGGAGCTCGACGACCTGGTCCTGCCCCAGCTCGATGGCGGACCGGGTGTGGGCGATGAACGCGGCCACGTCCGAGGCGAGGAAGTTCTCACCTTCGCCGACGCCCACCACCAGGGGGGAGTTCCGGCGGGCCCCGACCACCACGTCCGGGGCGTCCGCGTGCACCGCGACCAGCGTGAACGCGCCCTCCAGCCGCCGGCACACCTGCCGCATGGCCTCCGCGAGGTCCCCACAGGCCTCGAAGCGCTCGGCCAGCAGGTGGGCGACCACTTCGGTGTCCGTCTCGGACTCCAGCCGGTGCCCGCGCTCGGCCAGTTCGGCGCGCAGGGCGGCGAAGTTCTCGATGATGCCGTTGTGCACGACGGCCACCCGGCCCGCATTGTCGAGGTGCGGGTGGGCGTTGGCGTCGGTGGGCCCGCCGTGGGTGGCCCAGCGGGTGTGCCCGAGTCCCGTGGAACCGGCCGGCAGCGGGTGCCCGACCAGCTCCTTCTCCAGATTGACCAGTTTTCCGGCCTTCTTGGCGGCGACCAGCCCCCCGTCCGCGAGCACGGCGACGCCCGCCGAGTCGTAGCCGCGGTACTCCAGCCGCTTGAGTCCGGCGATGACCACATCGAGCGCCGACTGCGCTCCCACGTAACCCACAATTCCGCACATACGGCGCAGCGTACGCGGAAGCGAGCCGCCTGCCCCGTACCTGAACAAGACGAAAAACCCGCCCCGGCGAATACGCCGGAGCGGGATTGACGCATGTTTCGAACGGTCAGCCGAGCTTCTTCACCTGGGCGTCGACGACGGCCTTCGGCTGCTCGGCCTTGCCGGTGAGGCTGATCGTGGAGAAGGTCGCCAGGGTGTTGCCCTTGCGCACGACCACCAGCTGCGTCGTGAACTTCTCGCCGTCCGCGTCGCCCTCCACCGTGTAGGCGAGCGCGCCGTCGCCCGCGGTGACGGGGGTGCCGTCGCCGACCTTGGAGACCTTGCCGGACTCGCCGCCCTGGGTCACCGAGTAGCCGCCCGCGCACGCCGTGCCCGCGGCCTTCAGGGCCGCGAAGGCCTCATCGGCGGCCTTGCCCTCGTACGAGCTCAGGGTGACGGCGGTCGCGTTCGAGCCGAGCGCGTCCATCGCGGCCTTCAGCTTCTCCTCGGGGCTGGCGCCTTCGGCGGCCGGCTTCGGCGTGGCGACGACCCTGGTCCGCGCGACCCCCGTGGACTTCTCGGCGGGCGCGGCCATGGACTGCGCCTTGACCAGCGGCAGGCACGCGGGCTTGTCACTGGTGGCCGTGGCGCCGGCCGCGGCCTCGGCCGGCGTGGCCGGCTCGAACTGGTGGCCCGGCAGATCGGCGTCGGCCACGAGGAGGGCGGCCAGCTCCGCGTCCGTCTTCCCCTTCGCGGCCGGGGCCGCGGCGGCGGACGAAGCGGCGGCGGACGGCTTGGCGTCCGCCTTCTTGTCGTCCGCCTTGTCGGAACCGCAGGCGGTGGACAGCAGGACCAGGGACACCGCGGAAGCGGTCAGGACGGTACGACGGACAAGGGTGGTACGCACGGATCTCCCCCAGAGAACACAACAATGAAAAAGGCGGCGGCCTGCAAAAAGACCGCAACGCCCGGGCAAATCTACGGGGCGATCCGATCAAGGCCTGCGCCTTTCCCGCCGCACGCCGCCAATCGTGACCGGGACGATACCCTCCGCCGCGCCACGCGCCCGGTCCCGCCACCTGACCGGCCCCGCCACGTGACCGACCCCACCACCCACAACGGCCCCCGAGCCACGACAATGGCCCTGTGATCACTTCGCCGCCACGAAGCACGCCGCCGGAGAGCGCGATGGAGCGCCCCGACCGCCCCGAGCGACCCCACCGCCGGGCCGAGGTCTCCCCGTACGTCGACCTCACCCGCGACGAGTGGAGCGCGCTGCGCGAGCGGACCCCGCTCCCCCTCACCGCCGAGGAGGTCGAGCGGCTGCGCGGTCTCGGCGACGTCATCGACCTCGACGAGGTCCGGGACGTCTACCTGCCGCTGTCCCGCCTCCTCAACCTCTACGTCGGCGCCACGAGCAACCTCCGCGGCACCCTCAACACCTTCCTCGGCGACGCCGGCAACGGCCACGGCGCGCAGCAGGGCACCCCCTTCGTCATAGGGGTCGCCGGGTCCGTCGCCGTCGGCAAGTCCACCGTGGCCCGCCTCCTCCAGGCCCTGCTCGCCCGCTGGCCGGAGCACCCCCGCGTCGAGCTGGTCACCACCGACGGCTTCCTCTACCCCATGAAGGAGCTCCAGCGGCGCGGACTGACCTCCCGCAAGGGCTTCCCGGAGTCGTACGACCGCCGCGCGCTCACCCGCTTCGTCGCGGACATCAAGGCGGGCAAGGACGAGGTCAGCGCCCCGGTCTACTCGCACCTGATCTACGACATCGTCCCCGGCGAGAAGCTCGTGGTACGCCGCCCCGACATCCTGATCGTCGAGGGGCTCAACGTCCTGCAGCCGGCGCTGCCCGGCAAGGACGGCCGTACGCGCGTCGCGCTCGCCGACTACTTCGACTTCAGCGTGTACGTGGACGCCCGGCCCGAGGACATCGAGCGCTGGTACCTCAACCGGTTCCGGAAGCTGCGCGAGACCGCGTTCCAGAATCCTTTCTCCTACTTCCGCAAGTACACCCAGGTCTCCGAGGAGGAGGCGATGGAGTACGCGCAGACCATGTGGCGCACGATCAACAAGCCGAACCTCCTGGAGAACGTCGCCCCCACCCGCGGCCGCGCGACGCTCGTCGTGCGCAAGGGCCCGGACCACAAGGTCCAGAAACTCAGCCTCCGCAAGCTCTGACCCCGCCGGCGACTAGGGTGCGGCCATGCTGCACCTTCGGATGATCACACCCGCCGACCGGACCGACGCCGTGGTCTCGGTCATCGAGTCGACGGTCGGCACCACCCACCTGGTCGTACTGCCGGGCGCCGCCCGCGATCCGCGCGGCGACCTCGTGCTGTGCGACGTCGCCCGGGAGGCGGGGGACGAGCTGCTGCACGAGCTCCGGGAGCTGGGCGTCGAGAAGGACGGCTCGATCGCCGTCGAGAACATCGACCTGTCGCTGTCCCGGCGGGCCGACGCGGCCGAGGAGGAGGCCCCGGGCGAGGGCGCCGACGCGGTGCTGTGGGAGCAGCTGGCCGAGGCCACGCACGAGGAGTCCACGCTCACCATCACGTACGTCGCGTTCATGGTCCTCGCCACGATGATCGCGGCCTGCGGCGTGGTCCTCGACAACGCCATCCTGATCGTGGGCGCGATGGCGGTCGGCCCGGAGTTCGGTCCGCTCGCCGGGGTCTGCACCGGCGTGGTGCAGCGCCGGCCGCGGTTCGCGCTGCGGTCCCTCACCGCACTGCTGATCGGTTTCGCCGTGGCGATCGCCGCCACCACCGTCTTCAGCCTGGGAATGGACGCCATCGGCCAGTTCCACGCGGGGATGCTGGACCGGCCCCGCCCGAACACCGGCTTCATCTGGCAGCCGGACTCGTTCTCCTTCGTGGTGTCGCTGCTCGCGGGGATCGCGGGGGTGCTGTCCCTGACCTCGGCGAAGTCCGGGGCGCTGGTGGGCGTCGCGATCTCGGTGACCACCGTCCCGGCGGGCGCGAACGCCGCCGTGGCGCTCAGCTACGGGGAGTTCGCCCAGATGTGGGGCTCCGCCGAGCAACTGCTGCTCAACCTCGGCGGGATCATGCTGGCCGGCGTCCTGACCCTGTACGCCCAGAAGGCACTGTGGCGGACCCAGCGCGGCCGGTGGACCCGCCGGCCCACGACCTGAGCGGGTCCCGCCGCGAACGCCGTCGGCCCCGCCCTCCGGGATCACCGGGGGGCGGGGCCGACGCGACAGGGGACCTCGGACCGGTCCGGGCCGCCTACTAGCCGAGCGCCGACTTCACGGCGTCCGCCAGCCGCCCGGCGACCGCGCGGGCCTGCTCGATGTCGGCGGCCTCGACCATCACCCGTACGAGCGGCTCGGTGCCGGACGGACGGAGCAGCACCCGACCGGTGGAGCCCAGCTCGCGCTCGGCGTCGACGACGGCCGCGGCCAGCTCCCCGGAGGTCGCGACCCGGGACCTGTCCACGTCGGGGACGTTGATCAGCACCTGCGGCAGCCGATGCATGACACCCGCGAGCTCGGCGAGCGAGCGGCCCGTGGCCGCGACGCGCGCAGCCAGCAGCAGGCCGGTCAGCGTGCCGTCGCCGGTCGTGGCGTGGTCGAGGATGATCACGTGTCCGGACTGCTCGCCGCCGAGCGCGTAGCCGTGCTGCTTCATCGACTCCAGCACGTACCGGTCGCCGACGCCGGTCTGCACGACCGCGATGCCCTCGCCCTCCATGGCCAGCTTGAAGCCGAGGTTGGACATCACGGTGCCGACGACGGTGTTGCCGCGCAGCTGGCCGGCCTCCCGCATGGCCAGGGCCAGCACCGCGAGGATCTGGTCGCCGTCGATCTCGGCGCCGGTCGCGTCGACCGCGAGGCAGCGGTCCGCGTCGCCGTCGTGCGCGATGCCGAGGTCGGCGGCGTGCTCGACCACGGCCTGCTTGAGGAGCTCCAGGTGGGTGGAGCCGCAGCCGTCGTTGATGTTGAGGCCGTCGGGCTCGGCGCCGATGGTGACGACCTCGGCTCCCGCCCGGGTGAAGGCCTCGGGCGAGACGAACGCGGCGGCGCCGTGCGCCTCGTCCAGGACGATCTTCAGGCCGTCGAGGCGGTTGGGGAGGACTCCGATGAGGTGGGCGACGTACTTGTCGAAGCCCTCGGTGTAGTCGGAGACGCGCCCGACGCCGGCGCCGGTGGGCCGGTCCCAGGGGGCGCCGGTGCGGTGCTCCTCGTAGACGGCCTCGATGCGGTCCTCCAGCTCGTCGGCGAGCTTGTGGCCGCCGCGGGCGAAGAACTTGATGCCGTTGTCGGGCATCGCGTTGTGGCTGGCGGAGAGCATCACGCCGAGGTCGGCACCCAGCGCACCGGTGAGATACGCCACCGCCGGGGTGGGCAGCACACCGACGCGCAGGACGTCCACGCCCGCGCTCGCGAGGCCCGCGACGACCGCGGCCTCCAGGAATTCGCCGGATGCGCGGGGGTCGCGGCCGACGACCGCGGTCGCCCGGTGGCCCGCGAAGGTGCCCGCCTCGGCGAGTACGTGGGCAGCTGCCACGGAGAGGCCGAGCGCGAGCTCAGCCGTCAGATCCGCGTTGGCGACGCCGCGTACACCGTCCGTCCCGAAGAGTTGTCCCACTGTTGTCCTCCCGAGTTCACGCTTCGTTTGTGACCGCTTGTGACATGTATTTGCCGCTTGTGGCGGTAAACGAACCGCCCCGACAGCACAGAGAGTGCTGCCGGGGCGGTTTGTTGCTGAACAGCAGGCGCAGATTAACGCTTGCTGTACTGCGGAGCCTTACGGGCCTTCTTGAGACCGGCCTTCTTGCGCTCGACCGCACGGTCGTCGCGGGAAAGGAAGCCGGCCTTCTTCAGCGCCGGGCGGTTGTTGTCGACGTCCGCCTCGTTCAGGGCGCGGGCCACGCCGAGGCGCAGGGCGCCGGCCTGACCGGAGACGCCGCCACCCGCGATGCGGGCGATGATGTCGTAGCGACCGTCGAGCTCAAGGAGCTTGAACGGCTCGTTGACTTCCTGCTGGTGCACCTTGTTGGGGAAGTAGTCCTCAAGGGTGCGACCGTTGATCTTCCACTTGCCGGTGCCCGGGACGATCCGGACGCGGGCGATGGCGTTCTTGCGACGGCCCAGGCCGGCGGCCGGCTGCGGGTCGCCGAAGCGGCCGGCAAGGGACTCGGAGGTGTAGTCGCCCTCGACGACGACCTCAGACTCGGTGGTGTACTCCTCGACGCCCTCGAACTCTTCGACGGGGGTCTCGGCGGTGGTCTCGGCCACGATGCTCCTCAGAATTTTCTACGTCTTAGGGGGTGGCCGGAACTACTGCGCGACCTGGGTGATCTCGAACGGCACCGGCTGCTGGGCAGCGTGGGGGTGCTGGTCGCCCGAGTAGACCTTCAGCTTCGAGAGCATCTGACGGCCCAGGGTGTTCTTGGGGAGCATGCCCTTGACGGCCTTCTCGACGGCCTTCTCCGGGTTGTTCGCCAGGAGGTCGTCGTAGCGCACCGAACGCAGACCGCCCGGGAAACCGGAGTGGCGGTACGCCATCTTCTGGGACGCCTTGTTGCCGGACAGGTGAACCTTGTCGGCGTTGATGATGACGACGAAGTCGCCCATGTCCATGTGGGGCGCATAGGTCGGCTTGTGCTTGCCACGCAGGAGGGCAGCGGCCTGGGTCGCCAGACGGCCGAGGACAACGTCCTGGGCGTCGATGACGAGCCACTGGCGCGAGATGTCGCCGGGCTTGGGGCTGAACGTACGCACGCGTATGCCTTCGCTTCTTCAGTGGTGGTATCCCACGGGCGCAAGCCCTACGGGAAGGTCCTGACAGGGTCACCACGGACGATCACGACAGCCCTCGTTCACATCGGGGACGCAACCCGTGTGAACCGCTGGTCATCGGTCCGGTGGACCGGCGTAAGGCCCTTTCACGTGAGAATGAGCAAGCCAATACGCATAACAAACCAGCAGGATACCCAAGCAGACCCGTACGGGTCAAAACGCGGTCCGCGATGCCGATTCTGCTGGCGTCGCGGCGCACTCCGGTTCGGTCCTGGGTGGGGACCCCGCAGTTGTTACGGGTCCCAGAGTAACCCGAGCGGAGAGCAGTGCACGACGCGCCAGCAGAATCGCGAGCCCGCACAGGGTGGCGCAGTCCTTGAAGGCGCGCCGCTTGTGGGCCAGCTCCGAGGGCCACGGGATGAGGGCCACCTGGGGTGTCAGGGCCAGCCAGAACCAGGGCGAGCGGGGCATCGAGCCGGGCCGCACCGCCGAGGCCAGCAGCAGCGGCAGCACCACCAGGAGGTAGTGGTCGAAGGAGGGGCGGGAGACCAGGAATGCGGCGAGCATCACCATGCAGGCCGTCTCCACCAGCCTCAGCTGCCCCTGGTCACCCCCCGCGCCTTCGGCGGGGTCCGGCCGCCGCCAGCGCCGCCAGGCGCCCCACAACCCGGCTCCGGCCCCCGCGAAGGCCACCGCCACCGCCACCGGCTGCGGTACCCCCAGCCGCGGCAGCACCGCGATCGGCGAGGCGTCCCAGGGCAGGGCGTAGGCGTCCTGCCCCTGGAAGAGGAACGGCAGGGTCTTGGTGAAGAACAGCGACGGGCTCGGCATCAGCAGCGCCCCCGCCAGCGAGACCCCCAGCGG
This sequence comes from Streptomyces sp. NPDC051109, assembly GCF_044455885.1. Taxonomy (NCBI): domain Bacteria; kingdom Bacillati; phylum Actinomycetota; class Actinomycetes; order Kitasatosporales; family Streptomycetaceae; genus Streptomyces; species Streptomyces sp. NPDC051109. The sequence continues at coordinate 485,302 of NZ_JBITFF010000003.1, forward strand.
CACCAGCACCGCCGCGGCCAGTCCACGCCACTGCCGGGCCAGCAGGAACAGCAGGCCGATCGGCACCAGCATCGGCTTGCAGGCGATCGCCAGCCCCACCACCAGGCCCGCCGCCACCCACGCCCTGCGGTGTGCGAGCAGCAGCGCCACCGGCAGCGCGGCCGCCGATATGGCCGTCCAGTTGCCGATCAGCACGAGGTTCACGTACGGCTTGTAGGCCAGGGCCAGCACCGCGAAACCGCCGACCGCCAGCCGCGAGAGCAGCGGCACCGAGAACAGCCGCAGCGAGGCCAGCCAGCCCACGCCCAGCAGCCCCGACATCCCCACCGGAAGCACCCATCGCAGCACCGGCTGCGGCAGCAGCGCCTCCGGCACCGCCATCAGCACGGCGCTCGGCAGGTACAGGAACCGCTTGTCCTCGTACGGGGAGCCGCCGTCCAGCAGCGTCCGCGCGGCCTTGACCACGAAGGCGTTGTCCGAGCCCCAGTTCTCCCGCAGGCTCGTGGAGACCGCGATGCCGAGCACCACGGCCAGGGCCACGGCCCGCCAGGGCCCGGACGCCGGCCGCAGCAGCCAGACCACCAGCCGGTGCCCGAACGCCGGATCCCTTACGGTGTCCCATCCCCTGAGCCAGGTGTCAGGCCGCAGCCGCACAACGCCTCCCGATCGACCCGCCCGGGGGCGGCCACCCCCTAGCGCTTCCGCTCGACCCTACGTTCGTCCCAAACGGGTTCCTGAGTCTCTCGTACAACACCGTCGGAACCGAAGACCAGGAAACGGTCAAATGTCCGCGCGAACCACCGGTCGTGCGTGACGCACAGCACAGTGCCCTCGTACGACTCCAGACCGTCCTGGAGCGCCTCCGCGGACTCCAGGTCCAGGTTGTCGGTGGGCTCGTCCAGCAGCAGCGCCGTGGTGCCCGCCAGCTCCAGCAGCAGGATCTGGAAGCGCGCCTGCTGGCCCCCGGACAGCCGCTCGAACGGCTGCTCCCCCTGGCGCTCCAGCTCGTACCGGCGCAGGACGGCCATGGCGGGGCCGAGCGGCTTCGCGGCCTCCGTCCACAGGATGTCGACGAGCGTGCGGCCGAACAGCTCGGGGTGGGCGTGCGTCTGCGCGAAGTGACCGGGGACCACCCGGGCGCCCAGCCTGAAACCACCCGTGTGCTTGACGTCCTCGCCCGCCAGCAGCCGCAGGAAGTGCGACTTCCCGGAGCCGTTCGAGCCGAGCACCGCGACCCGCTCCCCGTAGAAGACCTCCAGCGAGAACGGCTTCATCAGCCCCGTGAGCTCAAGGTTCTCGACGGTCAGCGCGCGCACGCCGGTCCGGCCGCCCTTCAGACGCATCTTGATGTCCTGCTCGCGCGGCGGCTCCGGCGGCGGGCCCGCCTCCTCGAACTTCTGGAAGCGCGTCTGCATCGCCCGGTAGCGCGAGGCCATGTCGGGGCTGCTCGCGGCCTGGTTGCGCAGCCGCAGGACCAGCGCCTTCAGGCGGGCGTGCTCCTCGTCCCAGCGCCGCTTGAGCTCCTCGAAGCGCGCGAAGCGCTCCTTGCGGGCGTCGTGGTAGGTGTCGAAGCCCGAGCCGTGCACCCACACGTCCGTGCCCGTGGGGCTCGGCTCCAGGCTGATGATCTTCTCTGCGGCCCGGGACAGCAGCTCGCGGTCGTGGGACACGAAGAGCACCGTCTTGCGGGTGGCCTTCAGCTGCTCCTCCAGCCACCGCTTGCCCGGGACGTCCAGGTAGTTGTCCGGCTCGTCGAGCAGCAGCACCTCGTCCGGCCCGCGCAGCAGCGCCTCCAGCACGAGCCGCTTCTGCTCACCGCCCGACAGCGTGCGCACCTCGCGGAACTGCGCGGCGTCGTACGGGACCGCCAGCGCGGCCATGGTGCAGACGTCCCACAAGGTCTCCGCCTCGTAGCCCTGGACGTCGGCCCAGTCGCTGAGCGCCTGCGCGTACGCCATCTGCGCGGACTCGTCGTCCACCGTCATGATCAGGTGCTCGGCGCGGTCGACGGCCTTCGCGGCCTCCCGGATCCGGGGCTGGGCCACCGAGACCAGCAGGTCCCGTACGGTCGTCTCGTCCCGTACGGAGCCCACGAACTGCGACATCACGCCGAGGCCGCCGCTGACGGTGACCCCGCCGCCGTGCGGCTGGAGGTCGCCGGAGATCAGCTTCAGCAGGGTCGACTTGCCGGCGCCGTTCGCCCCGACGAGGGCGACGACCGACCCCTCCCCCACACGGAAGGAGACGTCGGGGAGCAGGACCCGCCCGTCGGGAAGGTAGTACTCCAGGTGGCTGGCTTCGAGATGTCCCATGCGGGGCATTGTCCAGGCCCGGCGTCGATCCGCCCAAACGGGTTCGGCGGCGGCCGCCGGCGGGTCAGCAGCAGCCGGCGCCCGGGAGGGTGCGCATGTTGCGCGCCTCCTTGCTGCGGGCGGCCAGCAGCTCGTCCGCCGGGTAGCCGACCTCCTCCAGGGTGAGCCCGTGCGGCTTCACGACGTGCACCGAGGAGTCCCGTACGGCGGCCCGCAGGACCTTCCCCGGCCAGTCGGTCGGCCGGTGCCCGTCCCCGACGTGCAGCAGGGCGCCGACCAGCGAGCGGACCATGTTGTGGCAGAAGGCGTCGGCGCGGACGGTCGCGGTGACGATCCCGTCCTCGGCGCGCTCCCAGCTGAGCTGCTGCAGGGTGCGGATGGTCGTGGCGCCCTCGCGCTTCTTGCAGTACGCGGCGAAGTCGTGCTCGCCCAGCAGCGCGGCGGCGGCCTCGTTCATGGCGTCCACGTCCAGCGGCCACTGGTGCCACAGCACGTGCCCGCGGCGCAGCGGGTCGACGCCGCCCTGGTGGTCGCCGACGCGGTAGGCGTAGCGGCGCCAGACGGCGGAGAACCGGGCGTTGAAGCCCTCGGGGGCCTCGGCCGCCTTCCACACCCGTACGTCGTGCGGCAGCCGGCCCGCGAGGCGGCGCAGCAGCTTGTCGTGGTGCTCGGCCCACACCTCGTCGCGCACGTCGAACTGGGCGACCTGCCCGCGCGCGTGCACGCCGGCGTCGGTCCGCCCGGCCACGGTGAGCTCGACGGGGTCCGGCAGCCGCATCACGGTCTGCAGGGCCGACTCCAGTTCGCCCTGGACGGTCCGCAGCACGCGCTGCTTCGCCCAGCCGGAGAAGTCCTTCCCGTCGTACGACAGGTCCAGCCGTACCCGGACGTGCCCGGGCTCCACCTCGTCACTCACGTGACAGATCCTCTCAGCTGCGTCTTCGAACGAATGCAGAACGGGCCCGCCCCGGGAAGGGGCGGGCCCGTTCAGAGCCGATCAAGCAAGCTCGATCCCGAAGCGGGATCAGGCCTCCTTGGTCTCCTCGGCGGGGGTCTCGACAGCCTCCGCCTCCTTGACCGCGCGCTTGGTGGCGGCCTCGGCCTCACCGGTGGCCTGCTGGGCGACCGTGAGGGCCTCGACCAGCTCGATCACGGCCATCGGGGCGTTGTCGCCACGACGGTTGCCGATCTTGGTGATGCGCGTGTAACCACCGGGGCGGTTCTCGTAGCGCGGGGCGATCTCGGTGAACAGCGTGTGCACGATGCTCTTGTCCGTGATCGTCTGCAGCACCAGGCGACGGTTGTGGATGTCGCCCTTCTTGGCCTTGGTGACCAGACGCTCGGCGTAGGGACGCAGGCGGCGGGCCTTGGCCTCGGTGGTGGTGATGCGGCCGTGCTCGAAGAGCGCCTTCGCGAGGTTCGCGAGAAGGTGCTTCTCGTGCGCGGCGGAACCGCCCAGACGGGCACCCTTTGCGGGACGCGGCATGGTGTTACTCCTTCATATCTGCACCGGCCGTGTCAGGTACCGGTGTCAGTTCCCCCGCGGCGGCTGCCGCGGGAAAGTTCTACGGGTGGTGCTCAGTACTGCTCGGTCTCCACGAAACCGGCGTCCGCGTCGTCGTCGGCGCCGAAGGCGTCGGCGGCGGCGGTCGGGTCGAATCCGGGCGGGCTGTCCTTGAGGGCCAGGCCCATGCCGGCCAGCTTCGCCTTGACCTCGTCGATCGACTTCGCACCGAAGTTGCGGATGTCGAGCAGGTCGGCCTCGGAGCGGGCGACGAGCTCACCCACGGAGTGGATGCCCTCGCGCTTGAGGCAGTTGTACGACCGAACGGTGAGCTCGAGCTCCTCGATCGGCAGCGCCAGGTCGGCGGCCAGGGCGGCGTCCGTGGGGGACGGGCCCATGTCGATGCCCTCGGCGTCGATGTTGAGCTCGCGCGCCAGACCGAACAGCTCGACCAGGGTCTTGCCGGCGGACGCCATGGCGTCGCGCGGGCGCATGGCCTGCTTGGTCTCGACGTCGACGATGAGCTTGTCGAAGTCGGTGCGCTGCTCGACTCGGGTCGCCTCGACCTTGTAGGTGACCTTGAGGACCGGGCTGTAGATGGAGTCGACCGGGATGCGGCCGATCTCCTGGCCCAGCTGCTTGTTCTGGACGGCGGAGACGTAGCCGCGACCGCGCTCGACGGTCAGCTCCATCTCCAGCTTGCCCTTGCCGTTGAGCGTGGCGAGGACGAGGTCCGGGTTGTGCACCTCGACACCGGCCGGCGGCGCGATGTCGGCAGCGGTGACCAGGCCGGGACCCTGCTTGCGCAGGTACATCACGACCGGCTCGTCGTGCTCCGAGGAGACGACCAGCTGCTTGATGTTGAGGATGATGTCGGTGACGTCTTCCTTGACACCGGGCACGGTGGTGAACTCGTGCAGGACGCCGTCCACGCGGATGCTGGTGACAGCGGCACCCGGGATCGAGGACAGGAGCGTGCGGCGCAGCGAGTTGCCGAGGGTGTAGCCGAAGCCCGGCTCCAGCGGCTCGATCACGAACCGCGAGCGGTACTCGTCGACGACCTCTTCGGTCAGCGAAGGACGCTGAGCGATAAGCATGTGTGTTCCTTCAGTCGTGGACGCCCACTATTTGACGCCCGACGGGTAAAGCCAGGTACTGCAAGGGTACGGGCGGCACGTCCCCCCGAAGGGGTTCGTACCGCCCGGACACTCAAAGACGCACAGGTGCGTCCGCTGCGTCAGACGCGGCCTTTCGCTTCGACGAAGCGAAAGGTCCGGCAGTCGTCAGACGCGGCGGCGCTTCGGCGGGCGGCAGCCGTTGTGCGGGGTGGGGGTGACGTCCTGGATCGAGCCGACCTCGAGGCCGGTGGCCTGGAGGGAGCGGATCGCGGTCTCGCGGCCGGAGCCCGGACCCTTGACGAAGACGTCGACCTTGCGCATGCCGTGCTCCTGCGCGCGGCGGGCGGCCGACTCGGCGGCCATCTGCGCGGCGAAGGGGGTGGACTTGCGCGAGCCCTTGAAGCCGACGTGGCCGGCGGAGGCCCAGGAGATCACGTTGCCCGAGGGGTCCGTGATCGAGACGATCGTGTTGTTGAACGTGCTCTTGATGTGGGCGTGCCCGTGAGCGACGTTCTTCTTTTCCTTGCGGCGCACCTTCTTGGCAGCGCCCTGACGACCCTTGGGGGGCATCTAAATCTCCTACGGGAGGTGGTCGGTCCTACAGCGCAAGACCGCTGAACAGGACTACTTCTTGCCCGGCTTCTTCTTACCGGCGATCGCGCGACGCGGGCCCTTGCGGGTACGCGCGTTCGTGCTGGTGCGCTGACCGTGCACCGGCAGGCCACGACGGTGGCGGATGCCCTGGTAGCACTGGATCTCGATCTTGCGGCGGATGTCGCCCTGGATCTCGCGGCGGAGGTCACCCTCGGTACGGAGGTTGGCGTCCACGTACTCGCGGATCTTGACGAGGTCCTCTTCGGCCAGGTCACGAACGCGGGTGTTCGGGTTCACGCCGGTGGAGGCGAGGATCTCCTTGGACCGGGTGCGCCCGATACCGAAGACGTAGGTGAGTGCGATCTCCACACGCTTTTCGCGCGGGATGTCAACACCGGAAACGCGTGCCATTCAATGGCTCCTGTGTGTTCGGGGGTCTTCCGCAGAACCACTCCCGACCGCCGACCACACCTGATGGGTGGTGGTACGCCCGGGTCCCCGGCCCCCGCCGGAGGTGCCGCCGGCCCCTCTCAGGGCTGGGCGGGCTCTGCGTATGTACGTTTTCTTACGTCGCGCGAAGAACTGCGGAGTGCAGGTCGGTCGGCGTGCGTCAGCCCTGGCGCTGCTTGTGGCGCAGGTTGTCGCAGATGACCATGACCCGACCGTGACGGCGGATCACCTTGCACTTGTCGCAGATCTTCTTGACGCTCGGCTTGACCTTCATGTTGGTGAGGTTCTCCGGGTCAGTGCCACCACCCGCACCGGGACCAGACGTCCGGGCAGGAGTGAGGACAAGATCTACTTGTATCGGTAGACGATCCGGCCACGCGTGAGGTCGTACGGAGACAGCTCCACAACGACCCGGTCATCCGGGAGGATGCGGATGTAGTGCATACGCATCTTGCCGCTGATGTGCGCGAGGACCTTGTGACCGTTCTGCAGTTCCACCTTGAACATCGCGTTCGGGAGGGACTCGATCACGGTGCCCTCGATCTCGATGGCACCTTGCTTCTTGGCCACGCTTCGCCCTTCGAATCGGCTACCTTGATCAGCTCCCTGCTTCGCATGCGGACATGCGGGTGCAAAGGAGCCGACGAGTCAGTCTACGTCAGGGCACCCAGAAAGACGAATCCGGAAAGTTTGCCCCACAGCGTAGATCATTAACCAAGCGGGTCCGGCGCCGTGGTGACGCCGTACTCCGCCAGCTTCGCCTTGCCGCAGTCCGGGCTCGTCAGGACGATGGGGCCCGCCTCGGTCAGGGCGATGGAGTGCTCCCAGTGCGAGGACCAGGTGCCGTCCGTGGTGATGACCGTCCAGTCGTCCGCCAGGACCTCCGTCTGGGGGGTTCCCAGGGAGACCATGGGCTCGATCGCCAGGCACACGCCCGGGACCAGCTTGATGCCCTTGCCGCGCTTGCGGGAGACGTAGTTCAGCAGGTGGGGGTCCATGTGCATTTCGGAGCCGATGCCGTGGCCGCCGTAGTCCTCGATGATCCCGTACTTGCCGGTCGCCGGACGGGGCTGGCGGCGGATGTAGCCCTCGATCGCCTTGGAGATGTCCACGAGGCGGTTGCCGAGCTTCATGGCGGCGATGCCGGCCCACATCGACTCCTCGGTCACCCGGGAGAGCTCGATCAGCTCCGGAGCGTGACCCGTGCCCACGAAGGCCGTGTACGCGGCGTCGCCGTGCCAGCCGTCGACGATCGCGCCGGCGTCGATGGAGATGACGTCGCCGTCCTTGAGGACCGTCTTGTCGTCCGGGATGCCGTGGACCACGACCTCGTTCACGGAGGTGCAGATCGTCGCGGGGAAGCCGCCGTAGCCGAGGAAGTTCGACTTGGCTCCGGCATCCGCGATGACCTTGCGGGCCACCATGTCCAGATCCCGCGTCGTGGCGCCCGGCACGGCCGCCTCACGGGTCGCCGCGTGGATCGCGGCGACGACCAGCCCTGCCTCGCGCATCTTCGCGATCTGCTCGGGGGTCTTGATCTGGACCATGGGTAGTGCCTTCCACCTTCGGACTTCGGTCTGCGTTGTTCCGGTCGTCTCAACAGTACGGCCGCGGAGTCCTGGGGACACCGCGGCCGTACTGCTCACAACAAGGGTTACTACTTCTTGAGCGCGTCCATCGCACGCTGCGTGACGTCCGCGACCTCACCGAGGGCGGGGATCGTCACCAGCAGGCCCTGGGCCTTGTAGTAGTCGATGATCGGCTCGGTCTGCGTGTGGTAGACCTCAAGCCGGTTGCGCACCGTGGCCTCGGAGTCGTCGTCACGCTGGTAGAGCTCGCCGCCGCAGGTGTCGCAGACGCCCTCGGTCTTCGGTGCCGCGTACACGACGTGGAAGACGTGCGCGGAGTCGTTGCGGCAGATCCGGCGGCCGGCGATGCGCTTGACGACCTCGTCCTCCTCGACCTCCAGGTCGAGGACGGCGTCCAGCTTCATGGCGGCGCTCTGCAGCATCTCGTCCAGCGCCTCCGCCTGGGAGACGTTGCGCGGGAAGCCGTCCAGCAGGAAGCCGTTCACGGCGTCCGGCTGCTCCATCCGGTCCTTGGCCATGCCGATGGTGATCTCGTCGGGGACGAGGTCACCGGCGTCCATGAACGCCTTCGCGCGCTGGCCCAGCTCGGTGTTCTGGCTGATGTTCGCGCGGAAGAGGTCGCCCGTGGAGATGTGCGGGATCGACAGGTTCTTCGCAAGGAACGCCGCCTGCGTTCCCTTGCCCGCACCGGGCGGTCCGACGAGGACGATTCGCATCAGCGGAGGAACCCTTCGTAATTGCGCTGCTGGAGCTGGCTCTCGATCTGCTTCACGGTTTCCAGACCCACACCCACGATGATGAGGATGCTCGTCCCGCCGAACGGGAAGTTCTGGTTCGCTCCGAAGCCGGCCAACGCCATCGTCGGCACAAGAGCGATGAGACCCAGGTACAGCGACCCCGGCCAGGTGATCCGGTTGAGCACGTAGCTCAGGTACTCGGCGGTGGGTCGACCGGCACGGATACCCGGGATGAACCCACCATACTTCTTCATGTTGTCTGCAACTTCCTCGGGGTTGAAAGAAATCGCCACGTAGAAGAACGCGAAGAAGACGATCAGGAGGAAGTAGGCCGCGATGTAGTAGGGGTGGTCGCCCTTGACGAAGTGCTTCTGGATCCAGGTGGCCCAGCCGGCGGTCGAGCCGCTGAACTGCACGATCAGCGCCGGGATGTACAGCAGCGACGAGGCGAAGATGACCGGGATGACACCGGCCTGGTTCACCTTGAGCGGGATGTACGTCGAGGTGCCCCCGTACGCACGGCGGCCGATCATGCGCTTCGCGTACTGGACCGGAATCCGACGCTGCGCCTGCTCGACGAAGACGACGAGCGCGACCATGGCCAGGCCGACGAGGATGACCACGCCGAACTCCACCCAGCCATCGGCGATCTTGCCCTGGAGCTTGATCTGCCACAGGGCGCCGATGAAGCCGGCGGCGATCGAGATGAACATCAGGATCGACATGCCGTTGCCGATGCCGCGGTCCGTCACGAGCTCACCGAGCCACATGACGACGCAGGTACCCGCGGTCATGGTGATGACCATGACGATGGTGGTGAAGATCGACCGGTTCGGAACGATCTGGCTGGCGACCTGGCAACCCTGGAACAGGGCGCCAGTGCGGGCGGTGGCGACGAGGCCGGTGCCCTGCAGGATCGCGAGTGCGACCGTCAGATAGCGCGTGTACTGAGTGATCTTCGCCGTGCCGGACTGACCCTCTTTTTTGAGGTTCTCCAGCTTCGGGATGACCACGGTCAGCAGCTGCAGGATGATGCTCGCCGTGATGTACGGCATGATGCCGAGCGCGAAGATCGTGATCTGCAGCAGCGCACCGCCGCTGAACATGTTGACGAGACCGAAGAGGCTGTTGCTGCTCCCGGCCTGGTCGACACAGATCTGAACGTTCTTGTAGCTCACGCCGGGTACCGGGATGTGGGACCCGAGCCGGAACAGCACGATGATGCCGAGCGTGAAGAGCAGCTTCTTGCGCAGGTCGGGCGTCTTGAACGCCCGGGCGAACGCGGTGAGCACGGTGCCTCCTGCGACCCCCGCGCTACTGCGTCAGAGGTGACGGTCTGAGGGATCGACGAATACGTACAAGCAAAGGTGCAGGCCACCTTACCGGCGACTGTGCCCCCCGTGGAACGACCAACCGGGGATGCCCCATTTGTGAGGCATCCCCGGTCGGGTTTCTAGCTATCTGTCACCTGGTTCGTCTTAGACGAGCTCGGTGACGGTGCCGCCGGCAGCGGCAATCTTCTCCTTGGCGGAGGCGGAAACGGCGTCAACCGAAACCGTCAGCGCCACGGAGATCTCGCCCTGGCCCAGGACCTTGACGAGGCTGTTCTTGCGAACCGCGCCCTTGGCGACCAGGTCGGCCACCGTGACCTCTCCACCCTCGGGGTAGAGAGCGCCGAGCTTGTCCAGGTTGACGACCTGGAACTCGGTGCGGAACGGGTTCTTGAAGCCCTTGAGCTTCGGCAGGCGCATGTGGAGGGGCATCTGCCCACCCTCGAAGCGCTGCGGGATCTGGTAACGGGCCTTCTGGCCCTTCGTACCACGACCGGCCGTCTTACCCTTCGACGCCTCACCACGACCGACACGGGTCTTCGCGGTCTTGGCGCCGGGGGCGGGACGGAGGTTGTGGGCCTTCAGCGGGCTGTTCTCAGCCATGATTAGTCAACCTCCTCAACCGTCACGAGGTGGCGGACGGTGTGAACCATTCCGCGGAACTCGGGGCGGTCCTCCTTGACGACCACGTCGTTCAGGCGCTTGAGCCCGAGCGAACGCAGCGTGTCGCGGTGGTTCTGCTTGCTGCCGATGTACGACTTCGTCTGCGTGATCTTGAGGCGAGCCATTAGACACCCGCCCCAGCACGCGCACGAAGCAGGGCCGCGGGAGCGACGTCCTCGAGGGGCAGACCACGGCGAGCCGCGATCTCCTCGGGACGCTGCAGGCCCTTGAGGGCCTCCACGGTCGCGTGCACGATGTTGATCGCATTGTCGGAGCCGAGCGACTTCGACAGGATGTCGTGAACGCCGGCGCACTCCAGAACGGCGCGCACCGGGCCACCGGCGATAACACCGGTACCGGGGGAAGCAGGCTTCAGCAGGACAACGCCGGCCGCCTTCTCGCCCTGGATCGGGTGCGGGATGGTGCCCTGGATGCGCGGAACCTTGAAGAAGTTCTTCTTGGCTTCCTCGACACCCTTGGCGATGGCCGCGGGAACTTCCTTGGCCTTGCCGTAACCGACACCTACAGTGCCGTCACCGTCGCCCACCACGACCAGCGCGGTGAAGCTGAAGCGGCGACCACCCTTGACAACCTTGGCGACGCGGTTGATCGCGACAACGCGCTCAACGTAAGCGGTCTTCTCGGCGGCAGGGCCACCGTCGCGACCCTTCCGGTCCCGCCGCTCGCCGCCACCGGCACCGCTTCCGCGGCGCTGGGGTCCAGCCATTGGATTACCTCTCTCTGTTACGTCCGTGAGTCCCGGAACCGGGGCTTAGAACTTCAGCCCGGCTTCGCGGGCGGCGTCAGCCAGAGCGGCAATGCGCCCGGCGTATCGGTTGCCACCGCGGTCGAACACGACGGTCTCGACACCCGCGGCCTTGGCACGCTCGGCGACGAGCGCGCCGACAGCCTGGGCCTGCGAGCTCTTGTCGCCTTCGCCACCGCGGATCGAAGCGTCCAGGGTCGACGCGGACGCCAGGGTGTGACCCTGGAGGTCGTCGATGACCTGAGCAACGATGTTGCGGTTGGAACGCGTCACGACGAGGCGCGGACGCTCCGCCGTACCCGAGACGTTCTTGCGGATGCGGATGTGGCGGCGAGCCTTGGCAGCGCGCTTGTACGCGTCGCCCTTGGCGATCTTCACACCGTATGCCATGGCTACTTACCAGCCTTTCCGACCTTGCGGCGGATGACCTCGCCGGCGTACTTGACACCCTTGGCCTTGTACGGGTCGGGCTTCCGCAGCTTGCGGATGTTGGCGGCGACCTCGCCGACCTTCTGCTTGTCGATGCCCTCGACCGAGAACTTGGTGGGCGACTCGACCTTGAAGGAGATGCCCTCGGGCGCCTCGATCAGGATCGGGTGGCTGTAACCAAGCTGGAACTCCAGAGCGGAGCCCTTCGCGGCGACGCGGTAACCGACACCGCTGATCTCGAGAGCCTTGACGTATCCCGTGGTCACACCGGTGATCATGTTCGCCACCAGCGTGCGGGACAGGCCGTGCAGGGCCTTGTTCTGACGCTCGTCGTTGGGGCGGGTGACGTTCAGAACGCCGTCCTCACCCTTGACGATCTCGATCGGCGCGGCGACGGTGTGCGAGAGGAGACCCTTGGGGCCCTTCACCGCGACCGTGCGGCCATCGATGGTGACGTCCACACCGGCGGGAACCTGGATGGGGAGCTTGCCGATTCGCGACATTGCTTTTCCTCCGTTCCCGACTACCAGACGTAGGCGAGGACTTCCCCACCTACGCCCTTCTTGCCTGCCTGCTGGCCGGTGAGGAGACCGTGGGACGTGGAGATGATCGCCACGCCCAGGCCGCCGAGCACCTTCGGCAGGTTGGTGGACTTTGCGTACACGCGCAGACCGGGCTTCGAGATCCGCTTGATGCCCGCGATGGAGCGCTCACGGTTCGGCCCGAACTTCAGCTCGAGGACGAGGTTCTTGCCGACCTCGGCGTCCTCGACCTTCCAGCCGGTGATGAAACCCTCCTGCTTGAGGATCTCCGCGATGTGCGACTTGATCTTGCTGTGCGGCATCACGACAGTGTCGTGGTACGCCGAGTTAGCGTTACGCAGACGGGTCAGCATGTCTGCGATCGGGTCAGTCATGGTCATGAAGTGGCCTTCGGCCTCTCTCGCCGGGGTTTCCTGTATGCGCCATCCCTCTCCCCACTCAGTGGCGGGACGGGTGCGGTGCGGGGACCTACGGCGTAGTAAGTCGTTATGGACGGCGGACGCCCAACCCCACAAGCCTACGGCATGCGGAGCAGGGCACCCACCGACCAGATGCTTACCGAGAGTCTCTGGAACTTCCCAAGTCCTTGCGGACCGGCGGGAATTACCAGGAGCTCTTGGTCACGCCCGGCAGCTCGCCACGGTGAGCCATCTCACGAAGGCAGACGCGGCACAGGCCGAACTTGCGGTACACGGAGTGGGGGCGACCGCAGCGCTGGCAGCGGGTGTACGCACGCACACCGAACTTGGGCTTGCGGGCAGCCTTCGCGATGAGAGCCTTCTTCGCCATCTCGCTTACGCCTCCTTGAAGGGGAAGCCGAGGTGACGAAGGAGGGCACGGCCCTCGTCGTCGTTGGTCGCCGTGGTGACCACGGTGATGTCCATACCCCGGGTACGGTCGATCTTGTCCTGGTCGATCTCGTGGAACATGACCTGCTCCGTGAGACCGAAGGTGTAGTTGCCACGGCCGTCGAACTGCTTCGGCGACAGACCACGGAAGTCACGGATACGCGGCAGCGCGAGCGACAGCGTACGGTCCAGGAACTCCCACATGCGGTCACCACGGAGGGTGACGTGGCAGCCGATCGGCTGACCCTCACGCAGCTTGAACTGCGCGATGGACTTGCGGGCCTTCGTGACGGCCGGCTTCTGACCGGTGATCGTCGTCAGGTCGCGGATGGCGCCGTCGATCAGCTTGGAGTCGCGGGCGGCGTCGCCCACACCCATGTTGACCACGATCTTCACGAGACCGGGGATCTGCATGACGTTCTCGTACGAGAACTCCTCACGCAGCTTGCCCGCGATGTCCTCGCGGTACTTCGTCTTGAGACGCGGAGTGGTAGCCATCAGATGTCCTCACCCGTCCGCTTGGCAACGCGGATCTTGTTGCCCTCGTCGTCGAAGCGGAAACCGACGCGGGTAACGACCTTCTGGCCGTCCTTCTCCACAACCAGCTGAACGTTGCTGACGTGGATCGGCGCCTCGGTGATCACGATGCCACCGGTCTGCGAACCACCAGCGGTCTGACCGGCCTTGGTGTGCTTCTTGACCCGGTTGACACCCTCGACGAGGACGCGGTTCTCGCTGGGCATGGCCGCGATGACCTTGCCCTGCTTGCCCTTGTCCTTACCGGTGATGACCTGGACCAGGTCGCCCTTCTTGATCTTCATGCTTACAGCACCTCCGGCGCGAGCGAGATGATCTTCATGAACTTCTTCTCGCGCAGCTCACGGCCCACGGGGCCGAAGATACGGGTGCCACGAGGGTCGCCGTCGTTCTTGAGAATGACAGCGGCGTTCTCGTCGAAGCGGATGTACGAGCCGTCCTGGCGGCGGCGCTCCTTGACGGTGCGAACGATGACCGCCTTGACGACGTCACCCTTCTTCACGTTGCCACCGGGGATCGCGTCCTTGACGGTGGCGACGATGACGTCACCGATGCCCGCGTAGCGGCGACCGGAGCCACCGAGAACACGGATGCAAAGGATCTCCTTGGCACCAGTGTTGTCGGCGACACGCAGTCGCGACTCCTGCTGGATCACGTCTATCTCCTGTTTGTCTGCCGGTTCCCGGCGGGGGCTTCACTCCGAGGAGCGAGGCCCCCACCGAGCCTGGCGGAACTGACCTGAGGGAAACCCCTCAGGTGATTACTTGGCCTTCTCGAGGATCTCGACGATGCGCCAGCGCTTGCTCGCCGACAGCGGACGCGTCTCCATGATGAGGACGCGGTCGCCGACGCCGGCAGCGTTCTGCTCGTCGTGAGCCTTGAGCTTGTTCGTACGGCGGATGACCTTGCCGTACAGCGCGTGCTTGACGCGGTCCTCGACGGCGACGACGACGGTCTTGTCCATCTTGTCGCTGACGACGAGACCCTCACGGGTCTTGCGGAAGCCGCGCTCGTTCGTCTCAGTCACGTTCTTCTCGCTCATCAGGCGCTCTCCACCGTCTCGATACCGAGCTCACGCTCGTGCATCAGGGTGTAGATGCGAGCGATGTCCTTACGGACGGACTTGAGCCGGCCGTTGTTCTCCAGCTGACCCGTGGCCGCCTGGAAGCGGAGCTTGAACAGCTCCTCCTTGGCCTCGCGCAGCTTGCCAACGAGCTCCTCGTTGCCGAGCTCACGCAGCTCGGACGCCTTGGTTCCCGTCGCCATCACGACTCACCTGCCTCGCGCCGAACAATCCGGCACTTCATCGGAAGCTTGTGAGCAGCGCGGGTGAGCGCCTCACGAGCAATCTTCTCGTTCGGGTAGGACAGCTCGAACATGACCCGGCCCGGGTGCACGTTCGCGATCCACCACTCGGGAGAACCCTTACCGGAACCCATGCGGGTCTCGGCGGGCTTCTTCGTCAGCGGACGGTCCGGGTAGATGTTGATCCAGACCTTGCCGCCACGCTTGATGTGGCGGGTCATCGCGATACGAGCCGCCTCGATCTGGCGGTTCGTCACGTAGGCGGGGGTGAGCGCCTGGATGCCGTACTCGCCGAACGAGACCTCAGTACCGCCCTTGGCCATACCGCGGCGCTTCGGGTGGTGCTGCTTGCGGTGCTTGACCCTACGAGGGATCAGCATGTCGGTCAGGCCTCCGTTCCGGTGCTCTCGGCCGGAGCGGCGGCGGGGGCGTCGGCCTTGGGGGCCTCGGCACCAGCAGCCTGCTGCGGCTTGCGGCCACCACGGCCGCCGCGCTCGCCACCACGGCCACCACGGCCGGCGGGACGGTCGCCAGCGCCGGCACCACGGGCCGGGCGGTTACCCGCACGGGCCGCAGCGTTCTCGGCGCGAACCTCGGCGATGTTCTTGACGTCGCCCTTGTAGATCCAGACCTTCACACCGATACGGCCGAAGGTGGTCTTGGCCTCGAAGAAGCCGTAGTCCACGTTCGCGCGCAGCGTGTGCAGCGGCACACGACCCTCGCGGTAGAACTCGGAGCGGGACATCTCGGCGCCGCCGAGGCGACCGCCACACTGGATCTTGATGCCCTTGGCGCCGGCCTTCATCGTGCCCTGCATGCTCTTGCGCATGGCACGACGGAAGGAGACGCGGGAGGAGAGCTGCTCGGCAACGGCCTGGGCAACCAGCTGAGCGTCGAGCTCGGGGTTCTTGACCTCGAGGATGTTCAGCTGGACCTGCTTGCCCGTGAGCTTTTCGAGGTCACCGCGGATGCGGTCGGCCTCGGCGCCACGGCGGCCGATGACGATGCCCGGACGAGCGGTGTGGATGTCCACACGCACGCGGTCACGGGTGCGCTCGATCTCAACCTTCGAGATGCCGGCGCGCTCCATGCCGGACGTCATCATCCGACGGATGGCGACGTCTTCCTTGACGTAGTCCTTGTACAGCTTGTCGGCGTACCAACGCGACTTGAAGTCGGTGGTGATGCCGAGCCGGAACCCGTGCGGGTTTACCTTCTGGCCCATTACCGGGAACCTTCCTTGCTGCTGACGACCACGGTGATGTGGCTGGTCCGCTTGCGGATCCGGTAGGCACGGCCCTGGGCACGCGGACGGAACCGCTTCAGGGTCGGGCCCTCGTCCACGTACGCCTCGCTGATGACCAGCGTGGAGGCGTCCGGGTGGTTGTAGTTGTGTGCGGCGTTGGCAATGGCGCTGTCCAGCACCTTGCCGACCGGCACGCTCGCGGCCTGCGGGGCGAAACGCAGGACCGCCTGAGCCTCCGTGGCATCCATGCCACGGATAAGGTCCACCACGCGGCGGGCCTTCATGGGCGTGACGCGGATGTACCGCGCCTGGGCCCTGGCTTCCATGGTTGTCCCTTCGGTGTAAGTCATAGTCGTTACCACCCCGCCTTTAGCGGCGCTTCGACTTCCGGTCGTCCTTGACGTGGCCGCGGAAGGTGCGAGTCGGCGAGAACTCGCCGAGCTTGTGGCCGACCATCGACTCGGTGACGAACACCGGGACGTGGGTCTTGCCGTTGTGCACCGCGATGGTGTGACCCAGCATGGCCGGGATGATCATCGAGCGACGGGACCAGGTCTTGATGACGTTCTTGGTACCAGCTTCGTTCTGAGCGTCCACCTTCTTCACGAGGTGTCCGTCGACGAAGGGTCCCTTCTTGAGACTGCGCGGCATCTAAACCCGCTCCTAGCGCTTCTTGTTCGTCTTGCGGCGGCGGACGATGTACTTGCTCGAAGCCTTCTTCGGCGAGCGAGTACGACCCTCCTTCTGACCCCACGGGGAGACCGGGTGACGACCACCGCTGGTCTTGCCCTCACCACCACCGTGCGGGTGGTCAACCGGGTTCATCGCGACACCGCGGACGGAGGGGCGAACGCCCTTCCAGCGCATACGGCCGGCCTTGCCCCAGTTGATGTTCGACTGCTCGGCGTTGCCGACCTCGCCGACCGTCGCGCGGCAGCGCGCGTCGACCAGGCGGATCTCACCGGACGGCATACGAAGGTGGGCCATCGTGCCCTCCTTCGCCAGCAGCTGCACGGAGGCACCCGCGGAACGGGCGAACTTGGCGCCACCACCGGGACGGAGCTCGATCGCGTGGATCGTGGTACCGACCGGGATGTTGCGCAGGGCCAGGTTGTTGCCGGGCTTGATGTCGGCCGTGGGGCCGTTCTCAATCCGGTCGCCCTGGTTCAGACCGCGGGGAGCGATGATGTAGCGCTTCTCGCCGTCCGCGTAGTGCAGGAGCGCGATGCGCGCAGTGCGGTTGGGGTCGTACTCGATGTGCGCGACCTTGGCCGGCACGCCGTCCTTGTCGTGACGACGGAAGTCGATCACGCGGTAGGCGCGCTTGTGTCCACCACCCTGGTGGCGAACGGTGATCCGACCGGTGTTGTTACGGCCGCCCTTGCTGTGCAGCGGGCGAACCAGCGACTTCTCCGGCGTGGACCGCGTGATCTCGACAAAGTCGGCGACGCTGGAGCCACGACGGCCCGGGGTCGTCGGCTTGTACTTGCGGATACCCATTTCTCAGTCCTCGTCCGATTCCGGACGACTAGACCTCCGTTAGGAGGCCTGGCCGCCGAAGATGTCGATTCGGTCGCCCTCAGCGAGGGTCACGATGGCGCGCTTGGTGTCAGCGCGCTTGCCGAAACCGGTCTTGGTGCGCTTGCGCTTACCCTGACGGTTGATCGTGTTGACCCCGGTGACCTTGACCCCGAAGACCGCCTCGACGGCCTGCTTGATCTGGGTCTTGTTGGAGCCGGGCGCGACGATGAACGTGTACTTGTTCTCGTCCAGCAGCGCGTAGCTCTTCTCCGAGACAACCGGCTTGATCAGCAGGTCGCGCGGGTCAGTGAAGGTCTTGCTGGTAACGGTCGCCTCAGACATCAGGCGTCGCTCCCTTCGGTCTCATCGGCCTTGGGGCCAGACACGAAGGACTCAAGCGCGGCCTGGGTGAAGACCACGTCGTCAGAGACGATCACGTCGTACGTGTTCAGCTGGCCCGGCTCCAGGATGTGAACCTGGGGCAGGTTGCGGGCGGACAGCCACGCGGCCTCGTCGGCACGCTCGACGACCAGGAGCAGGTTCTTGCGCTCCGAGATCTTGCCGAACAGCGTCTTGGCGGCCTTCGTGGAGGCAGCACCCTCGACCACGCCGGTGACGACGTGGATGCGGGAGTGACGCGCACGGTCCGACAGGGCACCGCGGAGGGCGGCGACCTTCATCTTCTTGGGGGTCCGCTGCGAGTAGTCACGCGGCTGCGGGCCGTGGACGACGCCACCGCCGGCGAACTGCGGAGCGCGGGTCGAACCCTGACGGGCGCGGCCGGTGCCCTTCTGGCGGTAAGGCTTCTTGCCACCACCACGGACTTCGCCACGGGTCTTCGTCTTGTGCGTGCCCTGACGGGCAGCAGCCAGCTGAGCGACGACGACCTGGTGGATCAGCGGAACGCTGGTCTTCGCGTCGAAGATCTCCGCGGGGAGCTCGACGGTACCGGCCTTGTCGCCTGCCGGCGAAAGGATGTCAATGGTGCTCATTAACCTCAAGCCCCCTTGGCCGCGGTACGGACCAGGACGAGGCCGCCGTTCGGACCGGGGACTGCGCCCTTGATGAGGAGCAGACCCTTCTCCGCGTCTACCGCGTGGATGGTCAGGTTCTGGGTGGTGACGCGCTCGTTGCCCATACGACCAGCCATGCGCATGCCCTTGAAGACACGCCCAGGGGTGGCGCAGCCACCGATCGAACCGGGGGAGCGGTGCTTGCGCTGCACACCGTGACCGGCGCCGAGGCCCCGGAAGTTGTGCCGCTTCATGACACCGGCGAAGCCCTTGCCCTTGCTGTTGCCCGTGACGTCAACCTTGACGCCGGACTCGAACACCTCGGCAGTGATCTCCTGGCCGAGCGTGTACTCGCTGGCGTCGGAGGTGCGGAGCTCCACCAGGTGGCGGCGGGGGGTCACGTCGGCCTTGGCGAAGTGGCCCTTGAGGGGCTTGTTCACCTTGCGCGGGTCGATCTCGCCGAAGGCGATCTGGACCGACTCGTAGCCGTCGATGTCGTTCGTACGGACCTGGGTAACGACGCAGGGCCCGGCCTTGACGACGGTCACCGGGACGACACGGTTGTTCTCGTCCCAGACCTGGGTCATGCCGAGCTTCTCGCCCAGGACGCCCTTGATCTGCTTTGCCATCTTCTCGACGCCTCTCAGAGCTTGATCTCGATGTCAACGCCGGCCGGAAGGTCCAGGCGCATCAGCGAGTCAACGGTCTTGGGCGTCGGGTCGAGGATGTCGATCAGGCGCTTGTGCGTGCGCATCTCGAAGTGCTCGCGCGAGTCCTTGTACTTGTGCGGCGACTTGATGACGCAGTACACGTTCTTCTCAGTGGGCAGCGGCACCGGGCCTGCGACCGACGCACCAGTGCGGGTCACCGTCTCGACGATCTTCTTCGCCGAGGAGTCGATGACCTCGTGGTCGTAGGCCTTGAGCCGGATGCGGATCTTCTGTCCCGCCATGGCTACTCCGTAGTCCTGTCTGTTGTGGAAACGCTCTGGCCCTCGGGCGGCTGTGGATCTCTCCACCGCTTCTCTCCGACCCACGCGGTCGGGCGTGTCGCACTCCCTCTACAGAAAATTCCCATACGGAAATTCCCTCGTCCAAGGGGGTGCGGTCCCAAGACCGCGGTTCGGGGGAGAAACACCCACCGAGCGCCTGGCGGGCACCGTGCTGACGCTTCCCAGAAGATTCCCGTACGTCCGCCTCATTGCTGCCCCGAGAGGCAGGTGAAGGCGACGAGTACTGTGGGACTCGCTTCCGGTCCTCCCGGCGGGAGGCGCGCAGCATCGGCACTCAGCCGAGCAACTTGAGTAGTCTGCCATACAAGACACGTACTGCGCCAATCGGGCCGAAGAGAATACCCCTCCCCGGTGAGTGGTCAAACCGCGCCGCGCGGCGGAACGGCCCGGGCCCCCCTTGGGGTCCGCCCGGGCCGTCCCACGGGCCTCAGGTCCGCGAGAGGCTTCCGCAGCCCTCCCGGTCGCCGGAGTCGATCCCCTTGCTCCGGTCGTACGGGTCCACGGGCGTCCCGGAGGGGGCCGGACCGGCCTGTCGGTCCTCGTCGAAGACGGGGTGCAGGAATCCGTCGTTGACGTCGCAGGCGGTGTTGGCGAGGTCGACGTTCGTCTTCTCCAGCCAGAGCCTGCCGGGGGTGGCCTGCCACTTGCGCGGGTCGGCGATGGAGAAGGTGATCTCGCGGCGCACGATGGAGCGCTCCACCTGCTCGGCGCCCTGCTTCGCCTTCACGAACGGGTAGACGAAGGTGTAGTCGGCCAGCACGTTGACCTGGCCGCCCTCCTTGCCGGGCTCCACCCACATCCGGCCGCGGACCTTGACCACGTCGCCCGCGGGCTTCAGCTCGGCCGGCTTGACCCGGCTGAACAGGTGCAGCGGGTCGTTCTCCTTCGTCGGGGCCGTCAGTGAGCCCTCCACGCGGCTCAGGGCGTCCTTCAGCTTCGGGTCGAGCAGCTCCAGTGCCGCCGCCGGCCGCTCCCCGCGCAGGGTCGCCGGGTCCAGGTTGGCCGAGACCAGGAACTGCTTGGCCTTCTCCAGCGCGTCGGCGACCTGCTCCTTGCTCATCCCGCCGACGGCCTGGGCCTCGGGGAGCTCGATCCCGGCCGCCCCGTCGGCCCACTGGAGGGCCGGGGAGCCGTTGAAGGGCTCCTTGAGCGTCGGCCGGTCCGGGTCGAGGGCCGAGGGCGGGGCGCTGGGCCGGGCGGTCTCGGCGGGCAGCGGCTCACGGGCCCTGTCGTCCCGCTCGGCCTTCCCGGTGAGCCGGTCGATGACCAGTTCCGGGCGTACGGCGATCAGCGCGAGGGCCGCGATGAAGACGACCGCCCCCGCGGCCTTGAGCCGCCGCTTGCCCCTCCCCCGCCCCTGCATCTCCTGCCAGGCCGGACCGGTGCGCCAGCCGGCCGGCTCCGCTGACTCGGCGCGCAGCCGGGCGGCGACCATGCGCGCCCGGGCGGAGGGCTCCTGCGGGGCCTGGCCCGCGCCGGCCTGGGCCTGCTCCATGAAGCGGGCCCACTCCTCGTCGGAGAGCGCCGGGCCGTCGTCGTTGTTGTTGGTTCCCATGTCCCACCCCTGAAAAGGCGGGCCCCCAGGACCATGTCCTGGGGGCCCGCCGAAACGTCTCTGCTACGCGCCCGTAGCCCCACCCCTGTGGTTCGTGCGCGCGTGCGATACGGCTGTCGGAGCGGATGCTACTGGTCGGTTCTGACAGTGGTACGGCCGGGGCCGTCAGAGGAATGCCCGGGACGGCGGCCCGGGGCTGCCGGGCCGCCGCGCCGTCACCTCTTCTGTGCGCCCTTGTCGGTCTGGGCCGCGTCCTTGCGGGCCTGCCGCTCGGCCTCCGCGTCGCGCTCGATGTCCGCCCGCGAGCGCACGCGCTTGGGCGCCTCCATCCCGCAGACGGCGGGCCAGTCGTCGGCCACGATGCCGGCGCACCAGATGAAGTCCTGGATGGGGCCCGGCTTCCAGTCGTTCTTCTCGATGTCCCAGCAGTTCTCGCGGGGCGAGAAGCGCGGGCAGCTGCCGTCCCGCTGCTTGATGACGTGGGCGCGGTACGCGTCGATGCCCATCGAGTCGACGTCGGACGAGGGCATGTAGCGGTTGACCGACCAGGACGCGCCCATGGCCGCGAACAGGGCGACCACGCACACCATCCCGGCAGCGAGCTGGCGGACCACCCGCAGCGGGATGACCCGGGCGGGCGCGGCCCCGGAAGCGGAGTCCGAAGCCGTACCGGCCCCGGCGCTCCTCGGGCGCAGCATGCGCTCGATCCACCCGGAGCCCCGGTCGACCACGGCCATCATGCCGAGCACGGCCAGGATCATCAGGCAGTACATGATGATCCACGTGGTGCGCGGGTACAGCTGGATGGCCTTGTCTTGGGCCATGTGCCCGGCGAACCAGAACCGGGCGAGCCAGGCGCCTGCCAGGACCGCCGCCGCGGTGCGCACCATGATGTTGCGCAGGCCGAGGCCGAGGCCCAGGCCCACCCCGAACAGCAGCAGCAGGGCGAACCCGCTCTGGCCCGCCATCTCCCCGGCCACCGGCCAGGTCTGGTACGTCAGCGTCCCCGACCGGTCCGAGACCCAGCCGAGGACGTACCCGGGGTCGGCGTACACGGCGAGGAAGGCGTAGCGGTCGGGGTTCTCCGAGCCCAGCCGGGCCATCTGGTAGATCAGGGGGGCGCCGACGATGCCGGCGGACAGCAGCGTGACCCCTATGTAGAGGCCCGCCTTCTTGGCCGTCGCCGCGCCCTGGCGCCACGGGAAGAAGAACAGCGCGGCCACCAGCGCGCCCGGCGCGGCCCAGATGTACCAGCCGGAGTACCAGAGGAACAGCCCGCCGAAGGACACGCCGAGGACGAGGCCGCGCAGCAGCAGGTGCCGCGTGGCGCGCCGGCCGGCCAGGCGCATCTCGCGCAGCCAGTAACCGAGCAGCGGCAGCAGCACGATCATGACGATGTGGCTGTACGGGCGGATCGGGTCGAGGAAGAGCACCGCGGCCGGAACCGCGATCAGCAGCGCCCAGAAGGGCCGCAGCAGTATCCGCCAGGCCAGGTAGGCCATCGGGCCGGCGACCGCGGTGAAGAAGATCTGGAGGTCGTGCAGGGCGAAGCCGGTCTCGCCGCGGCCGTTGTAGCGGATCTTCGCCCAGAGGGCCATCAGGGCCGGGAAGGCGGGCGGGTAGATGCCCGACATCCCCTCGTGGTGGAGGAACGAGTTGGCCATGTCGATCAGGACGCCCGGGTCGCCCTCCTGGCCGCCCAGCGGGTGGGGCGTGCCGTGCAGGGCGACGACGACTCCGCCGGCGATCACGCCGGTGGCCAGCCCGGCCAGGGCGGCGCAGACCAGGCGCTTGACCAGCTGGTGGCGCCGGGCCGGGCCCCGGTGGGCGGTGTAGAGCAGCAGTCCGAGCAGTGGCAGCCCGATGACCGCGGCGTACATCTGGAGCGTGGCGAGGCCGCTGACCTGGCCCAGGCGCACGATCGGGTTCACCTCGATGCGACGGCTCAGCAGCATGTAGCCGAGGGCGGCCGTGAGGCTCACGACGCCCTCGGCGACGGCGAGCACGCGGCGCCGGGACGTCCAGGGGCGGCGGGCCGCTGAAGGGGAGGAGACCGGTCCGGCGTCCGGGGTCCCGGCACCGGTCCGGCTGTGAGCCGTGCCGGAGGTTCCGACGACCTCGGGGGCCAGGTGTGTCATCTCAGTCCAATTCCGTCGCGGGTGTCAGTCGGCGCGCTGACCGGCGGTGAATGCGTGCTTGGCGAGGGTGCGGACGCCCTCCCGGTGCCCGCGGAGCAGAGCGCCGGGGAGCATCGTGATGGCGTGGAAGCGGGAGGCGCTGTGGAAGCGGGCCGCGCGCGCGGCCTTGGGCCAGCCCCGGGCGTCCATCCGGTCGGCCACGGCGGAGAAGTACCGCTCGGCCTCGGTGAAGCGGGTTCCGGAGAAGGCCTGTACCGAGGACTCGCTGACCGCGTGGCGGCGGTACCGGAACACCGTCGTGGACTCGTCGATCAGCATCTGCTCGCCGAGTTCGAGGAGGTCGACCACCAGGGCCAGGTCCTGGATCACCGAGTACTCGTCGCGGAAGTTGACCCCGCGCAGGGCCTCGCCGCGCCAGCAGATGGACGGGAAGTACAGCCAGTTCCCGCGCAGCACGCTGGTGGCGAGCTCCTCGCCGCCCATCAGGCGGCGGCCCTTGACCTGCGGTGCGTACAGCCGCCGCTTCGTCTGGTCGGCGAGCCCGTACGCGACCTGCCCGGATCCGTCGATCACCTCGACGCCGGGCTGGACCATGCCGATGCCCGGGTGGTCGGCTATGAGGCCGCGGACGGTCTCCAGGTAGTGCGGGTGCAGCAGGTCGTCGCAGCCCATGATGACGACGTGGTCGGCCTCGGAGAGCCGTACGCACTTCTGGAAGTTCTTGGTGATGCCGAGGTTCTGCTCGTTGCGGGTGTAGTGGACCCGCTCGTCGCCGAGGGCCTCGAACCAGCCCGGGACGTCCGGCTCCTTGCCGTCGTCGATGACGACGAGGCGGAAGTCGGGGTCCGTCTGGGCGAGGACGCTGCGGACGGCGTCCTGCATCAGCTGCACGTCCCCGTAGTAGGGGAGCATGAAGTCGAAGGTCACCACGGGACGTCAGGCCTTCACGGTGTCGGAGTCGACGGGCTCGGGCTTCGGCTCGGCCTCGGCAACGGCGGCGGCCTCGGTGACGACGGCGGCGGGGGCCCCGCCCAGGCGTGCGTCGTTGTGCCGTGCGCCCTCGGCCAGGGCCACGGTCCGGGCCAGGTCGGTGAGCTTCTTCTCCAACGAGCGGAAGCGGAGGAAGGTGTTGAGGGTCAGGAAGCCCATCGCCAGCACCATGACGTACAGCACGAGGTCGGTGCCGCGGCCGACGCCGAGCTGGTGCGCCACCCACGTGACGTCCGTGGGGCGGAGCACGGCGTACACGTTGACGACGACGAACACGGAGAACGCGATGCGCTTCCAGGCACGGTTCTTCGCCTGGCCCCACGTCCGTATGAACATGAGGGCCATCGACACCGAGCCCGCGATGAGCAGCAGCTGGATCCAGAAGTACTTCATCAGCGGCTTCGCTCCCGCATCGTGATGTCAAAGATGATGTTGACGCCGTTGATCAGGGACTGGCCCTTGGCGCGCGAGTACTCGGTGTAGAGGATGTCCACGGGGACCTCGGTGACGCGCAGGCCGGAACCGGCCAGGTAACCGACGATCTCGGACGCGTGCGCCATGCCGTTCATGGTGATGTTCAGCTGCTCGGCGGCCTTGCGGCTGAGCACGCGCAGGCCGTTGTGCGAGTCGGTGAGCTTCAGCTTGCGGGCGGTCGGGCTGACCGTCGCGGCCGTGCGCAGCACGACGCGCTTGATCCACGGCACTTGGCCGTTCTGCTCGATGAAGCGCGAGCCGAGCACCACGTCGGCCACGTCGTCGCGCAGCACCTGGACCATCTTCTCGACGTCGTGCGTCTGGTGCTGGCCGTCCGCGTCGAAGGTCGCGAAGTAGCGGGCACCGGGCTGGGAGAGGGCGTACTTGAGGCCGGTCTGGAGGGCGGCGCCCTGGCCGAGGTTGACGGGGTGGCGCACCAGGTGCGCGCCGGTCGTCGCGATGTGCTCGGCCGAGTTGTCGGAACTGCCGTCGTCGACGACGACTATGTTCGGGAAGGTCTTGCGCGCTCCCTCGACCACATCGGCGATCACCTGGCCCTCGTTATAGGCCGGGATGACCAGCCAGACATCGTCGTATTGGGACACGGTAGCTCCAGCGGAATGTGGCACGTGCGCGTGCTCGGTGATCGGTGGGACGTCGGCAGGCGGCATGGTCACTCCCCCACCGCTCCGGCGCTCAGTTGGCTTGCGGCGACCTTGTGCCCCGGTCCTTCGGTCGCGCCCGGATCCGCTCCGGGGAACCTCAGCCTCAGCACCGCCAGCATACCGAGCACGGTGGCGAGGGAGCCGAGAGCGTAGGCCAGGATGACGCGCAGGGCCACTTCGCCCGGTGCGAAGGTGACACCGATCAGGACGACGGTGCCGGCGGCCCAGCAGAGCAATTGCAGGTTGTGCCGCTTGAATACCATCAGCGCCTGGCCGAGGACCATCGCGAACATGTACGCCACGGTGCCGGCGGACAAAAGGAAGAAGTCGAGGCAGCCCAGTACGGGTCCGGCGTCGAACAGCACCTTGATGAGCCACGGGCCGAGGACGGTCGCGGGCACGCCTCCGAGCAGTCCCAGCAGCCCGACCACCACTCCGATGCGGCGCAGCATCGCGGAGAACGCCGCCCGGTCGCCGGCGGTATAGGCGGCGGTGAGCCCGCCGAGCAGGGAGGCCTGCAGCGAGCCGAAGACGAACAGCGGCACCCGGGCCAGGACCAGTGCGTTCAGCAGTGCCGCGATCAGCACGCTGTCGGTGGGGGCGAGCAGCTTGGTGCTCATCACCGCGGCGTTGACGACGACCTGGGACAGCAGCGTCGAGCAGATCAGCAGGCCGAGTCCGGCGGTCAGTTCGCGCCAGGCGATCTCCTCGCCCGGCTCCACGGCGCGCAGCAGCGGCGGCAGGGTGACCAGCGTCGCGGCGATCGGCGCGACGGCCAGGACCAGGCTGAAGGCGAGCGCCGAGTGCAGACCGGCCACCGCGCAGCCGAAGGCGAGGGCGATGCGCAGCCCGCCGTCGACGGCCAGCTGCGTCCCGTACGCGCCGAACCGGCCGAGGCCGGCCAGGACTCCGCGGGTCAGGTAGCAGACGGCCATGCCGGTGAACGCCCCGCCGAGGGCCGCGACCAGGCCGCGGTCCCCGCGGAACAGCAGGTCCGCGATCGGGCCCGCGCCGAGGGCGAGGACGAGCAGGGTCGCGCCGAGGATGCCGGAGGTCAGCAGCGTGGCCCGGCGCAGAACGGGGGCCGCGCCCTGGCCGTGCACCACGCGGGCGGCGACGATCCGGGTGAGCTCCTGCTCGATGGGGAAGAAGATGCCGAGGCCGAGCGCCATCACGATCGTCCACAGCACCGAGACGTTCGCCATGGCGTCCGTGGACAGGCTGTGGCCGGCCACGCCCAGGTGGACGTACGAGGCCGCACCGAGCACGACAGTGCCGCCGGCCACCGCGACGGTGCCCGGCGGCAGCGCCGCGGTGAGCCTGCTCAGCAGGGACTTCATCCCGTACTGCCGTTCGTGCCGCGGTTCCCGGCGGCGTCGGCCAGCGCGGTGAAGGCGGGGGCGGCCAGCGCCTCGGCGAGCTGCTCGCGCCAGTCGGCGAGCGGGGCGAGGCCCGCGTCGGCCCAGCGCTCGTGCGCGAGCACGCTGAACGCGGGGCGGGCGGCCGGGCGGACGAACGCGGCGGAGGTGGTCGGCCGGATCCGCTCCGGGTCCAGCCCGCTCAGCCGGTACGTCTCGCGGGCCAGCCCCATCCAGGTGGTCCGGCCGCTCGCGGTGCCGTGGTAGACGCCGCCCGTGGCCTGGCCCTTCAGCGCGGCCAGGCCGAGCTCGACCAGGTGGCGGGCCAGCGCGTGGGACCAGGTGGGCTGGCCGTGCTGGTCGTCGACGACGTCGAGGGTGTCGCGCTGGGCGGCCAGCTTGAGCATGGTGGCGACGAAGTTCGGCCCGTGCTCGCCGTACAGCCAGGCGGTCCGGACGATGTAGCCGTCCTGCGGCAGCAGTTCGGCGACGGCCTGCTCGCCGAGCAGCTTGGAGCGCCCGTACGCGTTGAGCGGTCCGGTCTCGGCGTCCTCGCGGTACGGCTCGGCGGCGTCGCCGGGGAGCACGTAGTCGGTGGAGACGTGCAGCAGGCGCACGCGGGCGGCGGCGCAGGCCTCGGCGAGGACGCGTACGCCCGTGCCGTTGACGGCGGTGGCGGCCTCCTCGGCCGTCTCCGCGCCGTCCACGTCCGTCCAGGCGGCGCAGTTCACGACCACGGTGGCGCCCTCGACCGCCGCGCGGACGGCGGCCGGGTCGGTGATGTCGAGATCGGAGCGGCGCAGGCCGACGGCGTCGATGCCGGCGGCCTTCAGGACGGTCAGGACGTCCTGGCCGAGCATCCCGGCGGCGCCGGTGACGAGCCAGCGTCCGGCCGGCGGGTTGGTCTTCACTTCTGCAGGGCCGCCTTCACCTTCAGCGGCTCCCACCAGGCACGGTTCTCGCGGTACCACTCGATGGTGGCCTTGATGCCGTCCTCGAAGGTGACCTGCGGGGCGTAGCCGAGCTCCGCGCCGATCTTGCTGATGTCGATGGAGTAGCGGAGGTCGTGGCCCTTGCGGTCCTCGACCTGCTCGACCATCTCCCAGCCGAGCCCGGCCGCTTCGAGCAGCACGCCGGTGAGCTCCTTGTTGGTGAGCTCGGTGCCGCCGCCGATGTTGTAGACCTCGCCGGCCCGGCCCTTGCGCATGGCCAGGTCGATGCCGCGGCAGTGGTCGGAGACGTGCAGCCAGTCGCGCACGTTGCCGCCGTTGCCGTACAGCGGGACCTTCTTGCCGTCCATCAGGTTCGAGACGAACAGCGGGATGACCTTCTCCGGGAACTGGTAGTGCCCGTAGTTGTTGGAGCAGCGCGTGACCACGACGTCCATGCCGTGCGTCCGGGCGTAGGCCAGGGCCAGCAGGTCGGAGGAGGCCTTGGAGGCGGAGTACGGGGAGTTCGGCACCAGCGGCCACTCCTCGGTCCAGGAGCCCTCGCTGATCGAGCCGTACACCTCGTCGGTGGAGATGTGGACGAAGCGGCCGACGCCGTGCTTGCGGGCGGCGTCCAGCAGCACCTGCGTGCCCACGACGTTGGTCATCACGAACGGGCCGGCACCGGCGATCGAGCGGTCCACGTGCGACTCGGCGGCGAAGTGCACCACCACGTCGTGGCCGGGCATCACCTGGTCGACGGCCTCGGGGTCGCAGATGTCGCCCTTGACGAACTTGTAACCGGGGTGGTCGGCGACCGGGGCGAGGTTGGCCTCGACGCCCGAGTAGGTCAGCTTGTCGAAGACCGTGATCTGGGCCGATGCGTCTGCACCGAGCTGCTGGCGGACGAACTCTGAACCGATGAAGCCGGCGCCGCCGGTCACGAGGATGCGCATAATACGAAGAGTCTAGCCGCTCGTACACCGCCCACCGGGGCCGCACCGCGGCGCCCCCGGCGCTCTCGCATAGGGTTGTGCCCATGCGTGGAATTCTCTTGGCCGGTGGCACCGGATCCCGACTCTGGCCGCTGACCCGGGCAGTCTCGAAGCAGCTGCTCCCCGTCTTCGACAAGCCGATGATCTACTACCCGCTCTCCACCCTGGTCATGGCCGGAATCAGTGAGATTCTCGTCATCACCACGCCGGAGGACCGTGCGCAGTTCGAGCGACTGCTCGGCGACGGCTCCCAGTTCGGCATCCGGCTGGAGTACGCGGTCCAGGAGCGCCCCGAGGGCATCGCCCAGGCGTTCGTGCTCGGCGCCGACTTCATCGGGGACGAGTCCGTCGCCCTGATCCTCGGCGACAACATCTTCCACGGCAGCGGCCTCGGCACGCGCCTGGCGGAGCACACCGACTCCAAGGGCGGCCGGGTCTTCGCGTACCCGGTCGCCGACCCGACCGCGTACGGCGTGGTCGAGTTCGACGAGAACGGCCAGGCCATCTCCATCGAGGAGAAGCCGGTCAAGCCCAAGTCCCGCTACGCGGTGCCGGGTCTGTACTTCTACGACAACCGCGTCGTCGAGATAGCCCGCAACCTGAAGCCCAGCGCGCGCGGCGAACTGGAGATCACCGCGGTCAACGACGCGTACCTCCAGGCCGGTGAGCTGAATGTCACCATCCTCGACCGCGGCACCGCCTGGCTGGACACCGGGACCTTCGTCTCCATGGTCCAGGCCTCGGAGTTCGTCCGCGTGATCGAGGAGCGCCAGGGCTTCAAGATCGGCTGCATCGAGGAGGCGGCCTGGCGGGCCGGCCTGATCGACTCCGCGCAGCTGCGCGAACTGGCCCAGCCGCTGCTCAAGAGCGGTTACGGCGACTACCTGATCGCCCTGCTCGAAGAGGAGTCCTCCCGGTGAAGTTCCGTCAGCTCTCGATAGAGGGCGCCTACGAGATCACCCCGCAGCTGCACGGCGACCCGCGCGGCCTGTTCACCGAGTGGTACCGCTTCGACAAGCTGTCCGAGGTCGTCGGGCACCCGCTGAACCTGGCGCAGGCGAACCTCTCGGTGTCCTCGCGCGGCGTGGTCCGCGGCATCCACTTCGCCGACGTGCCGCGCGGCCAGGCCAAGTACGTGACCTGCGTGCGCGGCGCCGTGCTCGACGTGATCGTGGACCTGCGGGTCGGCTCCCCGACCTTCGGCCGCTGGGAGGGTGTCCGCCTCGACGACGTGGACCGCCGCGCGGTCTACATCCCCGAGGGCCTGGGCCACGGGTTCTGCGCGCTGAGCGACGACGCCACGCTTTCGTACCTCTGCTCGGAGACGTACAACCCGACCGGCGAGCACTCGGTTCATCCGCTCGACGCGGACCTGGGCATCGAGTGGCCGGCCGACGTGCCGCTGCTGTCCGCCCGCGACGAGGCCGCGCCGACGCTGGCCGAGGCGATCGAGTCGGGCCTGCTGCCGGACTACGCCGCGTGCAAGGAGTTCACCGAGTCCCTGCGCGTGACCGGCTGACGGCTCCAGCGCAGGGCACGAGAGAGGGCCGCACCCCGTGATCGGGGGTGCGGCCCTCTCTCGTAGGCCGTAGGCCGTGGGCCGTGACCCGTACGCCGTGGTCCGTCGCCGTAAGGCGCGAGTCGCGAGCCGCGAGCCGTACGACGAAGGGCCCCTCCCCCGCCGCCGAGGCAGTGGGGAAGGGGCCCTCCCGTCAAACATGGTGCCCGCTCGCGCGAGCTACCAGGTCAGAGCACGAATTACTTCGTGATCTTGATGACCTGGCCGGCGCCGACCGTACGACCACCCTCACGGATGGCGAACTTCAGGCCCTCCTCCATGGCGACCGGCTGGATCAGCGCGACCGTCATCTCGGTGTTGTCGCCCGGCATGACCATCTCCGTGCCGGCCGGCAGGGTGACGACACCCGTGACGTCCGTGGTACGGAAGTAGAACTGCGGGCGGTAGTTGTTGAAGAACGGGGTGTGACGGCCACCCTCGTCCTTCGACAGGATGTAGGCCTGGGCCTCGAACTCGGTGTGCGGCGTGACCGAACCGGGCTTGATGATGACCTGGCCGCGCTCGACGTCCTCGCGCTTGATGCCACGGAGGAGCAGACCGACGTTCTCGCCCGCCTGGCCCTCGTCGAGCAGCTTGCGGAACATCTCGATACCGGTGACCGTGGTGGTGGTCTTGGTCTCCTTGATACCGATGATGTCGACGGTCTCGTTGACCTTCAGGACACCACGCTCGATACGGCCGGTGACGACCGTACCGCGACCGGTGATCGTGAAGACGTCCTCGACGGGCATGAGGAACGGCTTCTCGGTGTCACGCGGCGGGGTCGGGATGGCCTCGTCGACGGCGGACATGAGGCCGAGGAGCTTCTCGCCCCACTCCTTGTCGCCCTCAAGGGCCTTCAGCGCGGAGACGCGGACGACCGGCAGGTCGTCGCCCGGGAACTCGTACTCGGAGAGCAGCTCACGGACCTCGAGCTCGACGAGCTCCAGGATCTCCTCGTCGTCCACCATGTCGGCCTTGTTCAGGGCGACGACGATGTAGGGGACGCCGACCTGGCGGGCCAGGAGCACGTGCTCCTTGGTCTGCGGCATCGGGCCGTCGGTGGCGGCGACCACGAGGATCGCGCCGTCCATCTGCGCGGCACCGGTGATCATGTTCTTGATGTAGTCCGCGTGACCCGGGCAGTCGACGTGGGCGTAGTGACGCGCCTCGGTCTGGTACTCGACGTGCGCGATGGAGATGGTGATACCGCGCTGGCGCTCCTCAGGAGCCTTGTCGATCTGGTCGAAGGCCGAGGCCTCGTTCAGGTCCGGGTACGCGTCGTGCAGCACCTTGGTAATGGCGGCCGTGAGGGTCGTCTTACCGTGGTCAATGTGACCGATGGTGCCGATGTTGACGTGCGGCTTAGTCCGCTCGAACTTCGCCTTCGCCACGGGGGTCCTCCTGGAGAGTGGTTCTGTACGCCTTACAGATCGGCGCCAGGTGATCTTTGCTGGAAAGCCGGCCGGTCCCCGGGGCAACGGGAATGACTCCTGTTGCCCCAGAGGCTGCCGGTGACAAGCCTAAAGCGTGTACTCGGAAGAGTTACTCGCCCTTGGCCTTCGCGATGATCTCCTCGGCGACGTTCCGGGGAACCTCGGCGTAGGAGTCGAACTGCATCGAGTAGCTGGCGCGACCCGAGGTCTTGCTGCGGAGGTCGCCGACGTAGCCGAACATCTCCGAAAGCGGCACGAGGCCCTTCACGACGCGAGCGCCGTGACGCTCCTCCATGGCCTGGATCTGGCCACGGCGGGAGTTGATGTCGCCGATCACGTCACCCATGTAGTCCTCGGGCGTGGTGACCTCTACGGCCATCATCGGCTCCATGAGCACGGGGGACGCCTTGCGCGCGGCCTCCTTGAAGGCCTGCGAACCGGCGATCTTGAACGCGAGCTCGGAGGAGTCGACCTCGTGGTAGCCACCGTCGAGAAGCGTGACGCGAACGCCCGTCATCTCGTAGCCGGCCAGGATGCCGAACTGCATGGCCTCCTGCGCACCGGCGTCGACCGAAGGGATGTACTCCTTCGGCACGCGGCCACCGGTGACCTTGTTCACGAACTCGTACGCCGGACCATCGGCGTCCGTGATCGGCTCGATCGCGATCTGCACCTTGGCGAACTGACCGGTACCACCGGTCTGCTTCTTGTGGGTGTAGTCGTGACGCTCGACGGTCCCGCGGATCGTCTCGCGGTACGCGACCTGCGGCTTGCCGACGTTGGCCTCGACCTTGAACTCGCGCTTCATACGGTCGACCAGCACCTCAAGGTGCAGCTCGCCCATACCGCCGAGGATGGTCTGGCCGGTCTCCTCGTCCGAGTGAACGTGGAAGGAGGGGTCCTCCTCCGCCAGGCGCTGGATGGCGACACCCAGCTTCTCCTGGTCACCCTTGGACTTGGGCTCGATGGCGACCTGGATGACCGGAGCCGGGAAGTCCATGGACTCCAGGATCACGGGCTGCTTGTCGTCACACAGCGTCTCACCGGTGGTGGTCTGCTTCAGGCCCATGACGGCGACGATGTCACCGGCGCCCACCGCGTCGATCTCTTCACGCTTGTTGGCGTGCATGCGGTAGATCTTGCCGATGCGCTCCTTCTTGCCCTTGACGGAGTTCAGCACCGAGGTGCCGGCCTCCAGGCGGCCCGAGTAAACCCGGACGAAGGTGAGCTTGCCGAGGTGCGGGTCGCTCATGATCTTGAACGCCAGCGCCGCGAGGGGCTCCTCGTCGGACGGCTTGCGCTTCACGACCACCTCGGCGTCGCGGACGTCGTGGCCCTCGATGGCCTCGATGTCCAGCGGCGACGGCAGGTAGCGGACGACGGCGTCGAGCAGGGGCTGAACGCCCTTGTTCTTGAACGCCGTGCCACAGAACACCGCGGTGATCGTGGGCTCGCCCTTGCCCTTGCCGGAGCCGAGGATGATGCGACGGACGGCGGCGTGCAGCTGCTCGACGGAGGGCTCGTTGCCCTCCAGGAACAGCTCCATGATCTCGTCGTCGTTCTCGGCGACGGTCTCGACCAGCTTGCCGCGCCACTCTTCAGCAGCCTCGGTGTGCGTGGCCGGGATGTCGACGATGTCGTACATCTCGCCCTTGGTCGCCTCGGCGGACCAGACGAACGCCTTCATCGTGACGAGGTCGACGACACCCTGGAAGTCGGCCTCGGCACCGATGGGGAGCTGCATCACGATCGGAACCGCACCGAGGCGGTCCTTGATCATGTCGACGCAGCGGTGGAACTCGGCGCCGGTACGGTCGAGCTTGTTGACGAAGCAGATGCGCGGGACGCCGTAGCGGTCCGCCTGACGCCAAACGGTCTCGGACTGCGGCTCCACACCGGCGACACCGTCGAACACGGTGACGGCGCCGTCGAGGACGCGGAGCGAACGCTCCACCTCGACGGTGAAGTCAACGTGACCCGGGGTGTCGATGATGTTGATGGTGTGGTCGACGTCCTCGAGCGGCCAGTGGCAGGTCGTCGCGGCGGACGTGATCGTGATGCCGCGCTCCTGCTCCTGCTCCATCCAGTCCATCGTGGCAGCGCCGTCGTGGACTTCACCGATCTTGTAAGACACACCGGTGTAGAACAGGATGCGCTCGGTGGTGGTCGTCTTGCCCGCGTCGATGTGAGCCATGATGCCGATGTTGCGCACCTTGGCCAGGTCAAGCGAAGTGGTAGCCATATCGGCTCAGTCTTCTCTCGGTCTCGATGTGGGTTGGGACTACCAGCGGTAGTGCGCGAAGGCCTTGTTGGACTCGGCCATCTTGTGCGTGTCCTCGCGCTTCTTGACGGCCGCACCGAGGCCGTTCGAGGCGTCGAGAAGCTCGTTCATCAGGCGCTCGGTCATGGTCTTCTCGCGGCGGGCGCGGGAGTAACCCACGAGCCAGCGGAGAGCCAGGGTCGACTGGCGACCCGGCTTGACCTCGACGGGAACCTGGTAGGTCGCGCCACCGACACGGCGGGACTTGACCTCGAGGGACGGCTTGACGTTCTCCAGCGCGCGCTTCAGCGTGATGACCGGGTCGTTGCCGGTCTTCTCGCGGAGGCCTTCCATGGCGCCGTAAACGATGCGCTCGGCGGTGGAGCGCTTGCCGTTCAGGAGGATCTTGTTGATGAGCGACGTCACCAGAGGAGATGCGTAGACCGGGTCGATGATGACCGGGCGCTTCGGGGCGGGGCCCTTACGAGGCATTCTTACTTCTCCTTCTTGGCGCCGTAGCGGCTGCGGGCCTGCTTGCGGTTCTTGACAGCCTGGGTGTCAAGCGCACCGCGGATGATCTTGTAACGAACACCCGGCAGGTCCTTCACACGGCCACCACGCACGAGCACGATCGAGTGCTCCTGCAGGTTGTGTCCCTCACCCGGAATGTAAGCGGTGACCTCGATGCCGGAGGTCAGACGCACACGCGCGACCTTACGGAGCGCCGAGTTCGGCTTCTTCGGGGTGGTCGTGAACACACGCGTGCAGACGCCGCGGCGCTGGGGCGAAGCCTCAAGCGCGGGCGTCTTCGTCTTCTCGACCTTGTCCTGCCGGCCCTTACGGACCAGCTGCTGGATCGTAGGCACTACTTCTCCGGTTTCTGTGTGCCGTGTAGTGAAGCTAACCTGGAACTTTGCCGACCCACGCGGTCGGGTGTGTCGGATCCGGCGGAGCTCCGCGCAAGCACGGAAACGCATGGATCGCGGTGGCTGATCCGGCTCTCATGCGGTTGATGGACACGCACAGGAGCCCAGGCACACCCCAGGCACAAGGTCTGAGCGTACCTACCGCATCCCATCCGGTCAAAACAAAGGCCCGCGCGGGGCATCCGGAACATCGCCGCCGGTCATGTGCCGCTTGGGTGAGGCCCGTCCGTGGCGCCGCCGACTCGCGCATGTGGTAAAGGCGTGCCAAGCGGAAGCGGGCGGGGCGGCCGGCCGTGAGAACTAAACTGCCCCAGCGATTCACTTGATCCAGCCGATTCAGCTGATTCATCCCGAACGGCACGGACATCCACGAGCAATCAGGGAGCGGGACATTGCGGACGGTCACCTCGGAGACGACGGCGACGGACGGTCCGGTCCTCCCGTCGCCCCGCCGCCGGCACCCCCGGCTCGGCCGCCTGCCGGACCGCCTGCGCGCCCGGCCGTACGGGCCCCTGCTGGCGTTCCTGATCACCTCGGCCGCGTTCTGCTCGGCCTGGGTCGCCCGCGGCACCTACCCCTTCGGCAACACCGGCCGGGCCATCAACGACCAGGCCAACCAGTACGTGCCCTTCCACCGCGCGCTGTGGGACCTCGTGCACGGGCAGGCCGCCGGCGACGTGCTCTTCACCTGGCGCGGCGGCTTCGGCCAGCAGTTCCTGTCCGACTACTACACGTACCTCGGGAACCCGTTCTCCTGGCTGGCCGTCCTGGTCCCGCGGGCCCACGTCGACCTCGCCGTCTTCGCGATCACCCCGATCACGATGGGCACCGCCGCCGCCGTCATGACGGTCTACCTCGGCAAGCTGCATCCCGGCCCCTGGTGGCAGCGCGCGGTCCTCGGCGCCTGCTACGGGCTTTGCGGCTGGGCTCTCAGCGACGCCTCGTACATCCCGATGTGGCTGTGGGGCCTGGTCGCGCTCCCCCTGCTCGGCATCGCGGTGGAGTGGTGCCTGGAGGAGCGCCGCTGGCCGGGCGTGGCGCTGTTCGTCGCGCT
This sequence comes from Streptomyces sp. NPDC051109, assembly GCF_044455885.1. NCBI lineage: Bacteria > Bacillati > Actinomycetota > Actinomycetes > Kitasatosporales > Streptomycetaceae > Streptomyces > Streptomyces sp. NPDC051109. The sequence goes on from NZ_JBITFF010000003.1 coordinate 521,157, forward strand.
CGCCTGGTTCGGCAACTTCTACACCGCGATGATGGCCACGATGGCCGCCTGCGTACTGCTCGCCATCCGCCTGATCACCCGGGACATGACCGGCCGGCAGCGGCTGCGCGCCCTGTGGCGGGCCTCGACGGCGGCCGGTACGGGCATCCTGCTGACCCTTCCGCTCCTGCTGCCCTCGTTCCTCTCCAGCGGCTCCGCCCAGCCCACCCAGGCCGGCGCCTTCGAGCCCGTGCGGATCGAGCTCTTCCTGGCCGGGATGCTCCCGGCCACGCACCTGTGGGGCGGCCGGCCGCGGCTGTACGTGGCCTCGCTGGGCCTGATCCTCGCCGGATCGTTCCTCTTCAACGCCGCCATCGCCCGCCGGACCCGCCTGGTGTGGGCGGCGGCGACGCTTCTCGTCGTCGCCTCGTTCCAGTTCCCGCCGACCCAGTACGTCTGGCACGGGCTGGCGGTGCCGAACGGCAATCCGTACCGCGAGGCCTTCGTCTTCAGCGGCATGGTGGTGGTCCTGGCCTGGCTGGCCCTGGCCCACCGCCCGCGCCCGCTGCACCTGGCGCTGACGGCCGCCCTGCTGGTGGCGGCCACCTTCGTACTGCGCCACACCAACGACTTCGGCGGCTGGACCTGGCCGGCGGTGCTGCTGGGCGGGGGCGTCTCCCTGCTGGCCCTGGTCCTCCTCGCACTGGGCGAGAAGCGGCGGTACCTGATCCCGGTGGCCGCCGTCCTCATGGTCGGCGTGGTCTTCGCGGAATCCGCGGTGGCGGCCGCAGGCGCGGACGCGCGCCGCAGCCGGGAGCGCTGGGCGAAGCCGGTCGCCACCTCGAACAGCTCGATCGACGCGCACTTCGACGCCGTCCGGCGGGTGGACGGCTGGCCGGCCTACCGGACCGACTCGGGCGCGCCGCAGAGCTCGTACAACGACGCCCTGGCCCTGCGCGCGGAGGGCCCGCAGTACTACAGCAGCTACCTCCCGGAGGCCACGTACCGGGCCTTGGAGCCCCTCGGCTACGGGTTCAAGAACGACGGCCGGACCTTCTTCGGCGCCGACAACCCGGTGCTCGACGCGATCTTCTCGATCGGCGCACGGGTCCGTCCGGGGTCCGCTCCGAACACCTGGACGCACGAGAAGTTCCCCGCTCCCCCGCTGGTCACCGTCCGCACCGGGGCCTACACCTCACCCCACCCGGCCGACAGCGTCTACGCCCGCCAGGAGAACCTCCTCGGCGCCACCGTCTACCAGGTCCCGCAGGTCACCCGCGGGGGCACCGCCACCGAGCAGACGTACGCCGCCCGGTGCACCCCGGGCTCCGAGGTCTACTGGTTCTCTCCCGAGCTCTACGGCACCCTCGCCTCCGGCGGCACCCACAAGCCCCTCGAAGACCGGATGACGGGCGTGGTCAGCCTGGGCCAGGCCCCCGCTGACGGCGAGGTCGCGGTGGCGGTCCGTACGCAGACCAAGGACGCGACGGCGGGCGAACACCCCATCGGCTGCCTGGACCGCGCCGCCCTGGGCACGGCCATCACCTCCCTGAGGTCCACCGGCGCCACCCGCGTCACCGCCGGCGGCCACTCCATCGAGGCCACCCTCCCGAGGGGCGCCACGGGCACGGCGGTCTTCGCCATGACCGACGTGCCGGGCTGGCAGTGCACGGCACCGGTGAAGAGCTTCCACGGCCTGGTCGCCACGGACGTCCCCGCAGGGACCGACAAGGTCTCCTGCACCTTCACCCCGAAGGGCCTCACCCCCGGCCTGGCCGCCGCCGCCCTCGCCCTCCTGACCCTCACGGCGGTCACGGTCACGGGCCTGCGCCGCCGGCGGGCGGCCCGCGTCGGCTAATCCTGGCGTTCCGGAACCTCCCGAACCCGGTGTTCAGTACATTGACCGCCCTGATCACCGGGGGCGGGGGGCAACGGCAGATGGTTCCGGACACACATGTCACAAGGGGCGACGGCGGGCTGGACGACCGTGTCCCCTTCCTCGCGCGGCTGGAGGGCGCTGACAGCGCGGCGTTACGGGCGCTCGGCCGCGAGGTGGCCTACCCGCCCCGCGCCACCCTGCTCCACCAGGACGAGCCCACGGCTCACGTACTGCTGGTGCTGCATGGCTGGACCAAGGTCACCGCCGCGCACGCGAACGGCTACCAGGCCCTGCTCGCCCTACGCGGTCCCGGCGACATCATCGGCGAATCTGCGGCCCTCACCCGCCGCCCACGCTCCGCGACCGTCACCGCGCTCGAACGCGTCCGCGCGGTGGTCATCGAGCACGAGAGCTTCCGCGCCTTCCTCGGCCGCAACCCGGAGGTCTCCTTCCAGCTCGCCGCCCTCGCCTCCGACCGGAACCGGGCGTCGGACCGGCGCAACCTGGAGTTCGCCTCGCTGAGCGTGCGCGAGCGCCTCGCCGTGCTGCTGCTCGACCTGGCGCAGATCCACGGCCGGCGCACCGACGAAGGCGTGGAGGTGGCCGTACCCCTGACCAAGCAGGAACTGGCGGGTGCCGTCGGCGCCTCGCGCGAGATGGTCCAGCGTCAGCTCAAGGACCTCCGCGATCGCGGAGTAGTCAGCACCGGCCGCCGGGCGCTGGTGATCGTGCGGCCGGACGTGCTCCGCCGAATCGCCCGGTCTCAGCCGCCAACGGTTTGAGCTTCGACGCCACGGCTGCCCGGCTGCCCGTTGCCTTCAGTGCACACGGTCACACTCCGGGTGCGTCATCCGACCTCACGCCGACGGCCCGGCCTGCCCCACGCTCCTCCCATGACAACGAACCCGCGCCCGGCGTATCCCCTCCCGTACTCGATGCTCCTCGTCGACACCGAACGCTTCAGCGACCGCGACGACGTGCAGCAGGACTACCTGCGCCGCATGCTGTACCGCATCGTCGACCGCACCCTGCTGGCCGCCGGGGTCGACCAGCACCTGCGGCGACGCGCCGACCGCGGGGACGCGATCACGGAGCTGATCGACTCCTCGGCTCCGCTCACGACTCTGCTCAGCACCTTGCTCAGCACGGTGCCCGCCGAACTGCGCTCGGTGAACCGGTTGGCCGCGGACTCGGCCCAGATCCGGCTGCGCGTCGTCCTGGCCACCGGCTTCGTCCTCATCGACGAACACGGCGAAGGGGTCGGCAGCGACCTCAACCAGGCCTACCGCCTGCTGGACGGCGCCCCTTTGCGTGCGGCGCTGCGGGAGAGCACCGACGATTTCGCACTCTGCGTCTCGGAATCGGTGTACGCGGGCATCGTGCGCCACAACCACACCGGGATCCCGGCTGATCGGTTTCACCGGATCACGATGGAGAGCAAGAACGGCCCGCTGTCGGCGTGGCTCCACGGAATGCTGCCGGCGGATTCCGTTCCGGCCACCCCCGCGGGGCCGGCAGCGTCCGCGCCTTCCCCCTGGACGGGGACAGGACTCAAATTCCGGGGCATCAACCACGGGGTGGTCGCGAACGACGTCCAGGGCGGCATCACCTTCGGGGGCCGGGGCGGGCGGCCGTGAGCACGACCCCCGAGCCACCCGAGAAGGAAGAGACACCGGAGGATGCCGAGCGGGCGGAGCAGCAGACACAGCAAGCGTGGGACTCCCGCCGTGACCTGAACGCCCACGCCCCGCACTCGATGAGCTTCGACGGTGTGAACCACGGTGTCGCAGCCCGCGACATCAGCGGCGGGGTACACCTCTACAACTACGGAGGCTACGGGTCCACCCCTACCTCGGGCAGGATTCCGCCGGAGACCCTGGAGCGGCTCGCCGACGGCTTCGTGACCGAGGGGACCGGCTTCGGCGCCCTGGTGGAGAGACTCCGCCGCGAACATGTCCTGGTCCTGACCGGCGACCCGCACACGGGCAGGCGCACCACGGCCCTGATGCTGTTGCGCGCAGTGGGCGCCGCTCCTGTGCAGTCCGTGGACCGCAACGCGAAGCCGGAGGACCTCAGCCCTGTTGAGCGGTGTGGTCACGTGCTGTTCGACATGGAGCCCACCCGCACCCAACCCCTGCGCGAGACCCAGCTGCTCGCCGTCCGGGACCGCCTGCGCGACAAGCACGCCTATCTGGTGATCACAACGGGACACAGCCCGTACATCGAGGACACAGTCCGTCCAGCTCCCTGGAAGCCGCCACCGGCGCGGATCGTGCTCACGACACTGCTGCGCCAGCGGGTAGGAAAGTTCACCGCGGAGCGGTTGCTCGGCCAGAGCGCCGTCACCTCGTTCCTGGCCCGGGACCACCAGTTGCGAGAGGTGGTGGAGTACGCGGACGTCCTTGCCCAGGCGGACCCAGCAGAGATCGAGAATTATTCCCAGCGCGCGCTTGAGCGGCAGGTCCAGGAATGGTTCGAGGAATCCGAGGACACGCTCCTCCTGCGGGAACAGGCCTTCCTGATCGCGCTCGCCGCCTTCGACCGCGGCCCCTACCCACTGACCGCCGAACTCAGCGACATGCTCTACGAGCGCCTGCGCCGGACTGGAGACCCGGAACGCGGCCAGCGCATCCCGGTGTTCGGGACTCACATCGGCAAACGGCTCCAGGCCGCCCGGGCAGAACTCAACCATGCTGATGTGCAGACCGAGTGGGGTACGGTCCCTCAGCTCAACGCCTGCTTCAAGGACGACCGGACCGCCCCGGTCCTGCTGCGAGAGGTGTGGACCGGCCACCCGGCCGCCCGGCCCGCACTGACCGCATGGCTCGACGACCTGTCGGTCGACGGGCGCCCGTTCGTCCGCACCAGGGCCGCCGCAACCGTGGCCGTACTGGCGCTCACTGATCTCCCCTCCGCGATGGCCCTCGTCATCGAACGCTGGGCCGACTCGACGAAGCCACGGCAGCAGCTCACGGCCGTCAGCGCCCTCACCCTCGCCCACCGCTTCAAGGCCCCCAACATCCCGCGGATCATCGACGGCTGGAGCTCCGACAGCACCGCCCCGAAGCGCTGCTGGGTCGCCATCCGTGCCCACGGGCTGATCGGCCCCGAACGGCCGGAGCAGACGCTCGCGGCGCTACGGGCCCAGGCCCGTCAACAAGACGGCCTGGAAAAGCCCGACCATCGGATCAGTGCGGAACTCCCCCACTCCGTCGCCCTGCTCCTGCTCTCGCACGCAGCCGACACCGTCCTGCGGGAACTGGTCCGCACCTTCGCAGATCACACCTCCACCCGCGCCCTCGCACTGAACGGGTTCCTGGAGGCCTGCGCCCACACCGGCGACGGCGCGTGCCCGCCCGTGCTGGCCTGGTACGCGCGCGCCACGTCCGCCGGCGACGGGATCGCACTGCTGCTCCGGATCGCCCTCGGCGACCGGGAGACCAACCGCCGCGCCGAGGAGATCCTGTACAGCTGGGTCCGGGCCGCCGACCAGGATCCGGGAACCGAGGGGGCCCTCGCCACCCTGTTGCCCGCCCTCGTGACCGACGCCCGCGAGTCCGCCCGCCTCGACCACCTGCTCGACACCGTGCCGGGGCTCGACGGCCGCCCGCAACCCGCGGCCGCGAACCGCCTGCGCGCCTTCGCGCCCGCCTGAGAGGAGCCCCGATGGAGAACCCACTGCTCCGTGCCCCCGACTGGGACCAGCACGCCGACCGCGACGCACTGCTCATAGACCCGGTCCTCACCGTTCGCCAGCTGGGCCGCTTCGGCCGCGTCCCTACCGTGCCGACGCGGATCGACCACGCCTTGGTCTGTTCCACGGCACGCGGCGCGTACGACACCTACCTGCCCCCGCACAGGCCGCGAGCGGCTCGGCGCCGCTACACGGCCGTCTACGAAGTCGACATGGGGATCCATCCCGTCCGCACGCGGATCCTGCTGCCCAGCAGCGACGACGCCCACGAGTTCGAGGTCACTGTGGAAATCGACTGGCAGGTCGCCGATCCGGCGCTGTTCGTCCGCAGCGGTCATCGCGATGTGCCCCGATTACTGCTCGGCACGCTTGAGCGCGCCGCCCGCCCGGTGACCCGCCAGTTCCCCATCTCGGCGAGCGACGCCGCCGAATCCGCGGTCCTGAGCGCCGTCCCAAAGCGCGGACCGCTCGGCGAGGACGCCGGACTGCGCGCCGAATGGACCGTCAGGGTGCGCCGGGACGCCCTGAACATCGAGCACGCGCGCCGCCTCCAGGACATCGAACACCGGACGGCCGAGGACGTCGAGACAAAGCGGGGCCAGCTGGAGGTCCAGCAGTACGAGGCCAAACGCATCGCCTTCTACCGCGAGTACCTGGACCGCGGCGGCATCGACGCCTGGGCCATGCACCTGGCCCAGCACCCGGAGGACTCGAAGGAAGCGATGACCGCCCTCACCGAGGACCACAGGAGCCAGCTCACGGCGCAGTTGGACCTGGTGAAGGCGGTCCTCGACAAGGGCGGGGCGGAGCCCTTCGAACTGGAGGCGATCAGGCGGCTCTCGATCAGCGCCGCCCACGGCATTCTCGGTCAGTTCGTCCCTCGCGAACCGCCCCCCGTGGGGCCGGCCGTCCCGGACGGCCAAGACGGCGGCCACCGATGAGCGGGTACGGCGACGAGGCCGCCGCGCGGCTGCTCACCGACCTCCGGGTCGAGATCGCCCGGGCCGACAGCAAGGCCGCCTTGCTGGTCGGCGCCTTCGGGATGACCGCAGGAGTACTCAGCACCCAGCTCGCCGGACGCGACTGGCGGCCCGGCCTGCTGTCGGCACCGGGACAGGCCGCGTGGTGGGCCGGGGCGACGGCCCTCGCGATGGCCCTGCCCGCGCTGCTCCTGGCCGTTCTGCCCCGCTCGCTCAGCACCGATTGGCAGACCGGGGCTCCGCTCTCGTACTTCGGGGACATACGTTCCGCGGACCGCCAGGGACGGCTCTCGGAAGCCCTTGCCGCCACCGACGAGAACCCTGACGCCGCGCTGCGGGCGGCTCTAGCGGCGAACAGCCGGATCGCCGTCCGCAAGCACCAGTGGATCCGCACCGGACTGCTCGCCTTCTGCGCGGGCGTGCTTCTGCTGCCCACGGCCTTGCTGATCGGCTGACCGGAGGACCGCATGGACCCGATATCCGACCCCGCACCGGACCCCGGCCCTGCCGAGGACCTCGTCTATCACCACGCCCCGGGCACCCGGGTCACTTACCGGGCCCGCCATCGCCGCCTCGACCTCACCGCATGGCTGCGGATCGCACTGCACCTGCCCGGCTACCTGCTCAGCCTCGCGCTGGTGGCAGCCGCGGCTCTCGCCCTAGAGGCCTGGACCGGCCTGTCCGCCTGGGCCGCGGTCGCACTCTGGGCCGGGTCCGGCGCGCTCGTCTTCCACCGGTCGACCGAAGAGCGCATCGCCCGGCATCTGCTGCGGCTGCACCGACCGCTCCCCCACGAACTGGCCGTCCTCGACCCGGTGTGGCGTGAGGTCACCGCGCGTGCGGGGGTGGACGGCAGCCGCTATCAGCTGTGGATCGAGGACAGCGACGAGCTCAACGCGCTCGCAGCCGCCGGGCACATCGTGGGGGTCACCCGGAACGCCCTGGAGCGGCTGCCCCGATCGCAGCTGGCTGCCGTACTCGCCCACGAGCTGGGCCACCACACCGGTGGGCACGCCTGGGCAGGGCTGCTCGGCCAGTGGTACGGACTCCCGGCGCGGGCCGCCTGGCGAGCACTGTCCCGCGTGCGATTACGGGCCGCCCGCACCTTCTCACCCACCACCGTCCTCGTGATCACCGCTGTGACCGGCTACCTCACGTACCGCACCCTGGCCGCGACTTACGGGCTCCCCCTGCTCCTGCTCGCCCTCCCCTGGCTGGCCGCCGCGGTCGGTCGCCGGGCCGAGTTGCGCGCCGACGCGCACGCCGCGGGCCTCGGCTTCGCCCCGATGTTGGCCGAGCTGCTGCACCGATCGCTGCGCGAGGAGGGGAAGGAGGCCGGAGAGAGCCGGCTGCTCGACCGTCTGCTGTCCAGCCATCCCGACCACCGGACCCGCATCCACCATCTCCAGCCGTACCTGAACCGGGAAACGCCGCAGGGCGGCCACCCTCTCGGGTGACCGCCCTGCGGTTACTGCTCGTGTCCGACTCAGCCGTTGTACGGGCCGTAGTCGTAGTCCTCCAGCGGGACAGCCTGGCCGGAGCCGGTGCCGAAGGGCGAGTAGTCGATGTCGTCGTAGCCGACGGCCGAGTACATCGCTGCCTTCGCTTCCTCGGTGGGCTCGACCCGGATGTTGCGGTAGCGGGCGAGGCCCGTACCGGCCGGGATGAGCTTACCGATGATGACGTTCTCCTTGAGGCCGATGAGGCTGTCGGACTTGGCGTTGATCGCCGCATCCGTCAGGACTCGGGTCGTCTCCTGGAAGGAGGCGGCCGACAGCCAGGATTCCGTCGCCAGCGAGGCCTTGGTGATACCCATCAGCTGCGGACGGCCGGAGGCGGGGTGACCGCCCTCGGTGACCACGCGACGGTTCTCGGTCTCGAACTTCGAGCGCTCGACGAGCTCGCCCGGCAGGAGCTCCGCGTCGCCGGACTCGATGATCGTCACGCGGCGGAGCATCTGCCGGATGATGATCTCGATGTGCTTGTCGTGGATCGACACGCCCTGCGAGTTGTAGACCTTCTGGACTTCGCCGACCAGGTGGACCTGGACGGCACGCTGGCCGAGGATGCGCAGCACGTCGTGCGGGTTGGTGGCACCCGCGGTGAGCTTCTGGCCCACCTCGACGTGGTCACCCTCGTGCACGATGACCTTGGCGCGCTTCGAGATCGGGAACGCCGTCTCGTCACTGCCGTCGTCGGGCGTGATGACGATCTTCTTCGTCTTCTCGGTCTCCTCGATCCGCACGCGGCCGGCGGCCTCGGAGATCGGGGCGACACCCTTCGGGGTACGGGCCTCGAAGAGCTCGACGACACGCGGCAGACCCTGCGTGATGTCGTCACCGGCCACACCACCGGTGTGGAAGGTACGCATCGTCAGCTGGGTACCGGGCTCACCGATGGACTGGGCGGCGATGATGCCGACCGCCTCACCGATGTCGACCAGCTTGCCGGTGGCGAGCGAGCGTCCGTAGCAGAAGGCACAGGTGCCGACCGCGGACTCACAGGTCAGGACCGAGCGGGTCTTGACCTCCTCGACGCCGTTGGCGACCAGGGCGTCGATCAGGACGTCACCGAGGTCGACGTTGGCCGGCGCGATGACCTTGCCGTCGATGACGACGTCCTCGGCCAGCATGCGGGCGTAGACGGACGTCTCGACGTCGTCGGCCTTGCGCAGCACGCCGTCCTCGCCGCGAACGGCGATCTTCAGCTTCAGGCCGCGCTCGGTGCCGCAGTCCTCCTCGCGGATGATCACGTCCTGCGAGACGTCCACCAGACGACGGGTCAGGTAACCCGAGTCGGCGGTACGCAGGGCGGTGTCCGCCAGACCCTTACGGGCACCGTGCGTGGAGATGAAGTACTCCAGAACGGTGAGGCCCTCACGGAAGGACGCCTTGATCGGACGCGGGATGGTCTCGTTCTTCGCGTTCGACACCAGACCACGCATACCGGCGATCTGTCGCATCTGCATCATGTTTCCTCGGGCACCCGAGTCAACCATCATGAAGATGGGGTTCGTCTTGGGGAAGTTCGCGTTCATCGCCTCGGCAACCTCGTTGGTCGCCTTGGTCCAGATCGCGATGAGCTCCTGCGTGCGCTCGTCCTTGGTGATCAGACCGCGCTCGTACTGCTTCTGGACCTTCTCGTCCATCGCCTCGTAGCCCGCGACGATGGCCTTCTTGGCCTCGGGCACGACGACGTCGGAGATGGCCACGGTGACGCCCGAACGGGTCGCCCAGTGGAAGCCGGCCGCCTTCAGGTTGTCGAGCGTCGCCGCCACGATGACCTTGGGGTAGCGCTCCGCGAGGTCGTTGACGATCTCGGAGAGCTGCTTCTTGCCCACCGAGTAGTCGACGAACGGGTAGTCCTCGGGCAGCAGCTCGTTGAAGAGCGCACGGCCCAGCGAGGTCTTCAGACGGAAGCTGTCGCCCGGCTGGAACTCCTGCTCGCCCTCTTCGGCGACCGGCGGCACCCAGCCGCGCGGCGGGATGGTGCCCACCGGGAAGCGGATGTCGACGGACGACTGCAGCGCGAGCTCGCCGGCGTCGAACGCCATGATCGCCTCGGCCGTGGAGCCGAACGCGCGGCCCTCGCCCTTGGTGTCACGGAGCTCACCGTCGGTGGTCAGGAAGAACAGACCGAGGACCATGTCCTGGGTCGGCATCGTGACCGGACGGCCGTCGGCCGGCTTGAGGATGTTGTTCGAGGACAGCATCAGGATGCGGGCCTCGGCCTGCGCCTCCGCGGAGAGCGGCAGGTGCACGGCCATCTGGTCACCGTCGAAGTCCGCGTTGAACGCGGTGCAGACGAGCGGGTGGATCTGGATGGCCTTGCCTTCGACCAGCTGGGGCTCGAAGGCCTGGATGCCGAGGCGGTGCAGCGTGGGCGCACGGTTCAGGAGAACCGGGTGCTCGGCGATGACCTCTTCGAGCACGTCGTACACGACCGTGCGGCCGCGCTCGACCATGCGCTTCGCCGACTTGATGTTCTGCGCGTGGTTCAGGTCGACCAGGCGCTTCATCACGAACGGCTTGAAGAGCTCCAGCGCCATGGCCTTGGGCAGACCACACTGGTGCAGCTTCAGCTGCGGACCGACGACGATCACGGAACGCGCGGAGTAGTCCACGCGCTTGCCGAGGAGGTTCTGACGGAATCGACCCTGCTTGCCCTTGAGCATGTCGCTCAGGGACTTCAGCGGGCGGTTGCCCGGACCGGTGACCGGACGGCCGCGACGGCCGTTGTCGAACAGCGCGTCGACGGCCTCCTGAAGCATGCGCTTCTCGTTGTTCACGATGATCTCGGGGGCACCGAGGTCGAGGAGGCGCTTCAGGCGGTTGTTGCGGTTGATCACGCGGCGGTACAGGTCGTTCAGGTCGGAGGTCGCGAAGCGGCCACCGTCCAGCTGCACCATCGGACGGAGGTCCGGCGGGATGACCGGCACGCAGTCGAGCACCATGCCCTTGGGGCTGTTGCTGGTCTGCAGGAACGCGGAGACGACCTTGAGGCGCTTGAGCGCACGGGTCTTCTTCTGGCCCTTGCCGGTACGGATGATCTCGCGGAGGCGCTCGGCCTCCTCCTCCAGGTCGAAGGACTCCAGGCGCTTCTGCAGCGCCGCGGCACCCATCGAACCGTCGAAGTACGTACCGAAGCGGTCGCGCAGCTCGCGGTAGAGCAGCTCGTCGCCCTCGAGGTCCTGGACCTTGAGGTTCTTGAAGCGGTTCCACACCTCGTCGAGGCGGTCGATCTCGCGCTGGGCGCGGTCACGGAGCTGCTTCATCTCGCGCTCGGCGCCTTCGCGCACCTTGCGGCGCACGTCGGCCTTGGCGCCCTCGGCCTCGAGCTCGGCCAGGTCGGTCTCGAGCTTCTTGGCACGGCCTTCGAGGTCCGCGTCACGGCGGTTCTCGATCTGCTGGCGCTCGACGGAGACGTGGGCCTCCAGCGACGGGAGGTCGCGGGTGCGGCGCTCGTCGTCCACGAACGTGATCATGTACGCGGCGAAGTAGATGACCTTCTCGAGGTCCTTCGGCGCGAGGTCCAGCAGGTAGCCGAGGCGCGACGGGACGCCCTTGAAGTACCAGATGTGGGTGACGGGAGCGGCAAGCTCGATGTGGCCCATCCGCTCACGACGCACCTTGGCGCGCGTGACCTCGACGCCACAGCGCTCACAGATGATGCCCTTGAAGCGGACACGCTTGTACTTGCCGCAGTAGCACTCCCAGTCCCGGGTCGGACCGAAGATCTTCTCGCAGAAGAGTCCGTCCTTCTCGGGCTTGAGGGTGCGGTAGTTGATGGTCTCCGGCTTCTTGACCTCGCCGTGCGACCAGGTTCGGATGTCGTCCGCGGTGGCAAGGCCGATCCGCAGCTCGTCGAAGAAGTTGACGTCGAGCACTGTGCGTCAATCCCTCTTTCGGGGTCGAGTCTCAATCATGGTCTGAACGGTCCCGGGGATGACGGGGGGCTCTTGAGCGAGCCCCCCGTCAGGCCCGTCAGACCTCTTCGACGCTGCTCGGCTCGCGCCGGGACAGGTCGATACCGAGCTCCTCCGCCGCGCGGAAGACGTCCTCGTCGGTGTCGCGCATCTCGATGGACATGCCGTCCGAGGACAGCACCTCCACGTTGAGGCAGAGCGACTGCATTTCTTTGATGAGCACCTTGAAGGACTCGGGAATGCCCGGCTCGGGGATGTTCTCGCCCTTGACGATGGCCTCGTAGACCTTCACGCGGCCGGTGACGTCGTCGGACTTGATGGTCAGCAGCTCCTGGAGGGCGTAAGCGGCGCCATAAGCCTCAAGCGCCCACACCTCCATCTCACCGAAGCGCTGGCCACCGAACTGCGCCTTACCACCCAGCGGCTGCTGCGTGATCATCGAGTACGGACCGGTCGACCGCGCGTGGAGCTTGTCGTCGACCAGGTGGTGGAGCTTGAGGATGTACATGTACCCGACCGAGATCGGGTCCGGGAACGGCTCGCCGGAGCGGCCGTCGAACAGTCGCGCCTTGCCGGACGGGAGGACCAGGCGGTCACCGTCGCGGTTCGGGATGGTGTGCTCGAACAGGCCGGCGAGCTCATCCTCGCGGGCGCCGTCGAACACCGGGGTGGCGACGTTGGTGCCGGGCTCGACGCGGTCGGCGCCGATGGCCTTCAGTCGCTCGGCCCACTCCTCCGCGAGGCCGGAGACGTCCCAGCCGCGGCTGGCGAGCCAGCCGAGGTGGATCTCCAGGACCTGTCCCGGGTTCATTCGGGACGGGACACCCAGCGGGTTCAGGATGATGTCGACCGGCGTGCCGTCCTCAAGGAAGGGCATGTCCTCGATCGGAAGGATCTTGGAGATGACACCCTTGTTGCCGTGGCGGCCGGCGAGCTTGTCACCGTCGGTGATCTTGCGCTTCTGGGCGACGTAGACGCGGACCAGCTGGTTCACGCCCGGGGGAAGCTCGTCGCCCTCCTCGCGGTCGAAGACGCGGACACCGATGACCTTGCCGATCTCACCGTGAGGGACCTTGAGCGAGGTGTCACGCACCTCGCGGGCCTTCTCACCGAAGATCGCGCGGAGCAGGCGCTCCTCGGGGGTCAGCTCGGTCTCGCCCTTGGGCGTGACCTTGCCGACGAGGATGTCGCCGGCGACGACGTCCGCACCGATGCGGATGATGCCGCGCTCGTCGAGGTCGGCGAGGACCTCCTCGGAGACGTTCGGGATGTCCCGGGTGATCTCCTCGGGGCCCAGCTTGGTGTCACGGGCGTCGACCTCGTGCTCCTCGATGTGGATCGAGGAGAGGACGTCGTCCTGCACGAGGCGCTGCGACAGGATGATCGCGTCCTCGTAGTTGTGGCCTTCCCACGGCATGAACGCGACGAGCAGGTTCTTGCCGAGGGCCATTTCGCCCTCTTCGGTGGCCGGGCCGTCGGCGAGGACCTGGGCCTCGACGATCCGGTCGCCCTCGTTGACGATGACCTTCTGGTTGACCGAGGTGCCCTGGTTCGAGCGGGAGAACTTGGCGACGCGGTACGTGGTGTACGTGCCGTCGTCGTTGGCGACGGTGATGTAGTCGGCCGAGACCTCCTGGACGACACCGTCCTTCTCCGCCTTGATCGAGTCGCCGGCGTCGACCGCACAGCGGTACTCCATGCCGGTGCCGACGAGCGGGGCCTCCGCCTTGATGAGCGGAACGGCCTGGCGCATCATGTTCGCGCCCATGAGGGCGCGGTTGGCGTCGTCGTGCTCCAGGAAGGGGATCATCGCGGTCGCGACGGACACCATCTGGCGCGGGGAGACGTCCATGTAGTCGACGTCGTCGCCGGCGATGTAGTCGATCTCGCCGCCACGACGGCGGACCAGCACGCGGTTCTCGGTGAAGCGCATCTCGTCGTTCAGGCCGGCGTTGGCCTGGGCGATGACGAAGCGGTCTTCCTCGTCGGCCGTCAGGTAGTCGACCTCGTCGGTGACGACGCCCTCGACGACCTTGCGGTACGGGGTCTCGACGAAACCGAACGCGTTGACGCGGCCGTAGGACGCGAGCGAGCCGATCAGACCGATGTTCGGGCCTTCAGGGGTCTCGATCGGGCACATGCGGCCGTAGTGCGAGGGGTGCACGTCGCGGACCTCGAAGCCGGCCCGCTCACGGGACAGACCACCGGGACCCAGAGCCGAGAGACGACGCTTGTGCGTCAGACCCGACAGCGGGTTGTTCTGGTCCATGAACTGCGACAGCTGGCTGGTGCCGAAGAACTCCTTGATGGAGGCGACGACCGGCCGGATGTTGATCAGGGTCTGCGGCGTGATCGCCTCGACGTCCTGGGTCGTCATCCGCTCGCGGACGACGCGCTCCATACGAGCCAGACCCGTGCGGACCTGGTTCTGGATGAGCTCGCCGACGTTGCGCAGACGACGGTTGCCGAAGTGGTCGATGTCGTCGGTCTCGACGACGATCGAACGGCCCGACTCACCGGTGGTCTCGGTCTCGCCCGCGTGGAGCTTCACGAGGTACTTGATCGTCGCGATGATGTCGTCGGTGGTGAGCACACCGGCGTCCAGCGGCTCGTCGGCGCCGAGCTTCTTGTTCACCTTGTAGCGGCCGACCTTGGCGAGGTCGTAGCGCTTCGGGTTGAAGTAGAGGTTCTCGAGCAGCGTCTGAGCGGCCTCGCGGGTCGGCGGCTCGCCCGGGCGCAGCTTGCGGTAGATGTCGAGCAGCGCGTCGTCCTGGCCCTGGGTGTGGTCCTTCTCCAGGGTGGCGCGCATGGACTCGTACTCGCCGAACTCCTCGAGGATCTGCTCGGTGGTCCAGCCGAGAGCCTTCAGGAGGACGGTGACGGACTGCTTGCGCTTGCGGTCGATGCGGACACCGACCATGTCGCGCTTGTCGACCTCCATCTCCAGCCAGGCACCCCGGGACGGGATGATCTTGGCGGAGAAGATGTCCTTGTCGGACGTCTTGTCGATGGAGGAGTCGAAGTAGACACCGGGGGAACGGACGAGCTGCGACACCACGACACGCTCGGTGCCGTTGATGACGAAGGTGCCCTTGTTGGTCATGAGCGGGAAGTCGCCCATGAAGACCGTCTGAGACTTGATCTCACCGGTCTCGTTGTTCGTGAACTCGGCCGTGACGAAGAGCGGCGCCGCGTACGTGAAGTCGCGCTCCTTGCACTCGTCGACGGAGTTCTTCGCCGGCTCAAACCGGTGGTCGCGGAACGTCAGCGACATCGAACCGGAGAAGTCCTCGATCGGCGAGATCTCCTCGAAGATCTCTTCCAGACCGGACTTGGTGGGAACGTCCTGTCCACTCTCGAGCGCCGACTCGACGCGAGACTTCCAGGCTGCGTTGCCGAGCAGCCAGTCAAAGCTCTCGGTCTGCAGCGCCAGGAGGTTCGGAACCTCGAGGGGCTCCTTGATCTTTGCAAAGGAGATGCGCAGCGGGGCGGTGCTGGCACCGGTGTTCGTATTGGTCGAGGCGTTGCGCGAGGCGGCCAAGAGGGGGTCCTTCCGAGGGCTCGGACTCACTACGCGCGTACCGGTCCCAGCTGACACAGAAGACGGCCCGCCCGATTCGGTCGAAAAGACCTGGTCAGGGCGTATCTATCAAGTGTGCTCAAGCGTGGGCATGCCCCTGGCGACGGGCAGGGGGCAGCTAACAGGCAGCGCAAAGGGTCAGTGTAGCCACTTGGCTCACTGATGTCCAGACCAGGTTTCCGGAAACCGGCAACAGGCCTTCCCCATGTCGTTTAAACCAACCCTGCGACCCTGCGTCCAACACGCGACCCTCATGGCTCTCGCACACAGAGCGCGTATCAGTACTGCCCTCTTCGTAGTCGATCCATGCCTCGGATCTTCGATCCGTGCCGCGGACCTCCGACCGGTCCCGCACGGGGCCGATCGATCCCACAACGGGACTGAGAATTGCGCGCCGCGTGCCGTTCGTCAAGGCCCCCTGCTCCGTGCGGATCAGCTCAGGACCCGGCTGCGGGGCAACGATGATCACCCTACTCCCCAACGAGACCAGGGCAAGTCAGGCACCGCGGGTACGCCAAAGGGCGACCACCCTTACGGGTGATCGCCCTTGGTTGGGGCCTCAGAGAGGCCCCAGAGGTGTTACTTGACCTCGACGGCCGCACCGGCGCCCTTGAGGGCCTCGGCGGCCTTCTCGGCGGCGTCCTTGGCAACCTTCTCGAGGACGGGCTTCGGCGCACCGTCGACGAGGTCCTTGGCCTCCTTGAGGCCCAGGGAGGTGAGCTCGCGCACGACCTTGATGACCTGGATCTTCTTGTCGCCGGCACCGGTGAGGATGACGTCGAACTCGTCCTTCTCCTCCTCGGCCTCGGCAACCGGGCCCGTGCCGGCCGGACCGGCAACGGCGACGGCCGCGGCGGCGGTGACGTCGAACTTCTCCTCGAAGGCCTTCACGAACTCGGAGAGCTCGATGAGGGTCATCTCCTCGAACTGGGCGAGGAGGTCGTCCTGAGAGAGCTTCGCCATGATGGGCGATCCTTCCACTAATTCGGCAGGTGCCGGATGTATATAGAGGCGGGCGTAACGGCCCGCTACGACCCACGCACTAGGCGGCGTGGATCAGTGCGCGAGCCGAATTACTCGGCACCGCCCTGCTCGGCGAGCTTGACGCGAAGCGCTTCCGCGGTGCGGACGAACTTCGACGGCAGCGCCTGGAAGAGCGAGGCAGCCTGAGACTGCTTGCCCTTGAACGCGCCGGCCAGCTTGCTGAGCAGAACCTCGCGGGACTCAAGGTCCGCAAGCTTCTTGATCTCATCGGCGGTGAGCGCCTTGCCATCAAGGACACCCGCCTTGATGATGAGATTGGGGTTTTCCTTGGCGAAGTCACGCAGGCTCTTCGCCGACTCCACCGGGTCACCGGTGATGAAGGCGACCGCGGTCGGACCAGCGAAGTGCTCGTCCAGCGCGGTGATCCCGGCCTGGTTGGCCGCAATCTTGGTCAGCGTGTTCTTCACCACGGCGTACTGGGCGTTCTCACCGAGAGAGCGACGCAGCGTCTTGAGCTGCGCGACGGTGAGACCCCGGTACTCGGTCAGCACGGCGGCGTTCGAGCTCTGGAACGCGTCCTTGAGCTCGGCTACCGATGCAGCCTTGTTGGGCGTCGGCATGGTGCGTTCGCCTCCTTCCGGGTGATGAGGACCGCTCAGAAGGGGCTGACATACGAAACGCCCCGGCGCAGGCGCCAGGGCGTAGCTCAACCGGAATGAATTCCGGGAACTTTCCAAGGTCACCTGCGCAGGACGTCCGCAATTGGCGGATCCTTCGGCCGCCGCACCCTCACGGGCACGGCAACGACCAGCGGTCTTTGGCTTCTCCGGAAGAGTACGTGAACCGACCGAGCCAAGGCAAATCGCCTCGGAAGCACCCGGGAGCGCCCGGGATTCCCGGGCGCTCCCAGGGAAATCCAGGAGCCGCCGGGACCTCGAGCTGCGTACCCGTCGGCCTCCGGAACACGGAAAACGGGCCCCTCGCCGCCCTGTGAAGGGGGCGAGGGGCCCGTTTCAGCCACTCAGGTGAGCCGGGGGCTCAGCGGAGCTCAGACAGCGGCCGGGTCTTCCTCGACGAGGAGGTTCCGGGTGCGGTTCGAGTCCAGCTGGATGCCGGGGCCCATCGTGGTGCTCAGGGCGGCCTTCTTGACGTAGCGGCCCTTCGCGGCGGACGGCTTCAGACGAAGGATCTCGTCCAGGGCCGCACCGTAGTTCTCGACCAGCTGCTCATCGGTGAAGGAGACCTTGCCGATGATGAAGTGCAGGTTCGAGTGCTTGTCGACACGGAACTCGATCTTGCCACCCTTGATCTCGGTGACAGCCTTGGCAACGTCCATGGTGACGGTGCCGGTCTTCGGGTTCGGCATCAGGCCACGGGGACCGAGCACGCGGCCGAGGCGGCCGACCTTGCCCATGAGGTCCGGAGTGGCGACAACCGCGTCGAACTCGTTCAGGCGGTTGCCCTTGGCGATCTCGTTGATCAGCTCGTCGTCGCCGACGATGTCGGCGCCGGCGGCTTCCGCGGCCGCAGCACGGTCACCGGTCGCGAAGACCAGGACCCGGGCGGTCTTACCGGTGCCGTGCGGGAGGTTCACGGTGCCACGGACCATCTGGTCGGCCTTGCGCGGGTCGACACCCAGGCGGAAGGCGACCTCGACGGTGGCGTCGAACTTGGTCGTGGAGGTCTCCTTGGCGAGACGGACGGCCTCGAGCGGGGCGTACAGCTTCTCCCGGTCGACCTTGGCGTCCGCAGCGCGGAGAGTCTTGCTGCGCTTCACTTCTGCTCCTGTATTTCGGCTTCAGGCATGGAGTCGTGGTGCGGACCAGCGCTTGGTCCTACCACTGGTGGTGCTGGGGGTGGCTGGATCAGCCTTCGACCGTGACGCCCATCGAGCGCGCGGTGCCGGCGATGATCTTCATCGCGGCGTCGACGTCGTTGGCGTTGAGGTCGGGCATCTTCAGCTCGGCGATCTCGCGGACCTGGGCGCCGGTGAGCTTGGCGACCTTGGTCTTGTGGGGCTCGCCGGAGCCCTTCTCGATGCCCGCGGCCTTCAGGATGAGGCGCGCGGCCGGCGGAGTCTTGGTGATGAAGGTGAAGGTGCGGTCCTCGTAGACCGTGATCTCCACCGGCACGACCATGCCACGCTGCGACTCGGTCGCGGCGTTGTAGGCCTTGCAGAACTCCATGATGTTGACGCCGTGCTGACCGAGCGCGGGGCCGACCGGCGGAGCCGGGTTGGCCGCACCGGCCTTGATCTGGAGCTTGATAAGCCCCGTGACCTTCTTCTTCTTGGGAGGCATTGCTCTCTCCGGGTCCTAGTGAGAGTTTTTCGCCGCCAATCCGGTCATCCGGATGGAGGCATACCGCACCACGATAACGGGTATCGGAGCGGGGCTAAAAACCGAGCAGGTCAGACCGCCCTTCACGGGGCGATCTGACCTGTCCGGAAGCGTTGGCTCAGAAGATCGTCAGTTCTTCTGGATCTGGTCGAAGCTGAGCTCGACCGGGGTCTCGCGACCGAAGATCTCGACGAGGCCCTTGACCTTCTTCGAGTCCGGGTTGATCTCGTTGATGGTCGCCTGCAGCGTCGCGAACGGGCCGTCGGTGACGGTGACCGAGTCGCCGACCTCGAAGTCGAGGACCTCGATGGTGCGCTTGACCGCGGGGGCCGGCAGACCGGCTTCCTCGGCGGCCTGCTTGGCGGCCTTCTCCTGCGCCTCCGGGGCGAGCATCTTGACGATCTCGTCCAGCGTCAGCGGGTACGGGTCGTACGCGTTGCCGACGAAGCCGGTGACACCGGGGGTGTTGCGGACGACGCCCCAGGACTCGTTCGTCAGATCCATGCGGACGAGAACGTAACCGGGCAGCTTGTTCTGCCGGACGTTCTTGCGCTCGCCGTTCTTGATCTGGACGATCTCTTCCTCGGGCACCTCGGCCTGGTAGATGAACTCCTCGACGTTCAGCGAGACGGCGCGCTGCTCCAGGTTGGCCTTCACGCGCTTCTCGTAGCCCGCGTAGGTGTGGATCACGTACCACTCGCCGGGCAGGAGGCGCAGTTCGTCGCGCAGGGCCTGGATGGGGTCGACGGGCTCGGCGTCGGCGGCCTCCTCGGCCTCCTCCGCGTCCTCGTCGGCCTCGACCTCGTCCTGGGCGTCGCCGGCCTCGGCGGTGACGGCATCCTCGTCGGCGTCCTCGACGGCCTCGGCGTCGTCCGCGACCTCGTCAGCCTCGTCCTCGACGTGGAGAGCGGCCTCTTCTGCGGCGACACCGGCCTCGGCGTCGGCCTGCTCGACCTCGTCGGGGTCCACAGCGTCTGCCGCCTCGACGATGTCGAGCGCGTCCTCGACGGACTCGACGGAGTCGGGGCTCGCGTTCAGGTTCGGGTCAGACACGGTGGCTGCTTCTTCCTGGATACAAAAGGTGGTCGAACATGCGAAAACGGGCGGCACCCATCAAGGCGCCGCCCTCCGCGGGGATCAGCCGAAGACGAACTTGATGGCTTCCTGGAACCCATAGTCAATCACGGTCACCAGACCGATCATGATGACGACGAAGACAATCACCACGGTGGTGTACGTCGTGAGCTGGTTGCGCGTCGGCCAGACGACCTTGCGGAGTTCCGCGATGATCTGGCGGTAGAACAGCGCGAGCCGACCCAGAGGACCCTTCTTCCCGCGCTTGCCGCCCTTGCGGGCCTTCTTCTCGCGGGTGTCGTCCTCGGCGTCAGGCATGTCGATGGAGCCCAGGGCGTCCGTCACGTCTCTCACCTGAATCCGGGTCGTGGCCGTAGCCGCGCCCGGTTGCGCCGCACGGCGTTGCATCGAAGTACGTACCTGCGCACACGTCCGAGAAGGAGTGTGGAGCAGGGCCGGAGGGACTCGAACCCCCAACCGCTGGTTTTGGAGACCAGTGCTCTACCAATTGAGCTACGACCCTTTGTTGCGTCCCCCAACCTACCGCATCCAGACGGGTGCACGGAGTACTCACGCTCTGGAGTGACCGGCAGGGGCCAACGACAGGTGAGTGTACGTGTTCCTGGACCTGACGTCGAACGTAGCCCTCGACCTGACATCTGACAGAGCACATTCCCGAGCGGTCCGTCCGATGACCGAAACGGCGTGCGGGGCCTCTGAGGCGTCTGGGACGATTGGCCCCATGACCTCTGAAACGCCTTCCGCCGAGCGCCGCGTCTCCGCCCGCATCGGCGCCATTTCCGAGTCCGCCACCCTCGCCGTGGACGCCAAGGCCAAGGCCCTCAAGGCCGCCGGGCGCCCGGTGATCGGCTTCGGTGCCGGCGAGCCCGACTTCCCGACCCCCGACTACATCGTCGAGGCGGCTGTCGAGGCCTGCCGCAACCCGAAGTACCACCGCTACACGCCGGCAGGCGGCCTTCCCGAGCTGAAGACCGCGATCGCCGCGAAGACGCTGCGCGACTCGGGCTACGAGGTCGATGCGTCGCAGGTCCTGGTGACGAACGGCGGCAAGCAGGCGATCTACGAGGCGTTCGCGGCCATCCTGGACCCGGGTGACGAGGTCATCGTCCCGGCTCCCTACTGGACCACCTACCCCGAGTCGATCCGCCTCGCCGGCGGCGTCCCCGTCGAGGTCGTCGCCGACGAGACCACCGGCTACCGCGTCTCCGTCGAGCAGCTCGAAGCCGCCCGCACCGAGCGCACCAAGGTCGTCCTGTTCGTCTCCCCGTCGAACCCGACCGGAGCCGTGTACTCCGAGGCCGACGCGGAGGCCATCGGCCGCTGGGCCGCCGACAAGGGCCTGTGGGTCCTGACCGACGAGATCTACGAGCACCTGGTCTACGGCGAGGCCAAGTTCGTCTCCCTGCCGGCGATCGTCCCCGAGCTCGCCGACAAGTGCATCATCGTCAACGGCGTGGCCAAGACGTACGCGATGACCGGCTGGCGCGTGGGCTGGATCATCGGCCCGAAGGACGTGGTGAAGGCCGCGACCAACCTGCAGTCGCACGCCACCTCCAACGTCTCCAACGTGGCCCAGGTCGCGGCGCTCGCCGCCGTCTCCGGCAACCTGGACGCCGTCCACGAGATGCGCACGGCCTTCGACCGCCGCCGCCAGCTGATCGTGCGGATGCTCAACGAGATCGACGGCGTCTTCTGCCCGACCCCCGAGGGCGCGTTCTACGCGTACCCGTCGGTCAAGGAGCTCCTCGGCAAGGAGATCCGCGGCAAGCGCCCGCAGACCTCCGTCGAGCTGGCCGCGCTGATCCTGGACGAGGCCGAGGTCGCGGTCGTCCCGGGCGAGGCCTTCGGCACCCCCGGTTACCTGCGCCTGTCGTACGCCCTGGGCGACGCGGACCTGGTCGAGGGCGTGTCCCGCATCCAGAAGCTGCTGGCCGAGGCCAAGGCCTGAGCGGCCCGCGCAACCGCGCCGGAGCGGCGGCACCCCCGAGGGGTGCCGCCGCTCCGGCGTATCCGCCCGCGAGCCGGCCCGCAGCCCCGTTTTTGCGTTCGGGCAAGGTCCCGTTCAGGGAATCGGGCTGCCGAACGGGTGACAAGTACGGCAGGATCACCGGATGGAGCACGTACGCGATCTCACGCTTCTGCCGAAAGCCCACCTCCACCTGCACTTCACCGGGTCGATGCGCCCCGCGACCCTGCTGGAGCTCGCCGACAAGTACGGCGTGCGCCTCCCCGACGCGCTGACCGCCGGCGAACCGCCCAAGCTCCGCGCCACCGACGAGCGCGGCTGGTTCCGCTTCCAGCGGCTGTACGACGCCGCCCGCTCCTGCCTCCGCGAGCCCGACGACATCCGCCGCCTGGTCCGCGAGGCCGCCGAGGAGGACGTACGGGACGGCAGCGGCTGGCTGGAGATCCAGGTGGATCCCACTTCCTACGCCCCCCTGCTCGGCGGCATGATCCCGGCCGTCGAGATCATCCTGGACGCCGTCGACACGGCCTCTCGGGAGACCGGCCTCGGCATGCGCGTCCTGATCGCCGCCAACCGCATGAAGCACCCCCTCGACGCCCGCACCCTCGCCCGCCTCGCCGTCCGCTACGCCGACCGCGGCATCGTCGGCTTCGGGCTCTCCAACGACGAGCGCCGCGGCATGGCCCGGGATTTCGACCGGGCCTTCGCCATCGCCCGCGAGGGCGGCCTGCTCGCGGCCCCGCACGGCGGTGAGCTCACCGGCCCCGCCTCCGTCCGGGACTGCCTGGACGATCTGCACGCCTCCCGCATCGGCCACGGCGTACGGGCCGCGGAGGACCCCCGGCTGCTGAAGCGGCTGGCGGACCGGCAGATCACCTGCGAGGTCTGCCCGGCGTCGAACGTGGCCCTCGGGGTCTACGAGCGGCCCGAGGACGTCCCGCTGCGCACCCTCTTCGAGGCCGGGGTGCCGATGGCGCTGGGCGCGGACGACCCCCTGCTGTTCGGGTCCCGGCTGGCGGCGCAGTACGAGATCGCCCGCCGCCACCACGCCTTCACGGACGCGGAGCTCGCCGAGCTGGCCCGGCAGTCGGTGCGCGGCAGCGCCGCGCCACAGGACGTGCAGGACAAGCTGCTGGCCGGGATCGACCACTGGCTGGCCACCTGAGACCCGCTCCCGCTCACCGTGTGAGCCGCAGGTCGCCCTCCCAGCAGTCGGCGCGCACCCGGTCGCCGTCGGGGAAGCCGATCTCCAGCTGGGTGCGCCCGGTCTCCGGCGCCGCGAACTCGGCCACGGTGGCCACCGTGTCCCCGAGGTGGCGCAGGAAGGGGTGGTCGCCGAGGTCCTCTCCGACCTCGATCCGGCCCCACTCCCCCATGTCGTACGGCTCGTGCGGCGGGGCGGATTCGACGATGAGGCACCAGTCGGACCCGGTGGTGATCCTGGTGGAGTCGCCCTCGCTGTCGATCAGCCAGACGTCGAGCGGGGCCTCGGAGCGTTCGCCCTCGTAGACGTGCCAGGAGGCGACGATCCTGCTGATCGTGCGCCCCACCAGGCGGGTGGGGTCCGTACCGGCCCCGTGCAGTGGACAGAGCATCGCGGCCGGGACTCCTCAGATGCTGACGCCGACCGTCACCGGCTCGTTGACCAGGGTGACGCCGAAGGCCGCGTGGACGCCCGCGACGACCTCGCGGGCCAGGGTGAGGAGGTCCTCGGTGGTGGCCTCGCCGCGGTTGGTCAGCGCGAGGGTGTGCTTGGTGGAGATGCGGGCGGGGCCGGTGCCGTAGCCCTTGGTGAAACCGGCCTTGTCGATCAGCCAGGCCGCGCTGGTCTTCGTACGGCCTTCGCCGGCGGGGTAGGCGGGCGGGGCGGCCTCGGAGCCGAGCCGGTCCTGGACGCGGGTGAGGAAGGCGGCGTACGCCTCGTCGCTCAGGATCGGGTTGTGGAAGAAGGAGCCCGCGGACCAGGTGTCGTGGTCGGCGGGGTCGAGGACCATGCCCTTGCCGGCGCGCAGCCGCAGTACGGTCTCGCGGGCCTGCGCCGCCGGGACCCGGTCGCCGGCCTCGACGCCGAGGGCGCGGGCGGTCTCGGGGTACTTGATCGGCGCGGAGAGGCCGCCCGCGTCCTCCAGGGCGAAGCGGACGCGCAGGACCACGTAGCGGTCGGGCTGGTCCTTGAAGGTGCTGTTGCGGTAGCGGAAGGCGCATTCGGCGGCGCTGAGGGTGACCGTCGCGCCGGTGGTGCGGTCGTAGGCGACGACCTCGGTGATGGTGTCGCAGACCTCCTGGCCGTACGCCCCGACGTTCTGGATCGGGGTGGCACCGGCGGAGCCGGGGATTCCGGCGAGGCACTCGATGCCGGCCAGGCCCGCCTCGACGGTCCGGGCGACGGCGTCGCTCCAGTTCTCGCCGGCGGCGAGCTCCAGCCGCGTCCCGTCGAGGTGGAAGCCGGTGGTCGCGATGCGCAGGGCGGTGCCCTCGAAGCCGCGGTCGCCGATGACCAGGTTGCTGCCGCCGCCGATGACGAGGAGCGGGGTGCCGCTCTCGTCCGCGGCGCGGACGGCTTCGACCACCTCGGCGTCGGTGGTCGCGGTGACCAGACGGGTGGCGGGGCCACCGAGGCGGAAGGTGGTCAGGGGGGCGAGGGGGGCGTCGTGGAGTTCCTGCACGTGGACAAGAGTACGGTCCGTGCCCCTCGCATCCCTGCGGGGCCACGGACCGTACGTCACGAGCGGGCGGCTTCCTCGGCGAGCCGCTGTTCGGCTTCGGCCCAGCTGACCGGGAGGGCCGAGGCCGGGGCGGTCCAGAAGGCGAAGGTCGATTCCCGCATGAACGCGGCGGCGGCGCGGGAGCTGGAGCGGTGCGGCTCGCTGCGGGCGAAGCGGTAGAGCGCGTCGCGGTCCTCCCAGGCGGAGACGGTGAGGAAGGTCCGGCCGAGGACCCGGGCGCGGAGTGCGACGCCGTGGGCGCCGGGGGCCTTGCGGATCTGGAGGATGATGCCGGGCGATTTGAGGAAGAACCGGAGGGCGCCGGCCAGGGTCCGGGTCTCGAAGCGGGAGGCCATGACGTGGACCTCGGCGCCGGGAGCGGGCGGGGTGGGCGTGGTCCAGGGGACGTCGGGCATGACGGGCGCTCCTTTCGGTCGGGGCGTGCCGGGCGGTCAGCGGGCGGCGGGGACCTTGGCGGGGGTCGCGAATCCGGTGTCGGAGGCGTTCCCGACGGCGGCCGGTGCGGGGATCGTCGGGTTCCGCTTGCCCGGGACCAGGAGGGCGAAGGCCGCTGCCACGGCCACCGCGACGGCGCCGATCCACAGCGCGGGCACGGTCCCGTCGGTGAAGGCCTGCGGGGACTCGTAGCCGCCCTGGGCCGAGAAGACCGAGGCCAGGACCGCGACGCCGAGTGCTCCGCCGACCTCGCGCAGGGCGTTGTTGGCGCCGGAGGCCCTGCCCTGGTCGGCGGGGGACACGGTGGACATCAGGATGTTGGAGGCGGGGGCGAAGTACAGGCCCATGCCGATGCCGCTGAGGATCAGCGCCGGGAGCTGGGCGGCGTACGAGACGTCGGTGCTCAGGATCGTCGCGAACCAGCCGAGGCCGAGGGCCTGCAGGGCGAGCCCGACGGCGACGACGGGGCGGCCGCCGATCCGGTCGGAGAGGATGCCCGCGATCGGGGCGACGACCATCGGCATGGCGGTCCAGGGCAGCATGCGCACGCCGGCCTGGGTCGGCGAGTAGCCGGCGACGCCTTGGAGGAACTGGCTGAGCAGGAAGATCGAGCCGAACATGCCCAGGTACATCAGCAGGCTCGCCGTGTTGATCCCGAGGAAGCCGCGGCCCAGGAAGAGGCGCATGGGCAGCATGGGGTTCGCGCTGCGGAAGCCGTGTACGACGAACGCGCCGACGAGCGCGGAGCCGGCGATCAGGCCGGTGAGCACGGGGCCGCTGGTCCAGCCGTGCGCGTTGGCGTTGACGAGCGCGTAGACGATGCCGAAGAGGCCGCCGCTGATGAGGAGCGTTCCCGGTACGTCGAGGCGGGCGTTCGGGGCGGTGGACTCGGCCAGCTTGAGGCGGGCGAGCGGGATCAGGGCCAGCCCGATCGGGACGTTCAGCCAGAAGATCCACTGCCAGGAGACGTGCTCGGTGAGGGTTCCGCCGACGAGCGGGCCGCTGGCGACGGCGAGGCCGCCGACGGCGCCGAAGATCCCGAGGGCCATGCCGCGGCGGGCGGGCGGGACGGCGGCGGTGAGCAGGGTGAGGGTGAGCGGCATCATGACCGCGGCGCCGACGCCTTGGACGGCGCGGGCGGCGATGAGTTCGTTGATGCCGGGCGAGAGGGCGGCGACGGCGGAGGCGCCGGTGAATATGGCGAGGCCGGCCATGAAGAGCCGGCGCCGCCCGAAGCGGTCGCCGAGGGCCGCGCCGAACATGAGGAGGACGGCGAAGGTGAGCGTGTACGCGTTCACCGTCCACTCCAGGTCTTCCAGCGCACCGCCGAGGTCCTTGCGGATGGCGGGGAGTGCGGTGGTGACGACGAGGTTGTCGAGGGCCGCCATGAATCCGGCGACGGAGGTGAGGACGAGCGCCCAGACGGCGGAGCCGCTCAGTGCGGCGCCCTGGGCGGGCCGGGCGTCCTGGGTGCCCCGGGCGTCCTGGGTTCCATGGGCGGCTCGGGTGTCGTGCGAGGAGTTCACGATGTCCCCCTGAGGGTGAGAACTGGTTTGTTAGTTATCACTGACTAACTTTCCGGCCCATGAAATGGGGCCGCAGAGGCCGAGGGACCTTGCCGGGGGCCGGCTCACTCCCCCGGCCGCCCCTCCCGGCCCTGGACGCGGGCGGAGGGATACAGCCCCTCCCAGACCCGGTGCCCGGGCGGGAAGCCCATGGCGGCCAGGTTGTTGATCAGCATTCCGTAGGCCATGAAGGTCGTGGTCTCGTTCACATCGCCGCCGAGGGGGACGTGGACGGTGTCCCAGAGCTCCATCCAGCCGTTGCGGACGAGCTCGCCGAGCTCGTGGTCTCCGGCGGCCTCGGCCGCGGCGACGGTGACGTACATCTGGAGTTGCATCTGGAGCTTGTCCGGGTCCTCGGTGATGAGCCGGGCGTACGCGTTCGCCATGGCCAGCCCGGCCTCTTCGCCCTCCAGCCCTTCGGCGGCGGCCGCGAACACCTCACGGGTGTCCCGCAGGCAGCGCTCGGCGGCGGCGAGGAAGATGGCCGGCTTGTTGGGGAAGAGGCGGAACAGGTACGGCTGCGAGACGCCCACCCGTTTGGCGATCGCCTCGGTGGAGGTCCCGTGGTAGCCGCCGCGGGCGAACTCGTGCATCGCCGCGCGGATGACGCTCTCGCGCCGCTCTTCCGCACTCATCCTTGCCATGGAGCAAAGTTAGTGCTCAATCACTAACCAAGTCAAGCCCCGGACGTGGCGCGCGTCACGTCGGACCCGTGTCACGAACCGGGCGGCACCGTGCATCTGGTGGTCGTCAACAGCGAGTGGAAAGGCGAGGCGATGAGCGCACGGCACGGAGCGGGCAGCACGGCCACCACCCACCGCGTCCTGGTTCTGGGGGCGGGGTACGCGGGGATGTCCGCGGCCATCCAGCTCGGAGCCCGGGTGGGGCGGCGCGAGGACGTGCAGGTGACCCTGGTGAACGCGCAGGAACGGTTCACCGAGCGGCTGCGGCTGCACATGACGGCCACCGGGCAGCAGCTCGCCGGGCTGAGCATCCCGGAGCTGCTGGAGGGTACGGGCGCACGGTTCGTCCGCGGCTGGGTGACGGCGGTGGACGCGGACGCGCGGACGGTCCGGATCGACGACGACCGGGTCCTGCACTACGACACGCTGGTGTACGGACTGGGCAGTGTGGCCGACCTGGCGGCGGTACCGGGCGCCGCGGAGCACGCCCACACCCTGAACAGCGCCGAGGACGCCGAGGTGCTGGCCGACCGGCTGGCACGGCTCGCCGGCGGCACGGTGGTCGTCGGCGGCAGCGGGCTGACCGGCATCGAGTCCGCCGCGGAGATCGCCGAGCGGTACCCGGAGCTGGAGGTCGTCCTGCTGGGCCGGCAGGAGCCCGGCGCCGCCATGACCCCGAAGGCCAGGGCCCATCTGCGGGCCGCGCTCGACCGCCTGGGCGTGACGGTGCGCAGCGGGGTCGAGGTGGTGGAGGTGCTGCCCGACGGGGTCGCACTGGCGGGAGGCGGGAGCGTCCCGGCCGACGCGGTGCTGTGGACCAGCGGTACGCGCGTGTCGGCGCTGGCGGCCGCCGCCGGGCTTGCCGTGGACGGGCGCGGTCGCATCGTCACCGACGCCTCGCTGCGGTCGGTGTCGCACCCGGAGGTGTACGCCGTGGGAGACGCGGCCGCGATCCGCCAGGGCTACGGCGTCATGCACGGCACCTGCCAGGGCGGCATGCCGACCGGTGTGCACGCCGCGGTGTCAATCGTCCGCGCCCTGAAGGGCAAGCGGCCCCGACCTTTCCGCTTCGGCTACTACCACACGCCGGTGAGCCTGGGGCGGCACGACGCGGTGGTGCAGTTCACCCGCCCCGACGACAGCCCGCGCCGCATGTACCTGACCGGCCGTGTGGCGGCCCGGTATAAGGAGACGGTGACCGCAGCCCCCTGGCCCACGTACGGCCGTAT
Organism: Streptomyces sp. NPDC051109; assembly: GCF_044455885.1. NCBI lineage: Bacteria > Bacillati > Actinomycetota > Actinomycetes > Kitasatosporales > Streptomycetaceae > Streptomyces > Streptomyces sp. NPDC051109. The sequence goes on from NZ_JBITFF010000003.1 coordinate 549,716, forward strand.
GAAGAAGATGCCCGCCTCGGGAGCCGTCTGGCCGCGCGGCGGCCGCTTCACCCGGAACGGTGCGGTCCGATGACGGGCCCGTCCGCCGACCCCGACCAGCAGGTGTTCCACCGGCACCGGAACCTGCTGTTCTCGGTGGCCTACCGCATCCTGGGCACCGCGGCCGACGCGGAGGACGCGGTCCAGGACGCCTGGATCAAGTGGTCGGCCGCCGACCGCTCAGAGGTGGCCGAGCCCAAGGCTTACCTGACGCGGATCGTGTCGAACGTGGCACTGGCACGGCTGCGGTCCACCCGGTACCAGCGCGAGACCTACGTGGGTCCGTGGCTCCCCGAGCCCATCCTCACCACGGGCGACGCCGCCGAGACCGTCATGGACGCCGAGTCGGTGTCGATGGCCGTGCTCGTCGTGCTGGAGACGCTCAGTCCACTGGAGCGCGCCGTGTTCGTCCTGAAGGAGGTCTTCGCCTTCAGCCACGCCGAGATCGCGGAGACGCTGGAGCGCTCCGAGGCCGCGGTGCGGCAGGCCGCGCACCGGGCCCGCGAGCACGTACGGGCCCGCCGGCCGCGCTTCGCCGCCGACCGGACGCGGCAGCGGGAGGTCACCGAACGGTTCTTCGCCGCCACGACGGGCGGGGACGTCAACGCCCTGATGGAAGTGCTGTCCCCCGACGTCACCTTGTGGACGGACGGCGGCGGCAAGGTCCGCCAGGCCATGCGTCCGGTCGTGGGCGCGCAGACGGTGGCCGCCTGGTTCGCCGCCACCGGGACGGTCACCTACCAGGGCATCGCACCCGCCGACATGAAGGCCGAACTCGTCGAGGTCAACGGCGGCCCGGGCATGGTGTTCAGCGGACCGGACCGCGTGGTCGCCACGGTCACCTTCGACTTCGGCGCCGACGGCCGCATCACCGCCATCCACAACGTGGCCAACCCCGACAAACTCCGGGCCGTCGCCGCGGGCACCGCCCACGGCATCGGCACGCGCTGAGCGAGCCTGAGCGGGATCCGCCCCGCCCGGCACTCGGCTCGGCCCGTACGCGGGGCCCCGGCCCCACAGGGCCCAGGCCACACAGAACCCAGGGCCGCGCGGAACCCAGGCCCACCCGGCCCAGGCCCGCGCGGGGCTCAGGCCAGGGCCACCACGGCCCGGGACATGCCCAGGACCTTCTGGCCCGCGCTCATCGCGGTCAGGTCCACCCGTACGCGGTTGTCGTCCAGCTTCGCCGCGACCTTGGCCGTGACCTCGATCAGCGCGCCCGTCCCGTCGTTCGGGACGACGACCGGCTTCGTGAAGCGGACCCCGTACTCGACGACCGCACCCGGGTCGCCGACCCAGTCGGTGACCACGCGGATCGCCTCGGCCATCGTGAACATGCCGTGCGCGATCACGTCCGGCAGCCCGACCTCCAGGGCGAACTTCTCGTTCCAGTGGATCGGGTTGAAGTCGCCCGAGGCACCCGCGTACTGCACCAGCGTGGCGCGCGTCACCGGGAAGGACCCCGCGGGCAGCTCGGTGCCGACCTCGACGTCGGCGTACTTGATCTGCGCGGTCATCTCAGGCCTCCTCGGGGGCGCGGGAGACGAGCTTCGTCCACGCCGTCACCACGTGCTCGCCGGTCTCGTCGTGGACCTCGCCGCGGATGTCGATGATGTCGTTGCCGGCCATCGACTTCACGGCCTCGATCGTGGAGGTCACCGACAGCCGGTCACCTGCTCGCACGGGCCGCGAGTACGCGAACTTCTGGTCCCCGTGCACGACGCGGCTGTAGTCCAGGCCCAGCTGCGGGTCCTGCACGACCTGGCCCGCGGCCGCGAATGTGATCGCGAACACGAAAGTCGGCGGGGCGATCACGTCCAGGTGGCCGAACGCCTTGGCGGCATCGGGGTCGGTGTAGACGGGATTCGCGTCTCCCACCGCAACCGCGAATTCGCGGATCTTCTCCCGGCCGACCTCGTACGGATCGGTGGGCGGGTAGCTCCGACCCACGAAGGACTGGTCGAGCGCCATGGCTCCCTACCTCCTGTTGGAAAAAGTCGGTCACATGAGAAAAACGATCACAGACCGGCGATCACGGAAACGACACGAGGCCGCCCCCGGTGAAGGGGACGACCTCATGACGGTGCCTGTATTTCGAGACTCGCTAGGGTCAGCGGGTCTCGCGGTGCGCGGTGTGCGAGTTGCAGCGCGGGCAGTGCTTCTTCATCTCCATGCGGTCCGGGTTGTTACGCCGGTTCTTCTTGGTGATGTAGTTCCGCTCCTTGCACTCCACGCAGGCCAGCGTGATCTTCGGGCGGACGTCGGTGGCAGCCACGTGAGTGCTCCTTGACGGACTATGGGACGGATGAACGCATAAAAGAGTAGCCGATCGGGAGACCGACCCCGCAATCGGCTACTGTGGGTAGCGGCGACCGGACTTGAACCGGTGACACAGCGATTATGAGCCGCTTGCTCTACCGACTGAGCTACGCCGCTTTGATGTGATCAGCTCCCCACCCGAGGGTGGGGAACCTCTCTCACCAGAGCCCCAATGCGGAATCGAACCGCAGACCTTCTCCTTACCATGGAGACGCTCTACCGACTGAGCTATTGGGGCGAGCGATGAAGACATTACACGGTTGCCCGCCCATCGCCCAAATCCTTTGCGGGGACTGGCCTCCGAGGGGGCGGCCAAGGCTTTCCCGATCTCCCCCCGGGCGTCACCGGGGCCCATTTCGGGGCAGATTGTGTCCGGGCTCACAATCCCAGGCGCCACCGCGAGCCACTCCGAGCACGCTGAGCAACCCGATCCCGTTCGAGGAAGCACCCGCCGCGGGGAAGCGTCCGCCCCGGCCGGGCGCGCACGCGGGCGCCCCGGCGCGCGGGCACCACACCGGTACGACTATTGCGCTCTTCCGCGAAGCGGGGACCCCTGCGCCCTAGGCTCTGAGCACGCTGCGTGATCTTGGGCCGCGGGGCGCGGCCACTCGGCCCAGGAACCGCCCGAGCCACCGCAGGAGCGCGATGTCCGACAGCCAGCCGCAGCAGCCGCCATCCTCCCCGCGCCACGGCCGCGGCGAGGGCGGCGGCGGCCACGGGCCTCAGCGCCCGCCCGGCAACGCGAACGCGGCCGCCGCCGAGTCCACCACGCTCCTGCTCGCCGGGGCCCGCCTCACGGACGGCCGTACGGTCGACGTCCGGCTCGGCGGCGGCCGGATCCAGGCCGTCGGCACCGCGGGCAGCCTGCCCTCCCCCTCGCTCGCCCGGGTCGACCTCAGCGGCTACCTGCTGCTCCCCGCCCCCGCCGAGCCCCACGCCCACGGGGACACCGCGCTGACCGCCGACGGCGACGGCCCCGTCTCGTACACCCCCGACGACGTGCAGCGCCGGGCCACCGAGGCCGCCCTGCTCCAGCTCGGGCACGGGGCCACGGCCGTGCGCTCCCACGTCCGGATCGGCGACGTGCACGGCCTCGGCCCGATGGAGGCCGTGCTCCAGGCCCGCCGCTCGCTGCGCGGGCTCACCGACCTGACCACCGTCGCCGTGCCCCGCCTCCTCACCGGCGCGGCCGGCGCCGACGGGCTCGCCATGCTGCGGGACGCCGTCAAGATGGGCGCCTCCGTCATCGGCGGCAGCCCGGACCTGGACCCCGACCCGACGGGCTTCCTCGAAGCCGTCCTGGAACTCGCCGCCGAGCACGGCTGCCCCGTCGACCTGCACACGGACGGTGACGATCCCGGCCGCCTGGCGCGGCTCGCCGCGATGGCCGGCGGACTGCGCCCCGGGGTGACGATCGGCCCCTGCGGCGGTCTGTCACGGCTCCCGCTGGACGTGGCGCACCGGGCCGCCGATCAGCTGGCCGCGGCGGGCGTACGGGTGACGTGCCTGCCCCAGGGCGACTGCGCGGCCCTGGAGCGGCGCGGCCTGCGCACCGCGCCCGTACGGCTGCTGCGCGCCGCCGGGGTCCGGGTCGCGGCCGGCAGCGGGGCGCTGCGGGACGCCGGGAACCCGGTCGGGCGCGGCGACCCGCTGGAGGCGGCGTTCCTGCTGGCCTCCCAGGGCGGGCTGCGGGCGCCGGAGGCCTACGCGTCGGTCAGCGGCGCCGCCCGGGAGGCGATGGGCCTGCCGGAGGTGCGGGTGGAGGCCGGGTTCCCGGCGGAGCTGCTGGCCGTACGGGGGGACCGTATCGCGGGCGTGCTCTCTCTGGCGTACAGCCGGATCGTGATCCACCGCGGCCGGGTGGTAGCCCGGACGAGTGCCGTACGGGAGTACTGCGACTCGGCGGTCGCGGTGGCCCTGGACCTGCCCCGGCAGGGCCGTACGGAGTCCGGTCCCTGAACCCTCACCGGCCCGGCGGCGGAGACTTTCGCGGGCGGGGGCGCCCGGCTCGTCGTACGGTCGGGGCATGCGCATCGTCATCGCGGGTGGACACGGTCGGATCGCGCTGCGGCTGGAGCAGCTGCTCGCCGCGCGCGGGTACGAGGTCGCGGGCATCATCCGCGACCCGGCGCAGGGCGACGACCTGCGGGAGGCGGGCGCCGAACCGGTGCTCTGCGACTTGGAGTCGGCGACGGTCGAGCATGTGGCGGGCATTCTGCAGGGCGCGGACGTCGCGGTGTTCGCCGCCGGCGCGGGCCCGGGCAGCGGCGTGGCGCGCAAGGACACCGTGGACCGGGGCGCGGCGGTGCTGTTCGCGGACGCGGCCGAACGGGCGCGGGTACGGCGCTTCCTGATGGTCTCTTCGATGGGCGCGGACGCGCACCACGAGGGCGACGACGTCTTCGACTTCTACTTGCGGGCGAAGGGCGAGGCCGACGACCACGTACGGACGCGGCTGGGCCTGGAGTGGACGGTCCTGCGGCCCGGCTCGCTGACCGACGACCCGGGGAGCGGGCAGGTGCGGCTGGAGGCGCGGACGGGCCGCGGGACGGTTCCGCGCGACGACGTGGCGGCCGTGCTGGCGGAGCTGGTCGAGACCCCGGCGACGGCCGGACTGACACTGGAGCTGATCGAGGGATCGACCCCGGTCTCGGTGGCCGTGAAGGCCGTCGCCGGCAACTGAACCACCGGTGGGGGCCCCGAGAGGCCCCCACCGCGTGACCGGCTCTCAGAACTCCGCGGTCACCTTGTCGTCGGAGCGCCCGACGGAGTCCTGCTGGTACTGGTCCTCATAGGCCTGCCGGATCCGCTCGATGCGCGCGCTCCTCTCCTCGGCTTCCTTCTCCGGGTAGAGCAGCACCACCTCGTACGAGGTCTCGCGGATGACCTTTCCGTCCCGCTGCCACTGGCCGTGCCCGTCCAGGAGGGTGAGCCCCTCGGGGAAGGCGGGGGTGACCTCCCGGTCCAGGAAGCCCATGAACTCCTCCTCCGCGACGGAGGCCCGGCCGGGGCGCTCGGTGCCGAAGTAGAGGGTGGTCTCCTGGTAGGGCTCGCCCACATGGCTGTGCAGTGCCGCCCCGACCAGGGCCGGGATCCCGGCTCCGAGGAGGGCGAGGAGCAGGCCGCCGCCCACCCTCCCGCGCGTGTCAGAAATGAAGTTCACGTCCGGAGAACGAACAGGAGACCAGGACGATGTGGTCGAGCGGATCGTTGGGCCATACGAGGAGACCCCCGCCACTGCGTTTCCGCAGTAACGGGGGTCTCACATCGCGTGGCGGCGCCAGGGTTCGAACCTGGGTAGGCTGAGCCGGCAGATTTACAGTCTGCTCCCTTTGGCCACTCGGGCACACCGCCATGATCGCTGCCATTTTTCCGCCTTGCGGCGGTGCTCCCTGGCAACGACGTAAACGATACCTGATGCTCGGGGGTGCTTCGCCACCGGATTGATCAGCACCGGGGGCGGGCGCGGTGGCTAGGCTTTGCCGAGCGGGCCGGGGATGTCCGGCCGCGCCCCCCGGGGCAATGACAGCCGACTTCAAGGAGCCACAGCACATGGCCGACTCCAGTTTCGACATCGTCTCGAAGGTCGAGCGGCAGGAGGTCGACAACGCCCTCAACCAGGCCGCCAAGGAACTCTCGCAGCGCTACGACTTCAAGGGCACCGGCGCCACCATCGCCTGGTCCGGCGAGAAGATCCTGATGGAGGCGAACTCCGAGGAGCGCGTCAAGGCCGTCCTCGACGTGTTCGAGACCAAGCTGGTCAAGCGCGGGATCTCGCTGAAGGCGCTCGACGCCGGCGAGCCGCAGCTGTCCGGCAAGGAGTACAAGATCTTCGCCTCGATCGAGGAGGGCATCTCCCAGGAGAACGCCAAGAAGGTCGCGAAGATCATCCGGGACGAGGGCCCCAAGGGCGTCAAGGCCCAGGTCCAGGGCGAGGAGCTGCGCGTCAGCTCCAAGAGCCGCGACGACCTGCAGGCCGTCCAGGCCCTCCTCAAGGGCAAGGACCTCGACTTCGCGATCCAGTTCGTGAACTACCGCTGATCGCGGTCTCCCACCTGCCCTCCGGCGGCCCGGCGGTCCTTCTCGGACCGGCGGGCCGCGGCTGTTTCCAGGGGTCCCGGCCGTGGTCGGGGGCGTGCGGATCACGTGCCGGGCGTACGCGGCGCGTGCGCCTCAGTGGCCCCCAATGAGCACTTGGGCAACCGTGCCCGTGCCCGTCAACCTGGCGGTATTCATCACCGCGGGACAGGGGAGGGACACGGATGCCTGAGGTCGGCACGTTTCGCGAAGACTTCGGGGCGTCCGTCGTTGTCGCGCTCGTCGCGCTGCCCCTGTGCGTGGGCGTGGCCGTCGCCTCCGGCGTGCCCGCGGAGCTGGGGATCGTGACCGGGGTGGTGGGCGGGCTGGTCACCGGCTGCTTCCCGGGGAGCTCGCTCCAGGTGAGCGGCCCGGCGGCCGGGCTCACCGTGCTCGTCTACGAGGCGCTGCACACGCACGGGGCCCGCGCACTGGGGGTCCTGGTGCTGGCCGCCGGGGTGCTGCAGCTGTGCATGGGGGCGCTGCGGCTCGGGCGGTGGTTCCGGGCGATCTCCGTCGCCGTCGTGCACGGGATGCTCGCCGGGATCGGACTCGTGCTGATCGCGGGGCAGCTGTACGCCCTGGGCGGCGTACCGGCCCCCGGAGCGACGCTGGAGAAGCTCGCCGCGGTGCCCGCGCTCGCCGCCGAGGCCGACTGGGCCGCCGTGGCCCTCGGGGCGGGGACCATCGCCGTCCTCGTCGCCTGGCGCCGGATGCCGGCCCGGCTGCGGGTCGTACCGGGCGCGCTGGTCGGGGTCGCGGCCGCCACCGCCGTGTCGGTGACGCTTCGGCTGCCCGTCGAGAAGGTGACGGTGACCGGCGTTCTGGGGGCCATCGCCCCGCCCGGCTGGGCGGACTTCGGGCTGCTGGCCTCCGCCGGAGCGCTCGGCACCGTGATGGCCCTGGCGCTGATCGCCTCCGCCGAGACCCTGTTCAGTGCGGCCGCCGTCGACCGGATGCACGACGGACCGCGCACCCACTACGACCGGGAACTCGTGGCACAGGGCGTCGGCAACACCGTCTGCGGACTGCTCGGGGCGCTGCCGATGACCGCCGTGATCGTGCGCAGCGCGGCCAACGTGGAGGCCGGGGCCCGAACCCGGGCCTCCCGGGTCATGCACGGCGGCTGGCTGCTGCTGTTCGCCGTCGCACTCCCCCAGCTGCTGCGGATCGTGCCGCTGGCCGCGCTGGCCGGGGTGCTGCTGCACGCCGGATGGAAGCTGCTGCCGGCCCGCGCCGTCGCCGGCCTGTGGCGTACGCACCGGGGCGAGGCGGTGGTGCTGGTGGCGACGGCCGCCTCGGTCGTCGCCACCAACCTCTTCGAAGGGGTGCTGATCGGCCTGGGGCTCGCCGTGGTCAAGGCGGCCTGGGAGACCTCGCACGTGCACATCGAGGAGGTGTGGGAGGGCGGCGAGCTCCACGTCCAGGTCCTGGGGAGCGCCAGCTTCCTGCGGCTGCCGAAGCTGCTCGACGAGCTGGACGCGCTGCCGGCCGGACACCCCGTACGCCTCGACCTGAGCGGGCTGCGCCACCTCGACCACGCCTGCCTGACGGCCCTCCACGGCTGGGAGCAGAACCGGACGCCGCTGACCGGCCGGGAAGGCGTCATCTAGAGCGGCTACCCTCCGCCCGTGAACAACGAGTTGAAACGCACGCTGGGAGTCTTCGACGCCGTCGTCGTCGGGCTGGGCGCCATGGTCGGGGCGGGCATCTTCGCCGCGCTCGCCCCGGCGGCGGGTGCGGCGGGGCCCGCGGGCGGCGCGCTGCTCGCGGCCCTGGCGGTGGCGGCCGTGATCGCCTACTGCAACGCGCACTCCTCGGCGCGGCTGGCCGCCCGCCATCCGGCCTCCGGCGGGACCTACGTGTACGGGCGGGAACGGCTCGGGCCGTTCTGGGGCTACCTGGCCGGCTGGGGCTTCGTCATCGGCAAGACCGCCTCGTGCGCGGCGATGGCGCTCACCGTGGGGGCGTACGTGTGGCCCGGGCAGCAGCACGCCGTGGCCGTCGCGGCGGTGGTGGCGCTGACCGCCGCGAGCTACGGCGGCGTGCAGAAGTCCGCCCGGATCGCCCGGGTGATCGTGGCGGCGGTGCTGGCCGTGCTGGCCGGGGTCGTGGTGGGGTGCCTGACGTCCGGCGCGGCGGACGCGGGACGGCTCGGCGGCCTGGGCGGGGGCGCGGTGGGCGGTCTGCTCCAGGCGGCCGGGCTGCTGTTCTTCGCCTTCGCGGGGTACGCCCGGATCACCACCCTGGGCGAGGAGGTGCGCGATCCGGAGCACACGATCCCGCGGGCGGTGCCCCTCGCCCTGGGGATCGCCCTGCTCGTGTACGCCGCGGTGGCGGTGGCGGCGCTGTCGGTGCTGGGCGCCGGGGCCCTGGCGGCCTCGCCCGCCCCGCTGGCCGACGCGGTACGGGCGGCCGGTCTGCCCGGACTGACCCCCGTGGTCCGGGTCGGGGCGGCCCTGGCGGCTGTGGGCTCGCTGCTGGCCCTCGTGCTCGGGGTGTCGCGGACCACGCTGGCGATGGCCCGGGACGGCCATCTCCCCCGCGCGCTGGCCGCCGTACATCCCCGGCATCGGGTGCCGCACCGTGCGGAGCTCGCCGTGGGTGCGGTGGTCGCGGTGCTCGCGGCGACCACCGATCTGCGGGGCGCGATCGGTTTCTCCTCGTTCGGGGTGCTGGCCTACTACGCGATCGCGAACGCTTCGGCGTGGACTCTCGATTCAGGTGTCAAGGGCCGGGCCGTGGCAGCGGTCGGGCTGTCCGGCTGTGTCGTACTGGCCTGCGCACTGCCGGCCGCGTCGGCGGTCGCGGGTGCGGCCGTGCTGGCGCTGGGCGCCCTGGCCTACGGGGTGCGGGCGGGGCTCACGCGCGCGGCGTGAACGCCCGCCCGGGTATCGCCCGCTGCGGCAACTGCTCGGTCCCGTCCATGCATCCATCGTGACCCACGCCACTGACAATCGCCCCGGCCTGCGGCATTACCCCCGGAGCCGCCGTCAGTTCCCGTTCGGCCCGGGGCCCTTGGCGGCGTCGTCCCGGGCCGAGTCGTCCCGGGCCGAGTCGTAGCCGATGAAGTACGTGGGCCGGCGCTGCACCGCGGTGTAGATCCGGCCGATGTACTCGCCGAGCAGCCCCACGCAGATCAGCTGCACACCGCCGAGGAACAGCATGGCGACGAACAGCGAGCTCCAGCCGGGCACGGTCTTGCCGAGCAGGAAGACCACCAGCGTCCAGGCGATCATCACGAAGCAGGTGACGAAGCTGATGACGCCGAGCCAGGTCGCCAGCCGCAGCGGGGCGGCGGAGAAGTTGGTGATGCCGTCCACGGCGAGGCGGATCATCTTGCTCAGCGGGTACTTGGTCTCGCCCGCCACCCGCTCCCCCCGGCGGTACGTCACCTGCCCGCTCGGGAAACCGAGCCACGGCACCAGCAGCCGGTAGACCTGGTGCTGGTCGGGCAGGGACTTGAGGGCCTCCACCGCCTCGCGGCTGAGCAGCCGGAAGTCCCCGGCCTGCGCGGGCACCTGCTTGCCGACCATGCGGCGCATCAGCCAGTAGTAGGCGGCGGCGGTGCGCCGCTTGAAGCCGGTGTCGGTGCTGCGGTCGGAGCGGACGCCGTAGACGATGTCGAGGTTCTCGGACCGGGCCAGGTCCAGCATCTCCGGAATCTTCTCCGGCGGATCCTGGAGGTCGGCGTCGATGCTGGCCACGTACGCCCCCACCGCGCTGTGCAGGCCGGCGCGCAGGGCGGCCTGGTGGCCGGAGTTGCCGCGCAGCCGGATGATGCGGAGCTCGGGCCAGTCCGTGCGGAACTTCTCCAGGAGTTCGGCGGTCCGGTCGGTGCTTCCGTCGTCGACGGCGAGGACCTCGTACGGGACGCGGGTGTCGTCGAGCACCGGGCGCAGGCGGCTCACCAGGGCGGGCAGGGCCTCTTCCTCGTTGTACATCGGCACGATGACCGAGAGGGTCGTGGCCGTGCTCGCAGCCGACACTGGTTCTTCCTGCCCGTGAGTTCCGACCGTGGGTTCGCCCGGGCGTCCTGCCCGGGCGTCCTGCCCGAGTTCCTTCGCCGCCGTGGCGGCTACCGGGACGCGAACGGCGCGTCGGTGGGGACGATCTCACGGCCCAGCGGGAGCAGGGACAGCGGGACCATCTTGAAGTTGGCGATGCCGAACGGGATGCCGATGATCGTCACGCACAGGGCAACGCCCGTGACGATGTGGCTGAGGGCCAGCCACCAGCCCGCCAGGACCAGCCACAGCACGTTGCCGATGCAGGACCCCGCGCCCGCGTCGTGGCGCTCGACCGTGGTGTAGCCGAAGGGCCACAGGGCGTACAGGGCGATGCGGAAGGACGCGATGCCGAACGGGATGCCGAGGATGGTGATGCACAGGAGCACACCCGCGAGGCAGTAGCCCAGGAACAGCCAGACGCCGCTGAGCACGAGCCAGATGATGTTCAGGATGGTCTTCATTGGCTGCGTCCTGCCATCTGTTCGAGCCGGGCGATGCGCTCGGCCATCGGAGGGTGCGTCGAGAACATCTTAGAAAGGCCCTGTCCCGGGCGGAACGGGTTGGCGATCATCATGTGGCTCGCGGTCTCCAGCCTGGGCTCGGGGGGCAGCGGGAGCTGCTTGACGCCGGCGTCCAGCTTGCGCAGGGCGCCGGCCAGGGCGAGCGGGTCGCCGGTGAGCCGGGCGCCGGACGCATCCGCCTCGTACTCGCGCGAGCGGCTGATGGCCAGCTGGATCACGCTGGCGGCCAGCGGGCCCAAGATCATGATCAGCAGCATGCCGATGATGCCGGGCCCCTCGTCGTCATTGGACCGGCCGACCGGGATCAGCCAGGCGAAATTCACCAGGAACATGATGACGGAAGCGAGGGCTCCGGCGACTGAGGAGATCAGGATGTCGCGGTTGTAGACGTGGCTCAGCTCGTGGCCGATCACCCCGCGCAGCTCGCGCTCGTCGAGGATGCGCAGGATGCCCTCGGTGCAGCAGACCGCGGCGTTGCGCGGGTTGCGGCCGGTGGCGAACGCGTTGGGCGCCTCGGTCGGCGAGATGTAGAGCCGGGGCATGGGCTGGCGCGCGGAGGTGGAGAGCTCGCGCACCATGCGGTAGAGCTGTGGGGCCTCGAACTCGCTGACGGGGCGGGCGCGCATCGCGCGTAGAGCCAGCTTGTCGCTGTTCCAGTACGCGTACGCGTTCGTCCCCAGGGCGACGAGGACGGCGATGATCAGGCCGCCCCGCCCGAAGAAGCTTCCGATGAGGATGATGAGTGCGGACAGCCCGCCGAGGAGTACGGCGGTCTTCAGCCCGTTGTGCCGGCGGTGCACGGTACGCCCTCCAAATGGTGCGGCAGGGGAGCCCCGTCCTTGGATCTGAGGGTCTACGGTCCAGTGGACCCTCCCTCCCTGCTCAACGCGAGGTGAGGACGTCTGGTTCCCAGGGGCACGGCGCCCCCGCCGCCCGGGAGACCCGGGCGGCGGGGGTACGGCGGGGGCGGGGGCGGGCGCTGGGCCGTACGGGTCACGGCGTACCGGGTTCACCGGCGTGCGGGCCGGGGGTGCGGGCCGGGGGTGCGGACTGCGCCGCGGGGCTGCTGCGGTCCTGCGGTCCTACTGCGGGAACAGGCTGCCCGCCGCGAAGCGCAGGACCAGCTGCGGGGCGGCCGACAGCACCACGGCGGTGACCGCGGTGACCGCGATCGCGGCGGTGACCGGCCAGGGGGCCTTCGTACGGGCGCCTTCGGCGGCGGTCTCCGGAGCGCGGAAGAGCAGCGCCGTCCAGCGCAGGTAGTAGTACAGGGCGATGACGACGTTGACCGCCATGACCACGGCGAGCCAGCCCAGGCCCGCGTCGACCGCGGACCGGAAGACGGTGACCTTGGCGAAGAGCCCGATGATGCCCGGCGGCAGGCCCGCCAGGCAGAGCAGGAAGAACGCCAGCGAGAGGGCGGCCAGCGGGCGCTCGGCGTACAGCCCGCGGTAGTCGCTGATCCGGTGGAGCGGCTTCGTACGGCCGACGAGGGCGGCCACCGCGAAGGCACCGAGGTTCACGGCGGCGTACATGAGGGCGTACGCGACGGTGGAGCCGATCTGGTCGCGCCCGGAGTACGCGGCGGCGGCGATCGGGACGAGCAGGTAGCCGGCCTGGCCGACGGAGGACCAGGCGAGCAGCCGTACGGCGCTGTTCGGCCGGTCCGCGCGCTGGCGCAGGGCGGCGGCGTTGCCGATCGTCATGGTGAGCGCGGCGAGGACGGCGAGGGCCGGGCCCCAGACGTCGGAGTACGCGGGGAAGGCGATCACCGTGACGAGGATGAGGCCGGTGAAGCCGACGGCCTTGCCGATCACGGAGAGGTAGCCCGCGATGGGCAGCGGCGCGCCGACGTAGGTGTCCGGGACCCAGAAGTGGAAGGGGACGGCGGCGGTCTTGAAGGCGAAGCCGACGAGGGTGAGCGCGACGCCGGCCATGGCGAGGGTGTCGAGCTGCCCGGGGACGTCTTCGAGCCGGTCGGCGATCTGCGTGAGGTGCAGGGTGCCGGTGGCGGCGTAGACGAAGCTGACGCCCATCAGCGACACGGCGGTGGCGGTGACGGAGGACAGGAAGAACTTGAGGGCGGCCTCGGAGGAGAGGCGGTCGCCGCGGCGCATGCCGACGAGGGCGAAGGCGGGCAGCGAGGCGACTTCGAGGGCGACGATCAGGGTGGCGAGGTCGCGGGAGGCGGGCAGCAGGGCGGCGCCGGCGGCGGAGGACAGCAGCAGGAACCAGTACTCGCCGGCCGGCATGCGCGCGTCGCGGACGGCGGTGACCGACAGCAGGGCGGTGACCAGGGCGCCGGCCAGCACCAGGAACTGGATGACGAGGGCGAAGTGGTCCGCGGTGTAGCTGCACGCGCCGGGGTCGGTGGTGAGGCAGAAGGTGGCGCGGTCGCCGGCGCGCAGCGGCACCAGGGTGGCGGTCGCGGCGGCGAGGCCGGCGACGGAGAGCCAGCCGAGCAGCGGCTTGCGCCGCTCCGGTACGAAGAGGTCGGCGACCAGGACGACCAGGGCGACGGCGGCGGGCAGGACCACGGGGGTGATCGCGAGCCAGTCGACGCTCTGGACGAGGCTCGGGGTCCCGGCGGCCGGGGCCGCCGACGGGGCGGACAGAACGGAGGCCGTCAGGGCCGTCATGCGTTGCCTCCTGCGAGGAGCTTCTGGACGGCCGGGTCGGTGAGGCCGAGGAGGACGGCGGGCCACAAGCCGGCGAGGACGGTGAGGGCCATGAGCGGGGTCCAGGCGGCGAACTCGTAGCGCTGGACGTCGGCGAGTTCGAGCGCGGGCCCGGTGGCGGATCCGGAACCGGCGGGGGCCCGGTGTTCCGGGCGGGCGTGGGGGTCGCCCATGCAGACGCGCCGTACGACGATCAGCAGGTAGGCGGCGGTGAGCAGGGTGCCGAACGCGCCGAACGCCATGTACGTGAGGAAGGCGGGCCGGGAGAGGCCGGGCGCCGGGTCGAACGCGCCGAACAGGGCCAGCATCTCGCCCCAGAAGCCGGCGAGGCCGGGCAGGCCGAGGGAGGCGACGGCCGCGAAGGCGAGGAAGGCGCCGAGGCGGGGGGCGCGCCCGTAGAGGGCGGCCCCGGTGGCTCCGGCGAGGGTGTCGAGGTCGGCGGTGCCGTAGCGGTCCTTGAGGGCGCCGACCAGGAAGAAGAGGAGGCCGGTGATCAGGCCGTGGGCGATGTTCGCGAACAGCGCGCCGTTGACGCCGGTGGGGGTCATGGAGGCGATGCCGAGGAGGACGAAGCCCATGTGGCCGACGGAGGAGTACGCGATGAGGCGCTTGAGGTCGCCCTTGTTGCCCTTGCGGGCGAGCGAGAGGCAGGCGAGGGACCCGTAGACGATGCCGACGGCCGCGAAGGCGCCCAGGTAGGGGGCGAAGGTCGCCATGCCGTCGGGGGTGACGGGGAGCAGGATGCGGACGAACCCGTAGGTGCCCATCTTCAGCAGGACGCCGGCCAGCAGGACGGATCCGACGGTGGGGGCGGCCGTGTGGGCGTCGGGCAGCCAGCTGTGCAGCGGCCACATCGGGGTCTTCACGGCGAGGCCGAGGCCGATGGTGAGGACGGCCAGGAGCTGGGTGGTGTGGCTGAGTTCGCGTCCGTTGTCAGAGGCGAGTGCCACCATGTCGAATGTGCCGCTCGTCACACCGATGAGCAGCAGGCCGAGCAGCATGACCACGGAGCCGAGGAGGGTGTAGAGGATGAACTTCCAGGCGGCGGCCTGCCGCTGAGCACCGCCCCAGCGGGCGATGAGGAAGTACATCGGGATGAGGACCATCTCGAAGGCGAGGAAGAACAGCAGCAGGTCGAGGACGGCGAAGGTCGCGAGGGTGCCGGATTCGAGGACGAGGAGCAGCGCGACGAAGGCCTTCGGGGAGGGGCCTTCGGGGAGCTTGAAGTAGCTGTAGAGCGCGCAGAGGAAGAACAGCAGCGCGGTCATCAGGAGGAGGGGGAGCGAGATGCCGTCGATGCCGAGGTGGATCCGGACGTTCAGCGCCTGGATCCAGCTGATGTCGGTGGTCGCCTGGAAGCGGGCCGGGGTGTCGCGGTCGAAGCCCAGGGCGAGGGCGACGGCCGCGGCGAGGATCACGCCGGTCACGGTCACGCCGTGGCGCAGCACGGCCTGTTCGGGGCTCTTGCCCTTGAGTCCGGGCGGGGCGGGCAGGAGGGCCGCGGCTGCGCCGAGGAGCGGTGCGGCCACGACGAACGCCAGAAGGAACTGCATCACGGACGGGCTGATATCAATCACGGCTGGCTCACGGCTCACGATCCGGCGTTGACGTTGGCGAGGACGGCGGTGGCGATCGCCAGGACCACGGCGCCGGCGAGCAGGGCGCTCAGGTAGCTCTGTACGTTGCCGGTCTGGGCCCGTCGTACGAGGCTGCCGAGCAGCCGGGGGCCGGCGCCGGCGCCGCTGACGTACGTGTCCACGACCTCGCGGTCGAGGAAGCGGACGAGGCGCGCGGCGGCGCGTACGGGGCGGACGAACAGCCGGTCGTAGACGGCGTCGAGGTGGAAGCCGTCGGCCGCGTGGCGGTGCAGGGGGCCCAGGAGGGCCCGGCCGGGGTCGGCGGCGGGACCCGCCGGGACGGCGGGGTGCTCGTGGGTGACCTCCGCGACCTCGGGCGTCTCGGCCGCGGACTCGGCGGCGGCGGAGGCCGCGGACACCGCGGCGGCCACGGCGGCGGGCTGCTCGGTCGCGGCGGCGGCTTGGGCGGCGGGTCCGGTCGCGGCGGGAGCCGCGGCGGCCTTCGCGGCGGCCCGCTGCCACAGGGCGTAGGTCAGGACCGCGCCGACGGCGGCGGCTCCGGTGCCGAGGACGGAGGTGGTCAGCGTCGGGGCGAGCTCCCGGCCGTCGAACCAGTCGGCGATCGGGCCGGCGGCGAGGCCGAGTCCGATGGACGGGACCGCGAGCACCCACAGCACGCCGGTCATGGCGACGGGCTCCTTGCCGTGGTCGGGGGCGGCGGCGCCCCGTCCGCGGAAGGCCATCAGCCACAGCCGGGTGGCGTAGGCGGCGGTGAGCAGGGCGGTCAGTACGCCGGCGACGAGGACGAGCCAGCCGGCGGCGCTGGGAGCGGACTCCGAGTGTCCGGTGGCGGCGTGCTCGGCGGCGACGAGGACGGCCTCCTTGGAGAAGAAGCCCGCGAAGGGCGGGATCGCGGCGAGCGCGAGCAGCGCGATCGTCATGGTCCAGAAGGCGTCGGGGATGCGCTTGGCCAGGCCGTCCATGCGGGACATGGCGGCCAGGGAGTTCGTCCCGGCGGCGTGGATGATCACGCCGGCGCCGAGGAACAGGAGCGCCTTGAAAACGCCGTGGGACAGGAGGTGGAA
Source organism: Streptomyces sp. NPDC051109 (assembly GCF_044455885.1). Taxonomy (NCBI): domain Bacteria; kingdom Bacillati; phylum Actinomycetota; class Actinomycetes; order Kitasatosporales; family Streptomycetaceae; genus Streptomyces; species Streptomyces sp. NPDC051109. The sequence goes on from NZ_JBITFF010000003.1 coordinate 566,022, forward strand.
GACGGCGGCGCCGCGGTCGGCGACGGCCAGGGCCCCGGTCATGTAGCCGAGCTGGCCGATCGTGGAGTAGGCCAGTACGCGCTTGATGTCGTCCTGGGCCAGGGCGGCGAGGCCGGAGCCGACCATCGTGACGGCGGCCATGACGGCCATGACCACCAGGGCGGCCGCGGAGGCCGCGAAGACCGGGAGGAGGCGGGCGACGAAGTAGACACCGGCGGCGACCATCGTCGCGGCGTGGATCAGCGCGGAGACCGGGGTGGGGCCCGCCATGGCATCGGGGAGCCAGGTGTGCAGCGGGAACTGCGCGGACTTGCCCGCGACTCCGGAGAGCAGCAGCAGCGCGATCAGCGTGGGGTGGTCCAGGCCGCCCGCGGCGACGGTGCCCAGGATCTTGGGGATCTCGAAGGAGCCGGCGTCGGCGGCGAGCGCGAACAGGCCGATCAGGAAGGGGACGTCGCCGAGCTTGGTGACGAGGAAGGCCTTCAGGGAGGCGGAGCGGGCCGCCTCGGTCTCCCAGTAGTGGCCGACGAGGAAGTACGAGCAGATGCCCATGACTTCCCAGCCGACCAGCAGCACCATCAGGTCGCCCGTGTAGACGACGAGCAGCATGGCGGAGGTGAACAGGGAGACCAGAGCGGCGTACGAGGGGTAGCGCGGGTCCTCGCGGAGGTACGCCGTCGAGTAGACCTGTACGCAGGTGGCGACGACGCCGACCAGAACGGCGACCAGGACGGCGAAGCCGTTCAGGTAGAGCGAGAGGTCGATCGGCACGGAGCCGGTCGGCGTCAGCTCGGTCGAGGCGGTGATCGGCCGGCCGCCGCCCTGGCGGGCGGCGACGAGCACGGCCAGGACGGCCGAGGCCAGCACCGGCAGCACGGCGAGGGGCCGGACGAACCCGGGGGCGCGGCGGCCGAGCAGCAGTCCCGCCACCGCGCCCAGGAAGGGCAGGAGCGGGACGAGGACCGCGAGGGTCGTGGTGCTCACGCGGTGACCTCGCTCTGGTTGTTCGGGGCGGGCTGGTCGTTCGGGGCGGGCTCGTGGCCCTCGGCGGTGTCGCGCAGCCGGTCGACGTCCGAGGTGCCGCGGTTGCGGTACACCATCAGCACGATCGCGAGGCCGATGCCGATCTCGGCGGCGGCGATGGCGATCGTGAAGAGGGTGAGGGCCTGGCCGGCGTGCAGGGCGTCGCGCAGCCAGACGTCGAAGGCCACCAGGTTGAGGTTGACGGCGTTGAGCATCAGCTCGACGGACATCAGGACCAGGATGGCGTTGCGGCGGGCGAGCACTCCGTACAGGCCCGTGCAGAACAGGAGCGCCGCGAGCACGGCGGGGTAGGCGAGGTGCATCAGCGCTGCTGCCCCTTCGTGTTGTCGTCGGACCCGTCGGCGGGGGTGTCCCTGCGGGAGAGCACGATGGCGCCGATCAGGGCCGCGAGGAGGAGGACGGAGAGCGCTTCGAAGGGCAGCACCCAGTGCTGGAAGAGGATCTCGCCGGAGACCTCGGTCGAGCCCTGGGCGGGGCCGTCGAGGTCGATCCAGGTGGTCCGGAAGGCGTCGACGACGACCCAGACGAGGGATGCGGCCGCGACGAGGGCGACGCCGAGGGCGACCAGGCGGTTGTTCGAGTCGGCGTCCGGGGAGCGGCCGATCGGGGCCTTGGTGAGCATCAGCCCGAAGAGGAGGAGGACGACCACGGATCCGAGGTAGATCAGGACCTGGACCCAGGCGATGAACTCGGCCGTCAGCAGCAGGTACTCGACGGCGATGCCGCCGAGGGCGACGACCAGCCACAGGGCGGCGTGCACGAGCTGTTTGGTGGTGACGGTGACGGCGGCCGCGCCGAGGGTGGCGAGGCCGACGAGGAGGAAGGCGATCTCGACGCCGGTCGGGGAGAGGAACCCGTGGCCCGTCGCCGCGGCGGCCAGGGTGGTGGCCGCGGGGGTCAGATCGGTCACGCGTCTCCCTCCGGGGTGGTGGGGGTGTCGGTCTCGGGCGTCGTGGGCCCGGTGGTTTCGGCGGCTGCGGCGGCGGCCGCGGCTTCGGCCTTCTCCGCCGCCTTGCGGGCGGCGGCGATCTCCTTGGGCTCCTCCGCGGCCGGGTCCAGGGCGGGCGGGGCCGGGACGGTCCACATCCACTCGCGCAGCTTGTCGCGCTCGTGGGTGAGTTCGAGGATGTCCGTCTCCGCGTACTCGAACTCCGGCGACCAGAAGAGGGCGTCGAAGGGGCACACCTCGATGCAGATGCCGCAGTACATGCACAGGGAGAAGTCGATGGCGAAGCGGTCGAGGACGTTGCGGCTGCGCTCGCGGCCGCCGGGGGCGGCGGCCGGGACCGTCTCCTTGTGGGAGTCGATGTAGATGCACCAGTCGGGGCACTCGCGGGCGCACAGCATGCAGACCGTGCAGTTCTCCTCGAACAGGCCGATGACCCCGCGGGTGCGGGGCGGGAGCTCGGGCTGTACTTCGGGGTACTGGGCGGTGTGCGCGCGCTTCGTCATCGTGCGCAGGGTGACGGCGAGGCCCTTGGCGAGGCCGGATCCGGGGATGGGCATCAGCTGATCGCCACCTTCACGATGCCGGTGAGCGCGATCTGGGCGAGCGCGAGCGGGATGAGTGTGGTCCAGGCGAGCTTCTGGAGCTGGTCCTCGCGAAGGCGGGGGTAGCTGACGCGGAGCCAGATCACGACGAAGGCGAGGACCGCGGTCTTGAGGAGGGTCCAGACCCAGCCGCCGGCGATCGGGCCGTGCCAGCCGCCGAGGAAGAGGACGGTGGTGAGGGCGCAGAGGACGACGATGCCGGCGTACTCGGCGAGCAGGAACAGCGCGAAGCGCAGACCGGTGTACTCGGTGTACGCGCCGAAGATGATCTCGGAGTCGGCGACGGGCATGTCGAAGGGGGGGCGCTGCAGTTCGGCGAGGCCCGCGGTGAAGAAGACGAGCGCGCCGGTGATCTGCCAGGGGAGCCACCACCACTGGAAGGCGTCGACGATGCCGGGGAGGGACACGGTCCCGGCGGCCATCGCGACGGAGGCGGCGGCGAGCAGCATGGGGAGCTCGTACGCGAGGAGCTGGGCGGCGGTGCGCAGGCCGCCGAGCAGGGAGAACTTGTTGGCGGAGGCCCAGCCGGCCATGAGGCTGCCGAGGACGCCGACGCCCATGACGGCGAGTACGAAGAACAGCCCGGCGTCGATGACCTGGCCGACGGCGCCCTCGCCGGGGCCGATGGGGATGGCGACGAGGACGAGGAGGTACGGGAGCAGGGCGACGGCGGGGGCGAGCTGGAAGATGCGGCGGTCGGCGCCCGCCGGGACGATGTCCTCCTTCTGCGCGAACTTCACGCCGTCGGCGACGAGCTGGGCCCAGCCGTGGAAGCCTCCGGCGTACATGGGGCCGAGGCGGCCCTGCATGTGGGCCATGACCTTGTGCTCGGTCTGCCCGACGACGAGCGGGAGCACGAGGAACACGGCGAAGACGACGATGAGTCGCAGCGCGACGTCGAGGACGTCGTTCACGCGTCGCCTCCGTGGGTGTCGGATTCGGATTCGGGGGTGCCGTCGGGCGCGGAGTCCGCGCCGGGGGCGGGCTCCGGCTCGGCGGCGTCGGGCCGCGGGGCGGTCTTGGGCGTGGTCTTCGGCTCACCCTTCGGACCCGGGTCGGCCGCGGCCGCCGGATCGGCCTCGGGCGCGGAGTCCGCGCCGGGGGCGGGCTCCGGCTCGGCGGCGTCGGGCCGCGGGGCGGTCTTGGGCGTGGTCTTCGGCTCGCCCTTGGGACCCGGGTCGGCCGCGGCCGCCGGATCGGCCTCGGGCGCGGGCTCGGGTTCCGTGAAGGCGGGCTGGGGGTTGTGCCAGGGCGCGTCCGCGCTGCGGGGGGCGGGGCGCCGCCCGGGCGCCACCGTGCGGCCACGGATGGCCGGGCCTTCCGGACGCGGGGACGTATCGGCCTGCCGGGCCTCGGTCTCCGGCTCCGCCGGGGGAACGGCCTGGCTGGCCGAGCCGTCCGCCACCGAGCGGGTGCGGCGCGCCGGGCGCGGCGGGGCTTCGGCCTGCGCGGCGGGCTCGGCCGCGGCATCCGCCGGGGGAACGGCCTGGCTGGCCGAGCCGTCCGCCACCGAGCGGGTGCGGCGCGCCGGGCGCGGCGGGGCTTCGGCCTGCGCGGCGGGCTCG